>NZ_JAJCHK010000001.1:0-618161 GCF_020554465.1 Enterocloster sp. 210928-DFI.2.20
AGAACTATTTCAGGCTCCCGTTTTCCCAAAATATTTTGCCAAAAATGTTGAGAATTTTTGCCAAAAATGTTGGGCGCGCACATTTTGGAAGGATTAAACGGGCCGTATTCACTCTGACAGGCCTGTGCTGCAGCATTTCTGCAATATTTTTAATGGGTAAGATTCGTTCCGCGACCCCTGAGACAGGCATTGGCCTTGAATTTGATGTTATTGCAGCGGTGGTAGTAGGCGGATGTGCCTTCAGCGGAGGCCGTGGTGATATATTCGGTACTGTGATTGGAACTCTGTTTATGATGGTGTTAACCAATGGTATCTATAAATATAATCTTCCTACAGCGGTTCAGCTGATAATCAAGGGTGCAGTTATTGTGGCCATGATTATATTTGACTCGGTTTATAACAAATATATGGAGGAGAAATTGGTCCGTCGCAAAGCTCTGGAGGAGGAAAGGAAGGCTGCTGTATGAGTGAGAGAGAAATCCTGCTTTCTATGAATGCGATAGAAAAAAAGTTTGGAGATGTTCAGGTACTGAAGAAAGTGGATATGGAAGTCGCCCGAGGTGAAGTGCATGCTTTAATGGGGGAAAATGGTGCAGGGAAATCTACATTGATTAAGATTTTGACAGGGGTTTATCCAAAGGATGGAGGCTCCATTACTTTCTCAGGCAAGGCTTGTGAGATTAATTCCCGGAGTGATGCACAGAAGCTGGGGATTGGCGTAATCTATCAGGAACTCAGTCTGATTCCAACATTAAGTGTTATGCAGAATGTAATGCTTGGCAAGGAAAAAAGCGGCTGGGGATTCCTTAAAATACGGGAAATGAAGAAAAAAGTAAGTGATTTAATCCGCTATTATGATTTTAATCTCCAGCCAGACGCAATTGTGGAGACGCTCTCCATTGCACAACGGCAGACAGTGGAGATTTTGAAGGCCCTGTCTGAGGACTCATCACTGATTATTATGGACGAACCAACAGCTTCACTCTCAAGTAAAGAATCAGAGGCTTTATTTGGAATTATCAATCAACTGAGAGAAAAAGGGGTGTCCATTCTTTATATTTCTCATAGGTTGGAGGAGGTATTCCGTCTGGCTGACCGTTTGACCGTATTGCGTGACGGCAGGAAGGTTGCTGTACTTGAAAAGGCGCAGATTAATCCTCCGGATGTCATCAAAATGATGATTGGTAAGGAACTCAGTGAGGCAACTGCCTCCCGATGCCTGCATCGCAGTAAAATGGAGCCAGTGCTTGAAGTACGGTCTCTCTGCCGAAAAGGTACATTTTCCGATATTAGTTTTACACTTCACAGAGGGGAGATTCTGGGTATTGGAGGCTTGGTCGGTGCGGGCAGGACCGAAGTTCTGCGCTGTATATTTGGTGCGGATTCCTATGATGGAGGGGAGATCCTTTTCCAGGGAAAGAAGCTGCCATGCCGTGTTTCTGAGACAATAGCAAGAGGGTTCGGATTGGTTCCGGAAGATAGACGCAATCAGGGATTTATACCGCTTTTGTCAATTGAACGCAATATTGCCGTACCAAACTATGACTTCTTGAGTAAAGCATCAAATGTGAACAGGGCAGAGGAAAAAAAGCTGGGTATAGATGCTGTGGGAAAGCTGGATATCAGGCCGGCTGATTCACAGCTTCCTGTGGGCAACCTTTCTGGAGGAAATCAGCAGAAGGTAGTCATTGGAAAGTGGCTGGCACGTGATCTGCGGGTCCTTCTGATTGACGAACCTACAGCAGGTATTGATATTGGAGCAAAGGATGAAATATATAAGATTCTTGATAACCTTGCTGAACAGGGAGTATCCATTCTCTTGGTTTCTTCAGATTTGCAGGAACTGCTGCGGGTTTCCCATCGTATTCTGGTATTTCGTAAGGGGCATATCCAGAAAGAGTTTGACAGCGGTGTCATTACACAGGAGGATGTATTAATGGCTGCGTCCGGCATTGATACTGCAAAAAAGGAGGAAAAGAATACATGAGCAGACATAAGAATTATAAAGCTCTGACCAGCCGCTTTCAGAAACCGTTGATTCTACTTGTGGTCATGTTTGTGCTTACGTTGATGAATCCGGGAATTTTTTTGACACTTGGAAATTTTAAAAGTATACTGCTTGCAATTTCTATATATGGTGTGATGGTCTGCGGTACAATCTACCCCATTTTGCTGGGAGGTATTGACCTTGCAGTGGGGGCAACCGCAGCAATGAGCGGAGCCTGTGTTGTATTGACTATTGTTAAAATGGACTATAGTTTTACAGGTGTCATATTAGGTATTTTATTCGGACTTGCGGCAGGTGTAATGGCCGGTATCGCTCATGGCGCGATTGTCTCAAATTTTAATGTTCCGCCTTTTCTGATTACGCTTGCCAGTCAAAATATTATTTATGGAATAGCACAGCTTTTGACCGGAAATCAGGTTATCAGCTGTCTGGAACCGGCTGCGTTTACATTTCTTGGAGGGGGAAGACTTTTTGGTATACCTTTTTCGGTTTGCATATTGGTGATTGTGGCATTAATCAGCTTTTGGCTGCTTAACCGGACTACCTTTGGACGCCAGGTTTATGCGGTTGGCGGTAATAAGGAGGCCAGCAATCTTTCTGGTGTATCTTCCAGACGAATAACCACTGTATCATATGCTATTTCGGGTTTTACTGCGGCTTTAGCAGGTATTGTTCTGGCCAGTATGAATCAGCAGGCAATTGCAAAGGCAGCCCAGGGATACGAGAATGATGTACTTACAGCTATTGTAGTAGGCGGCACCAGCCTTATGGGAGGTGAGGGGTCACTGCAGGGAGCCATGTTTGGAGCTCTTTTGGTTGGAATGATTAACAACGGTTTACGTCTGTTGGGGGTACCATCAACGTATCACAGTGTTGTTAAAGGGATTGTAATTATTGTAGCTGTTGCGGCAGATGCTTATGGGCGGTATAAGAATAGTGGTTTGAAACGTTCGGGTGTATTGACCAGAATCTTTAACCGCAAGGAAGGGTCGGTTAAGCCTATATAACAGAAAGGTGGCTTTATGGCAATGAAGCTGATTGATGCGCATACACATGTGTTTGAGCAACTTTGCGGATTTGGTCCCCGCGGTGAATTACGTCCCATTGGAGGCGGTAAGGCGCGATGGGCGAATGGTGATGAGATAGAGATGATACCGCCGGGGTTGGGGGAACGGTCTTTTACAGCGGATACATTAGCCGCATTATTGCGGGAGAATCATGTTGAACGTGCGGTGTTATTACAGGGAAGCTTCTATGGGTTTCAAAATGAATATGTCCTTGAATCAGCCAGACGTTATCCGGATTTGTTTGTACCGGCAGCTACATGTGACCCATTTTGCAAAGAAGCTGAATATCTGCTGCACCGCTTTATCCACGAAAAGGGGTTCAGGATTGTCAAATTTGAGACCTCATCCGGAGGCGGACTCATGGGATATCATGATGATTTCAGAATTGACGGAGATGTATTTCGTGAATCGTTCGAAATGATTGCCGAAGCAGGGGCAACGTTAGTTCTCGATATAGGCAGTCCCGGGATGCCCAGTTTTCAGCCGGAGGCAGTGGCAAAGATAGCAAAAAGACATCCTGATATGAAAATCTTGATCTGCCATCTTCTGGCACCTGTTTTGGGTGATTATAAAATGCTTGACGAGGGACTGCACATGTTAGCGCTTCCCAATGTCTGGTTTGACCTGGCTGCAGTGCCGTGGAATGTAGCTCCTGAAACATATCCGTATCCTACAGGACAGGAATTTGTAAAACTTGCCAAGCGGATTGTGGGAGCTGAGAAACTTGTATGGGGAACAGATGTCCCCAGTCCTCTGACCAGGGATAGCTATGAGAATTTATGGCGCTACTTATATGAGGGAAATATCTTTTCGGATTTGGAATTAGGACAGGTGATGTACAAAAATGCAAAAGATGTTTACCCGCTTTAATTACAAATATCAATCCAACAAGGAGGGAAATATGAAGGCGATGTATATAAAAGAGCCCGGACAGGTAGAATTTACAGAAGTAGATAAACCTGTGAGGAAGAAGGGCGAGGTATTATTAAAACTGCTTTACGGGGGTATTTGCGGAAGCGACTTGGGTTCATACAAGGGGACATTTGCATACTTTGATTATCCGAGGATTCCCGGCCATGAATTTTCAGCGGAAATCATTGAGGCAGACGAGAATAATGAACAGGGGCTGCGGCCGGGAATGATTGTAACCTGTAATCCCTACTTTAACTGCGGGCACTGCTATTCCTGTAAAAATGGAATTGTAAATGCGTGTATGGACAACCAGACCATGGGATGCCAGCGCGATGGCGCATTCCAGGAATATATAACAATGCCCGCGGAACGGGTATATGATGGAAAAGGTATTGACCCTATGCTTCTTGCAGTGATTGAACCCTTTTGTATCAGTTATCACGGCGTCAGCCGGGCAGAGGTGGGAACCGGAGAAAAAGTGCTTGTAATTGGAGCAGGAACCATAGGAGTCCTTGCTGCCGTTGCTGCAAAAGCAAAAGGCGCCCTTGTTTATATATCGGATGTTTCTGAGGGTAAGTTAGAGATGGCGAAGGCTTTTGGCGTGGATGGCACAATTCTGAACGACTCTCCTGAGAATTTTGAAAAAGCGGTAAATGACATTACGGGCGGAAACGGGTTTGATACAACGATTGAGGCAGTTGGACTTCCTTCCACCTTTCAGAATTGTATAGATGCAGCGTGCTTTGGCGGCAAGGTGGTTGTCATTGGTGTGGGAAAAAAGAATCTGGATTTTAATTTTACATTACTGCAGAAAAAGGAACTTAATGTATTTGGTTCAAGAAATGCTTTGAAAAAGGATTTCGTAGAATTAATTGACTTGGTTAAAGGCGGAAAGACACCCATTGAGAATATCATTACTAACGTATACAAATTTGAAGATGGGGCTAAAGCATTTTATGATTTTGCACATAATCCTGGAGATATGTTAAAGGTGGTTATAGATTTTACTGGGAATTGAGTGAAGAAAAGAGGAAAATAAGATGAGAAAAGAAACAGTAATCCAATTTGGCGAAGGCGGATTCCTCAGAGGCTTTGCAGACTATTTTTTCCAGAAGATGCAGGACAAAGGGCTGTTTGACGGCTCTGTGGTCATAGTCCAGCCGATTGAAAAAGGGATGTGCAGCGTACTGGAGCAGCAGGGATGTGAGTACAACCTGTTCCTCAGAGGCATTGATAACGGGCAGGTGGTGGATGAGCACACCCATATTGACATCATATCCAGGTGCGTGAATCCCTATGATGATTTTGAAGCCTACATGAAGCTGGCCGAGAACCCGGATTTCCGCTTTATTGTGTCAAATACCACGGAAGCGGGAATCGAGTATGTGGATTCCAACCAATTTACAGATGCGCCGGCCAGGTCATTTCCCGGCAAGCTGACCCAGCTTTTATATAAGCGGTTCCGGCTGGGGCTTAAAGGTTTCATTATTCTCTCCTGTGAGCTGATTGACCACAACGGCGAGGAGCTGGAAAAATGCTGTCTCCGTTACGCAAAACAGTGGGAGCTGGGAGAGGAATTTGAGACATGGCTTGTACGGGAAAATGATTTCTGTTCCACACTGGTGGACCGCATTGTCACAGGATTTCCCAGGGATGAGCATGAGGAGCTCTGCCGGAGGATTGGCGAACAGGACAATATGATGGATACGGCTGAGATATTCCACCTGTGGGTCATCCAGGGAAGCCATGAGGATGAGCTTCCGTTACAAAAGGCAGGCTTTCATGTGGTCTGGACCGACAATGTGGACCCGTATAAAAAGAGGAAGGTGCGTATCCTGAACGGAGCCCATACCTCCATGGTGCTGGGAGCCTATTTATACGGACTTAAGACGGTGGGAGAGTGCCTGAAGGATGAAAAGGTGTCCGCCCTCTTGCGCAAATGCATCTTCAGGGAAATTATACCGGCCATTGGCGATACAGAAGATAACCGGAAATTCGGAGAGGCAGTGCTGGAACGGTTCTCCAACCCCTTTATCAGGCATATGCTCCTCTCTATTGCGCTTAACTCTGTGTCCAAATTCCGGGCAAGGGTGCTTCCCACCATACTGGAATACAGGGATATGTTTGGTTCTTGTCCCCAGGGGCTTACTTTTTCTCTGGCAGCTCTCATGGCATTTTACCGCACCGATGATGCCAATGACAGCCAGGAAATCATGGATTTCATGAAAACAGCTCCGGTGGAGGATATTTTAAAGAGGGAAGATTACTGGGGACAGGATTTAAGCCCCCTTCTCGCTGATGTAAAGAAGTGGTATGAATTGATTGAGACAGAAGGTATGGACAAGGCGTACGACGCGGTTCTGAGTGAATCGGAGTAGATGCCTGTCAGGCATAAATGATATGTGCGGCCCGGAGGAAGAGTTATATGCAGGAGTTTATAAAAATCAACAGGGAAGATACGGTGGCGGTGGCGTTAAAGCCGCTGTCCAAAGGAAGTACAGTTGCGGCAGACCCATATACAGTGGTTTTAAATGAGGATATTCCCCAGGGACATAAGTTTGCAGTCTGCCAAATACCGGAGGGCGCGCCCGTGGTCAAATACGGCTGCCACATCGGATATGCCTCCCGGCAGATTAATCCCGGGGACTGGGTGCATATCCATAATGTACGTACTGCCCTGGGCGATGTGCTGGAGTATCAATACGAGCCTCAGATAAAGGAACTTCCCAAGTCATCCCCATCCAGCTTTATGGGATATAAGCGGGGGAACGGAGGATGCGGAGTGCGCAATGAACTGTGGATTCTTCCCACCGTAGGTTGCGTGAATTCAGTGGCCAGGGCAATGGAGCAGGAGGCAAAGCGCCGTTTTATGCTGGGAAACGTGGAGGATATCGTGGCGTTTGCCCATCCCTACGGATGCTCCCAGATGGGGGAGGATCAGGAGAATACCAGGAAGGTGCTGGCCGACATCATCCATCATCCCAACGCGGGCGGTGTGCTGGTTCTGGGACTGGGCTGTGAAAACTGCAATATACCGGTTCTGATGGACTATATCGGTGAGTATGACCCGGAACGGGTGAAATTCCTCCAATGCCAGGACTGTGAGGATGAGATGGAAGCTGCCATGGAGCTTCTGGGACAGCTGTATGAGAAGGCTTCCGGGGATGTCAGGGTGGAATGTGACGCGTCTCAGCTGATCATCGGCATGAAGTGCGGCGGCTCCGACGGGCTGTCGGGAATCACGGCCAATCCGGCGGTGGGTGCATTTTCCGATATACTTATATCCAAGGGCGGGACCACGATTCTCACCGAGGTGCCGGAGATGTTTGGCGCTGAAACCATTCTGATGAACCGGTGCCGGGATGAGGAGACATTTGCCAGGACTGTGAAGCTCATCAATGGCTTCAAGGAATATTTCACCAGCCACAACCAGACTATCTATGAAAATCCATCCCCGGGCAATAAAAAGGGGGGTATCTCCACCCTGGAGGATAAGTCTCTTGGTTGCACCCAGAAGTCCGGTTCCTCACCTGTGTGCGGTGTGCTGGAGTACGGCGAACGCGTCAGGGAGAAGGGCCTTAACCTGCTGTCCGCTCCGGGCAATGACCTGGTAGCGGCCACGGCCCTGGCAGTATCCGGCGCCCAGATTGTACTTTTTACAACGGGAAGGGGCACGCCCTTTGCGACCCTGGTTCCCACCATGAAGATTTCCTCCAATTCAAAGCTGGCCGGATACAAGGCCGGATGGATCGACTTTAATGCCGGCGAAATGGTGGAGACAAAAACGAAGGACCAGGTGGCCATGGAATTGTTCCAATATGTTCTCAGGGTGGCTTCCGGGGAAAAGGTTAAGTCAGAGGAAGCCGGTTTTCATGATTTGGCTATCTTTAAGCAGGGAGTCACATTGTAGATGGATGGCCCGGATTCAGGAATTTAAGGCATGCCCCTACGGCGGGCGGATAAATTGATACAGTATATGTATGGATGAAAGCACGGACAAAAGATTAGGTCCGTGCTTTATTTTTGTACTTTTCCAATTCCTTGCAAAGATTTTACAGATTTTATCTTCCGGAATTTACATTCAATCTTTAAGATAAAACATACAACGGAATGATTAGGAGGAAATGGAGTAATGAGAAGAAGTGTAAAATCTTTGATGGCATTGGCCATGGCAGTTTCAGTGTCAGCTTCAATGGCAGTTTTATCCGGCTGCGGTGCAGCGTCAGGCAGCAAAGCCCGGGATAACGCGGGTGCAGCCAATGCGCAGACCGGCACAGCAGCGGTAAACCAGACCGGAAGCGGGGCAGAGGCCGGCACAGACACTAATACAGATACCAGTACAGATACCGGTACAGGGTCCGGGACCGGGGGAGACAGCTCCTCCGGAGAAAAAACAGTAATCGAATACTGGCACTGTAATGCGGAAACACAGGGAGGATTGGTGGTAGACGAGCTGGTTAAGCAGTTTAACGAAAGCAACGACCACATCCAGGTAGTGGCAAAATACAACCCGGACATGTATAAGGGACTGATGCAGAACCTCCAGGCAGAGGCGGCAGCAGGCAATTCTCCGGCGTTGGTGCAGATTGGCTGGGCATTTCTGGATTATTTTTCCAATAACTTTTCCTATGTGTCCCCTCAGGATGCCATAGACAGGTTTGACAAGGAGGATGCGGGTTTCCTTCAGGACAAATTTCTTCCCAATGTCCTTGAGCTGGCTGTAAACAGCCAGGGTTCCCAGGTGGGCATCCCCTATTCCCTGAGTAATCCGGTTCTCTACATCAACAAGGACATCTTAAGGGAGGCAGGACTTGCGGAGGACGGCCCGGCTACCTGGCAGGAGGTCAGCGAGTTTGCAAAGACCATCAAGGAAAAGACAGGAAAGTACGGTTTTTATATGCAGGAGCCCGCGGATTTCTGGGCACAGCAGGGACTGATTGAAAGCAGCGGCGCTAAGATGCTGACCACCAACGCGGAGGGCAAAAAAGAGGCCTCCTTTGCCACGGAGGATGGAATTGAAGCCATGCAGCTGATAGCCGATATGGTGAAGGACCAGACCGCTTTACATATCTCCTGGGAGGAAGGGTGTCAGAGCTTTATTGACGGCAACTGCGCCATGTTATACACCACCATTGCCAGAAGGGCTTCCGTGCAGAAGGGCGCGCAGTTTGACGTGGCAACCGTAAAATCCCCCCTGTGGAAAGACAAGGAGCGCATGGTTCCGGCAGGAGGATGCTTCCTGGCTATTACGGCTCAGGGCGATGACCAGATTGAGGCGGCATGGGAATTTGAGAAGTTCCTCTACAGCGTGGAGTCCATGGCAGCCTGGACAGAGGGAACCGGTTATGTGCCTCCCAGAAAGGATGTGGCCGGGGCTGAGAACGGGCTTAAGACATTCCTGGCAGAGAACAAGATGATGAACGCAGCCATCCAGCAGATGGACGGAGTGGTTCCGTGGACAGCGTTTCCGGGAGACGCCGGCCTGCAGGCAGAGCAGATGCTCTTAGATATGAGGGACCAGATTCTGGGCGGGCAGGTGACGGCAGAACAGGGCATGAAGGCAGCACAGGATGCCATCAACCAGCTGCTGGCAGTACAGTAACCGGCTGAAATACAGCTGCTTACAATAGATTGGAGCGGGTATCCCCGGGGACATGGGGATACCTGCCCCTTTATGGAGGTAAAATCAGATTGAATCAGGAAGAAAAAAAGCAGACACTGCTGGGATATCTGTTTCTTGTGCCATCGCTGGCTGTGTTTGCGGTATTCATGTTTTATCCCCTGTTTTATACGGTCTATCTCAGTTTTTTTGAGTGGAATATGGTAAAACCGGTGAAAAAGTTTGTGGGGCTGGCTAACTATGCAGCCATTTTCAGGGACCCGAATTCCTGGAAGATTGCGGGAAATACGGCGGTGTATATCCTTGTACTGCTGGTGCTGAATTTTGTGCTGCCCTACATCCTTTCCTTCATCCTGTCAGCGGTGATTAAGAGGGGACAGGGCTTTTATAAAGCTGTGTTTTTCCTGCCCAGTGTCATATCCCTGGTGGTGGGATCCATTCTTTATATCTGGATTCTGAACCCCATTTCCGGCCCTGTGGCCCTTGTGTTAAAGTACTTTGGCCTGGCCCTTCCCTTCTGGTCCAAGGCCGAGGGGTGGGTCATCGCTGTACTGAGCATAATCACCTCCTGGAAGGTGTTCGGCTATAATTTTATCATCATACTGGCAGGTGTGTCCGGGGTATCCCAGGAGGTCGTTGAGGCGGCCAGACTGGACAATATTCCCCTGTGGAAAATCTTCCGCGACATGGTGGTTCCTATGAGCTCGGCCACTGGAATCTACGTGTTTATCACCACCATTGTACAGGGGCTTCAGTATGTGTTTACACCCATCAAGGTGGTAACCCAGGGCGGTCCCAACTACGCCAGCTCCAACCTGATATACATGTCCTACCATGAGGCATTTACCCTGTACCGCACAGGCACATCATCAGCTGTTTCAGTGATTACCATGGTGCTGTTTATTGTACTGCTGCTTCTGGAATTCCGGTTTGTGGAAAAGGGGGTATACTATGAAAATTAAAGAAATGCAGCCGGGATGGCACCTGCTTCTTCTGTGTGCTGTGTTCCTTATCCTGATGCCCATTGTATTTGCGGTGTCAAATTCCTTTAAGACCATGCAGGATGCCTTTAATACGGTGTTTCAGATTATTCCGGCCAGGCCCACGGTGCAGAATTACATCCATGTATTCAGCAAGCTCCCCTTCTTAAGAATTACCATGAATACCTTTTTAATTGCTGCCACTGTAACTGCTTTTAAGACCGTTACCAGCCTGTTTGCAGCCTATTCCTTTGTGTATTTTGATTTTAGGGGCAAGGGAATCCTGTACTTTATCATGCTGGCCACCATGTTCATACCGTTTACCGTTACCATGATTCCCAACTATCTGATGATTTCCAAAATCGGCCTCAGCGACAAGATATGGGGCGTGGCCCTGCCCCAGCTGGCTGATGTGCTGGGAATCTTTCTCCTGCGCCAGTCCATGCGGGGAATCCCCAGGGCTCTTATCGAGGCGGCCAGGATGGAGAATGTGAAGAATCTGAAAATCATGAGGGATATCATCATCCCGTTAGTACGGCCCTCCATCATTTCCACGGGAATCATCTTTTTCATCAATTCCTGGAACGAGTATGTGTGGCCTGTTCTTATACTGAAAAGCAAGGAGAATTATACCCTGTCCCTGGCCCTGCAGATGTACATAAGCGCGGAGGGGGGAACGGAGTTTACCATAGCAATGGCTGTTTCTGTCATGACCATGGTGATTCCGCTGGCATTGTATATCCTGTTCCAGCGCTATATCATCAATACCTTTGCCATGTCGGGAATCAAGGGTTAGGGAGTTGGCGGCCAAGGGAATCAAATAAGGAGAAATCAATGAAAAACATAGTATTTGACCATGTAGTGAAAGCTTATGACAAAAATGTAATCGTAAAGGATTTAAACATGGAAATCAGGGAAGGAGAGCGCCTGATTCTGCTGGGACCTTCCGGCTGCGGCAAATCCACCACCCTGCGGATGATTGCGGGCCTGGAGAGGCTCAGCGGGGGAAATCTCTATATGGACGGCCGTCTGGTAAACGATGTTCCCTGCGGGGAGAGGAATGTGTCCATGGTATTTCAAAACTATGCCCTGTTTCCTCATATGACGGTGCAAAGCAATATCGTTTACGGCCTAAAGGCCCACAAAATGGATCCCGCGGAGATAAAGACCAGGCTTTCGGAGGTTCTGGATATGCTGGACCTGAAAGGGCTGGAGGAGCGCAGGCCAAAGGATCTTTCCGGCGGCCAGCGCCAGAGGGTGGCGCTGGCCAGGGCAGTGGTGAAGCGCTCGGATTATTTCCTTTTAGACGAACCGCTTTCCAACCTGGATGCCCAGCTGAGGCTGCGGGCCAGGAAGGAGCTGGTGAAAATCCATGAGATGTACCATCAGACCCTTATTTATGTGACCCATGACCAGATTGAGGCCATGACCGTGGGACAGCGCATTGCTCTGATGCATGAGGGGAAAATGCAGATGCTGGACACCCCTGCCAATGTATACAACCGCCCTGCCAATGTATTTACTGCAAAATTCATCGGATCCCCCTCCATGAATATTGTGGAGGCATCCTATACCAGGGGAACGCTGGTGATCGGCAGACAGGTGGTCTGGCTGCCGGACATGTGGTCAGGATTGGCCTCCCGCAACGAATCCGGCCGTCTGTTCCTGGGAATACGCCCGGAACACATGATTTTGCACCGCAGGCGCCAGGAAAATACCCTGGAGGGAACCGTCAAGTACGTGGAGGATTACGGCAACCGGTACGGCGTATATGTGCAGGTGGACAATATGGAAATTATTGCTGTAAGCGAGGGGGATGTCCCTGCTCCGGGAGAGAGCGTATATATCCAGCCGGATTTTGACAGAATCCATCTCTTTGACAGGGCCACCCAGGTGTCCCTGGGCTATCCGGAGCAGCTAAGGGCTGCCAGGGAGCCGTATATACTCCAAAAAGGTGCCAGTAAGAAGGGAGAGAACGGCCATGGCTTTGCTCATCAGTACCAATATGTATAAGGCGGAGGAGTTTAAGCGGATTCTGTCCTATGTGAAAAAATGGAAGGGACAGGTGGGAGTGGAAGTATTTCCCATGTTCCACCGGCAGGTATTCGCCTCTCTCCTTGAGGAGAGCATGGACATGTTAAAACATGTTCCCATCAGCTTTCACGGCCCCTATTACAAGGCGGAGCACTCGGCGCCCCAGGGAACCCCGGAGTATGAGTACACCATGGAACTGGTGGGCCAGACCCTCCGCTACTCAGAGAGGCTTAACAGCCGCTATATGGTTTTTCATCACAACAACTGTGTTGTCAGGGATGAGGAGAGGATGCTGCGGGATTCCTGCGCCAATTACCGCAGGGTGGAAGAACTGTTTCGTCCCCTGGGAATACCGGTGGCCGTGGAGAATGCGGGGGTCATGGACCGGAACAATATGCTGTTAGATGAGAGCGGCTTTGTCTCCCTGTGCCGGGCGGAAGGATACCCGGTACTCATAGACATCGGCCATGCCCATGCCAATGGCTGGGACCTGCGCAGCGTTATGGAATGCCTGAAAGGGCAGATTCTGGCATACCATCTTCACAATAATGACGGAGTTCACGACAGCCACAGACGGATTGGGGACGGAACCCTGGATTTTGACAGCTTCATGGCATGGGCCGGGGAATATACCCCTCAGGCTGACCTGGTAGTGGAGTACGGCATGGAGACAGCGGATGACTGCCTGGGAATCGAAGCGGACGTGGAGCGTTTATTAAAAATATGAGTCTGGACGGAGAAGTTAGAAGCCTGGGAAAAAGAAAAACAAAAAAACCGCTAATTTTTGGCGGTTTGATATGTGAAATGTAGACAAAAAAATGAAAAAAATAAAATTTAATATTGACATTATTAAACGGGGAGTGTATATATAAGATATAAATGATTGCGTAGTCATAAAATATGACGACGTAATCAATCGCGGTATAGGTGGTTATATGATAGATAAAAGAATGATAAAAAGCATTTCTTCGTTTGATGTGGCAAAGAGAGCCGGGGTATCCCAGTCTTCTGTATCCAGGGTCTTTAATGAAAAGTGGAATGACAGGATAAGCCATAAGACCAGGGAAAAGGTGCTGAAGGCTGCTGAAGAGCTTGGATATAGTCCCAATGCACTGGCCAGAGGTCTTAACTCCAACCGGACCGGGATAATCGGAGTTGTGTTGTCTGATACATATAACGTGTACTACTATGGCCTGCTTAATATCCTTACCAATCTTCTCCAGGAATATGGGCTGAGAGTAATGGTGTTCAACACGGCTCCGGACAGTGACATCAATCAGATACTCAGACGGCTTTTGGAGTACTGTGTGGACGGTATCATCATCACCTCATCGGCCCTGACCCATAAGATATCCGGGGAGTGGAAAAAGAAGGGAATACCTCTTGTCCTTCTCAATGTATACAGTCCTAATACGGATATTAATATGGTATATTCCGACAATTACGGGGCCGGGGAGAGGGCGGCGAGATTTTTGCATGGATTAGGGATGCGGGAATTTGCATATGTTTCCGCGGAGGAAAGCTGTTATCTGAATCACGATGAGCGCCAGGAAGGTTTTCTGGGCGGCCTTAAACAATGCGGTATAACCCAGTGTATGATACAGGCAGGCGATTATTCGTATGAGTCCGGCTATCGGGCAGGCGACCGTATATTTGCCTCGGGACTGCCTGTGGAGGCAATCTTCTGCGCCAATGACCTGATGGCTCTGGGAGTCATGGACTGCGGACGGTTAAAGTATAAGTATGTGCCGGGTGAAGATTATTCTATTATGGGATTAGATGATACGTTTGCAGCATCTTTAAGGTCGTATTCCCTCACTGTACTGCAGCAGCAGAATGACATTCTGTGCAAAGAGGCTGTCCGGGTCCTGATAGAGAATATGGAGAATCCGGAGATGCCCCCAGAGACGGTAGCGGTTCCTATGCAGCTGATTGTGAGGAATACTGTCCGTCATTAGAACAAATGGATGATTGACAGACATTAAATGTCAATCATTTATTTTACAGGAAAATGACTACGTATTCATTTTCCGCAGATATATTCTGATTAAACCTGATGGGAAGGGAGGGATAAGGGAAGGTCAAACCGGTAATTGGGGAATCAGTGAAGCAAATAATCGTAAATGTGTTGATGGAGAAAGGGGTTTAAAATGAAAAAAACAATGAAAAAGGTTATAACAATCAGTCTGGTAGGATTAGCTCTCGCGTTAACGGGCTGCGGTACAGAGAAACCAGCTGCTGCAAAGCAAGAGCAGGGAAGCGGGGAAGACGCTCCCTCGCCGTCCGGCGCTGAATCATCCAAGCTGGAAATCAGAATTGCCCATCAGGCAAATGAAAAAGAGGCCACCCATCAGGGGTTTCTGAAGTTTAAGGAAATTATTGAAGGGGAGGACGTGGGAATTGAGGTCAAAATATTTCCTAATGCGCAGGTAGTGGGATCCGACCGCGACAGTATCGAGGCCGTTACCCTGGGAGAGATTGATATGACTTCTGTGGCAGAGCTACAGTTTGCGCCGAATATTAAGGAGTTTTATGTATTTAACGCGGACTACCTGTTCGATGATTTAAAGGATGCCAAGGCGAAGCTGGACGGAGAGCAGGGGGATTTGCTGAAAAAGGCTGCTGACGATAAAAATATGGGCGTCAAAGTGGCTGCTTTCTTTGGAAGCTCAGGAAGGATATTCTGGAATAATGTAAGAGAAGTGAACACTCTGGCGGATTTCCAGGGAATTAAGAGCAGGGCGCCGGAGAATCCCATTAACATTGCGGAGCTGGAAGCACTGGGATGTATCCCTACACCTATGGCATGGAATGAGCTGTATACAGGTCTTCAGCAAGGCACGGTAGACGGTCTGGTTTCATCAAAAATGCCTATCATCCAGCAGGGGCTTATAGATGTACTGAAGTACGCTACCGATACCAATCACAGTTATTCCATCAATGTAATACTGATCTCTTCCGCCAAATATAATTCTTTTTCTGAAGAACAGAGAGCTGCATATGATAAGGCAATCGCCGGGGCAGCAGAGGAGGAGTGGAAGATTGCCATGAAGGAGGAGGAGGATTCCGTACAGAAGATTAAAGAGCTTCAGGAACAAGGCAAGATTCTCTATACGGAGCTGACCGATGAGGCCAGGGCGGAAATCAAGAAAGCTATGGTGGCGGCGACCGAGCCTAAAGTGGAAGAAATGTGCGGCAAAGAGATACTGGAGACATTCAGGAACTGATGACTGCTTTATAAGGACGGAAGGATGTGAAAAAGAGCGTGAAAAAAGTGATTCAATGGGTGGACGACAAGCTGGAAGTTTTTATAGGCGCTGTGTTCCTGGCCCTTATGGTTGTTTTTACAACACTTCAGATAGTGGGGCGGTACCTGTTTTCAACTCCGTTTCCATGGACAGAAGAGATGACCAGGTACATGTTTGTATGGATGGTGTTCATCTCCATAGGGTATGCGGTAAAGACAGGGGAACATATAAGGATAACATTTGTGCGTTCCTTACTCAGGCCGGGCCTGAGACTGTATCTGGATATTTTATGTAACATCTTATGTTTTGGTTTTTCCGTTATCTGTATGATTGAAGGATATAAATTGTTGAGTATCATCCGCCAGGGAGGGCAGACCGCCGTGTCCCTGCCCATACCAATGTGGCTCCTTTATCTTGTTATGCCCCTGGGATTTCTGCTGGTGTGTCTAAGGCTGGTCCAGTGTACGGTAAAGATTGCGGGACAGATTCGCCAGGGGGGAATTGAGGCGGACAAAATTGAGGAAGAAAAGGGGGGAGCGTGATGTCAGTTGCTGTTTTGTTTGTTCTGTTCCTGGGACTGGCTTTCTTGGGAGTACCCATTGGCTTTGCCATAGGCATTGGGGTATTGGGCTCTGTTTTTACAAGCAATATCATATCCCTGTCCTATTTTGTGCGCGCCATGGCCAACAGTGTTGATTCCTTTACACTGACAGCGGTTCCCTTTTTTGTGCTGGCAGGACAGATTATGTCAGAGGCAGGAATCTCAGAAGGTTTGTTTAAAGCCGCTAATGTATGGGTGGGCAGGCTGAAGGGCGGAATCATGATGGTAACGGTTCTGGCCTGCATGGCCTTTGGCGCAATCTCCGGTTCCGCCTATGCCACCATAGCTGCCATTGGCCTGATTGCCCTGCCGGAGCTGCGAAAGCAGGGGCTGAGCCAGGGAGCGGCGGCGGCACTCATTGCCACGGCAGGCTGCTGCGGCCAGATGATTCCTCCCAGCATGGGACTGGTTGTATTCGGGAGCCTGAACAATGTGTCTATCTCCAAGCTGTTTACGGCAGAGATTCTGCCGGGATTATTCATTGGCTGCTGTTTCCTGGTATATTGCCATATTTACGGCAAAAAGCATAATATCTGTTCAGGAAACGACCCCATTCCTTTGCGCCGGAAACTGAGGACCATGTGGGAGGCGAAATTCAGCCTGATTATGCCGGTCATCATTTTAGGGGGTATCTATTCCGGGATTTTTACGCCTACAGAGGCAGCTGTGGTATCGGTGGTTTACGGCCTGATTTACGGCCTGTTAAAGAGGAACAGCGGGCTTGAGGCCAGAATGCTGCCCCAGATGTTTTATAAAACTGTGATTACTACGTGTACAATACTGTTTATCCTGGGCGTGTCCTCAGGATTCGGTAAAATACTGACGCTGGAGGAAATACCCACAAAATTGGCTGCATTAATATTGGGAAGCGTTTCGTCAAAGATTGTGGCCCTTATAATATTAAACGCATTGGTATTGTTCCTTGGAACGTTCTTGGACGGTATTGCCATTAATGTCATACTGAGTTCCATTTTACTGGGGATTGCAACACAGTATGGGATTGATCCTATCCATTTTGGGGTCATGTTTATATTTAATTCCACACTGGGAATCATAACTCCTCCTGTGGGAGGCAACCTGTTTGTGGCGGCCCAGATATCCAAAGCGCCATTTGAGGAGATAGTAAAGGAAATCTGGCCATGGATACTGACCATGGGAATTGGACTGATATTTGTAATATTCATACCGCAGATGTCTACCTGGCTGCCTGGCCTGATGAAATAACAGAGAGATAGGAGAGAACGATATATGAGTGAGGTAAAGAACACAAAGAATCAGGCTGCACAAGCAGAAGATATCCTGAGGGAGCCTTCAAGGGAGCAAAAGGAGTCCGGTACCGGCGGTAAAAAAGAGGATTGCGACAGGAACATCCGCTACAGGGGGAATGTATACCAGGAAACCCTGGGACAGCTGTCAGTGCCGTTGAAGGATGATATTACAGTTATGTGGAAGGACGGCAAGGCAAGGGAGCAGGAAGTGCCCATGCCTGGATTTGGAAAATGGCGCGACCCTGCGGATTTTATCATCCGCCATACCTATGACATATGGGATGATAAGGGGATGGGGAAGATATATGACCATTATAAGCATAATGCCCTGGTACATACATCGGATGGTGTGACATACGGCCGGGATCAGGTCATCGCAAACTCTGTGATGAAGCTGGCCGGATATCCGGATATCAAGGATTATATTGACGATGTTATCTGGGCATCTGATGGAAACGGAGGCTTCCATACTTCCATGAGGTGGACCTGGATTGGCCACAATACGGGACACACCATCTATGGTCCGCCTACCGGCAGGAAGGTAGTGGTATGGGGAGTGGCTAACTGCTATGTAAAAGGCGACCGTGTTGTGGAGGAGTGGGTGGTATATAACGAAATCAGCCTAATCAGGCAATTGGGGTACGACCCCATGAAAGTATTGGAGGCCACAGCCAATAAGGGAGGTAGCGCCAAGGCAGACACTGGCACATGGGGAGAGATTGAACGGCTGAACGGCGAGTTTGCTCCGGACAAATTCGGAGATAATAACGGGCGGTACAGCGATATAGAGTATTTTATCAGAAAAAGCTATCATGAGATTTATAACAGAAGAATGTTCAATCAGTTTAAGGATAATTATGCCCCTGATTACAGATACCATGGACCTTCAGACAGGGAATTGGTGGGCAGAGGCGATTTCCTGCAGGACCAGCTGAATCTGTTCCAGGCCTTCCCCAATCTGGCCATGCAGGTGGAGGATGTATACTATCTCTATGATGAAAAGCGGGACGAATACCGGTGCGCCACCAGATGGAATATAATCGGCACCCATGAGGGCTTTGGCATCTATGGGCCTGCCACAGGAGCCCACGTGGTCATTTCCGGTATATCGCAGCATATTATAAAAGACGGTATGTTCCGGGAAGAGTGGAGTATTTATGATGAATTCGCACTGATGCGGAAGCTTGCGCAAAAGCGCATGGCCATGAAGGATAATACGGACGGGGCTGGGAACGATGATGGCTTAAAGGCATAGCGGACTGGAAGCCGGCCGGCTATAGATATGGATGGAAGTAAACAGGGGAAGGACGTGATTTGTACGAGTCACGTCCTTCCCCTGATACGTTATGGATTCCTTGTTCACCGGGATAAATTTTTCCTGTATTCATCAATCACATACTTGGCCCTGTCTGCATATTCCAGGGGCGTATAAATATAGTACTGTATTTCCAGCTCAGGCCGTTCACCTACCCTGCCGATGAGTGCGCCGGTCCGCCTGTTCCGGGTACCTGTATTGACAACCTTTACTTCGCAGGGAATCTGTCCGGCCTTCAGGGCCTGATGTACAGTGGTGTATAATCCCAGGTCGTTGGTCATAAACACTTCTGCCTTTTTCTTTCTTCCGAACATATATGCCTCCATTTCTGCCAGTGGGAGAGGAATGTCTGGGTCTTTCAGACGCTTCCTGGCTGTAATTTAATCAGGTTCTGTCTATATCTTATCACATTTCAGTGTAAATTCCATCAGATAATATCCAATGGATAGTTCATAGCATGAATTATCTACAATATATAGAAAAATATAAAATGAGTTCAGAATATTGGATAATTTGCCAGGATTTCGGATGGTTCAGGCGGCAATGAGACGATATAATGGGATTACAAACAAAGAGGACAGGGGGATGGGTATGACAAAGGAAGAGATTCTGGTCCATGTGGACCATACGCTGTTAAAGGCAGTCTCAGCTTGGGACGAGATACAGACACTCTGTGAGGAAGCCATTGAAAACCATACGGCTTCGGTCTGTATCCCTCCAAGCTATGTTAAACGGGTATCAGAAGCCTATGGGGACAAGCTGAATGTATGCACGGTCATCGGATTTCCGCTGGGATATAATACCACGGAGACAAAGGTTTACGAAACCCAGAAGGCTCTGGCTGACGGAGCCGGGGAAGTGGATATGGTGGTAAACTTAGGTGATGTAAAAAACGGCGAATTTCCAAAGATCACACGTGAAATCGAGGCAGTCAAAAAAGCAGCCGGAAACCATGTGGTGAAGGTAATCATCGAGACATGTTATCTCACAGAGGATGAGAAAAGGGAGCTGTGCAAATGCGTCACGGACGGAGGGGCCGATTATATCAAGACCTCCACCGGGTTCGGAACAGCAGGAGCCAGGATTGAGGATGTCAGGCTGTTTAAGCGCTACATTGGTGAGGGCGTGAAAATCAAGGCAGCCGGAGGCGTTAAGACCAGGGAGGACCTGGAGCAGTTCCTGGAGGAAGGCTGTGAGCGGATTGGAACCAGCTCAGCCCTTAAGCTTCTTGGCGGCCAGGAGGCAGGAACCTATTGATTCAGTACATAAACTATTTCAACCAAGTTTAAAGGAGGATAAAGGTAATGAAAAAAAGAAGATTAATCCCGGTATTATGCGCGGCGGCAGTGGCTGTCAGCCTGGCTGGCTGTTCAGGCAGTTCAGGCTCTGCCACAGAGAAAGGCGCGGATACCCAGGCGCCCAAGGCTGAGGCCGGTGCAGAGACAGGAAAGGAAGAGGACGGCGGTGAGAAGAAGGAAGAGGCAGGCGCTTCCAAGGATGAGAAGCTCATAATCTACAGCCCCCTTACAGAGTCCATGATTGATTCCATGCTGGCCATGTTCGAGGAGGACACGGGTATTGACGCTGAGTGTCTGGCCATGGGTACCGGCGACGCGTTAAAGAGAATCCAGACCGAAGCCGACAACCCCCAGGCAGATATTCTCTGGTCAGGAACCATCGGAACCGTAAAAAACAAGAGCGAGTATTTTGCGGATTACACCACATCCAACGAGGACGCGTTCTATGATGAATACAAGAACACAGAGGGCAACCTGACACGTTTTGATACCATTCCGTCGGTTATCATGGTGAACACGGACCTGATTGGCGATATCAAGATTGAAGGATATGAGGACCTGCTGAACCCTGAATTAAAGGGCAAGATTGCCTTTGCGGACCCGGCTGCATCCTCCTCCTCCTTTGAGCATCTGGTAAACATGCTCTATGCAATGGGCGGCGGCAATCCTGACAATGGCTGGGACTATGTAAAACAGTTCTGCGCACAGCTGGACGGCAAGCTGTTAGGCGGTTCCTCCGCAGTGTATAAGGGCGTTGCGGACGGAGAGTACACCGTAGGACTTACCTTTGAGCAGGGTTCCGCTCAGTATGTGGGCGCAGGCGCGCCTGTCAAGACCGTTTATATGAGTGAAGGCGTTATCTTCCGCGGCGACGGCGTATACATCATCAAGGGCTGCCCCAATGAATCAAATGCCCAGAAGTTCGTGGACTGGCTCACCAGCAAGGATGTTCAGGAATTCATGAACAATACCCAGTACAGAAGAACCATCCGCAAGGATGTGGAGGCGGGAGACGCCATGGTTCCAATGGACCAGATTAAGGTTATCCAGGACGATGAGACAGACACCGCGGCACACAAGTCTGAGTGGCTGGATGAGTTTAAGGAGCTGTTTACAGAGTAAACCAATCCAAAGATCAGATGAAGGTACATACATCGGGGGCGTGGCTTAATATGTCAGCCCCCTTCATTTTAGAGGAATTGAGGGGAAACGTATGAGTGTTTCAATTGGAATCGACAATGTAGTAAAAAAATATGGGGATACGACCATCATACCGGACTTGTCCGCCTTTATAAAAAATGGGGAATTCTTTACCCTGCTGGGGCCCTCCGGGTGCGGCAAGACCACTCTGCTGCGCATGATTGCCGGGTTTAACAGCATCGAGGGGGGAACCATCAAATTTGACGACAAGGTCATCAACGATATTCCGGCCCAGAAACGGAACATCGGCATGGTGTTCCAGAGCTATGCCATCTTCCCCCACCTGACGGTACGCCAGAACGTGGAATACGGCCTGAAAATCCGCAAGGTGCCGAAGGAGCACATGAAGGAGCGGGTGGATGAAATTCTTAAGGTGGTAAAAATCGACGAATACCAGGACCGCCTGCCGGAGCGCCTGTCCGGCGGCCAGCAGCAGAGAGTGGCCCTGGCCAGGGCCATTGTCATCCATCCCCAGGTGCTTCTCATGGATGAGCCGCTGTCCAATCTGGACGCCAAGCTGCGTATTGAGATGCGCAGCGCCATCCGTGATGTGCAGAAGCAGGTGGGTATTACCACGGTTTACGTAACCCATGATCAGGAGGAAGCCCTTGCCATATCAGACAGGATTGCGGTCATGAAGCTGGGGATTATCCAGCAGATTGGAAGCCCCCAGGACATCTATGCAAGGCCCTACAATGCATTTGTATCCACCTTTATCGGCCATTCCAATCTCTTTTTCGGAACCATAAGAAAGCAGGGGAGCGTGCCGTCCGTTGTGTTTGAGGGCGGATACCATGTGGAGATGGCAAACCTTGTGGACACGGTGACAGAGGGCCAGAAGGTCGTGGTATCGGTCCGCCCTGAGGAATTCTCGCTGAATCCGGAAGGCATGGAATGCGAAATCATCAGCAGGACCTTCCTGGGCAAATACACCAACTATTTCCTGCGCTTCGGGGACGGCATGGTGCTGGAGGACCAGCCAAGCATTGAGTACTCCCAGGATTTAGGCCATGTGGACCGCATATTCTCAGTGGGAGAAAAGATACGCCTTAGACCGAACCCTAATAAAATCAACGTGTTCACCCAGGACATGGAACAGAGTCTGATAAAGGATGTGAAGAGATATGACGAATAAGAAAATCAGGTGGGACTTCTGGACGATTGTGACAGTGGTCATCATTGCCCTGTTTGCCCTGTTCCTTCTCTATCCGCTCATCAGCCTTTTCTTAAGCGGTTTCAAGGACACGGAGACAGGAGTCTGGACCATTGACAACTATGCCAGGTTCTTTTCAAAGAAGTATTATAAAAGCGCACTGCTCAACTCGTTTAAGCTGACCTTCAGCGTGACCGTGGTAGCCATTATACTGGGGGTGCCTCTGGCCTATTTCATGTCGTTTTATAAGATAAAAGGAAAAGGCCTGCTGGAAATCCTGTTCATCATCTCCATGATGAGTCCCAACTTTATCGGCGCCTACTCCTGGATCCTGCTTCTGGGAAGAAGCGGAACCGTGACCCAGTTCTTAAAGGGCCTGGGAATCCACATGCCGTCTATTTACGGCTTTGGAGGAATGCTGCTGGTATTTGCCCTTAAGCTGTATCCGTTTATCTACATGTATGTATCGGGAGCCCTCAAAAAGATAGATGTGGCCCTGTCTGAGGCGGCGGAAAGCCTGGGATGCGGAGGCCTGAAAAAGGTCTTTACCGTAATCATGCCCCTGGTCACCCCTACCCTGATAGCGGCAGCCCTGCTGGTGTTCATGAACTGTATGGCAGACTTTGGCACCCCGGCCCTGATTGGCGAGGGATACCGTGTTATGCCCACCCTGGTATACTCCGAGTTCGTGGGAGAGACAGGCGGTTCCGCCAACTTTGCGGCATGTATGGCGACCATTATGGTGGTAGTCACCGCAACTGTGTTCCTGCTGCAGAAATGGTATGTGAATACCAAGTCCTTTACCATGAGCTCCATGAGGCCGATTCAGCCCAAGGAGGTCCATGGAATCAAAGGCTTTTTCATTCACCTGTTTATCTATCTGCTGGCAGCCACCTCCATCATACCCCAGTGCATGGTTGTTTACACCTCCTTCCGCGCCACCAAGATGCAGGTGTTTGTGGATGGATTTTCCCTGGAAAGCTACCGCAAGGTGTTCTCCACAGCCATCCAGTCCATCAAGAATACATATCTTTACTGCCTGGCAGCTATTGTGATTATCGTGGTCCTGGGCATGCTCATCGCGTACCTGGCAGTGAGGCGCAAGAGCTGGCTGACCAACGCCATTGACACCATTGCCATGTTCCCGTACATTGTACCGGGTTCCGTCCTTGGTATTACGTTACTGATTGCATTTAACCATCCTCCTATGATGCTGGCCGGTTCCGCCATCATTATGGTCATATCCCTGGTCATCCGGAGGCAGGCATACACGCTGCGTTCCAGCTCCGCCATTCTTTACCAGATCAGTCCCAGCATGGAGGAGGCCGCCATCAGCCTGGGCGATTCACCATCCATGTCCTTTGTGAAGGTGACGGCGAAAATGATGCTTCCGGGTGTTGCGTCCGGCGCCATATTAAGCTGGATTACCCTGATTAATGAACTGAGTTCTTCCGTCATGCTCTATACGGCCAACACAAGGACCATGTCGGTGGCCATATACAATGAGGTCATCCGGGCCAGCTACGGAACAGCCGCTGCCCTGGCAACCATCCTCACCGTTACCACCGTGGTATCCCTGCTCATCTTCTTCAAGGTGTCGGGCAATAAGGACGTGACAATGTAACTGCCGTATGATAAACTGAAAACTGCAGTAATGTGCAGTGTGTTAATATTAAAAATGGTAAAAGGTGCAGGCGTATGGAGAAGCGAAAACAAACATGTTTCAGGGACGAAATCCGGAAAAGTTTGATTTTCCATGCGCTTGCACCTTGCTTTATATCGCTGGTGGTCCTGCTTCTGGTGTTTACAGCAGTGGGGTCCCAGCAGATCATCCGGAAGAGCAGGACCATGCTGGAGCACTTTTCCGGGGAGTTTGAGGGCGTTATAGACAGCTATGTGGACGAAAATAAAAGGATGGCAGGGGAGCTGGACGTGGAACAGTTTAAGGGGCTGCCTTCCTATAAGACAGAGGCAGTGTCGGAGATTTACCGGTTCCTTAACGGGCAGGTTTACAGGGGTGACTATTACCTGTTTGACCGGGACAGGAATCTGGTTTTTTCCACCAACAGCCAGTCCAATGTCATACAGTACATAGGAAATTATCTGCCCTGGAACACAACGGACCAGAATGACAGCAAAAATGACTGTATCTTTATCTATGACAATACGGTGATAGACGGAAGGGCCCTTCCTGCATGGCTCATGTTCCAGACCGTGGTAAAGGACGGAAGGCTCCAGGGATACAGCGGCTTTGTGCTGAAAGCAGATGCGTTTAAGGAACGGCTGGGAAATATGGAACAGCCCGTACTGCTGATTAACAAGTTCAACCGGCTGTTTACCGACGGGGTGTCCAGGTTCCAGAACGACCGGGGCAAGCTGGTGGAGGAATTCCGCGACGGCGGCAGCATGGTGCATCTGGAGAACAGATGGTATTACACGGACAGCGTGTCCGTGCTGGATGAGGAGGCGTCCGTACAGGTCATATACGACTGTACATCCTTTGTCCAGCTGTGCCTTATGTCCCTGGTGCTGGTGGGATTTCTGGCCCTGGCAGTGACCCTGGCCATTTACAGGAGCGCAGGCAAGGTGGCGGACAAAAAGACGGAAATCATTTACGATCTCATAGGCGCCCTGGACCAGGTGGAGAAGGGGGATTTGGATGTGTCCCTGGAAATCACCTCGGGTGATGAGTTTGAGCGCATCGGCCATTCCTTCAACACCATGATAGGCAGCATACGCCATCTGCTGGCCAGGCATCAGGAACTGGCAAAGGAGAACATGCTGGCCACGGTCCAGATTCTGGAATCACAGTTTAACCCGCATTTTCTCTTCAATACCCTGGAATCTATCCGGTATATGATAAAGTTCGGGCCGGGAGAGGCGGAGAAGATGCTGGTCAGCCTGTCCAGAATGCTGCGCTACAGCATCCAGAACGGCAAGGATGTGGTGACGGTGAAGGAGGAGATGGATTTCATCAGCCGGTATCTGCAGGTTATGCTCTACCGGTATGGCGACCGGTTAAGATACAGCATTGACCTGGAGGAGGGCAGCAGGAATGCGTCCATACCAAGGATGGCCCTGCAGCCCATTGTGGAGAATTCCATCAAATATGGTTTTGGTGAGGACCGTGACTGCCTGGAGATCCGTATCAGCACCAGGATACAAAATGAGGTTCTCTCCGTTATCATATCGGACGACGGAGTGGGAATCAGCACAGAGCTTCTGGAGAGGCTGAAGGCCAATCTGGACCAGGGACAGAACCAGACAGACCATATCGGCATCTACAATGTCCATAAGAGGATACGTCTGGTCTATGGAAGCGGGTATGGAGTGGGAATTGACAGTGAAATGGAAAAGGGGACAGTGGTGACGCTCCGGGTGCCCTGCGAAGAGTAAGGCACAGGGGACGGCGCACTCCCGGTGTAAGGATGGGGGGATTCTGTCATGTTATTAAAAGTAGTGATTGTGGAGGATGAGGAGATCATCAGAAAGGGTCTTACCTTTGCCTTAAACTGGCTGGACATGGGCTGTATTATTGTGGGCACGGCCAAGGACGGGGCAGAGGGGCTGGAGACCATACGGAGGGAGCAGCCGGATATTGTGCTGACCGACATAAAAATGCCTAAGATGAACGGGCTTAAGATGATAGAGACAGCCATCAAGGACCAGCAGTTTTACAGCCTGGTGCTGACCAGCTATTCGGAGTTTGAGCTGGCCCGGCAGGCCATCCATATGGGTGTCACGGACTATCTGCTAAAGCCTGTGGACGAGGATGAGCTGAAGGAGTCTCTGGACAAAATCCGTCAGCAGATAGCTTACGCCAGCAAGTATGAGAAAATCGAGAAGATATCCCAGGACAGGCTACTGACAGTCTATGATGAATGGAAGATATTTGACAGCGCAAAGAACAGCATGGATCCCTACGTAAAGAGAACCTATGAGTTCGTGAAGCAGCATTACAAGGAAAAGGTGAGCATCAACCAGGTGGCGGAAAGCCTGGGGGTCAGCACCAGCTATCTCAGCAGGAAGCTGAAGGCCGGGCTTAACACCACCTTTGTGGACCTGCTGAACCAGTACCGGATTAAGAAGGCCCTGAATATGCTGAGCCAGGGCACCATGCGGATCTATGAGATATCCGACGAGCTGGGATTCAGCGAGTATAAACATTTCTGCGGTGTATTCAAGAAATACACCAATGTGACACCCTCGGAGTTCTTAAAGAACGGAGGTGTGGCTGTGGTGGGCGAGAAGGACAGCCGCGGGTGAGAGGGTAAGAAAAGGAGGAGGCGCCTTTTGGCGGAATGAACCTATGATTCCGCCTGGGATCCGGCCTGGGGGTCTGTCCGGGGTCCGGCCTGGGATTCTGTCTGGGGTCCGGCCTGGGATTTTGCCAGGGGCTCTGCCTGGGATTCTGCCGCAGGTCCGGCCTGGGACGGTGTGGCGGGCTGCACCGGAACCAGCGGGTCCTTGATGCCGTATAACCGTTTCCACTCCTTTGTGCCCTCCACCTTTACCGCCTCACAGCGGTTCAGATTCAGGAATTTTACCAGTTCATAACAGCTGACCCAGATTTCATTGTTGCTGTCCTTTTGGGACTCATCAAATATGAGTTCCAGGCCAAAGTGGAGATGGGGGTCGTCGATGTTGTTGGTGTTCTCGGTGCGGCTGTAACCGGTGCGCCCCAGATAGCCTATGACGTCCCCGGCCTGCACCACGCTTCCCACCTCCAGGCCTGACTGGTAGGGGTAATTCTTGCGCAGATGGGCGTAATAGTAGTACCGCTTGTGGTCAAAGCTGCGTATTCCCAGCCGCCAGCCGCCGTACTGGTTCCAGCCCAGGGCTTCCACATAGCCGGATTCCACGGCAACCACCGGAGTTCCCACCTGGCCCATCATGTCGTGGCCCAGGTGCTGGCGCTTGAAGCCATAGCTGCGGGCCACGCCAAAGTCGTCAAAATCGCTGTAGGGAAAGCCCTTGGCAATGGGAGAAAATGCCTTGAGCCCGTATTTGGTCACCCAGACCGTGGCGGGGTCTCCGGGGGCGCCTCCTGCCACTCCGGAAGGCAGATAAGCGGCCGGGGCTTCGCCTGCCGGTATCTCTGCCTCAAACTGCCCTACCATGCCGTCTAATACAGCTCCGTAGGCCTGGCGGTAATAAGAGTAATATTTCATGTCTTTTGTCAGTTCTTCTATGGTGGTTTCACCATTTTTCAGTTTTTCTGCCACAGCGGTCATGTGTTCCGGCTTATATTTGGAAAAATCCCCGCCGTAACGGGTTCCCAGATAGGCCAGCAAATCCACCCAGTTCAGATGAACGTCAGCCTGGCAGGTGTCCACGTCAAGGCGGAATGCCTGGTTCATGGCCTCCGAAGTGACGCCGAAGTCCACCCATTTGATATAATCCTTATTTTTAGCTTCTTTTTTGTCTGTCCCTGTCTTGTCCGGGTCTGCTCCGTCTATGTTTTCCAGGGGATTCATGTATCCGGCCAGCCTGGAGGCCTGGCTCATGACTGCCTGGCCCGGGTCTGTTTTAAACAGGAAGATGCTGAGACACAGCAGGCTCAGCACCATCATTTCCCCGTAAATCACTGTCTTTGTACTGATATGTAAATGCTCCCGGAGCATTCGGAAGAATCTCATGATATAACCGCCTCCTGACACCCTTTTGGGAAATATGGGTCCTGGAGTAATCTTATGTCTGTCCGTGCTGTTTTATGCATGAATGAAGGGGGAGGGGCAATTTGTACAAAAGAAAAACTTCCTTCTTTTGGCCGTAAACGTATACGGCCGTAAAATTTACGAAAAAATGCCTAAATTATTATGCAAAATGCATAGGGGTACCTGTGCATTTTGTTGGTTCTGGAAATGGCGGGAAAACCTGGCTGATGGTATAATATTTTTAAGCGTAAACGTTTACGAAAACCATTCTTTAAAACGGAGAAATGGGGAGAAGGCCTATTATGAAACAAGTGACAATCAAAGATATTGCCAGGGAGGCAGGGGTATCCATCGCCTCTGTATCCAGGGCGTTAAACGGGATGGATGGTATCAGCGAGGAAAACCGCAGCCGGATATTACGGGTATGCGAACGGCTCTCCTACACGCCCAACGGCCTGGCCCGGAGTCTTGTGAAGCGCAGGACTCAGACCATAGGCATCATCATGCCGGATATCATGAGCCCTTTTTATTCCGAACTCATGGTGAAGGCCTCGGATGCTGCCCACAAAAGAGGGTATCAGGTATTATTATGCAACAGCTTCCGGGAGCTGAAGGCAGAGAGGGATTATCTGAAGCTTCTGGCAGAGCACCAGGTGGAGGGAATCCTGATATTTCCCATTGGTCCCAGGAGCACGGAGAGCATGGCTGAGTTTATTCATAATGTACCCATGGTAGCCCTTAACGAGCTTACGGGCCAGTGCGGGATTCCCTATGTCTGCGCCGACGAGGAGCAGGCGGGCAGAATCGCCGCCGAGTATCTCATATCCAAAGGGTGCAGGAACCTGCTGTTTGTGGGGTTCAAGCCCGAACGCCTGGCCCACCGCTACAGGGCCGCCAGTTTTCTGGAGACAGCCAGGGCAAAGCGGATTCCGGCCCAGGTATACGAGTGCAATCTGGATTTTCGGACCAGCTTTGAAAGGGGATATAACCACTTCAAGCATTTCCTTCAAAGCGGACTGGCCATGCCGGACGGAATCGTGGCTGCCAGCGATGCCACGGCCAACGGGATTGTCAAGGCATGCCGGGAAAATGGAATCCGCATACCTGAGGATTTTTCACTCATTGGGTTTGACAACATAACCGAGGAATTGCCCTACATCGAGCTTACAACGGTGGCAGTTTCCCATGAGGAACAGATGGAGACCGCCGTGGAGCTGCTGCTGGGAATGGTGGAGGAGGGCGCGCCTGTGGGGGGAAAGGCTTCTGTGAAGCTGGAACCGAGGCTGGTGGAGCGCCGTTCCTGCAAGGGATAGACAAGGGATAAACAAGGGATAAAATGAAGGGCTGACAGAAGAGAGTATGCAGGCAACAGAAAGGAGCAGGCAGTATGCAGACAGATACAAAGGCCGGAACAAAAGGCGGCGTCCGGGAATTTTCCAGGAAACGCCGTCTTATGAATCAGGCAGGAAGCATTGTAAAGAATCCATACAATATCATGGTGGTGATTTCCGTGATATTCATGGTTTATCTGATTCTGATTCCTCTGGGACAGATGATTATACAGACGCTTACCCTGGCAGGCGCAGACGCGGCCAGGGTGGACGGGGGAAGGGAGGGGATGTTTACCCTCTATTACTGGAAACGGGTTCTGACCAGCAGCATTTCCCAGAAAATGCTGTGGACGCCCCTTAAGAATTCCTTATTGATATCCGTGTGCACGGCTGCGTTTGGAATTACCCTGGGCTCACTGCTGGCATGGCTCATGGTCCGCAGCGACCTGCCATATAAGAAATTCTTTTCCCTGGCCCTCATCATTCCCTATATGATACCATCCTGGTGCAAGTCCATGGCATGGCTGACCATATTCAAGAATGAACGCGTGGGCGGCGCCCAGGGCCTTCTGGGATTTTTGGGGATTCAGACACCGGACTGGCTGGCCTACGGGCCGTTTGCCATTATCGTGGTGTTAGTCATCCACTATTATGCCTATGCCTACCTGCTGGTGTCCTCGGCCCTCAGCTCCATCAACTCGGAGCTGGAAGAGATGGGGGAAATCCTGGGAGCCAGCAAGGCCAGGATACTTACAAAGATTACATTCCCGCTGGTGATGCCGGCTATTCTGTCCGCGGTTATCATGACCTTTTCAAAGGCAATGGGCACCTTCGGCGTTCCGTCGGTTTTAGGGCTTAAAATCGGATACTACACCGTATCCACCACCATGTACAACTCCATACAGAACGGGCAGAACCGGGTGGCGTTTGCCATATCTCTGATTCTCATAGCCATTGCCTCCTTCAGCGTGTTCTTAAACCAGAAGGCCATTGGTTCCAGAAAATCCTTCAGTACCATAGGAGGAAAGGGCAGCAGGAGCAATCCCATACGCCTGGGCAAATGGAGGCCGGTTATCGTGGGGATTCTCATTGCCTTCATCGCAGTGGCCGTTGTGTTTCCGGTGGTCATTCTGCTGTACCAGTCCTTTATGCTGGAGCCGGGCAACTACAGCCTCAGCAATTTCACCCTTCATTACTGGACCGGAGGTTCCGTGCCCACCATTGACCAGGGTGAGCCGGGTATATTTAAGAATCCGCAGTTCATGAAATATGTGGTCAACACCATCAAGCTGGTGGTGCTTACCTCCCTGTTTGCAACCGTGTTCGGACAGCTGATTGGCTATATCAATTCCAGGGGACGCAAGCTGTTCTCAGGAAAACTGGTGGAGCAGCTGGTATTTATACCTTACCTGATTCCATCCATTGCCTTTGGCGCCATGTACCTGGCTCTCTTTGCAACGGCTAAGAAAATAGAAATGTTCGGCTACCGCATCACCCTGGTACCGTCCCTGTACGGCTCCTTTGCCCTGCTGGTGCTTATCGCTGTGGTGAAGAACATGCCCTTTGCCTCCAGGGCGGGAACATCCAATATGCTCCAGATCAGTACGGAGTTAGAGGAAGCCGCCCAGGTGGAAAACGCGGGATTCCTGCGCAGGTTCTTTAAGATTGTGTTCCCTCTGTCAAAGGGCGGTATGATAAGCGGATTCATGCTGGTGTTTATCAGCATCATGAAGGAACTGGACCTGATAGTTATACTCATGACGCCCAGCCAGCAGACGCTGCCCTATATGGCGTACGCCTATTCGGCGGAAAATCTGATTCAGCTGTCCAGTGCAGTGACCATCGTTATGTTTGTGCTGGTATTCTTCGTCTACTGGTTTGCCAATACCTTTACGGACGCGGACATCACCAAGGGCTTTTAATGCGGGAGGATATGAAAGATGAGCAGAATTGAATTAAGAGGAATCAATAAATATTACGGCAGGAACCATGTGTTAAAGGACATCAACCTGGTGATTGAGGACGGGGAGTTTATGACACTGCTGGGGCCGTCCGGCTGCGGAAAGACAACCACCCTGCGCGTGGTGGCAGGCCTGGAGAAACCCCAGGAAGGGTATATGTACATGGGGGACAGGGAGATTGTCAATGCGCCTGAAAAGTTTTATGAGGAACCGGGAAAACGCCATCTTAACCTGGTATTCCAGTCGTATGCCCTTTGGCCCCATATGACGGTATTTGACAATGTGGCCTTTGGCCTGGAAGTGGCAAAGGTGCCCAAGGAGGAGATACGAAGGAAGGTGGAAAATGCCTTAAAACGCATGAGGATTGAGGCGTTCATTGACCGGTATCCGTCGGAACTGTCAGGCGGACAGCAGCAGCGCGTGGCCATAGCCAGAGCCATTGTGTCGGAGCCGGAGGTGCTGCTTTTGGACGAGCCGCTGTCCAATCTGGACGCCAAGCTGAGAATCGAGATGAGAAGTGAAATTAAACGGCTCCATCAGGAGTTAGGCACCACCATTATCTATGTGACCCATGACCAGACGGAGGCCCTGACCATGTCTACCAAAATAGCCATTTTCTTTGAGGGTGTGCTGGAGCAGGTGGCGCCGCCCATGGAGCTGTACCAGAATCCTGCCTCCCTGCGTGTGGCTGACTTTATCGGCAATCCAAAGGTGAATTTCCTTCCGGGAAAGGCCAGGGTGGCGGGAGATACCATGACCGTGGAATCCGTTTTGGGAACCGCGTCTTATGACAGGAAGTCCTTTACCGGGGAAGCCCCGGGTGACGGAAGCTTTGAGGCAGTGGTCGGGGTGAGACCGGAGTTGGTGGAGATACTGGACGGACCCGCAGAGGGGAGCATAGAGGCGGAAGTATACTCTGTGATGCCGGCCGGTTCAGAGACAACCATTTACCTGGAGGTGGGCGGGGAACGAATCCTGTCCAAGCAGAACGGACTTAAGCAGTACAGTCCGGATCAAAAGGTGTGGCTGCGGATTAATCCGGATAAGATGAACGTGTTTTGCAAGGACAGCGGCAGGCTGGCAAAGCTGGCTGTCATGGACGCACAGCAGGACCAACAAAATTCAATTAAATGATAAAGGAGAAGAAATCATGAGGAGAAGAGGAAAACGTTTATTGGCACTGGCTTTGGCAGGCGTGATGGCTGCATCTGCGCTTACGGGCTGCGAAAAGATTGAGGACACAAAGGCTGCATCCGGGAACACAACAGCTGCCAAGGCAGCAGATGAGGGCAAGGCCGGGGAGCAGCCGGGAGTAGGAGAGACGCAGAAGGAGGCGGCTGGAGACAAGGCAGGGGAGAATGCGGCAGGGGAAAATGCAGCAGGAGGAAATGCAGCGTCTGCCCCGGAGGAGCAGTGGGCCGTGGACGCGGGACTGTATGAGGATGAATCCTCAGATGAACTGTATAAGAAGGCACTGGACGAGGAGGGCGGGAAGGTAGTCATTTATTCCATTTCCAGCCGTATGGCTAAGGTAAAGGCCAGCTTTGAGGAGGATTATCCCGGCATGACCCTGGAGGTATATGACATCAATGCCAATGACATGTCCACCAAACTGAGCACAGAGTACAACTCGGGTATACGCACAGCTGACGTAATCCATTCCAAGGAACAGACAGGGGATTACATGATTAATTTCTTTAACAAGGGAATCCTGCACAATTACCAGCCTGAATCCATTTACAAGAATGTGAACCAGGAATATTTAAAGGATATGACGCCTTTGTACTTTGAGACTGACTGGTGGTTCTACAATACCGGCATCTATACGGAAACCCCCATCACCAACTGGTGGGATGTGACAAAGCCGGAATGGAATGGAAGCTTCGTGCTCCAGAACCCAATCGGCACAGTGAGCTACATGGCCCTGTTCACCACTATGGTGGAGCATGCGGACGAGATGGCGGAAGCCTATAAGGCGTGCTACGGCGAGGATATTGTACTGGCGGACGACGAGCCCATGGCAGCCCATGCCTGGATGAAGCGGGTGCTGGAAAATGATCCGGTCATCTTTGACTCAAACAACGAGGTCATCCAGTCTGTGGGAGAGGGCAAGGAGTCAAAGCTCATTGGCTACACACCGTCCTCCAAGTACCGGGAGCGGGCTGACAAGGGGTGGAATATCGAATCCGAGCCCCTTAAGATGGAGCCTGTTTCCGGCGTGGCCTTCATGAACTTTGTGGCAGTGGTAAACGAGGCGCCTCATCCAAACGGAGCCAAGCTGCTGATTCGCTATCTGTTAGGCGGCGAAGATGGAAACGGAAATGGTATCAAACCATTCAACACCATCGGAGGATGGCCGGTACGCCCGGAGACAACCCCGGCAGAAGGCAATATCCCCTTGGAGGATATGAAGCTTTGGATGATTAATTATGACTTCGTCTATAAAAATCTGCAGGATGTACAGGACTACTGGTACCAGTTCCGGTAATATGCAGTGGCGTAAAGGAGAGGAGAGCTTCGGATGCCGGACATATTAGAGGGATACAGGAAGCAAAAGGAATATCTGATCTGCGTCGATTCAGATGGCTGTGCCATGGATACCATGGACTCAAAACATATAACCTGTTTCGGGCCCTGTCTGATTCCGGTCTGGGGGCTTTCACAATGGGAGCAGAAGATACGCAGGCGCTGGGATGAGATCAATCTTTACACCATGACCAGGGGAATCAACCGCTTTAAGGGCCTGGCCATGATTCTGGCAGAAATTGACCGGACATATAAAGCAGTGCCGGATGTGGATGCCTTTGTCCGATGGACAGGGGAAGCGCCGGAGTTGTCAAACCAGGCGGTAAAGGCCCAGTGGGAACGGACCGGAAAGGAGATATTCCGACAGGCACTGGAATGGTCTGAGGAAGTAAACCGGAAAATCGGGGCCATGCCGGAAGAAGCCAAATGCGCCTTTGACGGTGTGCGTGAGGCCCTTAAGGCGGCCCATGAGACAGCGGACGTGGCAGTGGTATCCTCTGCCAACAAAAAAGCGGTGGAGGAAGAATGGCAGAGACAGGGCCTGATGGAATATGTGGACGTGGTCCTGTCCCAGGACTCCGGGTCAAAGTCCGCCTGTATCAATGCTCTTCTGAAAAAGGGGTATTGCCCGGACCATGTGCTCATGGTGGGGGATGCGCCGGGGGACTGTGAGGCAGCGGGGGACAACGGGGTATATTACTATCCCATCCTGGTAAAGCATGAGGAGATGTCCTGGCGCCGGTTCCCGGCCGAGGCGCTAAAAAGGCTGGTTATGGGGGAATACGGAGGGGCCTGGCAGGAACAGATGGTGAGAACATTTCGCGATAATCTGTCCTGATGCCGGTATTTACATATCCGGCTCTCCATCAGCAACATGGCATCACAAGTACCAGGCTGATGGAATCAGAGCATTTCCCCGGCAGGCTTTGCCTTGCAGTGAAGAATGGATTTTCAGGCCGCAGCGATGCTTCGTCTGCGGCCTTTTTTTGCGATCCGGGGAATGCGCGGCGTATTAATTTCCTGTTGGATTGTATGGGGTGTGCCTGGTTTTAATGGGGGGCGGGTGGGGTGAAACAGGCATTCCCTTCCTTTCATGGGGCTCTGGCAGGAGTCTGGTATTTCAGGCGGGGAGGAGAGTGGGGAAATGGGAAAGCGGGTATAAGGACAAACTGGCGCAGGGCTGAACAGGCAGCAGATTTAAGTGGAAAAAGCGCCCTGATTTATGTATAATGGAGACAGCGGTGAAAGCGGCATGAAGGAGGATTACATAATGGAAAATTTTGAGTTTTTTACACCAACCAGGATGATATTTGGAAAGAATACCCATCAGCAGGTAGGAAAGATTGTCAAGGAATACGGATTTAAGAAGGTGCTGGTGCATTTCGGCGGGTCCAGCGCTAAGAAGTCCGGACTTCTGGACGCAGTTACAGGCTCTCTTGAGGCAGAGGGAATACAGTATGTGACGCTGGGGGGCGTACAGGCCAATCCCACTCTGTCTAAGGCCAAGGAGGGCATCGAACTGTGCCTGAAGGAGGGCGTGGATCTGGTGCTGGCTGTTGGAGGAGGCAGCGTGATTGACTCATCCAAGTGTATAGCAGACGGCGCAGGGAACCCGGATGTGGATGTATGGACCTATTTCCGCCAGGAGGCTGTGCCTGCCAGGGCATTGCCGGTGGGCGTCATTCTTACGCTTTCTGCCTCGGGCAGTGAAATGAGCGCGTCCTGTGTCATTACAAATGAGGAAAATGGATTTAAGCGGGGCTTTAACAGCGTGACCCACCGCCCGCTGTTTTCCATCTGCAACCCGGAGCTGACCTGCACGGTAAGCAAATACCAGACAGCCTGCGGAACAGTAGATATCATGATGCATACCCTGGAGCGGTATTTCAGCAAGACCAGGGATACGGAACTGACGGACCGCATAGCCGAGGCATTGTTAAAATCCACGGTGGAGGCAGGAAGGATTGCCGATAAAGCTCCGGATAACTATGAAGCCAGAGCCGCTCTTATGTGGGGAGGAAGCCTTTCCCACAACGGGTTGACAGGGGCTGGAAGGGATTTCTTCATGCAGGTCCACCAGCTGGAGCATGAGCTTTCCGGCATGTACCCATCCATTGCCCACGGAGCAGGTCTGGCAGCCCTGTGGCCATCCTGGGCCAGGTTTGTGTGCCCCAGTGATGTGAACCGCTTCGCACGTTATGCGGTCCAGGTGTGGAACATAGACATGGATTTTGACTGCCCTATGAACACGGCCCTGGCAGGAATCCGGGCCACAGAAGATTTCTATAAGAGCCTGGGTATGCCCTCTTCCTTAAAAGAACTGGGTGTGGAGGAAGAACGCCTGGAAGAAATGGCTGTCAAGTGCACCAACATGGGAAAGCGTACCCTGCCGGGCATCCGGGAACTGGGCAAGGAAGAGATGATGGAAATTTACAGGATGGCTTTGGGAGAGTAGCGGGTACAGGAGAATCGCGGATTCAGGAGAATCGCGGGTATGGAGATACCAGCCGCAGATGGATAATGGCCATAGGAGTTTAGCCTGCCCGGAAAATACGAAGGAGACAGAAAATGGATGCAATAGACAGGCGCAGAAGTATACGCAGGTTCTCAGACAAGGAAATACCCCATGAGGTTATCTGTAAAATTGTGGAAAGCGGGATAAAGGCACCATCAGCAAAGAACAGGCAGCCATGGAAATTTATGGTCATTCAGGGACAGGCAAAAGAAAACATGCTGAGGGCGTTTCAGGCCGGAATCCAGCGGGAGAAGGCAGGAAAAGCCATGCTGCCGGACAGCAGCAGGCACCTGGGAGGCGCGGAGTACACGGTACAAATCATGGAACAGGCGCCTGTGGTCATATTTGTCCTGAATCCCCTGGGGAAGGGGATGTTTTCTCCCCTCAACGACGAGGACAGGATTTATGAGCTCTGTAATATCCAGTCTGTCAGCGCGGCAATTGAGAATATGCTTTTGGAAGCAACGGATATGGGAATCGGCAGTCTGTGGATCTGCGACATATTCTTTGCCTATGAGGAGCTGTGCGCATGGATGGACTGCGGGGATGAGCTGGTGGCAGCCGTGGCCTTTGGGTATCCGGAGGAATCGCCGCCGCCACGTCCGCGCAAAAAGCTGGAGGATGTGGTAGTCTGGAAGCGCTGAGTCAGAACGTTGGGTTTGAAATGGGGAAATGGGGAAATTATGGCGCAGCCTATTGCCAACCACCCTCATATGTGCTATGATTCAGCTATAATTAAATAAAGTTCTTCGGGGCAGGGTGTGATTCCCTACCGGCGGTAATAGTCCGCGACCCGCTACGGCGGCTGATCTGGTGTGATTCCAGAACCGACAGTATAGTCTGGATGAGAGAAGAAGGTGTGTAAGTGGTAGATGAACAGGCCCCGGATTATTTGCGTATCCGGGGCTTTTATAGTGCACGCATTCCGAAGGACACATATACGCACGTAAGTGACCGGAAAACGGACACCAAGTGCTCATAACGGGCCCCTTCACTAGGTTCGTGGGAGACCTCACCAAGTGAAGGGTCATGTATCGCACGTAAGTGACCAAAATACGGTCACTAAGTGCTCATAACAAGGAGGATAGGGAAATGAAACAGAATCACTTACTCAGTGTAAGGAATGTAACCGTCATGGCCATGTTCGGCGCCCTGGCGGCAGTGCTTATGATTTTTGAGGTGCCGCTTCCATTTATCGCGCCGTCATTTTACGGCATGGATATCAGTGAGGTGCCGGTGCTTGTGGGTACCTTTGCCCTGGGGCCTGTGGCAGGCGTTGTCATGGAACTGGTGAAAATACTGGTGAAGCTGATACTAAAGCCTACCAGCACGGGATTTGTGGGGGAGTTTGCCAATTTTTGCTTTGGATGCTCCCTTGTGCTGCCGGCCGGTATTATTTACAGGCTTAAAAAGACGAAAAAGGGGGCTGTCATGGGAATGGCTGCGGGAACTGTAATCATGACAATTGTGGCTGTGATACTCAATGCGGTTGTTATGCTTCCGTTCTATTCCCATTTCATGCCCCTGGACACCATCATTGCTGCAGGCGCGGCCATCAACCCGGCTATCAGCAATGTGTGGACATTCGTAATCCTGGCTGTAGGCCCCTTTAATATACTGAAAGGCGCCATTGTAAGCCTGCTCACCGCCCTGGTCTATAAAAGGGTCAGCGTTATCATCCATTCGGATTCAGGACGGCGGGCGGTTAAGGCTTCTTAAGGATTCACATCCGGCGCCGGGTGTGAATGAGATGAGGATACAGCCTGTTTTACCGGAAGCATTTCGATATATCCCCTGGTCCCTATGGGTTCCAGCTGAATTCTGGGATTTTCAGGGTCAGGGGCCAGACCGATGACCGACAGATCGTAACGTTCCATGGCTGTCTGAACCATCTGTATGGCCTGGCAGAAGTCCTCTTCCTCGAAGGGCTCTCCCTGAAACATGAGGTAACTGGCAGCCGGCAGCTGGATTACATCAAAGCCCTCCGGCACAGGACCGCTGTAGTCTGAGGATACTTCCACGCCCTGAACGTATTGGGATGTACCCTCCGGGCGGTATTGTTCGGGAAGCCAGAGGCATAACGGTTCGCCGCTTATGGATTTGATGCTGGTGAGAAGTCCCCACACATCACAGCCGGCTTCATTGCAGTAGGTCATGTAATCATACGCCTGGATGCCCCGCTTAAGGATGACCTTGCGGGCTGGTTTTTCAATGACCTGAATAAATACGTTCTTAATTTGTTCCATATTCATGGGCTCCTTTTCTGTGAATCTGTATTTTACGCCGTAGGGGGTCATCAGATACAGGGGAACGGGATGAGCGGCGTATTCACGGGGATTACAGCCGAATTCGCGGAGAAATGCCCTCTGGTATCCGTCCACGCTTCCGAATCCCAAATCAAAAGCAACATCAATGACTTTGCAGTCCTCGTCCCGCAGCCGCAGGGCGGACCGGGACAGTTTGTAACGCCGGATGTAGTCAGCCGGCGAAAGACCGGTCAGCTTCCTGAACAGCCTGGCAGAATACCAGGGAGAAAAATGGGAGGCCTTCGATAAATCAGCCAGAGTAATGGACTCCTGCCAGTGGCTCTCTATATAATCCTGCATTCTTTGGACTGCTTCTATCTGTTCTTTCATCTGTATCACCTCCGACGTTTATCATTATACAGAACCGGAAAAAGGATTTCTCGACTATTCTTGCCCATGTAAGTAAAAAACCACCACGGCAATATAGAACCGTGGTGATTTCCTATCTCTTAACATAACTCTGTAATCCGCCGTAGATAAATCCGCCGTACACGAATCCTGTGTACACGAATGCGGCGTACACCGCACGTTTACAGCGGGATGATTTCCCCGTCATCCGGCACCAGCAGATTGCCGTCATAGTATTCCCTGCCCTCAGCCGTATATAGGGCTTTGCGCTCCGACAGGTGTTTGTCCTCCGTATGCCATAGCACAAGGTTGGGGATGGAGAGCTCCTTTGCCAGCTCGCAGGCCTCTTTTACCGTGCTGTGGTGTTTTTCATAGGGTTCGAAGATATCACGGTCGCGGTACAGGCAGAAGGCTTCGTGAAGCAGCCAGTCACTGCCTTCCACGTAGGGGCGGCACTCCGCGTTGTACGGCTCATCGCCTGCGCAGGTGAACCGGCGGCCGTTTTTCAGAGTGGTGGTAAATCCGAACTGCCTGGCCTTGGTGGACAGTATATCAAAGAAGGTGACGTCATAGTCCAGGATATGGACTGTCTCGCCGTCCTCCACCGGCACCAGGAAAATGCGGCTTCCAATCATCTTATAGAACTTGCCCTGGATCGTCAGGCGGCAGATGGTGGAGATGGTATCCACCAGTCCCTGGTGGCAGTAAATCTGCAGCTCGCCTTCATACTTTCCTTTTTTCATGGCAGCAGCCACCATGCGCACCATCCACACAATACCCATGATGTGGTCCGTGTGCTCATGGGTGACGAAAATGTTGTGGATATGGCACAGGTCCACATCCATATCCTCCAGGATGCGCAGGATGCCGTTTCCTCCTCCTGCATCCACCATGAAATATTCATCCCCGTCCTTTATGGCAAAACAGGTATTATAACAGCGGGTGGCCTGGGCGTTTCCTGTTCCAAATACGTATAATTCCTCCATTGGCATCTCTTCTCCTTAGAAAAAATTTAGATAATCTTAAACCTTTGTTCAGTTGGAAAAACTTTTCATTTCATTAAGAATATGTTACTATAACTTTAAATAAAATGCAATTGGGATTGGGGGAATATGATGATGAGGGATTTGGCATATCTTAAGCTCCTGGCAAAAGAATACCCCACAGTAAAGGAAGCCACCAGTGAAATTGTCAATCTGACAGCGATTTGCAGTCTTCCCAAGGGAACCGAATATTTTTTCAGCGACTTGCACGGGGAATATGAGGCGTTTATACACCTGCTGCGTTCTTCGTCCGGCATTACCCGGGAGAAAATCAAGGAGACCTTCGGCCACCTGATTCCCGAGGAGGAGCAGGTACAGCTGGCAAACCTGATTTATTATCCGGAGCGGAACCTGGCCCGTATGATGAAACAGGGGCACTACACCGAGGATTGGCAGAAAATCACCATCTACCGCCTGGTACAAAGCTGCAAGGAGGTGTCCTCCAAGTACACCCGCTCAAAAGTCCGCAAGAAGATGCCGCAGGAATTTGCCTACATCATTGACGAGCTGCTTCACGTGGACTACAACGACGATAACAAGAAACTGTACTATAACGAAATTATACACTCCATCATTGAGAATGACACGGCGGACAAGTTCATCATTGCCCTGTGCCATCTGATTCAGAACCTGACCATTGACAACCTTCATATTATAGGCGACATCTACGACAGGGGGCCAAGGGCGGACATTATCATGAATGAGCTCATGTGCTTCCACGATGTGGATATACAGTGGGGGAATCATGATATTTCATGGATGGGGGCAGCAACAGGAAATCTGGCCTGCATCTGCAATGTGCTGCGCATTGCCATCAGTTACAACAGCTTTGATGTGCTGGAGGATGGTTACGGCATCAACCTAAGGCCCCTTTCCATGTTTGCAGCCAAGGTGTACCAGGACGACCCCTGCACACGGTTCATGCCCAAAATTCTGGACGAGAACATTTACGATGCAGTGGACCCCGGCCTGGCGGCCAAGATGCACAAGGCCATTGCGGTGATTCAGTTTAAAGTGGAGGGCGCCATGATTAAGCGCCATCCGGAGTATGAGATGGACAACAGGGTCCTTTTGTCCGGTGTGGACTTTGAGAAGGGTACAGTGGTCATTGAAGGAAAAACATTTCCCATGCTGGACATGAATTTCCCGACCGTGGACCCAAAGAATCCTCTGGAGCTGAGCCGTGGTGAGAAGGAGCTGCTGCGCACCCTGCAGGCCTCCTTCAAGCATGGGGAACTGCTACATAAGCATATAAGATTCCTGTACTCCCATGGGGCCATTTATAAATGTTATAATTCCAACCTCCTTTACCATGGCTGTATTCCCATGAAAAAGGACGGTTCTTTCGATACCATCACCATGAACGGGGTATCCTATGGCGGGAAGGCGCTGATGGACTTCTTTAACCAGCAGGTTCAGAATGCCTATTTCATGCCGGAGGGGACGCCCGGTAAGGAGCAGGCCATGGATATGATGTGGTATCTGTGGTGCGGGGCAAAATCCCCTGTATTCGGCAAGGATAAGATGACTACCTTTGAACATTATTTCGTAGAGGATAAATCCACATATAAGGAAGTGATGAACCCCTACTACCAGCTGAGCCTGAAGGAAGAATTCTGCAACCGCCTGCTGGAGGAATTCGGGCTTCCCGTGGAGGGCTCCCACATTATCAACGGCCATGTGCCGGTTAAGCTAAAGGATGGGGAGAAGCCCATGAAGGCGGGCGGTAAGCTGTTCATCATTGACGGCGGTCTATCGAAGGCATACCAGAGCACCACGGGCATTGCGGGATATACCTTGATTTATAATTCACATCACCTGGCTCTGGCAGAGCACAGGCCCTTTGACCCTAAGAAGGAGAGCACGCCAAAGGTATCCGTGGTGGAGAAAGTAAAGAGCAGGGTGATGGTGGCTGATACGGATAAAGGAAAAGAATTAAAAGGACAGATAGCCGATTTGAAGGAGCTGGTAGCTGCTTACAGAGAGGGAACGATTAAGGAAAGGGTTGAGTAATGAGCAGGACAGAATTTTTGCAAGGACTAAAAAGTGAGCTGGAAGGACGGGTACCCTATTCCGTCATACAGGAGAATTTGCGGTATTATGACTCCTATATTATGGAGGAGGCTGCCAAGGGACAGACAGAGGATGAGGTCATAGAGAGCCTGGGAGGTCCGAGAATCATTGCCAGGACCATAGTGGACGCTGCCCTTGACACCGAGGACAGGCCGGATGGATTTGATTCCTTTGAATCAGAAGCATCCTACCGTTCAGGGCCGGCAGGAAGCAGCCAGGAAGAACGGGAACCGTTCAGGGGGAAAAAACCGGAGGTCCATTATGTGGACTTTGGCAAGTGGTATGTCAGGCTCATTGCCGGGCTGGTGGTATTCCTGGTCATATTCCTGGTGATGACTGTGTTCTTCGGCATCATGGGACTGGCTGGCTGGATTCTGTCCTATATATGGCCGGTGCTGCTGGTAATGCTGGCCGTGTGGATGTTCAGGGGACCCAGGAGATAATCAGAAGCAGATATTGGGCTGATGGGGCGGAAGTATATGGCAAAAGCATATGACCAAGGCATATGGCAAAAGCATATGAAAGAAACATATGAAAGAAGCACATGGCAGGAGCTGTTAAAAAACAGCTCCTTTTTCTTGACAAAAATGTGAATAAATAATATACTGTTTTTAATAAACGTAATATTTGCGTAATATTTACATTTTCAGGAAAATAGATGGAAGTTAGGAGAATCAGCGTGAGCATAAGGGGATTAGGGAAAGGAATCATAAAGGCATCAGGGCTTATATGCCTGTGTGCAGGACTGTGGGTGGTGAACCCTATGGACAGCCAGGCAGCTGTAAAGCAGGCAGAGGTCCAGACCCGGTCCTCCTATGTAGTGAAGATAGAGGCGCCTGCTGTGGACGTACACAGAAGTGCCAGTGAAGGTTCGGCCAGACAGGGCCAGGTTATGAGGGGCCAGACTTATGAGGTGCTGGGAAGAACGGAACAGGGCTGGGTTAAGATCCGCACCGGCGGAAGGGAAGGATACATAAAGACCTCCGGTAATGCCACGGTTGTGGAAAAAGCGCATGAAACCGTAGATGAGGATGCCAAGATGCGCCGTCAGGTAGTGGAGTATGCCCTTCAGTTCGTGGGCGGACGTTACCAGTACGGCGGTGTGGACCCCAATAAGGGAGTGGACTGCTCCGGCTTTACCAGATACGTGCTGGGCAAGGCTGCTTCCATCAGTCTTCCTCATTCGTCCACCGGACAGTCCTCATACGGGAAGTCTGTGACAGAGGACCAGATGCAGCCGGGCGACCTGCTGTTTTACGCCGGAGGCGGGGGCATCAACCATGTAGCCCTGTACATTGGAGACGGGGAAGTGGTGCATGCATCCACAGAAAAGACGGGAATCAAGACGTCCCCATATAATTACAGAAAACCAGTTAAGATTGTAAGCCTGCTGTCCTGAGACAGCAGGTTTTTTTGTGATCTGGGCCGGGAGGGGAGCCGTATCAGGGAGGAAATTCATTTTTAATTCAAAATTACTACATAAAATGTTAAAAATAATGAAGGAAATATTAAATATGTCTAAAATTGTTGACGTGAGATAAAATTGTGATATAATACATTTGTAATGAATGTAACAATTATGTAATAAATAAACTCCGGCTACATTCAGTATAAAACCATGATGGGAGAGTTTCTTCAATGAGAAAAATGTTAGGCAGCCTTTTAAAGGCAGGAGCTGTATGCGGGATGCTGATGGTCATGAATCCATTTACTTCCCTGGCTGCAATCGGTCCTGGATTCACAGCAGGTACATACATTGCCACCATTACAGCAGAGAGCGTCAACATTAACAAAAGCCAAGACAGTGAAGAAGTACTGATGACAGCCAAAACAGGGAATACATACGAAGTCCTGGAGGATATGGGAAACGGATGGATGAAGGTCCGGGTCAATGAATCCGAAGGATTTCTGCCTGTATCCGGTAATGCTACCGTGGAGCAGGTAGGAGAAAGTGAGATGGCAGAGGTACAGCAGGATGCCATTGAATCCTCAGATACATATAAGCGCCAGCAGGTGGTGAATTACGCCATGCAGTTTGTAGGCGGAAGATATAAGTACGGCGGCAGCGACCCGCGTACAGGGACGGACTGTTCCGGATTTACCAGATACGTACTGCAGAATTCAGCAGGAATTTCCATGAACCGTTCTTCCGGCGGACAAGCCCAGCAGGGGATCGCCATTAGCGCTGACCAGATGCAGCCGGGAGATTTGATTTTTTACGGCAGCGGAAGAAGTATTAACCACGTAGCCATGTATATTGGCAACGGACAGATCGTACATGCTTCAACGGAGAGGACAGGCATTACCGTGTCCAACTGGAATTACAGGAATCCGGTGAAGATAGTAAATGTGCTAGGATAGGATTTTCAATATATATAAGCAGGGCCTGTCGGAGTATTCCGGCGGGCCTTTGTGCTGTCTGGCAGAACTAAAAGATAACGGTAATATGAAAATAGGAACGACCAAGGTATAAAAAAGAGACCGCTTCCTTTTGGAAAACGGTCCCTGTCAGGTCAATCTCTATTATGCAGCGCAAACATTTACTGCCTGTAAGCCTCTTGGGCTGTTTGTAATGTCAAATGTAACGGCCTGGCCTTCTTCCAGAGACTTGAAGCCATTGGAGGCAATTCCGGAAAAATGAACGAAAATATCCATTCCGTTCTCTTCGTTTGTGATGAAGCCGTAGCCCTTCTGTGAGTTAAACCATTTTACTGTACCTTTGTTCATGAAAGATACCTCCATAATATAATATTATATTTTCGATAAAAATAAAAATCACATATTTTTGTAAATCATCATAGGAATAATGACTTACAAAAATATGTGAAATCAAAATCTTATTAAAAATACCCATTAAACATACCATGTTTTACGGTTGAAGTCAAGGGAGAATTGAAAAAAATAGGGAAGTGAAAATAGGGAAGCAGATACAACGAAATTACAAAGAGTTGTCCCCGGATAGGGGAGCTATCCGGGGACTTCTCAAGGGGAGTATAAATAATTAATAAGGATGAGGTCATGGTTTAAGGGAAACCATTTTACCTCATATTATTTATAATATATTTTATGGAAAAAAGCAACCTTTTTTTATTTTATCGAATAAAAGGTGTGCAATTCTGCCATACTAAGGCTGTAACTAAAAAAGAATGTTTTTAGGAGGTATTGAAGATGTCTAATAAGAATAACTTCAACAACGACATGGAAAACAGCTCAAGAAACTGCAGCCAGCAGAATAACAGCCAGAACAGCTCTCAGAACAGCTCTAGGAATAGTTCTCAGAACAATTCTCAGAACAATTCCCAGAACAGTTCTCAGAACAACAGCCAGAACAATTCTCAGAACAGCTCCAGAAACAGCTCTCAGAACAGCTCTCAGAACAGCAGCCGCAACAGCAGCCAGAACAACAACTACTAATATCGAAAAAGCTGCGGCGTACTGAGTACAGATGATGGAAGGAGCCTGCTTCGCATGACGCGGAGTGGGCTTTTTCTTGTCCTCACCCCATGGTAATGCCTGCATATATTGGTAGTAGGACACGAATGACAGGCATTAGCCCGGACAGAACGTGACAGAAAGGGAAGGTGAGTGGGAAATGACGACATTTCCAATGATATCATACAGACAGTTTGACCAATGGATGGAACAGGGAAAGATTGCGCAGCTGGTGGACCTGAGGGAGCCCTGGATGTTTGAGCAGGACAGGATATGGGGAAGCGTGAACATTCCCTATGATGAGCTTGAGAACCTGATGGGGGAAATCCGCAAGGACGGTACCATTGTATTTTACTGTGACAGGGGGGCCAAGAGCATGGTGGTCTGCCGGGACCTGTGGAGGATGGGCTATCACGCCGTGGACCTGGCGGGCGGAATGTTGAATTACAGGGGGAAATACATTGACAGGAGGCCGCTTTCGGCTTTAGAATAGAAACGTGATTATTCTATTTTAGAGGAGACAGAGCCATGAAAATAATGTTTGCATCGGATATACACGGTTCTGCATATTATTGCAGGAAGATGCTGGATATATACAGTGAATCGGGAGCCGGACGGCTTATGATTCTGGGAGACATCCTGTATCACGGCCCCCGCAATGACCTGCCCAGGGAATATGCCCCCAAGGAGGTGATCGCCATGCTGAATCCTCTTAAGGACCAGATTTATGCAATCAGGGGAAACTGCGACACGGAAGTGGACCAGATGGTTCTGGAGTTTCCCATAATGGCTGACTATGGTTTGATGGTATTGGAGGGAAAGGCTTTTTACGCCACACACGGACATGTATACAACCAGGATCACCTTCCGCCATTGCAGGACGGAGATATCCTGGTACACGGTCACACCCATATACTGAAGGCCGAGACCATCGAGGTGGAGGGGGGCAGGCATATTGCCGTGTTAAACCCAGGCTCCGTGTCCATCCCTAAGGGAGGCAACCCCAGCACCTATGCCATGCTGGAGGATGGGGTATTCTCCATACGGACCCTGGAGGGCGAAGTGGTCAAGGAACTGAAGCTGTAAAAAAGAGAGGCTGATTGAGAGGAAAAACGATTGAAAACATTTGAATTAATTGCCCCCTGCCATTTTGGGCTGGAGGCAGTACTTAAAAAAGAAATTCTGGACCTGGGATATGAGATATCCCTGGTGGAGGACGGCCGCGTCACGTTTATAGGAGATGACGAGGCCATTTGCCGCGCCAATGTGTTTCTGCGCACCGCAGAGCGGGTGCTTCTCAAGGCGGGAAGCTTTAAGGCGGAGACCTTTGAGGAATTGTTTCAGGGCACCAGGAATATACCCTGGGAGGACTTTATACCCGAAGACGGCAAGTTCTGGGTGGCAAAGGCTTCTTCCATCAAGAGCAAGCTGTTCAGCCCGTCGGATATCCAGTCGATTATGAAGAAGGCCATGGTGGAGCGGCTGAAAAACCGCTATGGAGTCACCTGGTTCCCTGAAAATGGAGCCAGCTATCCGCTGCGGGTGTTCCTCTATAAAGATATGGTGACGGTGGGCATTGACACCAGCGGGGAATCCCTGCACAAACGCGGGTACAGGACATTGACCAGCAAAGCGCCCATCACAGAGACCCTGGCAGCTGCCCTGATTCTCCTGACGCCGTGGAACCGGGACAGGATTCTGGTGGATCCTTTCTGCGGAAGCGGTACATTTCCCATTGAGGCGGCCATGATGGCTGCCAATATGGCGCCGGGCATGAACCGTTCCTTTCTGGCAGAGGAGTGGAGAAACGTGATCAAACGCAAATGCTGGTATGAAGCCATGGATGAGGCGGGGGACCTGGTGGAAGAGGACGTTCAGGTGGATATACAGGGGTATGACGTGGACGGTGACATTGTGAAAGCCGCCCGATCCAATGCCCAGTCAGCCGGAGTGGACCATATGATTCACTTTCAGCAGCGCCCGGTCAGCGCACTGAGCCACCCCAAGAAATACGGCTTTATCATATCCAATCCGCCCTACGGGGAGAGAATCGAGGAAAAGGAGAATCTTCCCGCATTATACCGGGAGATAGGAGAGCGCTTTGCGGCGCTGGATGCCTGGTCCATGTACCTCATTACTTCCTATGAAGATGCGCAGAAGTACATTGGGCGGAAGGCGGACAAAAACAGGAAGATATACAACGGCATGCTGAAAACCTATTTTTATCAGTTCATGGGGCCAAAGCCACCCAGGCGCAGCCAGGAGAACGGTTCAAATTGAGAGGGCGGCCATGGTTGTTGTATCAGATATAGTTAGAAATGGAATAAGGAAAAAAGCAGCAGCCCTGTTTCTGGCGGTCTCATTGTCTTTGGGAACAGCCGGGTGCGGCCAAGCCAACAATCCTGCTGAGACACAATCTCCGGGCAGGATTCAGGACCCGGACGGGACACAGGATACCGGCGGCATACAGAACCCGGGCGGGATACAGGACAGCGGCGGCATGCAGGAACCGGGCGGTACTAGGGACAGCGGCGGCATGCAGGAACCGGGAGGGACACAGGACAGCGGCGGCATACAGAACCCGGGCGGGACACAGGACAGCGGTGGCATACAGAATCCCGGCGGGACACAGGACAGCGGCAGCGGCCTGAACCCGGGCGGAACCGGAAATCCTTCCGGAGCAGGCGGTTTTGCGGCAGCAGGAGGGGACACATCAGAGAACGGAGAGAATGCCCAGGGAAGCAGCACAGGAAGCAGCACAACCGGTGTGTACCGGTGGAACAGGCTGGATATGGCCAATATAAAGCTTCCTTCTGCCTATGATTACCGAAAGACAGGCAGGGCGCCCCAGATTGGAAACCAGGGGTCCCTGGGAACCTGCTGGGCTTTTGCGTCCCTGACAGCCCTGGAATCATCCCTGCTTCCGGGAAAGTCCATGACATTTGCGGTAGACCATATGTCCATGCACAACAGTTTTCTCCTGGGACAGGACGAGGGAGGGGAGTATACCATGTCCATGGCCTATCTTCTGGCCTGGCAGGGGCCGGTGCTGGAATCCCAGGACCCATATGGGGATGGAGTTTCGCCGGACGGCCTTGCGCCCAGCGTACATGTACAGGAGATTCAGGTCCTTCCCTCCAAGGATTACGAGGCCATTAAACGGGCCGTGTACCTGAGAGGCGGGGTACAGAGTTCCCTTTATACATCCATGAGGGATTACCAGAGCCAGTCTGTGTACTATAACAGAGAGACCAACTCCTATTGTTACATTGGAAACGAAAAGCCCAACCATGATTCTGTCATCGTGGGATGGGATGATAATTACTCTAGGGAAAATTTTAATCTGGACCTGGCAGGGGACGGCGCATTTATCTGTACCAACAGCTGGGGAGAGGATTTTGGTGACCAGGGATATTTTTATGTATCCTATTTTGACAGCAATATCGGTGTTCATAATATTGTATACACAGGTGTGGAGCCGGTGGACAATTATGACTACATTCACCAGAGTGATTTGTGCGGATGGGTGGGTCAGATTGGATACGGACAGGAGGAGGCCTGGTTTGCCAATGCCTACAGGGCGGATAAGGGAGAGAATCTGGCAGCCGCGGGTTTCTATGCAACGGACAAGAATACGGAGTACGAGCTTTATTTGGCCCGGAATCTGCCCGATGCAGGGGGCGGGGAAATGGAGCGTGCCCTGGATAGGCGGATGTTGCTGGCAAAGGGCAGGCTGGACAATGCCGGTTATTACACGATTCCGTTGGATAAAAAAATCCCCTTGGAGGACAACGAAAAGTTTGCTATAATAGTTAAAATAATAACGCCTGGCACCGTACATCCGGTGGCCATTGAATACGACGCAGGGGACGGCATTGCCCAGGTGGACTTAACAGACGGCGAAGGGTATCTGAGCCATGACGGAAAGGTGTGGGAACATGTGGAGGAAACACAGTCCTGCAACCTGTGCCTGAAGGCATATACAAAGAAATAAAAGCGGTTTATAAAAGGAACAGAAGGCAGAGGATTTTTGATATGGGACACAGAATCATATTTGCAACGGGTAATGAGGGAAAGATGCGGGAGATACGCCTTATATTGGCTGATTTGGGGCTTCCCATACTTTCCATGAAGGAAGCGGGCGCCGAACCGGAAATCGTGGAGAACGGTGCCACCTTTGGGGAGAATGCCGAGATTAAGGCAAGGGCTGTGTGGAATCTGACCGGGGATATTGTGCTGGCAGATGACTCCGGCCTGGAGGTGGATTATATCGGCGGGGAGCCCGGTATCTACTCTGCCCGGTATCTGGGAGAAGATACGCCCTATGCAGTTAAGAACCGGAGTATCATAGAGCGTCTTAAGGAGGCCGGGGGCCAGGAGCGCAGCGCCAGGTTTGTGTGCAACATCGCGGCCATGCTGCCGGACGGCCAGGTACTCCACACAGAGGCTGTGATGGAGGGGCTTATCGCCGGTGAGCCGGCTGGGGAGGGCGGTTTCGGGTATGATCCCATTCTCTATCTGCCTGAGTTCGGCAAGACATCCGCTGAAATCACCATGGACCAGAAGAATGAAATCAGCCACAGGGGGAAGGCATTAAGGGCCATGAAGGAAGCCCTGGAAGGTGTGCTTAAGTAAGAGATGGAGAGGACGAAGGATGAGGATATTAATTGTCAGTGACACCCACAGAAGGGATGAAAATCTAAAAGAGGTAATCCGGCGTACCGGACCGCTTGATATGCTGATTCATTTGGGAGACGCAGAGGGAAGTGAACATGCCATTGCCACCTGGGTCAATGAAGACTGCGATTTAGAGATAATTTTGGGAAACAATGACTTTTTCTCATGCCTGGATAAAGAGAAGGAACTGATGATTGGAAGGTATAAGACCCTTCTGACCCACGGACATTACTATAATGTCTCTGTGGGAGCTGAGTACCTGAAGCAGGAGGCCAGAGCCAGAGGTTTCGATATCGTTATGTTCGGGCATACCCACAGGCCCTTCTATGAGGTGGAGAAAAAAGAAGGGGATAAGGATTTGATTGTGCTGAATCCGGGAAGCCTGTCCTATCCCCGCCAGGACGGACATAAGCCCTCTTTCATGCTCATGGAGATCGACAAAGAGGGGGAGGCTCATTTTTCGCTGAATTTTCTGTAGAATTTTTGTTGACATTTGGGAAGGCATAGTATATAATAATCCTTGCGTCGAGAGACGGGATTGGATGACAGGTTATATTATGCCGGCGCCGGGGTGTGGCTCAGCTTGGCTAGAGCGCCTGGTTTGGGACCAGGAGGTCGCAGGTTCGAATCCTGTCACCCCGATTATAATTAAATAGATTGATTTCATGCAGGTGTAGTTCAATGGTAGAACACTAGCCTTCCAAGCTAGATACGTGGGTTCGATTCCCATCACCTGCTCTATTTTTTTGTCCGGGAAGCCTTTTGTATCAGGGCTTCCTTTTTTCGTGCCGCCACCTTGTGCACATTCTATTATACACGGTTCCATTTCCCACTGAACTGATACCATCCGGGTTATCCCGCCCGCCATCCCGGCCATCCCGGCCATCCCGGCTCACCATCCCAGCTATTCCGCCCGGCCATCTCAGCCATTCCGCCCATCCTGCCCGCCCCGCCCGGTTCCGGGCTGATTTTCCCCCACCTTATATTACAAAGGCTGTCGTGGTACAATAGGCAGATATTCACCGGAACATGAGATACAGGCACGTCATTATGTTCAAATGTATGTACAGTTTTGTCCACATGGTTCCGGTCAAATTAAGGAAACCGTAAAACTAACAATCCTCAGCTGCACTTGCTATAATCAAGCTATCAAAAGGCACCTGGGAGGTATGGAGAGGATAAGACGTGAATTCAAGACAGATTGCATTTCTGAGACTTTTGCTGGAACATGAAGAGTATCTGCCCGTGGGCTTCTACGCAGGGAGAATGGATGTATCGGACAAGACGCTGCGCAGAATGATTCACGGAGTTAATGAGATTCTGACGTCCTATAACGGAGTCATTGAGAGCCGGCCCGGAACCGGAATCAGGCTTGAAATCAATGAGGAGGAGCGGGAAAGGCTGATGAATTCAGCTTATATGATGGAACTTATGGATTCCGGCGCATTATCCAGGTCCTGGAACCAATTGTCCAGAAGAATGGATATCGCCCTGAACCTTCTGCTCTATTCGGATGAGGCCACCTCGCTGTCCGGACTTGCCTACAAATATTATGTAAGCAAGAGCAGCATAGCCGGGGATCTGAAAGCCCTTGTGCCTTTTGCCGGAAAGCATGAATTGAGAATCACCCAGGGACATGGGGGGACATCGGTAGAGGGAACAGAGAGCTGTCTGCGCAAGGCCCTGGCGGAACTGCTGCTGTATATTCTGGACAATAATATAAATGCCAATACCAGAGGCAATCCGGCCGCCACAGGCATGTTTGAGTCGGAAACGCTGATGACGATTCTGGACATCTTTACGGAGGAAGACCTGAATTTTGTGGAAGGACTCATAAAACACATTGAGACGTCTGCCGGTTACAGGTTTGACGAGCGGGAATACATGGAATTTTCCGTGAACCTGCTAGTGATGATTTACAGGGTGAGAAATGGGTTTCTCATGGAGCCGGTCTTAAAAAGCAATTACCGGAAACAGGAGAGGGATCCCCTGGATGCCATTGCGTTTGAGCTGGCCTCCCGTCTGAGCGGTTCTTACCGGTATACGCTGTCTGTATCCGAAACTTCACATATTTATAATGTTCTGGCCGCCACCCATCTTGGGAATTTCCTGATGCAGAAGGAACTGCCGGAGGAAGAATCCAGGAAAACGGCAGTGGCCTTCGGTGAAGATTTTATTGATGCGTTTTCTGTGATTACAGGAATCAATCTGAGAACAAAATCAACATTTTATGTGAACGTGATATCCCATATTACGCTGATGCTGAACCGGGCTGCATCCAGCACCCCGGCCAGGAATCCAATCATAGACATACTGCTTGAAAATTATAAGGGTACCATCAATGTATGTCAGATTATATGCAGAATACTGACGGAAAAGTTCAGGCTGCCGGAGATAAGTTTTGATGAGATTTGTTATCTGATGCTGTACATACAGGGCGAGCTGCTGGCTGATGAGGAGAAAATGGATGTGATACTGGTTTCCAACATGTCAAACAGCATCACCAATATCCTGAAGCATAAATTATCCCAGAATTATCCTCAATGGACTGTGGTGAGCAGTGACTACAATCATTTTCTGGAAATGTCCCAAAAACAATATGATTTGATTTTATCTACGGTGCCCCTGGGGAGCAGGGAACATGTGATACCCTATGCGCTTATCTCGCCTCTGCTGGATGAGAAGGACTGCTCGGCCATCAACAATCTGCTGAAATCATGCCGTCACAGGGAGGATTTGTATTTGCGGGAACTTATGAGAGCCAGGAATGACCTGTACGATATCGGATGTGCCGTAGAAGTGCGGAACCGGAAGCCGATGGAGATACCTGTGACAGGATTTTTAAAGGTCACTGCATTAAAGGAAGTGGAGTTTGTCTATGTCCATAATGAGGCGGGCATTAACCGCTGCCAGTTTGTGACGGATTTGCTGCAAAAGAAGCTGGATAAAGTGATTATGGATATGTCCAATTGGGATTTTATGCTTTTTGCATCGAAAATGGTCTATCTCATGGACAATTGCCCGGATTGGGCCATGACGGAATTCATACAGAATATTATTACGGAGGGGAGATAATATGTATAAAATCATTGTTTTCACACACGGTTCACTGGCCGAAAGCCTGGTAAGGACATCGCGGCTCATCCTGGGCAACCAGCCTGATATCGAGACTTACTGTGTGGAGCCGGGGTGCAATCTGGAGGAGATGAGAAACGGAGTGGAGCAATCCATCCGGCGCTCCAATGATTCAGGCCAGGAAGTCCTGGTGCTTACGGATCTGATGTACGGAACACCGTTTAACACCATGATTCAGCTGGAGGAGGAATGTTCCTTTACACACATCACGGGTACCAATCTCCCTTTGCTGATAGAGGCCATCAACCGCCGTCTGCTGGACGGAAACAGCAGAAGTTTTGCAGGACTGGTGGACACGGCCAAGGAAGGGATTGTAGACAGCCACGTTCTGCTGCAGATGAGCTGACAAGTACGGGCTGATACAGACAAGTTCGGGCTGATACAGACAAGCGCTGGCTGATACTGATAAGCGCAGACTGATACAGATAGGAAAGGAGCAAAAGCATATGAAAAACATTGTTTTGACAAGAATTGACGACAGGCTGATTCATGGCCAGGTAGTGACTGCCTGGATTAAGCAGTATCCAATCAATAAGATACTCATTATTGATGACGAGCTTTCCCAGAACCGGCTGATGGAGCGCATCTACAAGGCAGCGGCTCCCATGGGGGTGGAGGTGCTGATACAGTCGGTATCCGAAGCCCGGGAGTTCCTGAAGGAGGAGCCGGTGAAGGGAGAGAATTTTCTGATACTTGTGAAGGTTCCGGAAATCATAGAGTCACTTCTCAAAGAGGGGATTGAAATAAAGAAGGTGATTCTGGGCGGTATGGGGGCCAAGAACGGCCGGAAGACCTTTAACAGGAATGTGTCGGCAAGCGGTGAGGAGGTTGAATGCTTTAAACGGATTGTGGAAGGGGGAGTGGAAATCTTTTATCAGCTGGTTCCGAATGATAAGGCCGTTAACATCAGAAGCCTGTTTTAGTGAAGCAGGCCAGAATTTGATTTGGAGGAGGTAGCATATGAGTATCTTAACAGCCACATTATTGTCATTGTTATACTTTTGGGGAAATAGTGCATTTGTTCTGGGTGTAAACTGGTGGACCGTCATGAGGCCCCTTGTTTCCGGCTTCCTGGCCGGCGTTATCCTGGGAGACCCTGTAAAGGGCGCCATGGTGGGAGCCCAGATTAACATTCTGTATCTGGGATTCATCGGAGCCGGCGGAGCCCTTCCCGGTGATATCTGTCTGGCCGGCGTGGTGGGAACCACCATTGCCATTACGGGCAATCTTCCTGTGGAGACAGCCATGGCTCTGGCAGTTCCTGTGGGACTGCTGGGAACCATCATATGGGTGGTGAAGATGACGGTCAATACGGCCTGGGTCCGGGTAGCGGAAAAAATGTCGGCAAAGGGGGACACCAGGTACTATTGGATACCCAATATCGTGCTGCCCCAGCTGCTGCTGTTTCTGATGTCCTTTATACCCTGTTTCCTGATGGTATATTTTGGGACAGATTATCTTAAGTCTGTCATCCAGTTTTTGGGAGAAAACATAGTGGGCGTCCTTACCACCATCGGCGGCATGCTTCCCGCAGTAGGTATTGCCCTGACCTTAAAATCCATATTTAAGGGTGAGTCCGTGGTATTCTTTTTCTTCGGGTTCCTTCTGGTCCAGTATTTTGGGCTGGATATGATATCTCTGGGATTTTCAGCTGTTGTATTCACCCTGATTTATATGCAGTTAAAAGGCCATAAGCTGAGCGCCATGGGCGGCAGCCTGTTTGGGGCAGAGGGAAATAATGAGAACAAGTATGTACTTTTGGACAAGAAGACAATACGCAAATCCTGGCTCCGGTGGATTATGTTCAATCAGGCTAACTATAATTATGAGAGGATGCAGGGAACCGGTTTCTGTCACGCCATGGTGCCTGTCATCAATAAACTCTACCCGGATAACCAAGGAAAACGCGCGGAACTGATGCAGAACCATATGCAGTTCTTTAACACGGAGCCTCAGTGGGGGGCCTGTATCATTGGCCTGACCGCTGCTCTGGAGGAAAAGAGGGCCCAGGGCTCTGAGGAGATTACAGGGGATACCATCACATCCATTAAATCCGGTCTTATGGGACCGCTGGCAGGCATCGGAGATACCATTGACGGAGGCGTGGTGACGCCGCTGCTCCTTACATTATTCATCGGCATTACCAATACAGGCAACATCATGGGGGTTATTGGCTACATTATAGTGGAAGCCCTGTTTATGTGGACCATATACTGGCAGTCCTACAAGCTGGGATATGAAAAGGGCAGCGATGCCATTGTAACCATTATGGAAAGCGGTCTGATTAACCAGCTCATTCTGGGCGCATCCATTATGGGGTGCCTGGTGCTTGGCGGACTGGTAGGCAATTATGTGACCCTGGGATTAAAACTTATGGTCCCTGTGGGCGGAGGCGTCATGTTCAATATCCAGGAACAGCTGTTTGACGTGATTCTCCCGGGAGCGCTTCCGCTGCTGCTGACCCTTGGCACATACAAACTGGTAAAGAAGGGCTGGTCGTCTGTCAATATTATCATCCTGGTTGCGGTGGTTGGTCTGGCAGGCGGACTTTTAGGAATCTTTGCATAATCGTTAGGAGGAAATATGACACAGGAATACAAATCTTTTTCGCCGGAAGAATTCCGGCTCCACAATGAAAAGCTTCAGGCTGAGATGGAAAAGCAGGACATAGACATGCTTATGCTCTCCACTCCTGAAAATATATATTATTCCACCGGCTACCGCTCCTGGTATACATCCAGCCTTTTCAGGCCGGTATATGTGCTGGTGCCCAGGAAGGGGGATCCGGCTATTATACTGAGAATACTGGAGAAGACCACGGTACAGTATACCAGCTGGACCAGCCGCATCTACTGCTGGGGAACTGCCAGCAGAAACCTGGGGCCTCTGGAGGGGGAGGAGCCGATCAGCATCATTGACAGAATCATAAAGGAAATCCAGCCGGATACAGGGACCATTGGCCTGGAGGCAGGAGACGGCATGCAGTACTTCTGGTCCATGGAGCTGCTGAAGAAAATCATGGATTCCCAGCCGGACATCCGTTTCACGGATGGATCCCTGGCTATACAGAGAGCCAGGATGGTGAAAACGCCATGGGAAATTGAACGAATCCGCCATGTGTGCCGGATAACGGAACAAGCAATATTGGAAACAGGAAAGACTATTGTGGCGGGAGAGACAACGGAGAAGGACATATCCAAGGGCATTGCCATGCGCATGGCCCGGGGCGGAGTGGATAAAATATCGTATCTGACCGTTACCAGCGGTATTGACAAGTACTGCACATTCAATACATATGCCACAGACCGTGTGGTTCAGAAAGGTGAGTATGTTCTGGTGGATATCAGCGGCCACATTGACGGGTATGCGTCCGACCTTACCCGGGTGTTCTATCTGGGAACCGTGCCACGGGAGGAACGGGAAATGGCAACGACGGCCAGCGGCTGTGTGGCGGCGGCAAAGGAGGCCATGAAGCCGGGGGTTTCCATTGCTGAGATCAACCGCATCTGCGAGGGATACATCCGGGATTCCAGATTTGGGAAATTTCTGCTTCACTCCAGCGGACACTGCATCGGCCTCAACGTGGTGGAGTATCCCACTATACACGATGAAGCCAATGAAAAACTGAAGCCAGGCATGGTGTTTGCCGTGGAAAACGGAGTGTATCCCTATGACCTGGAAAAGGGAGTGGAGTCCATTTATCTGTCCTTTCGGATGGAGGATGAGGTGCTGGTGACAGAGGACGGCGCGGAATGGATAACCGGTCCGGGAGAGCCTGTGATTGAAGTGGGGGCAAGCCACTGACAGGTGGCATGGAAATATGACATAAAATGCAGAATATAAAATACAGAATATAAAATACAGGGCGCCGGACAATCTTACTGTCCGGCGTCCTGTTGGTTTAATGCCCCCGGAATTTGTTTCATGCAGAAGGTTATCTGTTTTCCCTTCTGACCCGGCAGGGATTTCCGTATGCAACGGTATTGCTGGGAATATCTTTTGTAACCACACTCCCTGCCCCGATCACCACGTTGTCGCCAATGGTGACACCCGGCATAATAATGGCGCCTCCGCCAATCCAAACATTGTCCCCAATCACAACAGGAGCTGTCTGTGTCCTGCAGAACGCAAAGGAACCGTCCTGCTGCGGTACTCCAAACCGGTCCATTGCATTTGTGGGATGAAAGGCCGTATATATCTGCACATTAGGGGCAATGAGCGCATTGTTCCCGATACGTATCACATTATCATCTAAAAATGTGCAGTTCATATTGACTTCACAGTTGTTTCCAAAATAAATATTGTTGCCGTAGTCCGCAAAGAACGGCGCGGTGATCCAAAGGGCTTCCCCCCTTCCGCCTAACAGCTCATTTAAGATCTGATTCTTTTTCAGTGTATCCGCGGAATCCGTGCTGTTATAATCCCTTACCAAATCCTTTGCTCTGTGCCACTGTGTTAATAATTCTGCATCGCCGCAGTCATAGAGCTGTCCTGCCAGCATTTTTTCTCTTTCCGTCATGGCTCCTTACTCCTGTCTTTATATCTGGTTTTATTATAACAGAGATAAAATAAAAAGGAAGCTCTGTAATGGTGCAGTTTTACCGGTTCAGATACCGCCACAAGGTAGTCCTGCTGATACCCAGCTTTTTTGCTGCTGCGGTCTGGTTGCCTTTGCAGGCATTCAGGACATAGTGCACGATATCCCGGTTCATCTCATCCAGAGACTGGCTGGTATCCAGGCAGAATGGGGAGGGATGGGAAACCGCCAGCCTGGAGTTTCCCGGAACGGCATCCGCGTCCTCTTTGGTGGAGCCGGAGCATGCATGGACCGGGAACGGAAATCCGGAAAACAGAACATTTTCCCTCTGGATTACTTCCTGTATGGTTTTTGCGCAGATGTAGGGGCCGTCTGTCCGTATGACGGCCTCCTTTAATATCCGCTTGAACTGGGTTCTGTTGTAAGGGTACTCGTATTGCTCCAAGAGCGCAGCCGCTTCATCGTCAACCCCCACCACCTGCCGCCCCAGTTCCTGGTTCAGGGTATTGATATAGAGACCGGCAGATGAGATGATGTCCTCCTTTTGTTCCCTCAGTGGTTTGATAGGCACCAGAATGCACCCCAGGGCATTGGTGTATTCAAAGACCACGTGGGGGGTGGCGCTTCCCGCGGTCTGGGTGCAGGAAAATATCAGATGGTTGCGCACATGCATGTTGGTGTCCAGTATGATGGAGAGCAGCTGCTTCTGCTTGGGCTTTTGCAATGAGTCCAGGTTGGAAATGTAGATGGTATTTCCGTTGTCCGTAAAGGGCGAGTTATAATGTTTGGTGATGAAGTCCCAGCTTTTATCGCTGATAAGAGAGCAGTTGATGACGTAGAGCGGGTTGTCACACAAGGGGCTCTTTGCATAGTAGATATGAGCCACCCGGTCCTTTCCTGTGCCGGTTTCCCCTGTTATCATAAGGCTCAGAGGGGACGGAGACGGAGCCGCATCCTCGGTATTGGTAAGGATTTCTCTGGCCAGCTCCGTATTGCTGTAAAAGCTGTCCATAAAGCTGTTCTCCGCAGCCTGCTTGTCCATGATGGTCACCCCGTATTTTGAGTAGGCCAGGGGAATCTCGGAGCGCATGATATGGAAGATGATGTAGGGGCTCAGGGTCTCATCCACCAGATGGGAGGTGATGGAGTACATCTGGTTGTTTACTGTAATAAAGAAGGAACGCTTCCGTCCGGTGCAGCATTGCTCCAGTTCATTCTGGAGCTTTGCCTGTATGGGGACCGCGATCTCATCCTCCAGCGTGGTGTAGATGCATTCGCCTGTCCGGGACAGCACCAGGAAGCGGTTGGCGCTGCTGTCTAAGAGCTGGTGCATAAGGGACAGGGAGTGGTATAAATCCCTGTGGGTCTGCCAGGTATAGACTGCCTGGTCAACAGCGGCTTTCAGGCTTTCCATGCTGGAGGTGAGAAGGATAGGGGTTATGCCGATCAGCTTGGCATAGTTGTAGGGCACCGTATCGCAAATGACGGTCTTGTAACCCTGCTCCTTTAGTTTGTCCAGAAGGGAGCTGGCTTCGGACGTGGTGTTGATGGAAAATATATCTGTAGGTATCTTAAGAACATTACATATGCTTTTTGCAATGGTGGTCAGGGAACGGAATCCCAGGACTGCAAATTTTGTTTTTGTATTCTCCGCTGTTTTCAGGCAGAGAAGAACGTCATAATAATCAATTCCAATGTCAATCACAGGGATGGGTACGCCTTTCGCAATGCGGCTGGCGGTATTGGCCCTTGAGATGATGATATCATAGTTCCTGTAATGTTCCTTTGCCAGGGAAAGTCCTGTTTCCACATTGCCCAGCATGGCTGTCAGCTGGATATCATCCCTTTGGCCTGCGTACCGTTTCATTAATGTTACCAATCCCTTATAGGGAGCAATTCCAAGTATCCTGACTTTTTCACCCATTCTGCCTCCTCTGGAAAATACAGCTTCCGAATGTTGCAATTTTAAACATATTATACAACATTTTCCTTGAATTGAAAAGCCCCCCTATATTACAATAAACTATGGAGCTGATAGAGGAAACTAATATGTTTCAAAAGTGAACAATAAAGGAAAGTTGGGAGCCAATGGAAGAGAGATATCTGATTATTGCGGATGATTTTACAGGGGCAAATGATACGGGAGTGCAGTTAAAGAGGAGAGGATATCCGACGGAAGTCCTGTTTGCGGGAAAACCGGTGGATTCACAAAAATCAATTGTGATTGATACGGAGAGCAGGAATGCCTTGCCCGGCCATGCCTATGAAATCGTGCGTCATTCATTAGAACAGGTGGATTTCGGACAGTTCCGCTACATAATAAAGAAAGTGGATTCCACTATGAGAGGAAATATTGCCCAGGAAATAAAGGCAGTGGATGATGCTTTTTGCCCGGAGCTTGTGGTGTTTGCCCCGGCCCTTCCCGCCTTGGGCAGGACCACTATGGACGGGGTGCAGTGTTTAAACGGTGTGGAAATCTGTAAGACAGAATTATCCAAGGACCCCAAGAATCCGGTAATGGAAGATAACCTGGTAAAGCTGCTGGGGCAGGTTTATGAGGAACCGGTGCTGTTAAAATACCTGCCGGACGTAAGAAGCCAGTCCTTTTCCCTTGACGGGGGCCGGATCTTTGTATGCGACGCTGAGTCGGATGATGACCTGAAACGGATCATTGCGGCAGTCAGGCAGGACGGGCGGCGGACCCTGTATGTGGGGACGGCGGGAATGGCAGACAACATGATGGAACTGGAAAAGCCCACCCTTCCGTCCTTTGGCGTGGTGGCCAGCATCAGTTCGGTGGCCAATGAACAGATGCATTACTGTGAAAGGGCCGGATACGCCATGGTCAAGGTACCTGTGGCCCAGCTCATGACGGGAACAGCCCGGCCTGAGGAATACCGCGACATGGCTGTGGAATATTTAAAGAGCGGGAGAGATACCATCCTTCTTACAGATACGGCTTATGACCGGGAACTGATTGAGCTTTCCCAGGAAGTGGGAGAGAAAAGCGGGATGGATTTGACTGAGGTGGGGGATTATGTGCGCTCACTCATAGGCAGGATGGCCAAAGAGGTGCTGGACTCGGTTGAGGTATCGGGGGTATATCTCACCGGCGGGGATACGGCCCTGGGTATGCTCATGAACATCGGGGCGGACGGTTCCGAGATACTGGCTGAAATCCTGGTGGGCGTCCCGCTGGTAAGGGTTAAGGGCGGGGCCTGTGAGGGACTTAAACTGGTAACAAAGGCAGGAGCTTTCGGCACAGAGGATGCTGCGGCGTTTGCCATGAGGAAAATAAAAGAAAGAGGAGGAATATAACCCATGAGAGAATTTTTACTGCCTTATGGAAAGGAAACACTGAAAGCGGAAATTGAAGAGGAGCACCTGGCCGGTGTGCTTGTATCAGAACTCCATGATTACAAGGCACCCATGGAGGGAACCCAGCTGGTGCAGGAGGCGCTGGAGCATCCCATCGGGACTCCCAGGCTATGTGATATGGCCATTGACAAGAAAAAGGTTGTGGTGATTTCGTCTGACCACACAAGGCCTGTGCCCAGCCGCATTATCATGCCTCTCATTCTGAAGGAAATCCGCAGGGGCAATCCGGATGCTGATATTACCATTCTTATTTCCACAGGACTTCACAGGGAGACGACCAGGGAGGAACTGGAGTCAAAGTTCGGCCCTGAGATTACGGAACATGAAACCATTATAGTCCATGACTGTGATGACACGGACAACATGGTTTATCTGGGCAAGCTGCCTTCAGGCGGAAATATGTACATTAACAGGCTGGCAGTGGAAGCGGACCTGCTGGTTGCGGAAGGGTTTATTGAGCCTCATTTCTTTGCCGGATTCTCAGGCGGCAGAAAAAGCGTGCTTCCGGGCGTGGCCAGCCGTGAGACGGTTATGTATAACCACAACTCAGCTTTTATTGACGATCTGCATTCAAGGACCGGTATCATCGAGGGCAACCCCATCCACAATGACATGCTGTACGCAGCCAGGGTGGCGGGTCTGGACTTTATCGTCAATGTGGTGATTGATTCCGCCCATGACCCCATCTTTGCAGTGGCAGGGGACTGTGATCTGGCCCATCGTGCGGGCAGGGATTTCCTGGCTTCCAAGTGTCAGGTGGATGCTGTTCCCGCAGATATCGTAATATCCACAAACGGGGGCTATCCTCTGGACCAGAACATTTACCAGTCCGTAAAGGGCATGACGGCAGCAGAGGTGACGGTGAAGGAGGGCGGCGTTATCATTATGCTTTCCAAGGCAGCGGACGGCCACGGCGGCAAATATTTCCATGAGACCTTCCGGGATGAAAAGGATTTAAACCGTATGATGAAGACCTTTATGGACCGGAAACCGGAGGAAACCATCATAGACCAGTGGCAGTCGCAGATTTTTGCAAGGGTCATGTTAAAAGCCAGGATTGTGTTTGTATCTTCCTGCGATGATAAACTGGTGGAGGAGCTTCACATGATTCCGGCCCACACCATGGAGGAGGCCCTTAACAAGGCAAAGGCAATGGTGAATAAGGAAGATTACAAAGTAACGGTAATACCGGACGGTGTGTCTGTTATCGTAAGAGGATAAGAGGGGGGATACGGATTTGAAGTTTATTTTAATACCTGATTCATTCAAGGGGACCTTAAGCTCCAGCCAGATTTGCGCAGTGATGGATGAGAAGATAAAAAAGCATTTTCCTGACAGCCTGACCGTCTCCATACCGGTGGCAGACGGAGGCGAGGGATCCGTGGATGCCTTTATCACGGCAGTGGGCGGTGTTAAGGAGTATGTCACGGTTAAGAATCCCTATTTTGAGGACATGGAATCTTATTTCGGACTGATAGACGCAGGACAGACAGCTGTTATCGAGATGGCTTCCTGCGCCGGGCTTCCCCTGGTGGAGGACAGGAAGGATCCAAGGCTTACCACCACCTATGGGGTGGGACAGCTGATTCTGGCCGCAGCCCGTAAAGGTGTGAAGAAAATCATTGTGGGCCTGGGGGGATCATCCACCAACGACGGAGGCTGCGGCGCTGCGGCCGCGGTTGGCATTAGGTTTTATGACAGGGACGGCAGGCAGTTTATTCCCACCGGCGGAACAACTGCCGATATTGACAGAATCGACCTGTCCGGAAGGGACAGCCTTCTGGAGCAGGTGGAGATCGTCACCATGTGCGATATCGACAATCCCATGTACGGACCTGTAGGAGCGTCCTTTATCTTCGGACCCCAAAAGGGAGCGGATGAGGCCATGGTCCTTCAGCTGGATGAGGGAATCAGGAATCTGAGCAGGGTCATTGCCCAGGCAACGGGAACCGATATTAGCCAGGTGCCGGGAACAGGGGCGGCCGGAGCCATGGGCGCAGGCATGATTGCGTTCTTTGGATCCAGACTTCAGATGGGGATTCAGACCGTGCTGGATACGGTGCGGTTTGATGAAATCATAGGCGACGCGGACTACATTCTTACAGGCGAGGGTAAGCTGGATTCCCAGAGCCTGCGGGGCAAGGTAGTGATTGGAATTGCAGAGAGGGCTAAAAAACAGGCCAAATCCGTGATTGCGGTGGTAGGCGGAGCAGATGACGACGAGATTGGAAAGGCTTACGATATGGGTGTGACAGCGGTGTTCCCCATTAACAGGCTTCCTCAGGATTTTTCCGTCAGCAGACACCGCAGCCAGGAGAACCTGGCTTATACGGCAGACAATATTATCAGGCTTATAAAAGCCGGACAGGGGGAACATTAAGTATGAAGATTTTACAGGCAGTTAAGAAGATTCCGGGAGGTTTGATGGTAGTGCCGCTGCTTCTGGGAGCAATTGTCAACACCTTTTTCGGAAATGTTTTGTGGAGCGCGTTTGACGGAACCTTCACCACATATCTGTGGAAATCAGGGGCCATGCCCATCCTGGCTGTTTTTATTTTCTGCAACGCCACTACCATTAATTTTAAGAAGGCCGGCGTTACGATATATAAAGGCGTGGTCATCACGGCGGTAAAGGTTGGAATCGGCATTATTATCGGACTGATTTGCGGTACTCTTTTTGGGGAAAAGGGATTTTTGGGACTTTCCACCCTGGCCATTGTAGGCGCTCTGGCCAACTCCAACGGCGGACTGTACGCTGCCCTGGCCGGAGAGTACGGCGATGCGACCGACGTAGGCGCGGTATCCATTCTTTCCATCAATGACGGCCCCTTCTTTACCATGGTTGCCCTGGGAGCGGCCGGTGTTGCCAAGATTCCCATGTCTATTCTGATAGGCTGTATTGTCCCTGTTATCGTGGGATGCATACTGGGCAACCTGGACGAAGATATCCGCAAGTTCTGTGAGCCCGGAGCCACTATGCTGATTCCTTTCTTTGCATTTCCTCTGGGAGCGGGACTGAACATCATGAACCTGTTAAAAGCAGGAGGCCCCGGAATCCTTCTGGGCGTTGCCTGTACCCTGATTACCGGTTTGGGCGGCTATCTGATTTATAAGCTGCTGCGCATGGAGTATCCGGAAGTGGGCGGAGCCATTGGAACCACAGCCGGCAATGCTGCCGCCACACCGGCATCGGTTGCAGCTGTGGACGCCACCCTTTTAGCGGTAGCGGAAGCAGCCACTGCACAGATTACCGCTGCCATCATTGTGACAGCTATCCTTTGTCCCATATTTGTTTCTTATCTGCATAAAGTAGAGGTGCGTAAGCGTGGAAGATAGAAAAATAATAGGTATTACCATGGGTGATCCGGCCAGTATAGGACCTGAGATTACCGTGAAGGCTCTGGCCGACCAATCCATATATGAAGCATGCAGGCCCATTGTTGTGGGAGATGCTTGTGTCCTGGAAGCCGCGCTGAAAATCGCGGGCCATGAGGAGATGAAGGTCCGGTCCGTAAAGGATGTGAGGGATGCTGCCTTTACCCACGGGACCATAGACGTGCTGGACATGGGTCTGGTTTCCATGGATGAGCTGGTACGGGGGCAGGTGTCCGCCATGTGCGGGGACGCTGCGTTCCGGTATGTGGAGAAGGTAATTGAACTTGCCATGGACGGACAGGTGGATGCCACGGTCACCAATGCCTTTAATAAGGAGGCCGTGAACCTGGCAGGCCATCACTATTCCGGCCACACGGAGATTTATGCTGATTTGACCGGAACAAAAAACTATACCATGATGCTGGCCCATGAGAACATGCGGGTGGTCCATGTGTCCACCCATGTGTCCCTGCGGGAGGCCTGCGACCGGGTTAAGAAGCAGCGGGTGCTGGATGTAATCCGCATTGGGGATAAGGCGTGCAGGGAGATGGGAATTGAGAATCCCAGGATTGCAGTTGCAGGGCTGAATCCCCACAGCGGTGAGCACGGTCTGTTCGGGCAGGAGGAAATCCAGGAGATCATCCCGGCCATTGAGGCTGCCAGGGCAGAGGGAATCCGGGCAGAGGGCCCTGTGCCCCCGGATACCGTGTTCTCCAAAGCCAGGGGCGGCTGGTATGACATCGTGGTGGCCATGTATCATGACCAGGGACACATCCCCCTTAAGGTGGTGGGCTTTGTCTATGACCAGGAAAAGCAGGCCTGGGACGCGGTGGCCGGCGTCAACATCACCCTGGGGCTTCCCATTATCCGTGTGTCTGTGGACCATGGAACGGCCTTTGACCAGGCGGGAACCGGAACAGCCAGCGAGCTGAGCCTGAAGAATTCCCTGGAGTACGCAGTCATGTTTGCCAGGAACCGGAAGCAGAAGAGTGTATAAAAATACGTGTATAAAAATACAGGACACCAGATAATGTAAGCTATCTGGTGTCCTTATTACTATGAACAGTCCTTTCCCGCTTACAGCACAAACATCCTGGCTGTCATCAATTCATTGATGGAACGGGCGGTATAGGAAACCGTAAAATCATCGGTCATCACCATTCCAGGATAATAGGAAGCCCTCAGGGCCTGGAAATGGTCTTTGAAGTTGATTTCCATGACAATGGTTTCAGGCACCTCCAGATGGCAGGCATCCTTTGTGAGAAGGGCATTCTTCGCGCCTTCCTCAATAAGCTCCTGGGCCATCTCCGGCGCCAGGTTGACGGTGGCTGCGCCCATGCCTTCCTTCACTGCCACCGCCGTGATGCCGGGATCGTATTCATGGACATGGCTGCAAAGATTTTTGTCGCCGCTGATGAATACCGAGGGAACGCCCAGGGATGCGCCCACATAGGCGTGCATGAGGAATTCCGAAGCCAGTTTGCCGTTGAATTTAATGTAATTGGTCTTGCGGTTCATGGTGTGGGCCAGGGGGCTGCCGTTGGTACCGGCAGGAGAGTGGTATCCCACGAACATGAGGGCGTCAAAGCTCTGGTCCAGACCGCAGACCATGGAATCAGGGGAGTATTTCCAGCCCAATATGATTTTTGCTTCCTTTGGAAGAAGGGAGATATCCATGTTTCTGCCGGATTCATGGGCATCCTTTATGTAGATTTCTGTTGCTCCGGCTGCCAGGGCTCCCCTGCATGCCGCGGCTGCCTCCAGGGTCATTTCCCTGGCCATGGGACCGTGTTCCAAATCACCTAAGTTGGTGGAGCTCCAGGAAGTGGAGCCAGCCACCCCCTCAAAGTCCACACTGATATAAACCTTCATAATTTTATTCCTCCTGTATTCTGGTTTTTCTAAGCAATATCACGTTTTAAAAGTTTCAGGGCCAGTTGGGCCTGCAGCTGTACTCCCAGCTTAAGACATTCTTCGTCGATATCGAAGTCCTGGCTGTGAAGGGGGGCTGTAATGCCTTTTTCCCTGTTGGCGCATCCCAGATGATAGAAAACTCCCTTTGCCTTTTCCAGGAAAAATGAAAAGTCTTCCACCCCCAGACTGGGGAATTTCTTTGGATGGATGTGTTGGCTTCCAAGGACCTCTTCGGCTGTCTCCACCAGCACATCCACGATTTCGTCTGAGTTTATGAGGGCGGCATATCCCGGGACAATGACAACCTCCCCGCTGCCTCCCATGGCCTGGCAGGTACAGCTTACCTGACGGGTCATGGCGTCAATGATTTTCTCTCTCACGGCAGGGTCCGTGGTGCGCAGGGTGCCGGTCATCTCTGTCTCGGCTGCCACGATGTTGCCCGCGGTTCCGCCGTGTATGGTCCCCAGGGTGAGGACTGCGCTGTCCAGGGGTGAGATGCAGCGGCTTACCAGGGTCTGCAGGCTGTTTATGACAGCAGCAGCCATGACAATGGCATCCACTCCCGTATCAGGATAGGCGCCGTGGCAGCTCTTTCCGTGGACCTTTATGTGAATCTCATCGGAGGAGGCATTTAAATCCCCGTAGCGGATTTCAATTTCTCCTGTTTCGTGGGTAGGCATTACATGGAGGCCGGTTACGTAGTCCACATGGGGGGATTCCATGCAGCCTGCCTCCACCATGGGAAGGGCGCCTCCCGTGGTCTCCTCCGCGGGCTGGAAAAAGAACTTTACACACCCGGACCATTCACTCCGGGATTCCATCAATATGCGGGCCGTGCCAAGGGCAATGGCCACATGGGCGTCATGGCCGCAGGCATGCATATGGCCGGGATGCAGGGAGCAGAAGGGACGGGCAATATCCTCTGTCAGAGGCAGGGCGTCCATGTCGGCCCGAAGCGCCACCGTATTGCCGGAGCCGGGCTTATCTCCCTGGATCATGGCCACGATTCCCGTGCCCGCCACAGGGAATTCGTAGGAAATGCCCCACTCATCCAGAAGGCCGCAGATATAGGCGCTGGTCCAGTGCTCCTTAAAACCCGGTTCGGGATGCTGGTGCAGTTCCCTGCGGATCCGTACCAGCTGGGGAAATAATTCTTCTGTCCGTTGTTTTATATTCATGGTGTCATCCTTTCTGCAGAGCTGTATCCGGTCCCGGAATCATTTCCCCTCACATAGATCCTGGGGGGCCGTCTGGTGAGCCGGGCCACGATTTCGTTTTTATTGGTGCCTGCCAGACGGCTGACCGCGTCGATGTCCAGCGTGTTTCCGCTGCCGTCCCCGTATATGATGACCTGGTCCCCTATCTGTGCCTCCGGCACATCGGTCAGGTCAATCATGCACTGGTCCATGCATATGACTCCGATCACCGGGACCTGTTTTCCCCTGAGGGTGACCATGGCCTTGCCACGCAGGTTCCGGGGATAGCCGTCCGCGTAGCCAAAGGGCAGGGCAGCCACCCTGGTGTCCTGCGGCGCGGTCCACAGGTAATCGTAGCTTACCCCCTGGCCTTTCAGAACAGGAGTGATGTGGCTGATACGGGTTTTAAAGGTCAGGGCCTGGCGGATGTCAAGCTGTCCCTTGTGAAAGCCCTTTAACCCGTATACAATGGCTCCGGCCCGTATCATGTCCAGCCTGTATTCCGGAAAATCAACAGCGGCAATGCTGTCCGCAATATGTTTATAGCGGAAATGGCAGCCTTCGCTCTCCAGTTCATTGACAGCATCCATGAAACACCGGAACTGGACCTGGTTGGACTGGTCGTCCTTCAGGGCCAGATGGGAGTAGATGCCCTCCGGTTTCAGCCAGGGCATGGAGCAGATTTGCCGTATTTCATCCAGGCTTTCCGGACAGTCCGGGAATCCGATGCGGTGAAAACCGGTGTCGTATTTGATATGTATGACAGCCTGCTGCTTTTTTTCGGAAGCCAGGCGGTTAAGGAGCCTGGCCTGGGCCAGGGTATCAATGGTCTGGATGATGCCGTATTCCAGCACATAGGGCAGCAGACGGTCCGGTGTCAGTCCCATGATTAACACGGGATAGCCTGGATAGGCCTGTTTTAACTCCACTGCCTCGGACAGGGTGGCCACTGCCAGCAGGCTGGCTCCGTTTTCCATGATGGCAGGCGCAATGCCCAGGGCGCCGTGGCCGTAGCCGTCCGCCTTCACCACTGCCGCCACCTGGATGCCCGGACCGGCCATAGCCTTAATCTGCCTCACATTAAAGGCGATGCGGTCCAGATCCACCTCCACCACCGTATCTCTCATTATCTCATTCAGAACAGGGATTTCCATGTGATTCATACCTTCTTTCCATCTTGCGGCTGAAAACAGGGGTAAAATCTCATCCGGTCCCGCAGGCCGGCAGCCGCAAATTTAATTATAGGTATTTCTGCCAGAAAATGCAATGTGAAACTGTGTCCTTTTTATTGACTTTTAACCGGCCAGTAGGTATAATTTTTAATTAAGTACGTCGGGCGAAGGTGCAGTGAACTTACTGTTCTTTAAGTCGCCTTTTTTTTATACACAGGGCGGTTCAGCCCGATTTCAGCTTATCTAAGATAAAGGTGGTATGGCAATGGCAAAGTACATAATCAAGCGGTTGGTAGCAGGCGTGTTATCTCTATTTATTCTTATTACCATTACATTCTTTCTGATGCATGTCATTCCGGGAGGTCCTTTCAGTCCGTCTGAGCAGAGGAACGTGCCGGAAAAAATCCTGGAGCAGATTTCCGAAAAATATGGTCTCAACGACCCGCTTCCGGCCCAGTATGTCAGATATCTCGGCAATCTCCTTCATGGGGATATGGGGACTTCCTTTAAAAAACAGGATACCACGGTCAATGAACTTATAGCCAACGGCTTTCCGGTATCGGCAAAGGTGGGGGCGCTGGGAATTGCGGTGGCCCTTGCGGCGGGAATCCCCCTGGGAATCGTGGCAGCCGTGAAGCGGGGAAAGCTGGCGGACGGCGCCTCCATGGTGCTGGCCACCATCGGCGTGTCAGTGCCCAGCTTTGTGCTCTGTGTGCTGATGATGTACGTATTCTGTGAGAAGTGGAAGATATTTCCCTCTTATGGCCTGACTTCGTGGAAGCACTATGTGCTGCCGGTGTTCTGTATGGCATTTTCCCAGGTGGCCTATATCACCCGTCTCATGCGTTCCAGCATGCTGGAAACCATGCGCCAGGATTACATAAGGACAGAGCGCTCCAAGGGCGTGCCGGAATGGGAGGTCATCAGCAAGTATGCCCTTAAGAACTCCATTCTTCCGGTGGTAACCTATGTGGGCCCGCTGGTGGCCACGCTGCTCACCGGCACGTTCATCATTGAAAAGCTGTTCAGCATCCCGGGACTGGGACGCTATTTCATATCCGCCATCACGGACAGGGACTATTCTGTTACACTGGGACTTACCGTGTTCTTAGGCGTGATGATTATTGGCTGTAATCTGATTGTTGACATCATGTACGCAGTGATTGACCCAAGAGTAAAGATAACGGAGTAGGTGAAGAGGATGGAAGAGAGAGTTGAATTTACCATGTCGGATGTGATTCCCGAGGAACTCCTGGCGGGACTTTCCGACACAGACCGGGAGATGGAATCCATTAACCGCCCCAGCATCTCCTACTGGAGGAACTGCTGGATACGGCTTAAGAAGGATAAGCTGGCCATGCTGGGCATTGCCATTGTGGTGCTTATGACATTGGCAGCCATATTTGTACCTATGTTTTCCCCTTATACATATGACCAGACAGACTTTGGAAATGCCCTTCAGTGGCCCAACAGCGCCCACTTGTTCGGGACAGACAAGATGGGACGTGATATTTTTGTCAGGACCATGTACGGGGCCCGTATCAGCCTGTCCATCGGATTTGCGGCAGCGGCCATCAACATGGTCATAGGCGTGCTCTACGGGGGAATATCAGGTTATGTGGGAGGAACCACGGATATTATCATGATGCGTGTGGTGGATATCCTGACCGGTATTCCCAGCCTGATTTATATGATTTTGATTATGATGTTTCTGGGTAACACCATACAGAGTATTCTGATTGCCATGTGCCTCACGTACTGGATTACCACGGCCAGAATGGTCCGTGCCCAGATACTGACCCTGAGGGAACAGGATTTTGCCCTGGCAGCCAAGGTCTGCGGGCTGAGCAAATGGCAGATTCTGATACACCATCTGATACCCAACAGCATGGGTTCCATCATCGTGACGGTTACGTTTCTGATTCCTTCAGCCATATTCCAGGAGGCGTTTTTAAGCTTTTTAGGCATCGGTATCCAGGTGCCCAAGGCCAGCTGGGGAACCCTGGCCAATGACGCCATAGAATATCTGTTTTCATATCCTTACCAGATGCTGTTTCCGGCGCTGGCAATCAGCATCACCATATTTGCCCTGAACTTTATCGGTGACGGGCTGCGGGATGCTCTGGACCCAAGACTTAAGAAGTAGGTGGATGAACATGATGGAAGATACAATATTAGAGGTAGAGAACCTGCGCACCAGTTTTGCCACAGACGCAGGCAGCGTGCAGTCCGTAAGGGGCATCACCTTCCATGTGGGGAAGGGAGAGAGCCTGGGAATCGTGGGGGAATCCGGCTGCGGAAAAAGTGTGACCATGCTGTCAATTATGGGGCTGCTGGAGGACAATGCTTCCCGGCAGGCGGACGCCCTGCTCTTTGACGGTGAGGACTTGCTTAAAAAGTCTCCCAGGGAAATGAGGAAGATACAGGGTAACCGGATTGGCATGATATTCCAGGATCCCATGACCAGTCTGAATCCCCTGTTTACAGTAGGGGAACAGATTCGCGGTCCCCTGATGCGCCACCAGAAGCTTTCCAGGAAGGAAGCAGAGAAAAAGGCCCTGGTTATGCTGGAGGCAGTGGGCCTTCCCAGCCCGGAGCGCAGGCTGAAGCAGTATCCCCATGAGCTCTCAGGCGGTATGCGCCAGAGGGTTATGATAGCCATAGCCATGTGCTGTAAGCCGGAGCTTCTAATAGCAGACGAGCCTACCACTGCACTGGATGTGACCATACAGGCCCAGATTCTGGAACTGATGGCCCATATGAAGAATGAGTTTAACACCTCCGTCATATTGATTACACATGACCTGGGGGTTATATCCAGTCTGTGCACCAGGGTTATTGTCATGTATGGGGGATTAATCATGGAGGAGGGGAAGATCGAGGATATCTTCTACCGGACCGGTCACCCCTACACGGCAGGACTTCTGGCCTCCATACCAAAGAGGACAAAGGAAAAGCTGGTGCCAATCTTCGGCACGCCGCCCGACCTTTTGAATCCTCCAAAGGGATGTCCCTTTGCGGCCCGGTGTTCCCGGGCCATGAAGCTCTGCGCCGTCCATCAGCCGCCCTTTTGCGACCTGGGAAACGGACATGTCAGCGCCTGCTGGCTTCACAATGAATCGGTGAAAGCCCGGATAGGGGAGGTGAAGCTGTGATGGCTCAATGTACTGATACCAATAACTGTATTGAAGTAAATGATTTGAAGATGCATTTTATGCTGAAAAGCGGCCTTTTTTCCAAGCCAAAGGTGTTAAAGGCAGTGGACGGCGTAACTTTCTCCATTGAGAAGGGCCGTACCATGGGATTGGTGGGGGAATCAGGCTGCGGCAAAACCACGGTGGGCCGCACCATCCTTAAGCTGTACCAGGCAACTGCGGGACGGATTCTGTATCAGGGAACGGACATCACCGGACTGAGCGACAGCCAGATGGTTCCCTACAGGAAGAAAATGCAGATGATATTCCAGGACCCTTATACCTCCCTGGACCCAAGGAAGAACATAGGCGACATTATAGCCGAGCCCATATGGGCCATGAAGCTGCACACGGGGAAGGATAAGAATGACCGTGTCAGGGAGCTGATCGAGATGGTCGGCCTGAAACCGGACCATATCAACCGGTATCCCCATGAGTTTTCAGGCGGACAGAGGCAGAGAATCGGCATAGCCAGGGCTTTGGCCGCGGAGCCGGAATTTATTGTCTGCGATGAGCCCATATCGGCCCTGGATGTATCCATCCAGGCCCAGGTTATCAATATACTGGAGGAGCTGCAGGATAAGTTTCATTTTACCTATCTGTTCATTTCCCATGATTTGTCCATGGTGCGCCATATCTCGTCAGAGGTGGGGGTCATGTACCTGGGCAATCTCATTGAGTACGCCCAGGTGGATGAGCTGTATGACAACATGCTCCACCCCTATACCCAGTCCCTGATTTCCGCAGTGCCTGTGGCGGACCCAAAGCTGGCTAAGGAAAACCAGAGAATCATCCTGGAAGGAGATGTTCCCTCGCCCATTAATCCGGCTCCCGGCTGTCCCTTCCGAAGCAGGTGCCGCTACGCAAAGGATATCTGCGGCCAGGTTAAGCCGGAGTTAAAGGCGGTCAATGACAAGCATAAGGTGGCCTGCCATCTTTTTGATTAGCCGGATGGGGCCGGATTCACAAGAGCAGAATCACAGGGCCAGAATCACGGGTACAGAATCACAGGTACAGAATCACGGGTACAGAATCACGGGTACAGAATCATGTGACGGTTCCGGCGGTCAGGTATTCAGTTGACTGGGCGCCGGTGGCATATATCGCGCTTAGGGGCCGGAAAACGCCTGCTGGGTGCTCATAAGAAGGAGGAGTGAAATGAGAAAGAATGTAAAAGTATTACTGAGTCTTGTCATGGCTGCTGCCATGCTGGCAGGGTGCGGCGGACAGAGTTCTGAGAAACCGGCTGAGAACGGTGCTTCGGGGCAGACCACCCAGGCTTCGGCCGGGAAGGAAGACGGAGCCGGCAGCGAGGGCGGAAAGGTCATGACCTACGCCATGCAGAAGGAGCCTGAGACACTGGACCCCACCATGAACAATTATGCCACATCATCCATTGTTCTTCAGAATCTGTTTACCGGCCTGATGCAGATTGGCCCGGACGGCGGCCTGATCAATGGATGTGCTGAAAAGTACGAGGTGAGCGGGGACGGACTGGAATACACCTTTACCCTGAGGGACGGCCTTAAATGGTCAGACGGCTCCCCTCTGACGGCCGGTGACTTTGAGTACGCCTGGAAGCGTACCCTGGCCCAGGATACGGCCTCTCCCGGCGCCTGGTATCTGTTCTATCTGAAGAACGGCGAGGCATATAATGAGGGAAAGGCATCTGCCGAGGATGTGGGCGTCAAGGCTGAGGACGACAAGACACTGAAGGTCACTTTGGAGAACCCCACCGCCTACTTTATCGACCTTACAGCTGTCACCGCTTATTTCCCGGTGAAGAAGGATGCGGTGGAAGGGCCGGAGGCCTGGACCAAGTCAGCGGACACCTATGTAAGCAACGGAGCATTCCGGCTGAAGGAAATCAATCCCCAGGCCAGCTATGTGCTGGAGAAGAATCCGGAATACATTGACGCAGATACAGTGAAGCTGGACGGCGTGAATATTGTGTTTATCGAATCCGCAGAGGCAGCGCTGTCCGCTTACAATGCAGGAGAGGTGGATGTAGTGGACAATACCATCATCCAGACCCAGGCACAGTCACAGTACGGCGGAAGCGACGAGCTTAAGTCCTATGATCTGATAGGTACCTGCTATTATGACTTTAACTGCGAGAAAGACTACTTGTCGGACGCGCGGGTGAGGAAGGCGCTGGCAATGTCTCTTAACAGGGACGTCATCAACCAGTCCATCGTTGCCTCCAGGCCGGAATCATCCTATGCTTTTGTGCCTCACGGCATTCCCTATGAGGGCTCCAGCGAAGATTACCGCACCACGGTGGGCAACCTGTTCACAGAGGATGTGGAGGCTGCAAAGGCGCTTATGGAAGAAGCAGGATACCCGGGCGGAGAGGGATACCCTACTCTGACTCTGATTACCCAGAACGACCAGGAGAAAAAAGACGTGGCCCAGGCCATGCAGGCTATGTGGAAGGAAAATCTGGGAGTGAATGTGGAGATTGTTACCTTTGAGCCAAAGGTATACTGGGATGAGCAGACAGCCGGCAATTTTGATATCTGCTATGACGGCTGGACCGGCGATTATCCTGACCCCAGCACCAATCTGGACTGCTTCCTTCTCCAGAGAAATGAAACCCAGTGCCGCTGGCTCAACGACCAGGCCAAGGAATACGACAGCATGATGAAAGAGGCCAGGAGCCTTACGGACAACAAGAAGCGCATGGAGCTGTTTGAGGCAGGCGAGAAGCTTCTGATGGAGGAGATGCCCATACTGCCTCTGTACTACCGCAATGCACAGCTTCTGGTGAAGCCGGGATGCGAGGGCGTTATCAAGACTTATATTGGACATACGATATTTAAATATGCTGATAAGCAGTAGGCATGGTGAGAGAGCCAGGCCATAGTGAGTAAGCAAAGGAAGTAAGCAGAGTAAGTAAGCAGAGTAAGAGGTGCCCACGCCTGGGAATCAGGAGTGGGCAGCTTTTTGGCCGGAGCGCGCCGGAAAACAGTTTTCCGGTATATTCCGGATTAAGGATGAAAGGACGGATTGAGACAGATGGTATTTCCGGAGAGACTTAGGGAAGGGGACACAGTGGGGCTGGTGTCTCCAGCGTTTCCTGTAAAGGAAGAGGAGAGGGACGGCTGCGTAAAGCTGCTGGAGGGCATGGGGTACCGGGTAAAGCTGGGCACATGTCTTGAGAACATGTATAATTTCCACAATTATCTGGCAGGGGATGCCGGGGCCCGGGGAGAGGACATAAACCGTATGTTTGCGGATCCGCAGGTGAAGGCGGTTTTCTGTGTGCGGGGAGGATATGGCAGTTCCCAAATCATGAAATACCTGGATTTTGACCTGGTGAAGCAAAATCCCAAGATTTTTGTTGGATACAGCGACATAACAAACCTTCACTCAGCATTCCAGATGTTTGGGAATCTGGTTACCTTCCATGGTCCCATGGTGTGCTCCAACATGCTGAAGGACTTTGACGCCTACACCAGGTCCGGTCTGTTTGCGGCCCTCAATATGGAGGAGGAGCTGGAGTTTCGTAACCCGCCCGGTGAGGAGGGCTTTAAGACCATCCGGGGAGGGGAGGCAGAGGGCATTCTGGCAGGCGGAAATATATCTGTGCTGGCCAGGGCCTGCGGCACCTTCTATCAGCTGGACACCAGGGATAAGATTCTGTTTCTGGAGGATGTGGAGGAAGGCATTGCCTCCCTTGACATGTATATTACCCAGATGGAGTATGCGGGGATGTTTGAACACGCTGCGGGAATTCTCCTGGGAGATTTTACGGACTGTACCAATGACCGGTATGACGGCACCTATCAGATAGAGGAATTCCTTCATGACCGCTTTGGAACCTTTGATTTGCCTGTGATGTATCATATCAGGTCAGGCCACGACAAGCCCATGGGTACCCTGCCCTTTGGCACCATGTGCCGTATGGACGGGGACAATAAACGGCTCCGGTTTTACCGGCAGCTGCGGTAGATTCAACGGAAGATTCAACGGTACATTCAACGGCAGATTCTGCGGCAGACGATGGCTTTGTCACAGCCTTGGCGCAGCCTTTTTCAGGCTCCGGAATAAGGAATTTGGAAAAGGCTGCAAAAAAAGTGCAAAAAAGGACAAGAAATTTAAAAAAAGTGCTTGCAATCTCCAGAGACATATGATAAACTATAGCTCGTTGACAGCAGTCGGCATGAAAGTGCAGAGTCACATCAAGGCTGTCAGAAGTTGTGAGTCTGTAGCTCAGTTGGATAGAGCAACGGCCTTCTAAGCCGTGGGTCGGGGGTTCGAATCCCTTCAGGCTCATTGAGCGTAAGCTCTGATGTTTCATAACTTAATATGGTGGGTATGGCGAAGTTGGTTATCGCGCCAGATTGTGGCTCTGGAGGCCGAGGGTTCGAATCCCTCTACTCACCCTTTTCCCCTTTCCGGGTACGGAGAGGGGATTTTTTTTGTGTTTGATATCCCGGTATGATGCCGGGATATTTTATTTTTTAAAAATGTATATAAATATACATTTTTATGTCAAATTTCTCTGGCAGCTGTGTACGGTTTTTAAAATGAATTGATAAATTGTTGAAAAATACGAGGGGGAGCTGTTTTGGAGTTAAAAAATATGAGGGAAATTAGATAAACTAACCAGAAAATATGTGCGGTATTGAAGAAAAAATGTACTATGATATACTCAAAATCAGGAGATGAGAGATGAAAAATATTATTGATGAAATCAACAAAAGATATGAAAATCTTACTAAATCACAGAAAATAATTGCTGATTTTCTGCTGGAGAATTATGCTCTTGTACCATTTGAAACATTAAATGAAATAGCACATAGAATCGGACTCAGCACCACGTCCTTAATCCGTTTCTCCAGGACGATGGGGTATAAGGACTATACGGATCTGAAGAAAAACATACAGGATTTGATAAAAGTAAAGGTAAGCCTTCCTTCCAGGTTTGGCGAGTTATCTGAACAGGGAGGGACTCCCAATGATTTGCTTCTTCGGTGCAGGGACATTGCCGTGAATAATATCGAGGCCACATTAAGGCTTCAGGACACAGAAAAGCTGGATTTGGCGGTAGACTGGATTAGCAGTGCAAATCATAATTATGTGTTGGGACTTAGGACATGCTTTTCTCCTGCTTTTTACCTGGCTGTGGTGCTGTCTCAGATAAAGAAGAAGGTCCGGCTGATTCAGGGGATTGCCAGCACATATCCTGAGGAAATAACAGATGTGGAAGAGGGGGATGTGTGCACTGTATTCTCCTTTCCGAGATTTTATAAGGAAACGGTAAATATAGCCCATTTCATGAGAAGAAGGGGAGCTAAAGTTATAATCATTACAGGCAAGGATATAAGACCTGTCAAACCATATGGAGATATTATCATTCCGTGTTCCGCCGTAGGCCCCTCCTTTAAGGATTCCTACGTGGCAGTCCATTTTCTCATTGACTATATTATTTCAAGCATAGCTGCAAAAAATAAGGATGAGGGAATAGAGGTAGTTTCAAAAATTGAAGAGATATTAAGCCAAAATTATTTCATTGGCTTTTAATACTTTTAATCACAAAGCGCGCTGTTGATTGAAAGCAAAAAGAAAGGAGATAATCTATGAGTTCAAATGAACGAAAGAAACCAAGCTTTTTGTTTGCGTTACTGATCATGGCCGCTGTTTGTGTTGTGGTTATTGTCCCTTATATGAAATGGGGGGTATCTATGGCCGCCACCTTCTTTTTATCGTGGCTGTTTGTCATTCCGGCCTGCATGTCCCTGGGATTTACATACGAGGAACTTGAAAAGGCGGCAGTGTCTTACTGCGGGAAGATCATTACATCTGTATTTATCCTGTTGTCTGTGGGAGGTATGATTGGCGCATGGATTGCCGCAGGAACAGTGTCTGCGATTGTAGATGTGGGACTTCGGATGATAACACCCAAAATTTTTCTTCTGGTTACGTTTATTGTCGGAGCGTTGTACGCAATGGCGTGCGGTACTTCTTGGGGGACATTAGGTACCATTGGTATTGCGATGTCTGCCGTGGGACTGGGGCTAGGAGTTCCCCCGGCCATGACAGCCGGAGCAGTGGTCAGTGCCGCGTTCCTGGGAGATGGCTTTTCTCCGATGTCGGACAGCCCTAATTTGGCATCCGCGGTCACAGGGGTAAAATTGATGGACCATGTCAGGCATCTGGCAAAAATACAGTTTCCGGCCTTCATCATAAGCGCTGTATTATATACCATTTTAGGATTTGTATACGCAGGCGGAGAGGTCCAAAATGAGACCACGCTAATGATAATCAAAACATTAGGTGATAACTATAATGTGGGATTGATTGCCTTCCTGCCGGCGCTTATCGTAATCATACTGCTCCTGCTTAAGAAGTCGGCGATCATCTCAATCCTGATAAGTGCTGCCACCGGTATTGGCGTAGCTGTCATTTACCAGGGAAAATCATTGGCTTATGTGCTGACATGCTTCTGGTCAGGTGTAAAGAGCGATACCGGGATGGAACTTGTGGATACATTGCTGTCAAGAGGCGGAGTCACCAGCCTGTTTTCCAGTGCGTCCCTGTATCTCATCACATTCGGCCTTATCGGTATATTGACCCAGGCCGGTGTTCTGGATGCTGTGGTGGCGCCGATTGTTAATAAAGTAAAGACGGGTTTCCAGCTTCTCATAACAACCATTATTACAGGTTTCTTAGGAGATGCAGTGGGGTGTTCCGGTTCTTTTGCCTATCTTTTTGCGGGAAACCTCATGAAACCGCTCTACAAGAAAATGAATGTAAGCGATTTGGATTTAACCAGAAATCTGGCCTGCTCTGTAACCCCTTTAGGGCCGTTGATTCCATGGAACATGAACGCTGTCATTGCTCTGGATCTTTTGGGGGTATCCTGTTTCCAATATGCGCCCTACTGTTTCCAGGCATATGTCATGCCGGTTCTGTTAATCGTCAATTATCTGCTATTTAATAAAAGGGGAGGACAGCAAAATGGGGAAAATTAAGAATACAGAGAGTCTTCTAAATCATGGAGACAGGGAATCCAGGAAAAAGATTACAGAACTGCTGGAGCGCATGTGGGCAAAGGTGGACGCATACCATCTGATTAAGGAACTTATGTCTGTGGACGGTAATCGTCTGACCATTGGTACAAAGCGCTGGGATATGGATAAACTGGGCAATATCTATCTTTTTGGCGCGGGAAAAGCGTGTAATGCCATGGCCATGGCCGTATGTGATGTATTGAAGGAGAAGCTGACAGAAGGTGTTATATCCGTGAAGATAGCAGAGGATAACGATACCTATATCAATACCAGGGTCTATGTGGGAGGACACCCCCTTCCAAATGAAGAGGGGTACCGGGCCGCTGAAGATATAATACAAATGATTGATAAGGGAAAGCCGGGTGACCTGTTCATCTCTGTCATCAGCGGAGGCAGTTCCGCTTTACTGACATGCCCCAAAGAGGGCATCACATTGCAGGAGGAGATACAGGCCCAGGATATGCTGCTGCGCTCCGGCGCGAAGATTGAGGAAATCAATGCGGTCAGACGCCATATTTCCAGAACCAACGGCGGGCGCCTTGCGGAGCAGGTACTTAAAAATGGCGCTGAGATTGTAAATATAATTGTGGGAGACGGTGTGGGGGTAAAGCCTACTGTAGATTTCAAGGCACCGTTCCAGTTTTTCGGCACACCGGTGGCTCCGGATAAGACTACGATACAGGATGCGCGGGACTGTATCAGGAATTATCAGCTGGAGGACAAGCTGCCAGAGTCTATTTTAAAATATCTGTATGAAGATAATCCGGAGCATGAGACCCCAAAAGCATTTGGAGAGGGTGTGACGCACTTCTGCCTTAACAATGTACCGGATTCATGTGAAGCTGCAGTGGAAGCTGCCAGGGAAATGGGAATCAGCTCCATGGTATTTTCCACCTTTATCGAAGGTGAAAGCCGGGAGGCAGGATACTTCTTTGCCTCCATGGCAAGGGAGATACAGGCTAATCACAGACCGATTAAGGCGCCCTGCTTTGTATTCTGTTCAGGGGAGACCACGACGAAAGTGGAGGACGGATGCAGGGGAACGGGAGGTCCTTCCCATGAGCTTGCATTGGGATTTGCCCATGGTGCCAGATACACTGCGGGCGCAGCCCTTGCATCGGTGGATACAGAGGGCACAGATGGGACAACCAGGTATGCGGGAGCACTGACGGATTCACAGACATTGCGGATGCTTTCTGAAAAGGGTATTAATATTTTTGACGTATTCAGAACCCACGATTGCGGCGGGGCGCTGGAGTGTACCCAGGATTCCATACTTACAGGAAATACAGGGACCAATCTGTGCGATTTTAACGTGATGTATGTACCGGAAGCGGAATAAGGGAGGAAAATAGGATGAATGGAAACAGAATAAAGGAAGTAAAGGCAAGACAGGTACTGGACTCTAAGGGAAGGCCTGTGGTAGAGACTGAAATATATACGGAAAATGGTAAGATGGGAAGGGCGGGAGCATCCACTGGCACGTCTGTTGGGAAGAATGAATCGTATGTATTAAGGGATAACGATAAAGAGTTATTTGGCGGCCTCAGCGTTTTTAAAGCAGTAAAAAATATCGAGGAAATCATTGGTCCGGCTTTGGTTGGTATGGATGTGACAGACCAGCAGGCAGTTGACCATAGGATGATAGAGCTGGACGGGACCAGATATAAGACGAATCTGGGAGGAAATGCAATCTATTCTGTTTCCTGTGCGGCCGCCAGAGCAGCGGCGGCCAGCGTGGGAAAGCCATTATGGAGGTACCTGGCAGAGGAAGAGCCGGAGAGGGTATTTGCGCCGGCATATAATATGATTAACGGCGGTACATATGGGAATTATACCCTTGCATTTCAGGAGTTTATTGTGATTCCTAAAAATGTAAGTACATTCTATGAGGGGTCCAGAATTGGGGTGGAGATATTCCAGAAGATGGGAGATATCATTAAGAAATACAACAATGGAAAACCGCCCGTGATGGGTAATTACAGCGGATATGGCGCCCCATCGGATGACCCGTTTGTATTGTTTGATATGCTTATGGAAGCAGCCTCATCATTGGGGTATGAAGATAAAATTATATTCTCCATGGATTGCGCTGCCAGTGAAATCTATGATGAGGCAAGGGACGCATATCTGTATAAGGGAACGTATATAGACAGGGACGAAATGATCTCACTGCTTTCCAGGATCGCGCATAAATATCCAATCGGGTTTATTGAGGATGCTCTGCAGGAAGAGGACTTTGAGGGATTCAAAAAAGCCAGGAAAGAGATACAGGCTGTATTGATCGGAGATGATTTTATATGCTCCAGCATTGACAGGGCCAAGAAAGCAATCGACATGGACGCGATACAGGGAATGATATTAAAGCCCAACCAGATTGGTACACTGACAGAGGCAATTGAAACGGTCCGTTTCATGAAACAACATGATTTGCTGGTTGTGGCGTCCGGAAGGGCGGGAGGAGTCATTGACGACCCAAACGCTGAATTGGCAATTGCGTTAGGCCTGCCAATCATGAAAACAGGGGCGCCAAGAAGCGGGGAACGCACTATATTCACCAATACCGGACTCAGGGTAGAGGAACAGTTGAAGCCGGGAAAGACAATGGCGGATGTACTTAAGGTTCCGGGATTTGAACGGCTGGGATGATATATCGGATACTTTCACAGATAAAAAACGGGGAATCCTGTAAAACAGGTTTCTCCGTTTTTTTATCTGTTTTACTCCTTTATATAGTATAATACTGTATAGATAATGCATAAAAAGGAGGTTATATTTTGAATATCAGACAAATTGCGTACCTGGCGGGGGTTTCGGTTGCAACGGTTTCCAGATGCATTAATCAGCCGGAGAAGGTGTCGGAGGAAACACGCAATCATATCATAGGGGTCATGAAGCGGGTGGACTACATACCCAACCCCTCCGCCAAAAGCCTGTCAACCGGTTATACAAAGACCATCTTATGTGTAATCCCGACCCTTTGCAATGAATTTTTCAACCAGCTGGTGGAAGGAAGCCAGGCTGTATTGAGGGAAGCGGATTATAAGGTCCTTGTATTTTCAACAGACAGCATAGAGGATTTCTGGCGCAGGGTGGACCAGAGAAGTGTTGACGGAATGATTATATCCGGCTCCGGTTTTATTAACAGCGAGGAGCTGCGCATGGCCAAGATTCAGGTGCCCTATGTATTGATTGAAAATATGGAGCAGTCGGAATCACCCAAGGATGTGACATACGTTTACAGTGATGATTACAAAGGGGTCCAGATGGCGTTAGAATATCTGTACCGGGAAGGCAACCGCGTATTCGGGGTAATCAGCACTTCTGACACTTATTTGGTGACGGAGAGGCGCCGTAAGGCGGTATATGACTTTTTCATGGAAAAAAAGGACTGCCGTCTGTGCATGGTGAAAGCCCATTATGCAGATTTGCAGGATGCATATGACGCGTGCGGGCATTTGATGCGGCTGGAGGAGAGGCCCACCGCTATTTTTGCCTTTAACGATATGATGGCAATTGCGGCAATGAGATATCTGGTGCTTCACGGCATACGTGTGCCGGAGGATATGGAGATAATGGGATTCGACGACAATCCGGTGGCCAGCTTTGTGCTCCCCTCGCTGTCAACCGTGGTTGCACCCAATTACCAGCTTGGGGAAAGTGCGGCCAGGCTGCTGCTGGAAAAACTGAGGGGCAATACAGAGAGTAAAAGTGTGTTGTTTCCGGTGGAATTAAAGCTGAGGGAAACCACCAGAAATAATGTAAAAGAGTATAGAGACAAGCTATAGATTCCGCCCACGGCATAGAAAGTCTGATGTAACCAGTTTCATCCGGAAACTGGTTTGGATTCGTTGACAATCCGTTTTTTTTTGATATAATTAAGAAAAACGCATAATAATAAACAAAAACATATAACAAAATTGTGTATATTGCACAAGAGAATTTTGCGCGTTAAAAAAGATACATGTAAAAATAGAGTATAAAATAAAATGATGTTCTGCCCCGGAAGGAGTACACGGCATGGTAAAAATTATCGGAATATGTGGAAGCCCAAGAAGGAAATCATCCTATGCCGCATTGCGGGAAGCGCTGGACGGCGCACTGGAAACAGGGGACGTGGAAGTGGAGCTCATCGAACTGCGTGCAAGGAAGCTGAACTTCTGCATTCACTGCAATAAGTGTCTGAGAGAGGACGCGGTCCGTTGTACAGTATATGAGGACGATATGACCCCTCTCTATGAAAAGGTATATCAGGCTGACGGGATGATAATAGCATCACCGGTCTATGAGATGAATATTACGGCACAGCTGGCGGCCTTTTTCAACCGGTTCCGCCCTACCTGGAATATTATAAAAAAGGATCCCACATTTTTTAACCGGAAGGTGGGCGCTGCGATTGCAGTAGGAGGAACAAGAAACGGAGGACAGGAAGGGGCACTGAACGCAATCCTTGGATTTTACCATACACAGGGTATGGTTGTCTGCAACGGGGGAGCGGGAACTTACGCAGGAGCCAGTCTCTGGAATCCGGGGGACGGGTCAGGGGAAATGGACGACCCGGAAGGATTAAAGAGAGCCAGGGCACTGGGTGCAAAGATGGCTGATTTGACAAAACGACTCAATTTGGATAACTAAGCCGGAACGGATTCAAACTACCGGTTTCCATAAGGATACCGCATAATGTTTATTTGCCCTTGTGTTTGTCTTTTTCAAATAAACAGACAGGTATTTTGTGGAAGCCCTGCCAATTCCTGACAAAACATGGCGCCGATTCGTCAGGTAAAAGTTTTGAATATAAAAAATAAAAGGAGAACTTCATACATTAGGCAGAAATGGCGGGAGTATCAGAAACAGGAGTTAGTTATGAGAATGATGAGTTATGGTATCGAAGACAAACCCCGATTGGCAGTAGCGTTTCCATTGGCATTCCAGCATGTACTATCGGCATTTACAGGACAGATTGCGGTAGGTATGCTGCTTGCGATGGGATTTGGGCTCAGTGTCAAAGAAACTGCTTTATTAATTCAGTGTGCGTTATTTATCACCGGTATAGCTACCATTATCCAGTCCTTTGGAATCGGAAAGCATATTGGAGCCAGACTCCCCATTGTATCAGGAGGCAGCTTTACGCTGATTACACCAATGGTGGTGGCGGCCAATAACCCCAATATCGGAATCGGCGGAGCTTTTGGGGCGGCCCTGGTTGGAAGCGGTGTATTGTTTATTCTGGGTCCCATTGCAATCAGGTACTTACATAAGTATTTCAGCCCTACCGTCACAGGGGCAGTGGTGCTGACCGTGGGTATCTGTATCGGCGCAACGGCATTCGGAAACTTTAATGTGGAAAGTGAAACCGCGATGACTGAATTGGCGATTGCTGTAATGGTCGTTGTGGTGATTGTTCTTCTGAACTTTTTTGGAAAAGGCCTTATCAAACAATGTTGTATATTAATCGGCATGGTAATAGGATACGTTGTTGCCGCGGCCCTTGGCATGGTGGATTTTTCAAGCATCGGAGAGGCTTCCTGGTTTTCCATGGTTAAACCCTTTGCATGGGGAGTCAACTTCAATGTGGGAGCAATCCTGACAATCTGCGCGGTTCACATCGGCACCCTGATGGAAATGGTGGGGGACACCACGGGGCTTGTGACGGCGGTATCCAACCGGCTTCCCACCTCGGAGGAATTATCCAGGACCATCCGAGGCGGCGGTATCACGGGAATGTTTGCATCTGCCTTTAACGGTGCTCCGGTTATTACGGGAAGCGCGAATGTGGGTATTGTTGCAATGACCGGCGTGGGAAGCCGCTTTGTTACCGGTTTGGGAGGAATCATTTTCCTTGCTTTTGCGGTATTTCCAAAGCTGGCCCAGCTGCTTGCGCTGATTCCCAACTGTGTTATGGCAGGAGCTGTCCTTGTAATGTGCGGTCAGATATCGGCGTCCGGGCTCCGGGTTATCAGCATGGGCGATTTTACGGAGAGAAACACAACCATCCTGGCCATTGCGCTGGCCATTGGCATCGGCGGCAATTTCGGAGTGGCTAACCTGGCATTTCTGCCGTCAACCGTTACAACCATTTTTACCGGCATTCCCGGTACGGCCCTGGTTGCCCTTGTGCTAAACATGATTCTTCCAAAGGCAGCAGAGGATGAAGTGACCGACGTAAAGCTTGAAGGGGAAATACCGGCCGTGCAGTAAAAAGAGCATACTTATTATTTTAAGAGGATATCCACATGGAGCGCCTTGCACCATGTGGATATTTTTAGGAATACAGCGGGAAATGAGAGGGCCTTTACTATGATATACGTGGAGACGAACAGTATTATCGGTTCGGAAAATCTGGCTTTTGAGGAATATTTTTTAAAGAAAGAGGACATCAGTGAGCCCGTACTCATGCTGTGGAGGAACCGTCCCACCATTGTGGTAGGCGCTTTTCAGAATACCCATGAAGAGATATGTGAGGAGTTCGTCAAGGCCAACAAAATTGATGTGGTGAGAAGAACCAGCGGGGGCGGCGCTGTCTACCATGACTTGGGAAACTTGTGTTTCAGCTTTATCATGGAGCATGGGGATTTTACAAACACAGACTACTCTGCTTTTTTAAAACCGGTTGTAGAAGCGCTTCGGGGAATGGGAATCCAGGCTGGGATTAACGGGCGCAATGACCTGGTTCTGGGAGACGCCAAGATATCAGGAAGCGCGGTAAGAATCTATAAGAACCGGGTACTGTTTCACGGAACACTGTTATTCAGTTCAGATTTAGAAATACTGAGCAGGGCATTGCGGGTAAAACAGGATAAGCTGGTATCAAAGGGTATTAAGTCGGTGCGTTCAAGGGTAACCACCATAGCGGAACATCTTTCCTATGACATGGATGTTCTGGAATTCAGGGAAAGACTGCTGCAGGCCCTTTTTGGGGAATCAGGGGGAAAGGAATATGAAATATCCCGGAACGAGCGCAGGGAGATTATGTGCCTGGCCCGTGACAAATATGAATCCTTCCTCTGGACGTATGGAAAGAACCCGCCGGCAGACCTGACACACGGAAAACGGTTTGGGGGAGGCAGCATAACGGTTAAGGCATCTTTAAAGAATTCGCGGATTGAACAAATCCGGTTTGAGGGTGACTTTCTGGGATGTATGGAGATGAAAGATATAGAACAGCTGCTGAACGGGGTGGTTTATGAGAGGGACGCCGTCAGCCGCGTTTTTGAAGAATTAGATATAAGACCATATTTCGGAACCATAACAAAGGAAGAAGTGGTCGGCTGCATTATGGGAGATGACAGAATATAAACACATGGGAGTGAGACAATGGAACAGGTAAGTCTGGATATAAACGGAAAGAAAACACAAGTCAGCATAGAAAAAAACTGGACCCTGCTATTCGTGCTGCGGGAGGTTTTGGGATTGACAGGCGCAAAGTGCGGATGCAGCACCGGAGACTGCGGGGCCTGCAAAGTCATCATTGACGGAGAAGCGGTGAATTCCTGTCTGGTGCTTGCACGGAACCTGGAAGGAAAGAAGATTGAGACCATAGAAGGCCTTTCAAACGGCACGGAGCTGCACCCCATTCAGCAGGCGTTTATCGACGCCGGGGCAGTACAATGCGGATACTGCACGCCGGGAATGGTGATGTCAGCCAAGGCGCTTCTGGACCGGATTGAGAATCCGACAGAGGAGGAAATCAGGAACAACGGCATCTCCAATAACCTGTGCAGATGCACGGGATACGTGAAGATTGTGGAGGCAATCAGACTGGCCGCAAGGCGGATGATGGAGGCAAAGGCCGGGGGAAAGAAGGAGGAGCGCTGAATGGGAATCATAGGACAGAGCATACCGGTCCGCGACGCGGCCATGAAGGTAACCGGGCAGTTTAAATATACGGCTGACCTGGAGTTCCCCGGAATGCTCCACGCTAAAATATTGTTCAGCCCTGTGCCCCATGCCAGAATAAAGAAGATTGATACAAGCAGGGCAGAGGCACTGGAGGGCGTCCGCGGAGTGGTGTGCTATTTAAACGCCCCGGACACAAAGTATAACAGCTGCGGGGAAGAGATTGACGGTCACAAAACGGAACGGGTATTTGATGATACGGTTCGGTATGTGGGAGATAAGGTGGCGGCCGTGGCGGCGGATACGGTAAAGATTGCCGAGCAGGCAGTGAAGTTAATCCAGGTGGAATATGAGGAACTTCCCTTTTATACTGACCCCGGAGAGGCCCTGAAGGAAGGCGCGTATCCCATTCACGGTGAAAGTAATATTATTTTTCCGGTGGATATGGGGGCCGGCGATGTGGAAGCGGGCTTTAAGGCAGCGGATTATATATATGAAGATACCTATTCCACGCCTGCCATCCACCACAGCGCCATTGAGACACATGCATCCATTGCGGTTTATGACAGCAGCGGCAAGCTGACGGTCTATACGCCCAGCCAGGATGTGTTCGGATACAGGAAGAACCTCAGCAGGATTTTCGGACTTCCCATGAGCAGGGTGCGCGTGGTAAATCCCGGCATGGGCGGCGGGTTCGGAGGAAAAATAGATACAATAACAGAGCCTGTGACAGCCCTGCTGGCCATGAAAACAGGGCGCCCGGTAAAGCTGGTTTACAACAGGCGGGAGGATATTGTGTCGTCCAGGACCAGACACGGAATGGAAATAAAGATTAAAACCGGTGTTAAAAAAGACGGGACCATTCTATCCCAGGATATGCAGGTCATAATCAATGCCGGGGCATATGCGGGCGGGACCATGAGCATTGTGTGGGCCATGAGCGGTAAGTTTTTTAAAAACCACAAGACGCCTAATATCCGGTTCAGGGCCACTCCGGTTTATACCAACACTCCCATTGCAGGTGCCATGAGGGGCTTTGGATCTCCACAGGAGTTCTTTGCCCAGCAGTGCCAGATGAATAAGATTGCCAGAGACTTACATATAAGCATCATTGACATGCAGTTAAAAAACCTGGTTGAACCGGATGGGTTTGACCAGAGGAACGGGCAGAGGCATGGAAATGCAAGACCCATTGACTGTGTGAAAAAGGGGATGGAGCTGTTCGGCTGGGAGGAGGCGGTGAAGGAACAGGAAGAATCCGGGGCGGCAAAGGGCAGGTACCGGATTGGAGTGGGAATGGCAGCGGCCACCCACGGAAACGGAGTGTACGGCGTGTGTCCGGACACAACCGGCGTGATACTTAAAATGAATGAAGATGGTTCGGTTGTCATGTTCACCGGGGTCAGCGACATGGGCAATGGCTCCGTGACAACCCAGGTCCAGGCAGTGGCCCAGGAGCTGGGAATTAGCATGGACCGGATAGAGTGTATACAGGCAGATACAGATACCACCATGTATGATTTGGGAAATTATTCCAGCAGAGGTACGTATGTGAGCTGCAATGCTGCTGTGAAGGCGGCAGGAAAAATCAGGCAGGAATTGCTGAAAGAGGCGGCCCAGCTGCTGGAAGAGGAACAGCAGAACCTGGAACTGAAGGACAACGGGGTTTGTGTGAGGAACAATCCTGAAAAGAAGGCCTCCCTGGAGGAAGTCATCACGCACGCAAGGAAAGTGAACCAGAGGGATATATGCTGTGCGGACACATTTGCCTCCTATGCCCTGGCCATGTCTTACGGCGCACATTATGTAAAGGTATCGGTGGATACCCGGACCGGCGGGGTAAAGGTCCTGGAATATACGGCGGTGCACGATGTGGGGAAGGCGCTCAATCCCATGTCTGTGGAAGGCCAGATCGAAGGCGCGGTGCAGATGGGACTTGGATACGCACTCTCAGAGGGAATCATAATTGACAGCGGGGGAAAGGTAAAAAACACTACCTTTAAGCAGTACCATATTATGAATGCCGGTGAGATGCCGCCTATCAAGGTGGGACTGGTGGAGGAGACAGAACCCACCGGGCCATATGGGGCAAAGAGCATCGGGGAGTGTTCGGTGGTACCCTCAGCCGGGGCAATTGCAAATGCTGTGGCCAATGCAATCGGATGTGAGGTGCACCGTCTGCCATTAAAACCGGATACAGTGCTTGAACTCCTGGCCCGGGAAAATGAGACAGTTGAAAGAAGGGATGGAATCACCTTATGAGATTTGAAGATAAAGTAGCGGCAATCACAGGCGCGGGCCAGGGGCTGGGCGCGGGTTTTGCAAAGGCATTTGCCAAAGAGGGCGCTGTCGCAGTCCTGATAGGAAGGACCGGAGGCAAGCTGCAGGCGGTTGCAGAGGAAATCAGGAAAGAGGGCGGCCGGGCCCTTGTGAAAGTCTGCGACATCGCGGTGCCCGAACAGGTGGAGCAGTGCTTCAGGGAAATTGAACAGGAAGCGGGAAGTGTGGATGTGCTTGTCAATAATGCGGCCTATCACAAGTCGGTTCCCGTGGTTGAGACATCAAACGAGGAATGGCTGAGCCAGATTTCCATTAATCTCAACGGAACCTTTTTCTGCACAAAGGCAGTCCTGCCGGCCATGATACGGAACCGGTACGGAAAAATCATCAACATCAGTTCCTCGGCCGCCAAACACTTCTTTCCCGGATTTGGCGCGTACGCAGCGTCAAAAGGCGGAATCGTAAGCTTCACCCATACGCTGTCCGAGGAAGTCAAGCAATACGGAATCAATGTGAATGCCATATACCTGGGAATGACCAATACGGAGCATACAAGAGAACGGATGGACAGCGACCAGGCAGTGACCATTGATTTGGATTCCATGCTCCAGGTGGAGGATGTGGCGGAAGTGGTGACATTTCTGGCATCGGACGCAGCGGCCCCGATTATGGGTGCGGCCATTGATGTGTTTGGAAAGAAATCATAAGCAGGTTGAGTTATAAGCAGGTTGAACTATAAGCAGGATGAAATAAAACACGGAGGATCATACATGCTGAATATTAACGCAAAAGCAATGAAAGTAGTACGGGAGATTATAGAGGACGCGGACGCCCTTGGGTGTAAGGTGATCAAAATGGACTGCGGGGCAACCCTCATTGACATGGGAATTAACTGTGAGGGAAGCTGGAAGGCAGGGGTTCTGTTCACAAGGGCCTCCATGGGAGATATGAGCACGGTTACCCTTGGGGAATTCAGGCTTAACGAGGATTATACCTTTGCTTCGGTGGAAGTGCTGGTCAACAAGCCTCTCATTGCCTGCATGGCATCCCAGATAGCAGGATGGAAACTGGGTGACGGGGAATTCGCAACCATTGGTTCCGGCCCTGCCAGGTCCATCGCCCATGTGGACTCAGACTGGTACTTTGAGATGACGGATTACAGGGAAGAAAATAACGAGGCAGTGCTGTGCCTGCAGGATGTGAAGTATCCCACGGACCAGATGGCCATGGAGGTGGCAAAGGCCTGTAACGTTAAGCCGGAGGATACGTATATCCTTATTTCCGACAGTACCTGCGTGGTTGCCTCCATCCAGGTGTCGGGCAGGATGCTGGAACAGACCTGCCACAAAATGTTTGAGAAGGGATTTGACGCGGGACAGATTGTGATGATCCGGGGAACTGCCCCCATAGCCCCTATTGTTAAGGATGAAATGAAGTCAATGGGCCGTATCAATGACGCCCTTATCTACGGCAGCAGCGTGGAAATCTGGGTGGATGCATCAGACGAGGCCATTGAGAAGGTGATTCCGGGACTGGTAGGCAAGACTTCGTCTCCCTGCTACGGGCAATTATTTGAGGATGTGTTTGAGAAAGCGGGAAGAGACTTCTTCTATGTTGATCACGATGTGCATTCCCTGGGAAGGGTGCAGATTCACAATATTAATACGGGAAAGGCATTCTGCGGGGGAGAAATAAATTACAAGGTATTGGAAAAGTCATTTTTATATTAATTTAAATACGCAATGGCGAAGAAGAGGATTAGGAGGAAATAAAATGGCACTAAGTAAAGAACGGCTTCTGAAGGTATACCGGGACATGGTAATGATCCGCAGATTTGAGGAGGTAATTGAGGAGTATGCAGCAAACGGAACGATTCCCGGATTCGTACATCTGTCCATTGGCCAGGAAGCGTGTCAGGCAGGTGTGGTGGACGCCCTGAAAAAGACAGATTATAAGTTCCCGGATCACAGGGGACACGGAGCCATTGCTCTGTGCGGAACAGACCCCAAATTAGTGATGGCTGAGATATTTGCAAAGGAGACAGGAATCAACCACGGACGGGGCGGCTCCATGCATGTCAATGACCTGGAGTGCAGGAACATGGGATTTAACGGAATCCAGGGCTCCACCATGGTGACCTGTCTGGGAACCGCATTTGCCTCTGTGTACAATGGGACGGATGACGTGACGGCAGTATTCCTCGGAGACGGAACACTGGGAGAGGGAACCTGCCATGAGAGCATGAATATGGCGGCCACCTGGAAGCTTCCCATTATCTACTGTCTGGTAAACAACGGATACGCCATATCCACACGCTACGAGGAAGCCCATCCCCAGAAGGAGTTAAAAACATGGGGCGAGGGATACGAAGTGCCCAGCTTCCGCCTGGACGGAAATGACATCGAGGCAGTCATCGAGGCAGTGGAAAAGGCTGCGGACCGCGCCAGAAAGGGCGAGGGCCCCACTGTACTGGAATTTATGACATACCGCTGGCAGGGACATTTCGCAGGCGATCCCGCCGCTTACCGCCCGGAGGACGAGGTATCTTACTGGGTCAATGACAGGGATCCCCTGAAGCTTACCAAGGCAATCCTCCTTGAGAGGGAGCAGGTTGAGCCGGCTGTGCTCCAGGCGGTTGAAGAGGAAGAAGAAAAACATGTGCAGGAGATGCTTAAATTCTCTCTGGAGAGTGAGTATCCGGGAATTGAGACTGCAACAACATATACATATGCTGATAGAGAGGTGGAATTAAGATAATGGGCAGAAAACTTTCTTATGGAATGGCAATCAATGAAGCGCTGCATCAGATGATGGGAGCAGATGAAAGAGTATTTATATTAGGCGAAGATGTGGCAAAGATGGGCGGAGATTTCGGAATCACAAAGGGAATCTGGGAGAAATGGCCGAACCGCATCAAGGATACGGCATTATCGGAGTCCGCAATTCTGGGTTTATCCTGCGGGGCAGCTGTGTGCGGGTTAAAGCCAGTACCGGAAATCATGTTTGCGGACTTTTTAGGGGTTTGCTTTGACCAGCTGACAAACAACGCCGCAAAGTTAAACTTCATGTATCAGGGAAAGGCACACTGCGGTATAACGGTGCGTGCCGTACAGGGCGGAGGAATCCGGTGTGCTTACCATCACTCCGCATGTGTGGAATCCTGGTTCATGAACACCCCCGGACTTGTGGTCGTATGCCCCACCACCCCTTATGAGGCAAAGGGAATGCTGATCTCCGCAATTAAAAGTGATAACCCGGTTCTCTTTTTAGAGCATAAGACCCTTTATAATGTAAAGGGAGAGGTGCCTCAAGAGATGTATGAGATTCCTCTGTACGAGGCTGAGGTGGAGAGAGAGGGAAGCGACATCACAATCGTAGCAACCCAAATCATGCTTGACAAAGCCCATAAGGCGGCGGACATCATGGCAAAAGAAGGGGTCAGCGTGGAAATCATTGATCCGAGAACCATTTATCCTTATGACAAGGACACGATCCAGAAATCCGTGGCAAAAACAGGCCGCATCATTCTGGCGCAGGAAGGTCCCAAATGCGGGGGCTGGGGAGCCGAACTTTCCGCCATGATAAGCGAGGATGTGTTTGAGTATTTATGCGCGCCCATTAAACGGGTTACCTCCCTGGATTCCCCGGTACCGTACGCGCCGGTGCTGGAGGATTACGTACTGCCGCAGCTGGATGATCTGGTAAAAACCTGCCGGGAATTGATGGAATATTAAATATAGCCACAAGTGGAGATTGAGAGGAAATACATATGGTTACAAAAGTAATTATGCCCAAATTCGGATTGTCAATGGAGACAGGAGTCCTGGGCTCCTGGCTGGTGGAAGAAGGGGCTTCTGTCACAAAAGGCAGCGCCCTGGCAGAAATAACAACAGATAAAATCACCAATACGTGCGAAGCACCCAAAGACGGGATTCTCCGCAAAATCCTGCTTCCCGAAGGGGAGGAGGCTGCCTGCGGGGAGGCCATAGCGGTTCTGGCGGACACGGCGGACGAGGATATATCGGCGGAGTGCGGGGGAGGCCAGAGTGAAGGGGGCGCTTTTGCGGACAGCGCAGAGCAGGCGGCTGCAGCATCCCCTGTCCCGGAAAAGGCCGCCCCGGCCGATATTAAAATCACGCCGCGGGCCAAAAAGGTAGCAGAGGAGCAGGGGCTTGAATATTCCCACATCCAGGGAACCGGCCTGTTAGGCGCAATCACAATTTCAGATTTGAAGAAACATGGAATTCCCAGGAAGGACCCGGCAGGCGCCGCCTCTGTATCCGCTGCTCCGGCATCGGCGTCAGTCCCGTCATCTGCATCCGGTTCGTCATCTGCATCCGGTCCATCATCTGCATCCGGTCCGTCATCTGCATCCGCCCCGGCATCAGCGTCCGCCCCGGCATCCGGTCCGTCAACCGCATCTGCCCCGGCCGCAGCGCCTAAGGCAGTCTTTGACACACGGCCCTGTGAAGGCGAGGATGTCATTGTCAAGATGAGCACCATGGAGACCGCGATCGCAAAAGCCATGCAGAACAGTCTGCTGACAACCGCCCAGGCCACCATAGCCACAGAGGCGGAAATAACGGAACTGGTCAGGGTATACAAACAGTTAAAGGGAAAATATACCAATGCAGGAGTGAAGCTGAGCTATACCGCCATGCTGATAAAGGCAGTGGCCATGGCATTGGAGAACCACAAGGCTCTGAGAAGCACCATGGCAGACGAGACCCATATTAAAATCAGCAGCCGTATTCACATCGGCGTTGCGGTGGATATCCCGGGCGGTCTGATTGTGCCTGTGATCCGCGATGCAAATATGAAGGATCTGCGCACAATCTGCCTGGAATTATCAGACCTTACCCAGCGGGCTAAGGACAATAAGCTTACATCCGACCAGCTGGGCGGCGCGACCATTACCATCACCAACCTGGGCATGTTTGGAATCACCTATTTTACCCCTGTATTAAATGTTCCGGAATCAGCAATTTTAGGCGTTGGAGCCATTATCGAGAAGCTGATGGTAAAGGACGGAGGCTTCTATCCCGCATCCGTCATGAACTTCAGCCTTACCCATGACCACCGCATTGTCAACGGAGCGCCGGCGGCAAGATTCCTGAAAGAAGTGACAGCCAGCCTGCAGGATTTTAAATGGGTTTAAAAAGTCCTTAAATATTCATTCCCGCTATCTGCGCGCCAACAGGAGGAAAGCCATATGAAAAAAGCAGACGTTATGATTAAAAATGCATATATCATAACAATGGATCATGACAGAAACATAATCAGCAATGGATGCATTGTGATTGATAAAGACAAGATTACAGCGGTTGGAGGCGGGGAACTGGCATCCTGCTACGAAGCCTCCAGGGTGGTTGACGCAAAGGGAAAGTTCGTATTTCCGGGCATGATAAGCACCCACTCCCATTTGTTCCAGACCATGTTAAAAGGCCTGGGCAGGGATAAACTTTTGTTTGACTGGCTGGACAGCTCCGTGCGTACGGCCCTGTACCGGTTTGACGGGGAAATGTGTTACTACGCTGCCCTGACTGGATGTATGGAAGCCATTCAGTCAGGCACCACCACCCTATTGGACTATATGTACTGCCATACCAGCCCGGGTCTCAGCGATTATGTGACCCAGGCCATGGAGGATATCGGAATACGCGGCATATACGGCCGGGGCTTCACCAATACCGCAAATTTCCCGCCGGAATTTAAGGTGGCCCATCACGATACGGAACAGGATATGTTTGACGATGTGAGGCGTCTGTACAAAAAGTATGAAGGGCACAGCAGAATGAGCGTTGCCCTGGCGCCGGGCATCATCTGGGACAACACGGACGACGGCTACCGGGAGATGCGCAAAATGGCCGATGAGATGCATATTCCCCTTACCATGCATGTGCTGGAATCAGAGGATGACGATAAGTACTGCAGGGAAGTAAGGGGAGGAAGGACCATACCCCATCTGGAACGCCTGGGATTTATCGGACCTGATTTTATCGCGGTGCACTGTGTCTGCATGGAAGAGGAGGACTTTGACATCTTCAAACAGTATGATGTGAAGGTCAGCCACAATCCGGTGTCCAACATGATTCTTGCCTCCGGCGTGGCTTCGGTTGAGAGGATGGTAAAGGAAGGGCTGACAGTCAGCCTTGCCTGCGACGGCTCAGCCAGCAACGATACCCAGGATATGATGGAGGTGTTAAAGACAACCGCCCTGCTCCAAAAGGTACATTTAAGAGACGCGGCCGCCATGCCGGCCTCCAGGGTTCTGGAACTGGCAACCCTGGGAGGCGCAAAGGCAGTTATGCGGGAAGGGGATCTGGGGGCAATCGCGGCGGGAATGAAGGCGGACCTGGTAATCTACGACCCCTTCCACGGCCGTTCCATACCGGTACATGACCCGGTCAGCGCAATTGTATATTCTTCCAGTCAGGCAAATATTGAGTCTGTCATGGTGGACGGCGTGTTTGTAATGGAGCACAAGCGCATGACCATGATTGATGAAGAAAAAGTATTATATGCCACCCAGAAGGCGGCTGAAAAGCTGATAAACGAAGTGGGGCTGGGCAACACGCAGTGGGGCAGGAAGATTGGAAACCTGGGGCTATAGGAGGAAATGAATGAACGAATTAGTGTTCTTTGAAATACCAAAACAGAATTTAAAGATTCAAATTGTCAAAAAAAGTGATGAGATTTTGGAACAGATAAGGAAAGAATCTGCCGAGACAGCGGTGATGCCGGATGTGGCTCAGTACTACACGGATATTTATTTTCCAAAAGCACCTTCAGACAGGCCCTATACATTTTCCTCCATCGTGCTTTCTTCGGACGGCAAAATGGCCTATGGGGATAATCCCTCCGGACCGCTCATAGCAAAAAATAACTTTCTGGACCCGGACGGCTCCCTGGGGGATTTCTGGGTGCTGAATGTACTGCGGGCCTATGCGGACGGAATCATCATAGGCGCCCGCACCCTGCTCAGTGAACCGGGCATCACCTGCCATGTATATGAGGAACGTCTGACCAGGCAGCGCAGGGAAGTGCTTGGGAAGAAGTACCAGCCCTGCGGCGTGATTGTATCGTTAGACGGTACGGATATTCCCTTTGACCATTATATTTTCGATGTAGACCCAAAGGAAGAGTATAAACTGGTGATAGCCACGTCCCCCAGGGGCGCCGAATACATAATGGCCAATTCCCCGCTGAAGCATCCTGTAATTGGGCCCTTTAAGACAATTGAGGATGTGGATCATGCGGATTTGGGTGAGCTTTACACAGATTTTAACGCGTTCCCGGTTATAGTGACGGGCCAGGGAGAGAACCCCGATACAAAGGTGCTCATGTATGCCCTTAAGAAATGGGGGCTGGAAAAGCTCTGTATCGAGGCGCCGTCCTACTGCACCCATTTGCTGCAGCAGGGAATGCTGGATGAATACTTTATCAATTATTCCATGGTATTTGCGGGCGGCCAAAAATCGCCGGGCTATGCATCGGAATTCGGGCACATGGATCATCCCCACGCAGATTTTCTGACACTGGGAATCCATGAAAGCAATTTCATATTTACCCGTCAGAAAATTCGTTACGGTGTTACAAATGAGACGGATTTGTCGGGATATAAGTACTGATACGGAGTGAGTGTCAGATGGGAGGAACTATGGCAGGTACGGATTTGGTGGTAATCGGCGCAGGACCGGGCGGATATGTGGCCGCAATCAGGGCTGCGCAGCTGGGGATGAAGGTAGTGATTGCAGAAAAGGACGCATGCGGCGGGACCTGTCTGAATTATGGGTGCATTCCCACAAAAGCGCTTTATAAAAATGCCCAGGTAATGGGCTATATGGACCACAGCAGGGAATTTGGAATTGAGATTGACGGATACAGGCTGGATATGGAGCAGGTGCAGGCCCGCAAGAACAAGATTGTAAAGACGCTGACCGGCGGAGTGGAATATCTGCTGAAGTCCAATAAGGTGGCCATTGAGAAGGGCTGCGCTAAAATCATAAAAGCCGGTCTGGTGGAAGTGACCGGCAAGGACGGCACTGTAAAGCGGCTGGAGACAAAGCGGATTCTCATTGCATCCGGTTCCAAATCATCCAGGCTTCCCATTGAGGGGATGGACCTGGAGGGCGTTATTACCAGCAAAGAGGCTCTGGATATGAAGACGGTGCCGGAGGAGATCGTGATCATCGGCGGAGGAGTGATTGGCATTGAATTTGCCGGCATTTACCAGTCCTTTGGCGCAAAGGTAACCGTGGTGGAGTTTATGCCCCACATCATTCCGAATGTGGACGTGGAAATCACAGCCAGATTAAAGAGTCTGCTGGAAAAGCGCGGTATTTCAATCATGACAGGATCTAAGGTTGAGAAGATTGAGAAAAAAGGAAACAATCTGTCTGTGCAGGTGGATGCAGGCGGCAAAAAGCAGGTTCTTTCCTGCGGGCAGGTTCTTGTGTCAACCGGACGTGAAATGGACGCGGATGGCCTGAACCTGGATGGCGCGGGAGTGCGGTATGACCGCAAAGGAATAAAGGTAGACGAAAATTATGAGACCAATGTGCCGGGAATCTACGCAATCGGAGACGTGACAGGACGCGTCATGCTGGCCCATGTGGCATCGGAGGAGGGCAAGACAGCTGTTGAGCGCATGGCAGGAGAGAAGACAGAGGTGGATTACAGCCTGATTCCCAATTCCATTTTTACCTTTCCGGATGTGTCCAGCATCGGGTTATCGGAAGAACAGGCAAAGGAGCAGGGAATCGAATATATTACCAGCAAATACCAGTTCTCCGGCAACGGCAAGGCCCTTACCATGGGGGACGCCGAGGGTATGGTGAAGGTGATTGCCGCAAAAGACAAATCCAGGCTGTTAGGGGTACATATCATCGGCCCCAATGCAAGCGATCTGATTGCGGAGGCAGCTATTGCAATGAACGGAATGTTTACGGTGGAGGAGGCAGCCGGTGTCATGCACGGGCACCCCACGCTTTCAGAGGCCTTTGACGAGGCGGTATCCAATCTCCTGGGAAAAGCCATTCACATGCCGCCGGTAAAAAACAGGTAATCAGGAAAAGGAGGCGCGCACATGGAACTGAGAGTAAACGAACCCGGCCTTTTTATCGAGGAACTGGTATTCCAAATCAGGCCGGAACAGGTAAAACGTTATGTGGAATTAGAATATGAAATCATGGCAAAAGAGCTGGCTGGGCTGGATGGCTTTTGCGGGTGGCAGATTTGGGTGAGCGAAACCAATCCCGGCCGTGTGACGTCTCTTTATTTCTGGAAGGACCATGCATCCTACCGGCATCTTGACCAGGAATGGCTTTCCGGGAAAAAGGATGAGATAACCAGGGCGTTTGGGGCTGAAAACATGACGTTTGTGAGGGCGGGTCATGAAACAGACCGAAGGTACCAGATGCGCAGTCTCGCCTGATGGGAACGATCCATATCACCCTGGTGGCCAATGCGGGCTTGTTATTGGAGTCTGGGGGGCGGAAGCTGCTGCTGGACGGTCTGCACAGCCAGGAGAACGGGATGTTCAGTCCTGTGCCTCCCTGTATACGGGAGCAGATCATGAAAAGGATTCCTCCCTTTGACGGAATCAGATGGGTGGCTTTTACCCATTTTCATGAGGATCATTTTGATTTGGACCTGGTAAACCGGTATTTGCAGGAGGCAGCACCTGAGATGCTGGTGATGCCGGAGGATACACCGTATGGCGTATCCTCAAAACTTAAGGCAGGCGTATGCAGCACAGAGGCCATTGAGCTGCCGATGGGCCAGTGCCGGAGCATACGTCTGTGGGAGACGGGAAGCCTGACAGCTTTTCCCTCAAGGCATGCGGGCAGGGAGTATGAGACGGTCAGCCACCTTTGCTATGTGCTGGAGGCTGACGGAAAAAAGGTATTGATCCTGGGAGACTCGGATTATGACAGCGTGTTTTTTAAACAAATGGCAGGAGCAATGGAATTTGACGCTGTGATTGCCAATCCGCTTTTTCTGCATCTTCCCAGGGGACGCAGGGTGTTTACACAGTCCATACGGACAAAAGAGATTATTTTTTGTCACCTTCCGTTTGCGGAGGATGACCAGATTCATTTCCGGAATATGATGTCAGAAGACATGAGACAATATGAAACAATACTGCCACCCATGAAGGCGCTTACGGATCCGCTTCAAAAAGTGAGCATTTAGTATGTCAGGAGGATATAATTGTGGGGCAGAATATATTGATTGAAATATCAGCAAGACACATTCATTTATCAAAAGAGCATTTAGAGATACTTTTTGGGGAAGGCTATGAACTGACAGTGAAGAAAATGTTAAGCCAGCCAGGACAATTTGCATGCGAGGAACGGGTGAGCGTCATTGGACCTAAGGGTAAGTTCTCCATGTCTGTGCTGGGACCTGTGAGAGAGCGCACCCAGGTGGAAATTTCACTGACAGATGCCAGGACCATAGGGGTCAGCGCGCCCATACGGGAATCCGGCGATGTGGAGGGAAGCGGCAGCTGTGTACTGGAAGGCCCCAGGGGAACGGTTATTCTGAAGGAAGGGGTTATTGCGGCAAAACGCCACATACACACCACGCCGGAGGATGCCGAAAGACTGGGGGTGACTGACCGTGAAACAGTTGCTTTTGAGGTAAATATCAATGACCGGTCGTTGATTTTTAAGGACATGGTGGTTCGGGTCAGCGAACACTATTCCACGGCTGCCCATATTGACACGGATGAGGCAAACGCGGTGGCCATGTCGGGCACGGTCTATGGAACCATAGTAAAACTGAGGGGAAATGGATTGGCGGATTCCGGTTTGACAGATTCTGATTTGGCGGATTCATCAATCGCTTAAACGAGGAGAACATGAGGCAAATAGAAAAACAGACCCGGACAGACGGGGAGAATAAGATGGGGGTCATGCCGGTCAACCGTCTGCTGGTGACCATGGCGCTGCCGATTATGATATCCATGATTATCCAGGCCATGTACAATATAGTGGACAGCCTGTTCGTTGCCAGAATCAGCGAACAGGCGCTGACCGCGGTTTCGCTGGCATATTCGGTGCAGAATCTTCTGATTGGAGTGGCAGTGGGGACAGGTGTGGGTGTGAATTCCCTGCTGTCCCGGTATCTGGGGGAACAAAACCGGGAAGGCGTCAACAAGACAGCTGTAAACGGGATTTTCATTATGCTGGTTACCTATCTGTTCTTCCTGGTGTTTGGGTTGTTTTTCACCAGGACGTTTTTCAAATTACAGACAGATTCAGAAGAAATCATAGAGCTGGGAGTACAGTACCTGTCCATTTGCCTGATTTTTTCAGTGGGCGTGCTGGAGCAGGTTGTGCTGGAACGGATATTGCAGGGAACCGGAAAAACAATTTATACCATGATTACACAGGGGGCGGGAGCTGTTATTAATATAATTCTCGACCCTATTCTGATTTTCGGATTATTGGGATTTCCCAGAATGGGTATCAGCGGGGCAGCCATAGCCACTGTGACAGGGCAGCTGGCCGGCATGGGGATGAACGTCTATTTTAACAAGCGGGTCAACCATGAGGTGCAGTTTGTTTTCCGGGGGTTCAGGCCGGATATGGGAATCATAAAGCAGATATACAGGGTGGGAATCCCGGCCATTGTAATGCAGTCCATCGCGTCTGTCATGACCTTTGGACTGAACCAGATACTGATTTCCTACACGGCCACAGCCGCGGCAGTGATGGGAGTCTATTTTAAAATCCAGAGTTTTATCTTCATGCCCGTATTCGGCCTCAATAACGGCATGATACCTATTATCGGATATAATCTGGGGGCGGGAAGACCTGAGCGAATACGAAAGGCCATCCATTACAGCCTGGGATATGCCACAGCCATCATGGCGGCAGGCTTTGTACTGTCCCAGGTTTTTGCGGTGGAGATAATGGCAATGTTTAATGCCTCTGAGCACATGATGTCCATTGGGGTGACGGCGCTGAGGGTGATTAGCTTCGGCTACCTGTCCGCCTCTGTTTCCGTTATTTACAGCGCCGTATTCCAGGCGCTGGGAAGAGGGATGGAAAGCCTGGTTATCTCCTTTTTCCGGCAGCTGATTGTACTGCTGCCGGCCGCCTGCATACTGGCAGCAATGTTTGGGCTGGATGCGCTGTGGTGGTCCTTTCCCATTTCGGAGACAATGGCGGCATTGCTGGCATGGGTATGGTGGAAACATATCCGCAGGCAGATGGCGGGGCAGGTGTAAGGGTCCGGAACACAGGAATTCTGTAAAAGTGGGTTTCAAAAACTTGCAAACCGGTAAATTCTATGGTATTATAATTTGGCATGCCGGATTACTATATGGCTTGTTGGGCCGTCGCCAAGCGGTAAGGCACAGGACTTTGACTCCTGCACTCGAGGGTTCGAATCCCGCCGGCCCAGTACATGGGAAAGTCCGCAGAGACGCAAGTTACAAGGCGTTTCTGCGGGCTTTTCTTCTATAAATAATGTATAGCACATAATACTATAATTCAATACTATAATCCACATGGAGGCCGGAGGCTGTGGGAGGAGGAAAGAAGATGGAGAGAAAAAGAATCAGGGATTTTGGCATTGTGCCGGGCGTCATGAAAACCGGGCCTAAAAATAAGATTACAGACGTGCCTGGCGTGCTGGTAGGCCATAAGACAGTGAGAAATGGGGACAACAAAACCGGCGTCACGGTCATTGTGCCGGGACCGGGAAATGTATTTGAACGCAAGTTCATCGCTGCGGGATATGTGCACAATGGATTCGGCAAGACCTGCGGCCTGGTCCAGGTGGAGGAACTGGGAACCCTGGAGACGCCCATTGCCCTGACCAATACCCTGAACGTGGGGCTGGCAGCCGACGCCCTGGTGGAGTATACCATCAGGCAGTGCGAAAAGGACCAGGTGGAGGTCACATCCGTAAGCCCGGTTGTGGGTGAGTGCAATGACTGCAGAATTAACCGTATCCAGCACAGAGCTGTGTCCATGGAGGATGTGATGGAGGCATTTTCCGGTGCTGGTGAGGATTTTGAGGAGGGTGATGTGGGCGCAGGCACGGGAACTGTGTGCTACGGCCTGAAGGGGGGAATCGGATCCGCCTCCAGAGTTATGAGAATCGGCGGGGTAAATTACACGCTGGGGGTTCTGGTGCAGTCCAATTTCGGGGCGACAGAGGACCTGGTCATAGACGGCATCCGGGCCGGCCAACGGATTCTGGAGGAAAAGGAAAGGCGCAGGAAGATGGCCACCGCAGAACAGGACCAGGGGTCCATCATGACCATTATCGCCACGGATCTGCCTGTCAGTGACCGTCAGCTAAAGCGCATCATCCGCAGGGCCGGTGTGGGCATTGCCAGGACAGGCGCCTACACCGGACACGGCAGCGGTGAGGTCATGATTGGGTTCACCACCGCAGGCCGCCTGCAGGGAAAGGACAGTCCGGAAATCATGACAAGCACCTGCATCAGAGAGGACCTGATTAACGTGGCCTTTAAGGCAGCCGCGGAAGCTGTCAATGAAGCCATCCTGAATTCCATGACAGCAGCCGGACGTACCGGGGGACTGGCAGGGGAGGTGTATTACAGCCTGTCGGAGTTCCTTCCGCAGATTCTTAAACATTAATGGCGAAGGGACATCAGCCCCTGTTCTGTTATCTCGCATCCTCCCCTGGTGCGGTTGATGCGGATAAGTCCTTCTTCGGATAATTCTTTCAGCAGCCCCCGCAGGCGGCCGTCGCTTAATTCCACGCCGGCCACTGCCAGGGCATTTTTTATGGCTCCCCGGCCGATGCGGGGGGAGGCAGCTATGGCAGCCAGCACCCTGAGGCGGACCGGACTGTGGTCCTGGTCGGACTTTCGCATCTGGTTCCTGATATAGGAGGGAAGCTGTGCCAGTATCAGGGGATGGGCGGCGTAGTGGGAGAAGAAATAACGGGTCAGGTTGTATAGCTCCTGGACATTGCCGGGATAATCGTAGTCCATCATGAAGTCAAAGAGACTGGGGGACAAAAGGTCGCGGGCCATAAGGCTTTTATTGTGGAACAGTTCACGGAAGAACTGGTCCATGAGCAGGGGAATGTCCTCCCTGCGTTTCCTGAGGGGCAGGGTGTCGATGGAAGCCGCATTCAGCAGGAAGAACAGCTCTTCCCGGAAGGTACCCTGCTTTACCATCCCGTACAGGTCCTGACCGGCTGTGGCGATGATGCGCACGTCAAAGGGGGAGAAGCGGGTTCCGAAGACATTTCCGGTCCGGTTGTCCTGAAGAATGTGAATCAGGAGTCCCTGAATCTCAGGAGACAGGTACTCGGCGCTGTCAATGAGCAGGGTTCCGTGGTTGGCCTCTTTGAACAGTCCTAACATCTGGGAGAGAGGATCCGAGACAGTCAGGGCTGCGCCTGACAGACAGGAGGTCCCGCCCGGATCGGATAACACGCCTGGGCCGGGAGCGCTGTCCGGTCCGGAAACTTCATTTGGGCCGGAGACCCCGTTTATCCTTGCGGCCGCATTAAGCCCCATGGGCATATTCAGGCAGACAAAGGGATGCTGCCTCCTGGAGGATGTCTTATGTATGGCTCTGGCCAGGAGTTTTTTCTGGGTGCCGCTCTCTCCCTGAATCAGCACAGGGAAGTCATAGAGGGAGAGCCTTCTGGCATATTCCAGGATATTCTTCATGGGCTCCGAGGCAGTGGTAAAGCTGGTGAACATGCTGTCCGCATATCTGGAGTCGGAGAATACAGGGTCAGGGAGAGGCGGGTAATCCCCGGTCCCGTCAGCCAGCACAGGACACGGCGTGCTGTTGAGCAGGTAAAGGGGCTCATGGTTGGGCAGCAGCAGTTCAAGGGAGCTGAGCAGGAGATGCTTTCCGCTGCGGTTCATCACCTTGTAATCCGCACTGTGACAGAAATCCATGCCTTTGCAGGGCTGGGGCAGAAACTGTGACAGGTTCCGGCCCGTGGTGCCTGTCTCAGGCAGCTCCAGGTCCATGGAGAATCTGCGGTTGACCATATTGATTTCCCCGCGGACCGACAGAAGGCACAGGCCTATGGGAAGATTGCTGATAACGGTCTGGAGAAGCTGCCTGGAATAGATGTAGTCCTGGTAATAGGCGCTGGTCAGCTTGGCAATCTGCATGATGCTGTTCACATAGGATTTGGTAATCTGGTTGGACAGGCTGGCGGGAAGATGAAAGTACTCGCACAGCTCATTGACAGTGGAGATGTCAATGATGCGGTTGCCGATATCAATGACATTGGTGATATGGCTGGGAACCAGCTGGGGCTCGCCCACGGTGATGGCATAGTGGATGGACTCGTCGGCCTGGATGCATCCGGGATAAAAGGGTTCAAACCGGTACTGCACCACCCCTGCCTCCTTGAGCTGGTCCATGATGGTGACAATGGAGTCATAGGTATCGTTTACTATGTAGACTCGCTCACCGGGCGGTATGCGGATGATTTGGTCCAGACAGGCATGGTTGAAGGTCCTGGTACAGATAATCTGCATGACCTCCTTTGGGATGGATATGGGAAATTCTGACTGGACCAGGGGGCTGGAAAAAAGGATGCACTGGTATCCCTTGATTTGCTCCGGCCGCTGGACCTGGTCCAGCCCAATTGTATCAAAGGCAATATGGGCTCCCAATATCTTGTGGAGATAGCTCTGGAATTCAAGGCGTATGCTGGAATTGATGCTGACGATGAGCACATGGTATTTTGGCTGGCTTCTGTCCATGTTTTATCCTCCTGTGTCTTATTAGGTTAATTATAACAAAAAAATTAGGATACAACAACCTAATGACTTTAAATTTTAAATTGTAACGAATGCTTTACGGAAAAAAGAATGATTTATTTGACAAGGCAGCACAGAAACGTGTAAAATTATTGTAAGCAAGGATGCTTACGAAATGAGCGTGAGAGCTGTAGGTTTCCAGGCTTTTTTTGTATCATCATAAAAAGGAGGATATTCTATGAAGAAAAGCGGAAAGAAGCTGTGCGCCCTGGCACTGGCTGCTGCCATGCTGGGATTGACAGCATGCGGTTCATCATCAGGCACCACTGATACGACCACGGCAGCTGCAGGCGGGGCGGCAGCTACAGAAGAAACGACAGCAGCGGCAGCTGTTGCGGAGGGAGAGTCTGTTTCACAGGAAACAGATATTATAGGAGCAGTCAATGTGGACTTTACCACACTGGATCCGTTAGATACCAGCGACACCCTCTCAGGAGGCGTTCAGCGTCTTATCATGGACGGATTGTTTGGGTTTGACGACGAAATGAAAATCATTCCCATGCTGGCAACGGAGTATACGGCCAATGACAGCGCCACGGAGTTCACCATCAAGCTGAGAGAGGGAATCACATTCTCTGACGGAACCCCATGGAACGCAGAGGCTGCCAAAGCCAACTTTGACCGTTGGGCGGACAAGTCCTTAGGACTTAAGAGAACCACATTGTTATGTAATATACTGGATACCACTACGGTTCAGGATGATTATACAATCGTAGTAAAACTGTCCTCACCCTTTGGCGCGTTCATTGAGACACTGGCCCATCCGGCCTGCGTGGTCATGAGCCCCAAGGTAATCGAGCAGGGCTCCACGGCATGCGCAGAGGCCCCCATTGGCACAGGACAGTATACATTTAAAGAGTGGATTCAGGGAGACCACCTTACGGTTGAGCTGAACAAGGACTGGTGGGGCTATGACGCTGACATCTGCGGCGGCACGGCTCTGGCTGACAAGGACGCCGGCTTCAAGAGCATCACCTTAAAGCCTGTACCTGAGTCCGCCACCAGGGTTGCCATGATTCAGTCCGGCGATGCCCAGCTTATCTGGCCTGTACCGGATGAAAACCTGGCAGGACTTAAATCCGATCCAAACGTGATTGTGGGACAGGACCAGGGCCTGGTAGTCCGTTACCTGATGATGAACAACCAGAAGAAACCATTCAATGACAAGAAAGTCCGTCAGGCTATCAACTATGCTATCAATAAAGAGGCATATGTGGCAGTTGTCAAGAATGGCAACTCTGAGCCGGGAACCTCTGTCATTGCTCCCAAGCTTCAGTACTACAAGGGAAATGATCCTTATCCATACGACATCGAGAAGGCAAAATCACTGCTTGCAGAGGCAGGCTATCCGGAAGGCTTTAAGACAACCCTGATATTTGCCAACACTTCCGCCAACATGAAGCAGGGCGAGTTCTTAAAGCAGCAGCTTGCCGAGGTGGGTATTGATGTTGAGCTTATCAGCCTGGAGAGCGCAATTGTAAACGAGAAGGTCCAGGATACGGACGCTCCCGGCGCAGAGGCAGAAGTTGATATGTACATCATCGGCTGGTCATCCTCTACCGGCGACGCGGACTGGGGAATCCGTCCTCTGCTGGCAAAAGAGTCTGAGCCTCCTATGAGCTACAATATCTGCTATTTCGAGAACGAGGAATTAGACGGATATCTGAAGGACGGCCTGAACACAGCTGACCGTGATAAGAGAGCAGAAGCATATGCCAAGGCTCAGGACCTGATTTGGGAAGAGAGTCCTCTGGTATGTCTGGCAACTGACTTCAACTCCTGGGCAACTTCCAATAAGATGGTAAATGTAAAGATGTTCCCAGATAACTGCCTTAATATCAGAAATGGTAAGATGACGAAATAAAAGGCTTAAGGGTCTGGCGGAGGGGGATTCTCTGCCAGACCTTTTTAAGATAAAATACAGGGTGTATACCCAATAATGATATGAGAGGTGAGAGTTTATATGCTGAGATACATATGTAAAAGAGTTGTTGGAGTTATACCAACCCTGATTATCGTAGTTACGTTTGTATTCTTCTTTGTGCGCCTGATTCCCGGAGATCCGGCCAGACAGGTGGCAGGACCGCAGGCAACCAAAGAGGACGTGGAACTGGTAAGGGAGCAGCTGGGCCTTAACAAGCCCCTTCCCCAGCAGTATATCAGCTACGTGACAGGACTTGTAAAGGGGGATTTGGGCACATCGCTGAGAACCAAGCGCCCGGTGCTGACTGAGGTCCAGGGCCGCTACATGAATACGGTGCAGCTCACCCTTTTAAGCCTGACCTGGAGCGTGATTGCAGGCGTCCTTATCGGCGTATGGTCAGGAAGGAACAGAAGCAAGTGGCAGGACTATACAGGAATGACCGTGGCTGTCTCAGGTATATCCATGCCCTCCTTCTGGATTGGGTTCATGCTTATCATGGTTTTTGCGGTCAAGTACAGGCTGCTGCCCACCACCGGGGCCGGCTCCTTCAAGAACCTGATTCTGCCGTCCATCACGCTGGGAGTCAGCATTGCGGCCATTATTGCCCGTTTTACCCGTTCCTCTGTCATCGAGGTGCTGAAGGAGGATTATGTGCGTACGGCCAGGGCCAAAGGCCTGCGGGAAAAGACGGTTATCTGGAAGCATGTGTTCCGTAACTGTATGATATCCGTGGTGACGGTTGTGGGGCTTCAGTTCGGTTTTCTTCTGGGCGGTTCCGTTGTGACGGAAACTGTATTCGCGTTTCCGGGACTTGGTTCCCTTCTGATTGAATCCGTAAACTACAGGGATTATCCCGCAATCCAGTCGCTGATTCTTATATTTTCCCTGCATTTCGTACTGATTAACCTGGTTGTGGACGTACTGTACGCAGTGCTGAATCCGGAAATCCAATTGAGCTAAAAGGGGGCGACAAAAGATGGCTAAGAATAAAGTGTTAACTGAAAAGACGGACATCAATACCCCGTTTTCAGAGTTTGTAAGAAAGTTTAAAAAACAGAAAACAGCCATGGTTGCCATGGTATTTCTGGTGTTTCTTGTGGTGCTGGCATTTATCAGCTATAAGATTGCCCCTTACGGCATCAATGAATATGATTACTCTGCCATTATGCAGCCGCCTACGGCCGCCCATCTTTTCGGCACCGATGAGTTCGGCAGGGATTTGTTTTCCAGGGTAATCTGCGGAACCAGGATTTCCCTCAGCGTGGGTCTGTTTGCAGTGACCGTGGGAATGCTTGTGGGAACCATTATGGGACTTTTGGCCGGATACTACGGCGGCATCGTTGATTCCATCATCATGCGTATCTGCGACGTGCTGCTGGCCTTCCCGGGACTTATCCTGGCTATTGCCATTGTGGCCATCCTGGGAAGCGGACTGTATAACGTGGTAATCGCGGTTGCGGTATTCAATATCCCCAAGTTTGCCCGTCTGGTGAGAGGCAATACACTGGAGACAAAGAACAGCGTGTTTGTACAGGCCGCCCGCAACATCGGAGCCGGCGACATGCGCATCCTGTTCAAGCATATCCTGCCCAGCGCCATTCCCAATATCATCGTACAGTACACCATGTCCATCGGAACCTCCATCATCACTGCTTCCAGCCTTAGCTTTTTAGGCATGGGCGCCCAGCCTCCCACACCTGAGTGGGGACTGCTTCTGAGCAATGGACGTAACTACATGCTGACAAGCTGGCATATCACCCTGTTTCCGGGTCTTGCAATCTTCTTTACCGTGCTCTGCTTCAATCTGCTGGGCGACGGCCTGAGAGACGCGCTGGATCCAAAACTGACTGATTAGGAGTGGGACTTATGGAGAATACGAATAATAATATTTTAGAGATTAAGAATCTGCACACCTACTTCTACACGGACAGCGGTGTGATTAAATCAGTAGATGGCGTGGATATTGAACTGAGAGAGGGCACAACCCTTGGAATCGTGGGAGAATCAGGCAGCGGCAAGAGCGTGACCGCCCTGTCCGTCATGGGACTTCTGATGGGAACCACAGGAAAGGTGGCGGAAGGGGAAATCCTGTTTGAAGGCCGCGATTTGACAAAGCTGGATGATGAGGAGCGCAGGAAGATGCGCGGGGAAAAGATTTCCATGATTTTCCAGGAACCAATGACCAGCCTGAACCCTGTCATGAAGATTGGGGACCAGATAACGGAATGTATCCTGATGCACAATAACATAAGCAAGCAGGAAGCCTGGGACAAGGCAGTGGAGATGCTGAAGCTGACAGGCGTTCCCAGGGTGGAGCGCATGATGAAGGAATATCCCTTCCAGCTCTCCGGCGGCCAGCGCCAGAGAGTCATGATAGCCATGGCGCTGGTGTGCAAGCCGAAAATCCTCATAGCGGATGAGCCTACCACGGCGTTGGACGTTACCATCCAGGCCCAGATTCTGGATTTGATGGAGAATCTGAAGCAGAAAACAGGAACCTCCATTCTGTTTATCACCCATGACCTTGGTGTGGTGGCAGAGGTTTGCGACGACGTGGTGGTCATGTACAGCGGCCGTGTGGTGGAGAAGGGCGACGTAAGGTCCATTTTTGCCAGTCCGTCCCATCCGTATACCAAGGGTCTTCTGGCATCTATTCCCAAGCTGGGAGAGTGCGCCGAGGAGCTGGAATCCATACCGGGCAATGTCCCCAATCCAAAGTACATGCCCCAGGGATGTAAATTCGCTCCCAGATGTTCCTGCGCCTTTGATAAGTGCAGGGAGGAAGAACCCGGCTTCTACGACGTGGGAGAAGGCCATATGAGCCGCTGCTGGCTCTGTGAAAAGAAAGGCGGTGACGCGTGATGGCAGATATCCTGCTGAATGTTGAAGGTATGAAAGTGTATTATCCTGTGAAGGGGGATTTTGGCAAAGGGCGTGAATTCGTCAAGGCGGTGGACGGCGTTTCCTTCGAGGTGCGAAAGGGCGAGGTGTTCGGCATCGTAGGTGAATCCGGCTGCGGCAAGTCCACATTGGGAAGGGGAATCTGCAAGCTGGAGACTCCCACGGCAGGTAAGATCGTCCTGTCCGGTGAAGATATCTCCTCCTATGGCAGAAAGCAGATGCGCTCCGTGCGCAAAAAGGTCCAGATGGTATTCCAGGACCCATATGCGTCCCTGAATCCCAGGATGTCTATATTTGACATCATCGCGGAGCCGTTAATCATACACGGTCTGACAAAGAGCAAGAAGGAACTGGAAGACCGCGTCATGGAGCTTCTGAGAAAGGTTGGACTGGATGATTACCATGCCAACCGTTATCCCCATGAATTTTCCGGCGGCCAGCGCCAGCGTATCGGAATCGCCAGGGCCCTGGCAGTTGAGCCGGAGCTGATCATAGCGGACGAGCCCGTGTCGGCCCTGGACGTGTCCATCCAGGCCCAGGTGTTAAACCTGCTGCACCAGCTTCAGAAGGAGTTTAACCTGACCTATATATTCGTGGCCCATGACCTGAGCGTGGTGGAGCACATCAGCGACCGGGTGGGCGTCATGTATCTGGGTAACTTTGTGGAGGTGGGGGACAAGCGCAAGCTGTACAGCAATCCCCTTCATCCTTACACCCAGGCCCTTCTGTCAGCCGTACCGGTACCGGATCCAACGGCAAAGAAGGACCGCATCATACTGGAGGGAAGCATCCCGTCGGCATTAAATCCGCCAAGCGGCTGCAAGTTCCACACCAGATGCCCCCGGTGCATGGACATCTGTAAGCAAAAGGCGCCGGAGCGCTACCAGGTATCCGACGACCATTATGTATACTGCCATCTCTATGATGACAAAATCAAGGAGAACAAGGGATGAAACTCTTTATCAGTGCAGATATAGAAGGGTGCGCAGGGGTGGCCCTGGCGTATGAGACTCATAAGAATGAAGCTGCATACGGTGAATTTGCAAAGCAGATGACAAAGGAAGTGGTGGCTGCCTGTGAGGCAGCCCATGAGGCGGGAGCCGACGAGATAGTGGTAAAGGACGGCCACGGGGACGCAACGAACATTGACCCTCTCTGCATGCCGGACTACGTGACCCTGATTCGGGGCAAAAGCGGTCACCCTTATAACATGATGTCCGGTCTGGACGATTCCTTTGACGGGGTCATGTACATAGGGTACCATGCCCCGGCAGGAAATCCCGGATTTGCCATCAGCCACACCTCCACGGGCAACAGTCTGTACATCCGTTTAAACGGCAGCTGTATGAGCGAATTCATGCTGAACAGCTACACAGCTGCTTCGCACAAGGTTCCGGTGCTGTTCCTGTCCGGGGACAGCACCATCTGCGGCCTGGCCGGGGAAATGGTGCCGGATATTACCACGGCCGTGACAAAGACCGGTCTGGGGGCATCCACTTACTGCAAGGCGCCGGGGCAGGTGGAGGAATCCATCCGCCAGGGAGTGAAGAAAGCGCTGGCCGGGAATCTCTCCCGGTGCAGAGTGGAGCTTCCGGAGACATTTACATATGAAGTGACCTATAAAGACTGGAAGAAGGCATACCAGATGTCCTTTTACCCGGGAATGAGGGCAGTGGACACATTTACCAACAGGCTGGAGACAGCCAGATGGATGGATGTGGTGACGGCCCATTGCTTTGTGGTATATTAGAGCGCGTTTGAATAAGGAGATAACAGCAATGGATATAGAGATGTTTGGAAAGATATCAGATGCATTTGGCCCCAGCGGGTTTGAGGAAGAGGTGGTGCGCACCGTGGCGGGTTACTGCGGTAAGTACCAGGTGGAAAATGACGCCATGAACAACCTGTATGTGCGTATGCCGGGCAGGGCCGGGGATAAACCGGTGGTGCAGCTGGACGCCCATCTGGACGAGTGCGGTTTTATGGTGCAGTGCATCCATGACGACGGCTGCCTGGGAATCCTTATGCTGGGGGGATTTCACCTGACCAACCTACCCGCCCACACGGTCATCATAAAAACAAGGGCCGGCAGGAAAATCAGGGGCATCATCATGTCAAAGCCCGTGCATTTCATGAATGATAAGGAGAGGGCTTCCCTGGAGCTTTGCATTGAAAACCTGTACGTGGACATCGGCGCCACAAGCCGCAGGGAAGTGGAGGAGGACTTTGGCGTATCCATTGGAGATCCCATGGTCCCGGAGGTGTCCTTTTCCTATGATGAGGAACACGGTCTCTGCTTCGGCAAGGCATTTGACAACAGGGCCGGCTGCGCCTGCATCGTGGATACCATGGATAAGGTATATGACAGCAGGAATGAGCTGGCCGTGGATGTGGTGGGCGCTTTTGCGGCCCAGGAGGAAGTGGGAATGAGAGGGGCCACCGTAACCACCCAGGTGGTGAAGCCGGACCTGGCTATCCTGTTTGAGGGTTCCCCTTCGGATGACTTCTTCTTTTCCGCCACCCAGGCCCAGGGAAGAATGAAAAACGGCGTTCAGATCCGCCGCATGGACAAGAGCTATATATCCAATCCGGTGTTCATGGAATACGCCATGGAGCTGGCCGGCAAATTCGGTATCCGCTACCAGGAGGCGGTAAGGCGGGGAGGCAGCACCAATGCGGGCAGGATCAGCCTTATCGGAAAGGCGGTTCCGGTCCTTGTGCTGGGCGTGCCTTCCAGATACGTGCATTCCCATTATAATTTCTGTGCAAAGGATGACCTGGAGGCAGCTACGGAGCTGGCAGCCCAGGTAATCAAGGGGCTGGATGGAGAACGCATCCGCCATATCCTGCGCCAGGATATACTGTAGGGAGGTGGAGAAAATGGAACGTCCGGTTATCGGCATTATGGGAAATACATATATGACCCAGCCAGGCATGTTTGACAGCATGGAAAGGGCATATCAGAACAGCTATTATGTGGATGCGGTCATGAAAAACGGGGGTATCCCTGTGATTTTACCGGCATCTGCCGTTATGGAGCAGACAGAGGAAATCATGGGAATCTGCGACGGAATCCTGTTCCCCGGCGGGGAGGATATGACTCCTTCCTACTATGGGGAGGATCCGCATCCCGCTATCCAGGTATACAAGCCTGAAATTGACGAAGCCCTGATGAGGGCGGGCCGTTATGCCCTGGAGCACAAAAAGCCCATGCTGGGCATCTGCAAAGGAAACCAGCTGCTCAACGTGCTCATGGGTGGTTCCCTGTATCAGGACCTTTCCCTTAAGGGGCCTGACTGCATCAGGCACCTGCAGCTTGGCAGGCGGGATTACCTTACCCACCAGATACGGGTGGAAGAGGGAACCAGGCTGTCAAAACTTTTAGGCAGCGGCGTCTGCATGACCAATTCCATGCACCACCAGTCGGTGAAGGAGCTGGGAAAGGGGCTCAGGGCCTCGGCATATGCAAATGACGGGATCATAGAGGCCATCGAGGACCAGGAGGGGTTGATTGTAGGCGTACAGTGGCATCCCGAAAGTCTTCTGGAGTCAGCCCCGGCCATGAATCATCTGTTTTCGGATCTGTGCGGCAGGGCCTTGGAGAGAAAAGCAGGGAGTTTATAATTTCTATAGAAAACCATCACAGAATGCTCACAATTTATCGGTATGCTGGATAGAAGTGGAAGCTGCCCAAAGCGGCAGTCTGACTGAGACAGAATGCGGGGGTCCGTGTGATGACAAATGAGCAGTATTATGAATTGATAAAGCCCTACGAGGATGCCAGCCGGGTACTTAGTACCCGGCTGGAAATCCTCAACCACAGTCTTTACGGGGACAGGTCTGACGCCGGTCCCATCCATAATATCCAGGGCCGAATAAAGGAAAAGAAGAGCATGGAATCAAAACTGGTCCGGCTGGGATTTACGGCGGGAGTGACCAATGCAAGGAACCATCTGCAGGACATAGCGGGGCTGCGGATTATTTGTTACTTTGTGGAGGATATCTATAATCTGACAGCGGCGCTGAAAAAACAGTCGGACCTGGTGATAATCAAGGAAAAGGATTATATCCGCAATGCCAAGCCCAACGGATACAGGAGCTATCACATTGTGCTGGGTATACCGGTGTATTTTCTGGACACCATGGAATATTTTCCGGTGGAGGTGCAGCTTCGGACCATGGCCATGGATTTCTGGGCCAGCATGGAACACCGGGTATGCTATAAGAAACAACCCAGAAACCGGGAGCGGCTGGAACAGGATTTCTGCCGCTATGCCAGGATACTGGAGGAGATTGAAGGGGAATTTGAGACACATAATGAGAGGAGAGGGTCAGATGGAGGTTAAGCAGGCAGAGACAAGAAGGACAGAGGGGAAGCGGGTTGAGGGAAAAACCATATTCGCCATGTCCTCCTCAGCTGTTCCGGTATGCAGGGCGGGCAGCTATGAGACAGTCACCTTTGTCACAAAGGATTGCTTTGACAATCAGTTCACAGAGGAGGGAGACGTCCTGGACAGCCTGAACTGGGACTGCATCAATCCTGCCACCGGGCCGGTCTATGTGGAAGGCGCCATGCCCGGGGATGTGCTGAAGGTAAAGATTGAAGATATCCGGGTGGCATCCTGGGGCACCATGGCCGCCATACCTGACAACGGGGTCCTGGGGGACTGCGTATCCCGGGGAACGGTGAAGCGGATTCCCGTCAGGGACGGCGTGGCCTGGTTTAACCAGGACATCGGCATACCATGTGCTCCCATGATTGGAGTGATTGGCGTGGCTCCAGAGAAAGGGGAGATTCCCTGCGGGGAGCCGGGGAGCCACGGAGGAAACATGGACAACACCAAAATAAAGGCCGGCGCCACCCTGTACCTGCCGGTGTTCCATGAGGGAGCTCTTCTGGCCATGGGAGATGTCCACGCCTGCATGGGGGATGGGGAAATCATGGTGACCGGGCTGGAGATTCCGGCAGAGGTAACCGTGACCCTGGAGGTTTTAAAGGGCATTTCCATAGATAACCCCATGCTGGAGGACGGCGAAGCCTGCTATACCATTGCGTCCCATGAGAACGTGGAGACTGCCGTATATACGGCGGTTAAGGCCATGACGGATATTCTCATGAGGGAACTGGGCATGAGCCTGGAGGATGCCGGTATGCTTCTCTCCGCCATGGGCAATCTCCAGTTCTGCCAGGTGGTGGATCCAAAACGCACGGTACGTATGGAGATGAAAAAGACAGTGCTTAAGAAGTTATTTTGATATTGGCCGCCCATACCGGCCTTTTATATGGTTTTTTGATTTGGGCTGCGAAGAGGTCCGGGCGTTTACTGTCCGGGCTTTTTTGTTTGTAAGGAAAATTCTTCTGTGCAGGATTCACTTTCTGTGTTTCATTTCTGTGTTTCATTTCTGTGTTTCATTCCTGCCTTCTGTTTTGGAGGGTGTATGAAGAACGTGCAATTGCAGATACTACCTGATGTATTTATGGAAAGAGCAGAGCAATTCATTTATATATGGAAGGATGGAGCAGGATGCTGAAAATATGGATATGCGGGGCTGGAGGACGGGTTGGCAGGAAGATGACAGATATTCTGGCGTCCAGGCCGGTGGAGCTGCTTTTGACGGATGCGGATTCGGTGGATATCACGGATTCGGAGGCTGTGATGGAATACGCCCATATCAACCGGCCCCATTATATTGTAAACTGTGCCGGGCTGACTGATGTGGCTGCCTGCGAGGACTGTCCGGAGGAGGCATACCGGGTAAATGCCCTGGGGGCCAGGAATCTGAGCGTTGCCGCCAGAATGGGTAAGTCCAGGCTGGTCCAGATGTCCACAGACGATGTGTTTGACGGCAGGAGCCTGGTTCCTTACACGGAATTTGACCCGGTCTCACCTAGGACTGTGTACGGCAAGTCCAAGATGGCAGGAGAAAATTTTGTAAGGGAGTTCTGCAACCGCCATATTATTGTGCGCAGTTCCTGGATATTCGGGGACGGCAGCCCTTACCTGGAGCGTATTCTGGAGATGGCGGGCCAGGGCAAGACCATCAGGGTTGCCTCAGACCAGATGGCATCTCCCACAGGGGCTGACGGACTGGCCGCCAAGGTCATAGAGCTGATGGAGCACGGTGAGGACGGATTGTACCATGTAACGGGACAGGGCTGCTGCAGCCGGTATGAGCTGGCAAAGGAGGCTGTTAGGCTGGCGGGTTATCAGGTCCCGGTGGAACCTGTGAATGCCTCTGAGGACACCTTAAGCTCCATGAGGCCTTCCTACAGCGTGCTGGACAATATGATGCTGCGCATATCTAATATGCGTCTCCTGCCCCATTGGAAGGTGATGCTGGAGGAATACATGAAGGAGCGGCGGGCAGGAAGCCGCAGGCGGGCTGAGGGAAAGGACGGTATCGGCTATGGAAAATAGGAAACGGCCGGGGCTTACCACCGCTATCTTTATCGGGCTTGCGCTGGGGGCCGCTGCGGGCATCCTTCTTCATTATGCTGTTCCTGAGGGAGATATCCGGGATAAACTGCTGATAGACGGTTTATTTTATCTGATTGGAAATGGATTTCTGCGGCTGATGCAGATGTTAGTGGTACCTTTGGTATTCTGTTCCCTGGTGTGCGGCAGTATGTCCATGGGGGATACAAAAAAACTTGGGAAAATAGGCATAAAGACGCTGGGCTTTTATCTGGCAACCACTGCACTGGCCATCACCGCAGCCATACTGACTGCCCATGTCATTAACCCGGGGGCAGGACTGGACCTTTCTTCCTTAGAGACAGCCCAGGTTGAAATCGGTGAGAAGGAGGGACTGGCAGACACGCTTCTGGCCATCATTCCGGTGAATCCGGTGAGGGCGCTGGCAGACGGGGATATGCTGTCCATCATTCTCTTTGCGCTGATTGTGGGAATCATTCTGGCCGGCCTGGGGGAAGCGGTTCAGACCGTGGGGAATTTATTCAGCCAGTTTAATGATGTGATGATGCAGATGACGGTTATGGTCATGAAGCTGGCTCCTTACGGCGTGTTCTGCCTGACAGCCAGAACATTTTCCGGCATTGGTTTTGACGCGTTCCTGCCCCTTCTTAAGTATATGGCAGGAGTTATGACCGCGCTGGCCATACAGGGGCTGGTGGTCTACATGGCCATACTTAAGGGTTTTACAGGGCTGAGCCCTGTCAGGTTCCTGAAAAAATTCCTGCCTGTGATGGGCTTTGCATTTTCCACCGCAACCTCCAATGCCACCATTCCCATGTCCATTGATACCCTGCACAGGAAGATGGGGGTGTCCCGGCGCATTTCTTCCTTTACCATACCCCTGGGGGCCACGATCAACATGGACGGCACAGCCATTATGCAGGGCGTGGCGGTGGTGTTCGCGTCCCAGGCATTTGGAATCCACCTGTCCGTAGCAGATTATCTGACCGTGATACTGACTGCCACCCTGGCTTCCGTGGGAACAGCCGGTGTGCCGGGGGTGGGGCTGATTACCCTTTCCATGGTATTTGCCTCAGTGGGCCTGCCTGTGGAGGCCATAGCCCTGATTATGGGAATTGACCGTATATTGGATATGAGCAGGACGGCTGTCAATATCACCGGGGACGCAGTGTGCACCACTGTAGTGGCATTTCAGGACGGCGCAGTGGATAAGGCCGTGTTTGATGATATGGAAGCGGGACGGGGTGGATGACGGACAGCGGATGACAGGCAGCGGATGACAGGCAGCGGATGACAGGCAGCGGATGACAGGCAGCGGATGACAAGTAACGGATAATAGGTGACAGATAACACTGAGAAACTTCTTGACGTACTTCCCTCTGGATTTTATACTTGTACTATATTTAGCTATTGGTGCCGGAGCAGGAGGGGAATATGAATATATTCGGATTTGAGATTAAGAGCAAGGAGGAGCGGGAGCAGGAGGAGCGGGAATATCTGCACCGTATTTTTCCGGGAGGCACAGCCCAGAAGGCGGCTGTGGAGCAGCAGCTTAAGGAAAAGCTTCCAAAGGAAGATAAAAAGGCGGTTATGCTTTACTATATCCTGGTGAAGGATGCGATGACGGCTGGTAATGGCATGAGCTTTGAGGAGGCCGTGGGGAAGGTGTCTAAAAAGCAGCGGATTCTTAAGCTGACGCCGGTGATGCTGGAAAAAGTGAGAGAGGTGATGGAGGACAATCAGTAATGGGGAGTTGGACCAGTGACTGCAAAAGATGGGCTGGATAGAACGACGGTATGTAATTGAAACGTTCCAAAAACAGACCGTCGTTTTATGCTTGGCCCACATTGACTGTAAAAAATCAGCAGAAAGGATTATCTACAACAATTGCCGACAAGGTAGCGTTGTTGACTGTGATGCCGCCCTGGGTTTCAAGGCTTTCAATGGTTACCACTACGCTGAAGTTGCAGCACTCATCATCGCAGATATCGCAGTCACATACCGAGAAGTTAAACGTATCATTTTCTCCGACAGACGAAGCCAGCCTGGAAAAGGTCCATACGGGGCCAATTGGGAAAGAGGTTGGCTGATATTTACACTGTTTATTAATCTGGAAATTAAAGGTAAGAGACCCGGCTGCGGTTAAGATATTACTTGTAAATTCGAATTTGATGCATGGTTTGTGGAATTTACTCGTATCAATGTTTAAATTTGCCAGGTTGAATGTGGTACCTGAAGCTGTGGTCATAGGAATGTTGGTTGTAACAGGTACGCTGCATTTCATAAAAGTGCGGTTTGGCCTTAACACACACTTTTTTTCTTCGCAGCAGTATCTGGGCGGTTCCTGGCATTCTATATTTTCCAGATTATTTCTATGTTCGAACGTATCGTTATTATCCTTATTTTCAAAATTAAAATTATTTTCGAAATTACCTTTATACATATTGATCAAATAACCTCCGTTATAATTATTCAGGCTCAGCTTTTGCTGCAGTCACCTTAATACATAGTATTCTTGATTCTTATTAAATGTGACAAGTTGTTTTTTCGTTTAGGCTGTCATGCTACATCTGAACAAGCCTGTCTATTAATTTAATAGAAGAAAGCAGTCCGCAGATTGTACATAAATGACCTTTTGACGGAATTCTATGAATAACAAAAAACCCCGCAAGGCTTACACCTGCGAGGTTTTCTTCATGCGCCAGAGAAGATTCGAACTCCCGACACTACGGTCCGTAGCCGTATGCTCTATCCAGCTGAGCTACTGACGCATGCTGCTGTCTGATTTGTATCTCTAACAGCGCAAGAGCTATTATAGCTTGTCTGGATGGAAATGTCAATGGTTTTTAAAAAAATAATTAAAATTAATTGGAAGGAGAGAGAAGGCAATTGAAAGAAAACAGTTGGAATGGCTGACCGCGCAGTGCTGACCGCATAGCTGCAACAAATATGTAACCTTCTTGAAAGATGTCGTAATTTGTGGTATTATGTTACGAGCAGAGGTAAGAAAGAGCGGGGAAAGTTTGATTCTTATCTCTTATTTTGTATTAAGCGGGGATAAAAATATGAAGCAGAAATTGTCGAAGCAGAATCTTCTGCTTGTTGGATTCACTTTATTTTCCATGTTTTTTGGTGCGGGAAACTTGATTTTCCCGCCTTTTCTTGGCGCTCAGGCAGGGGTGATGACCTGGAAGGCTATGTCAGGTTTTCTGCTCAGCGCGGTGGGACTTCCGGTTCTGGGAGTAGCTGCGGTTGCCCTCTCAGGCGGCATCGGCAAGCTGGCAGGCAGGGTGCACCCTGCCTTTGCATTTCTGTTTACCCTTCTTATTTATCTCTCCATAGGCCCGTGCCTGGCCATTCCCAGGACCTCCAGCACTTCCTTTGAGATGACGGTGTTCCCGGTTCTTGAGCAGATGGGCGTTTCCCTGAACAGTACAGTTAGTGGGACTGGCTTTACGGTCCAGACCATGGCGCAGTTCGGGTATTCGGTGGTGTTTTTTACGGCTGCCATGGCAGTGGCATTCAGGCCGGAGAAGCTGACGGACAGACTGGGAAAGATACTGTGTCCCACCTTGCTGGTGCTTATCAGCGTTATTTTTATCGGATGCCTGGTGTGGCCCATGGGGCATTACGGAGATCCGGGGTCTGTCTATAAGTCAGGCCCGGCTGTGGCAGGTTTCCTGGAAGGATATCAGACCATGGATACCATTGCGGCCCTGAATTTTGGAATTATCATTGCTATCAATATTCGGGCCAAGGGAGTGGAGCAGGAGGGTGCGATCGTCAGGGAAACCATCAAGGCGGGAATTATAGCAGGCATTTTGCTGGCCCTTATTTATGCGGCCCTGGCCCACATCGGTGCGCCTGCGGGAGCTGCGGCCCGCGGCATGGACAATGGGGCAAGGATACTCACCTACGTTGCGGGAAACCTATTTGGAAATGCCGGTATGATGATACTGGGGCTTATTTTCCTGATTGCCTGCTTTAATACATGTGTTGGGCTTCTCAGCTGCTGCAGCCAGTATTTCAATTCTATCATACCTGTAATCGGCTACAGAGTCTGGGTGTTTTTGTTTGCCCTGATCAGCCTGATTATATCCAGCGCAGGCCTTAATAAGATACTGGCCGTGTCAGTGCCGGTTCTGAACGCCATTTATCCAATCGCCATTGTGCTGATTGTACTGGCGTTTTTAGGGCCGCTGACAAAGAGGTGGCCGGCCATGTATCCCGCTGCTATCCTGTTTACAGGCGCGGTCAGTGTGGTATATGCTCTGGAACAGAGTAAATTCGTGATTCCCTTCCTCACACAGGCAACTACGTTCCTGCCTGGATACGGGGCGGGATTGGGGTGGATTGTTCCGGCATTTGCGGGGATGGCGGCCGGTATCATTTACTCCTCGGTCATGGGGGACCAGGAAGAATAGACAAGGACAGGACAAGACAAGGACAGGACAAAAGAATGACAGAAGCAAGATGGATGTTATACGCCAAGAAGGCAGATTTTGATAGAATTGCGGAACAATACCATATCAGCCCGGTTACGGCCAGAATCATACGCAACCGCGGTCTGGAGGATATGGAGGATATAGGACGGTATCTCTACGGCTCTGTGGAGCAGCTTCACGATCCCCGCCTGCTGCCGGACATGGACCGGGCAGTGGAGATACTGGGAGAGAAGGCGGCTGAAGGCAGGCGTATACGGATTGTGGGGGACTACGATATAGACGGTGTGTGCTCCACGTATCTGCTCTACCGTGCGTTAAAGAGGATTGGCGCTGAGGTGGATTATGAGATTCCGGACCGTATTAAGGACGGATATGGCATCAATGAGTTGATTATAGAGGCAGCGGCAGAGGACGGCATTGACACCATCCTTACCTGCGACAATGGTATTGCCGCTATCAGCCAGATAGCAAGGGCGAAGGAGCTGGGCATGACCGTGGTCGTGACGGACCATCACGACATACTGACTGAGGCCGGGGAAACGCTGGAGGGCAGGGAGATACTGCCGCCTGCGGACGCTGTGGTCAATCCCAAGCGCAGGGACAGCCTGTATCCGTTTCCCGATATATGCGGAGGCATGGTGGCCTATAAGCTGGTGCAGGTGCTCTATGAGGTCCATAGGGTTCCACGGGAGGAATGGCTCAGCCTGCTGGAAATCGCAGCCATTGCAACGGTGGGGGATGTGATGAAGCTTCAGGGAGAGAACCGCATCCTTGTAAAGGAAGGGCTTTCCAGACTGGGACATACGTCTAATCTGGGACTTCGGAAACTGATAGAGAAAAATAATCTTCAGGCCGGAACCATCACAGCCTATCATATCGGCTTTGTTATTGGGCCTTGCCTCAATGCCAGCGGACGGCTCCAGACAGCCAAGATAGCCCTTGGGCTCCTTCTGTGTGAGGATGAGGGTGAGGCGGACAGGATGGCAGAGGAATTAAAGGCTCTCAATGACCAGCGCAAGGACATGACCCAGGAGGGGATTGAACAGGCGGCAGCCATGGTGGATGAGCTGTACCGGGAGGATAAGGTGCTGGTGGTGTTTCTGCCGGACTGCCACGAATCCCTGGCCGGCATTGTGGCGGGACGTCTCAGGGAGCGGTACAATAAGCCCTCCTATGTGCTTACACGGGCTGAGGGCTGCGTCAAGGGGTCGGGACGTTCCATAGAGGCATATCATATGTTCCAGTCCCTGGTGGAGGTGCAGGACCTTCTGCTGAAGTTTGGGGGCCATCCCATGGCGGCCGGATTTTCTCTGGAGGAAAAGGATGTGGACGAATTCCGGCGCCGTCTCAATGAAAATGCACGGGAGCGCCTGACCGAAGAAGATTTCATACCCAAGGTGTGGATCGATGTGGCCATGCCATTTGAATACATAACAGAGCCGTTCATAGAGGAATTGGAGCTGCTGGAACCATATGGACAGGGAAATGAGAAGCCCCAGTTTGCCCAGAAGGGACTGTTTATACGCAGCGCCAGAGTTATGGGGCGCAACAGGAACGTGGTGCGCATAAGCCTTGTAAATGACAGGGGAACAGCCATGGACGGCGTGATTTTTACGGATGGGGATTTGTTCATGGAGGAAAAGGGTGATTGCCGTGTTATGGATATTATCTACTATCCGGGTATAAATGAGTATAACGGAAACAGGAATCTGCAGATTGTGGTAAAGAATTGGAAGTTTCATTAGAAATCGGAAGTCGGAAGTTTCGTTAGAAAGTTTTTACAGAAGCTTCATTGCTCCGGAATAAAAAGAGGGTGCTGCCGCAGCGGACAGCACCCTTTTTGGCAAAGAAGATTAGTTCTGAGCAGCCTCAGTTGTCTCCTCTGCAACCTCAGCATTAGCCTCGCTGGCAGCCTCTTCCTTGGAAGCCTCGGTAGACTCCTCAGCGTCAGCAGCCTCGGTAGATTCCTCAGCGTCAGCAGCCTCAGTGGACTCCTCAGCGTCAGCAGCCTCGGTGGACTCCTCAGCATCAGCAGACTCGGTGGTCTCCTCAGCGTCAGCAGCCTCAGCAGTGGTCTCCTCAACAGACTCAGAAGCCTCTACTGTGGTCTCTACGGCAGTAGTGGACTCGGCCTTGTTGTCGCTGCCGCCGCAAGCGGTCAGGCTTCCTGCGATCATAGCTGCTGCCATAATAGCTGTCATGGATTTTGCGATTGTCTTCTTCATAATAGTTTTCCTCCTCTGAAAGCCTCCCAGTGAGACTTTCTAAACACAAATTTTTATGGAACGAGTTTGATAATATCCTATAATTGTGTCCGAATTGTGTCTAAAGTTTAAAGAAAGTACTACAATTATTATGAAATTCTTAAGAAAAACAGTGATAAAAAATTAACAGATAAAGAGAAAGCAGCTCTGCCATATGTCTTGCAATTTACTATTATATAGGTTATAATCAGCAGAAAAAGGCTGTCATTGCGAAAGGAAGAGGTAAGATAATGGTTAATGAAGTAATGGATTTTATTACCGGATATGACAAGGAAGTGGGCGAGGCCATTCAGGCGGAATGCGCGCGCCAGAGACGCAACCTGGAACTAATCGCATCAGAGAATATCGTGTCTGAGCCTGTCATGATGGCTATGGGGACAGTTCTCACCAATAAGTATGCGGAAGGATATTCGGGAAAACGTTATTACGGAGGATGCCAGTGCGTGGATGTGGTGGAAACACTTGCCATTGAGCGGGCTAAGAAGCTGTTTGGCTGTGATTATGCCAATGTGCAGCCTCATTCAGGAGCCCAGGCCAATATGGCGGTGTTTGTTGCCATGCTGAAAGCAGGGGACACGGTCATGGGCATGAACCTGGACCATGGCGGCCACCTGACCCACGGAAGCCCTGTGAATTTTTCCGGTCTTTACTTTAATATCGTACCTTATGGAGTCAATGACCAGGGGTTCATCGACTACGATGAGCTGGAGCGGATTGCAAAGGAAGCCAGGCCAAAGCTTATCATAGCAGGGGCCAGCGCCTATGCCCGGACCATTGATTTCAAGCGGTTTCGTGAAATCGCTGACGAAGTTGGCGCTTATCTCATGGTTGATATGGCCCATATCGCCGGCCTGGTGGCAGCGGGCGAACACCCCAGTCCCATTCCTTATGCAGATGTGGTGACCACCACCACCCACAAGACATTGAGAGGCCCAAGGGGCGGTATGATTCTGGCAAATAAGGAGGCGGCTGAGAAATTTAATTTCAATAAGGCCATTTTCCCGGGAACCCAGGGCGGTCCGCTGGAGCATGTGATTGCGGGAAAGGCAGTGTGCTTCGGAGAGGCATTAAAGCCTGAATTCAAGGCATACCAGCACCAGGTGGCAGCCAATGCAAAGGCTCTTGCCCAGGCCCTTAAAGATGAGGGATTCAAGCTCCTTACGGACGGCACGGACAACCATCTGATGCTGGTTGACCTGCGCGGCATGGAGGTGTCGGGCAAGGAACTGCAGAACCGCTGTGATGAGGTTTATATCACCCTGAACAAGAACACGGTTCCCAATGACCCCAGAAGCCCCTTTGTCACTTCAGGCGTGCGCATCGGGACACCGGCCATTACTACCAGGGGCCTTAAGGAAGAGGACATGCCCAAGATTGCCCGGTGCATTTGGCTGGCTGCCACGGATTTTGAGAATAAAGCGGATTATATCAGGAGCGAAGTGACAAAGCTCTGTGAGAGATACCCCATTTATCAGTAAATCCGGGAAAATGTAATAAACAGAAGCAAGAGGGAACAGGAATGAATATGGGGGAGCTGCGGCTCTGGGGGTGTCCCCGGCGCCTCAGCCCCCTTTTGGCATATAGCCGGCTGCGGCGCAGGTAGGATAGAGGCGCAGGCTGAATAGAGGCAGGTGGAATGGATGGAACTGACAGGTCAGGCGCTGAGGCTTTCGCGGCAGGGAGCCCAGGCCATTGTGGAGGAAGTGGGGGCCATTGTGGGCCAGCATATCAATATGATGGACCCGGAAGGCTATGTCATAGCCAGTACGGACCCGGAGCGTATCGGTACGCTGCATGAGGGGGCCAGGAAAATCATCAGGGAGCATCTGGATGAGCTGTATGTGAGGGATGAGGAAGCGACGCTTACCTCACGCCCGGGGCTGAACCTGCCTGTGTACCAGGCTGGAAGTATTGCCGGCGTAATCGGTATTACGGGACGGTATGAAGATGTGGCTGGCTATGGCCAGATTGTGAAGAAGATGGTGGAAATACTGATTCGCGAAAATGCGGAACAGGATGAACGCCGTATGGGACAGCGGGTGCTGAACCGGTTTCTGGAGGACTGGGTCCTTGGAAGCGGACTCCTTCAGCCCAGAATACTGGAGGAGAGAGGCTTTGCGCTGGGAATCGACATTTCGGTTCCCAGAAGGGTCATGGTGTCCGGCGTCAGGAACTTCCAGGAATATGCATCCACTGCTTCGGGCCAGAAACTGCTGGAACAGGCAGAAGGGGAAGCTGCTTCTTTAGCAGGAGCGGGATGTCTGGTGTTTCGTAATGCCGGCCGGCAGATTTTTCTGGTTCAGGGTGCGTCCGACCGCCATATGGAACAGCTGGCCGGCCGCATCCGCTCCTGTGTGAAAAAGAAATTCGGCATAGGGCTGGTCATGGGAATCGGCGGCAGGGCCAGGGACATCCATGTGGCATATGGACAGGCCAACAAGGCATGGCGCTCTGCCAGCATGTCTAAACGGGACGTCATGACGTATGACAGCGTTACCCTGGAGCTGTTTACGGAGGATGTGGCTGAAAGCGTGAAGGCGGAGTACCTGCGCAAGGTCTTTAAGAACTGCGGTTATGAGGAGCTTTGTCAGTGGATGGGATTGCTGGAGGCATATTTCAGTGCGGAAGGTTCTCTGAAGGCTGCCTCGGATGCCATGCACATCCATAAAAATACATTGACCTATAAGCTCAGGAAGCTGGAGGAGCTGACGGGATATGACGTGCGTGTACTGAGCCAGTCGGCAGTGTTTTACATGGCTATGGTGTTTTTCCGGGATGTGAAGGAAATGATGCAGGATTAGGCGGATGTGCGGGCAGCAGAACGGGCCGCGGCCTGCCGTGAAGTTCGTTGTGCTGAGGAATAAATAATATGCGGAATATGTGTTTTGTGGAACATTGACGCAGGGGCCTGGAAACAGTACAATAGACTTAAGAAATTCAATCACATTTGGGAGGCGGAACCATGAAATTTTTATTTGCATCAGATTCATTTAAGGGGACCCTGTCGTCAGAGCGCATCACACAGCTTCTGGAGGCGGCAGCGGAGCAGACATTTCCTGGCTGTGAGACAGCTGGCGTGCCTGTGGCTGACGGCGGGGAGGGAACCATTGACGCGGTGATTTCGGCGCTGAACGGCACATACCGCAGACTGACGGTCCATGGACCTCTGATGGAGGAGGCACAGTCTTTTTACGGGGAATTTGAAGGGGACTCCGCCATCATTGAGATGGCAGCTGCTTCCGGGCTTCCCATGGTGCCGGCGGACAGGCGCAATCCTCTGAACACCACCACCTATGGCACAGGAGAATTGATAAAGGATGCCCTGGACCGGGGATACCGGAAGATTTCAATAGCCATTGGAGGCAGCGCTACCAATGACGGAGGTATGGGGGCCATGCGTGCTCTGGGTGTAAGATTCCTGGATGACCAGGGAAATGAGCTGGAGGGCAGAGGCCGGGATTTAACCAGGGTGGCTGATATTGACGTGAGCCGGATTCACCCTGCGGTGTCACAGTCCCGGTTCACTGTCATGTGCGATGTGACCAATCCCCTTACAGGACCGGATGGAGCGACCTATACATTTGGAAAGCAGAAGGGCGGCACACCGGAAATTCTGGATGTGTTAGAGGGCGGAATGATTCGTTATGCGGCTCTGTTGAAGGAAAAGCTGGGCGTGGATGTGGATAAGATTCCCGGAGCAGGAGCTGCCGGTGGATTAGGGGCGGCATTCTGCGTGTTCCTGAAGGCCAATCTTAAATCAGGTATTGACACGGTGCTGGATTTGGTTCATTTTGACAGCCTCTTAGAGGGGGTGGACCTGGTAATTACCGGAGAGGGAAGAATGGACTGGCAGTCTGCTTTTGGAAAGGTGCCCAGCGGAATCGGAAAGCGCTGCAGGGAGAGAGGCATCCCGGTGGCAGCGATTGTGGGAGGTATGGGCGACAAGGCTGAGACGATATTTGATTACGGCATTGACAGTATTATAACCACGATAAATGGCGCCATGGATATCGAGGAGGCCCTTAAGCGGGCCGAAGAGCTGTATATCAGTGCCGCGGACCGTACATTCAGGATGCTGAAGGCCGGAATGAGCCTGGGCCGGAAATAGGCCGGGAAGAAAAGTGGAAATGGCGTGAAATTGGCTGAAGCAGGCATGGCTTTGTGCTGCTGTCTGGGATGGATTCATTATCATATGGATTCATTTCGGGCAGCCTTTTTATATTATTAATGTATATATAAATCTTGCGGGCGTTCTGTCCGAGATATTCGTAAGGGAGTTTCTCCCCTGTATCCCTGTGTTGTGTGGTTGAATGTTTTAAAAATGTCAGGCGGTGGTTCTATGGATATGTGATTCAGGATATGTGATTCGTGTATATTCTTGCAACGGAGGCAAAGCTTTTGTATAATAAAAGGAGAATAGGATGAAGAAAATGAATGACCCTGGCGGGCCTGTCATGAAGCCGCTGGCAGAGCTGACCCTGCTGGACCGTTTTTTATTTGCATGTGTTATGGAGGACCGCAGGACCATGGAACTGTGCCGGAGGGAGTAAGCGGGGAGCTGATAGAGCTGCTTCATTACATAGAACACACCTCTGAAACAGAGGCGGCCGGAAGCAGCAGTCCGAGGATTAAGGAACTGCACCGGCGGGTCAGCCAGGTTAAAGCCAGTGAAGAGATTGGAGTGAGATATATGCAGGAATGGGAAGAACGGATGTATCAGCTTCAGGATGCTAAGGCGGAAGGAAGGCTGGACTTGAGGAAGGTATAAGGGCCTTTGTTTTGGATAATCTGGAGGAAGGGAAAACAGAAGGACAGATATTGGATAAACTGGTGCGGATGTTCTCTCTGAGCCGGGACACGGCCGGAGAGTATCTGAAGCGCTATAAGGGGACTCCCTGAGCCGTATATCCGGGCGGCGGCCCTTTTTCATCCCGTCTTATAGTGAAGTGTATTATGACGGAAAGCGCAGTTTTTGTGACAGCAAAGTATCACTTGAAACTGCGCTTTTGAAATTGTGTATCCAATACTGTGCATTCAATATTGTACATTCAGTACTGCACATTCAATACTGTACATCTAAAACTGCAGTCAATACATTCTGTATATCCGGGCCGTCTCTAAGGCTGTCTATACACCACTCCGCCCTTCATCACCAGTCCTACCTGTGAAAGACGGGACACATCCTCCAGCGGGTTTCCCTCCACGGCAATGATATCTGCTTCCATACCGTTTTCCAGCTTTCCGATTCTGTCTTCCAGGCGGCAGACCCTGGCCGCGCGGGAGGTGACGCCCTGGATGGCGGTTACAGGGTCGGCTCCCAGCTCCACGGCATATCCCACCTCCCGGTACAGAAAGCCGTGATAAGCATCTGTTCCCAGGACAAAGGGGAGACGGGCCTTGATGATGCGGGCCACATTTTCGCGGACCCGGCTGCGGTTCAGCCTAACCTTCAGGGCATTGGCGGGCGAGAGGAATTCCTCCCGGCTGGGGTCTAAGAAAATGCCGGAGGTCAGATCCACCACACAGCGGGAAGCGGCCAGACGCTCCACGTCCTGTTCCGAAGCCATATACATGTGCTCAATCACATCCACCCCGCCGTCAATGCAGTCTTTCAGGCCCTGGCCGCCAATACAGTGGGCAGCAGTGGGGATGCCCAGGCGAGCGCCTTCGCTGACCGCAGCGGAGATTTCTTCCAGGCTGAGGAAGCTGGGCACAAAGGTGCTGGCGGGATCCGGAACACCAGGGGTTATGAAGAGTTTCAGCAGGTCTGCGCCTTTTTTCAGGTTCTCGCGGCAGGTATGGCGGATTTCTCCGGCTCCGCAGTGGGGCATTCCGATGTGGCCTGCTCCGTGGCTTCCCTTCATGCCGATGCCTGCGGCCAGGAGACGGGGGCCGTCCACTTTTTTGTCCTCAATCAGCTTCTTCAGGGTCACGTCTATATAGAATTTATCCCCCATGCACCGGGCTGTGGTTACACCGCTCATCAGGTCTTCCTTAAGTCCCTTTAATGCCAGCAGGGTCAGCTGGCATTCGTTGCTCCAGGCCAGCAGCTCCAGATGTTCCGGAAGGGCTGCATCAATGCACAGGTGGTTGTGGCACTCTATCATGCCCGGCATCAGGGTCATGTGCGGAAGGCTGATTTCTTTTGCATCTTCCAAGTACAAGGCCTCCCTGGCTTTCCGGGGCAGGATTTCCCGGATTATCCCGTCTTCGATGATAAGGGAGCCGTTCTCCAAGGGAGTAAGCTGTTCCCCGCACAAAATCATTCCTGCATTTAATATGGTTCGCTTCATGTCTGTCTGTTTCCTCCGTCTGTCAATATCATTTGTCCGGTTTAGTCTAAATCAGCAGTTGCCGCTGGCTGGGTTTCGCAGCCCTCCTGTTCAGGGACAGGAATGTCTGCAGCTATGCCGTGAGCTTCATTCCATTTGCGGGATACCTTGGACAGCCAGGATACCAGCAGCGGGCAAAGCACGGCTGTGATTACCACGGCGGCAGCTGTCTGGGCAGTGGCTGTTTCCACCTGAGGCTGGAAGGAAGGATCGGCCATGGCTACGGCAGTGGGCGTGGTGGTGGCCACCCCGGCCGTGGTTCCGATGGCAGCGCCCATGGGATCCGCCTTTCTGCGGAGGGCGCTGTAGAGGAAAAAGGTAAGAAGTCCGGTGGCCAGCACGGTAAGAAGGCCCAGCACAATACCGGAAATACCCGCTCTCAGGATATTGTTGAAGTTCATGCCGGCACCTAGGGCAAAGCCGTTAAAGGGCGGGAGAAGAATCATGCCGGTGGCCAGAATTTTTCTCCACTCATGGTCCAGATTGCCGATGATGAACCCGATAACCATGGGGATGATGCTGGCAATGATATCTGTTATGGGGAAGTTGCCCATGCCGGAGGCGCCCAATGCAATCATGGTAAAAAAGGGCCCGTCATTGAGGGCAAGGATAGAGGTGGCTCCCACATCTGTTTCATCACCAAATTCGCCTGCCAGGGTGGCATAGATGACGCCGTTGGAATTGGTTACGGCTCCGATGACAGCCAGGGGCGCCAGTCCCAGGAACCCTGCTTCGCCGAACAGTGCATTGAGCAGAAGCCCCAGGCCGAAACCGATAAAGAACTTAAGGGCGGTGAGGACAACGCCTTTCCATACCGTGCTGCCGGCCATCTTTACATCAATGGTGGCGCCGCTGCAGAACAGAAACAGGCCAATCAGGGTGGGGACCCCGTTCTTGAACAGGCCTGAGGTAAAACCTCCGATGGTGAGGGCGTTGGGGAAAAAGGTATTCATTGCACATCCAAGGAGCAGGGGAATCACCATCACTCCTGCCGGAAAACGCTTCATTGTCGCTAATATCCTCATAAATCTCTTCTCCTTTACGTGGGCTTCCATGCTCACCGGCCATGTGAGATGCGTCAGCCGCTGGTTGATTTTACATGCCATTGCAATGCTGCTGACTGATTAAAAAAGCAATTGTCGTGCCAAAAAACTATTTGAGGGTGAAACAGATTCAAATTTTATTTAAAACAGCTAAAGTTGCATGAGAAAATATGTGCTATTTGCACAATAAAAAAGGAAAAACAAATAAAAAGTTAGGATATATAAAATTGCACAAAGATTGCTATTTGGCAATAAAATGCAATTTAATGATTGCGAAAATACAATATATAGGATAATATGGACAATGGGAGGTGGAAGAGTGTGATTAAAATTGTATTTTTTGCACCATATCCGGACATTCTTCCTGTCATTGAGCAGGTGTTCCGGGAACGGCCTGAATCGGAAGCCATTCAGTATGAGGTTGTCCAGGATTTCTACAATAACAGACTGGAACAGGTGGAGGCGGACGTGGTTATAGCCAGGGGCTTTACGGCCCATACCTTAAAGCGCAAAAACATTCCGTGTGCAGAGCTTAAATCCACGGGATACGATGTGATGAAGGCAGTCAATGAATGTATGCAGAAGGGGAATATTGAAAGGATTGCCGTGGTGGGCGCCTTCAATATGGTGTATGGGGCGGAGCAGATGTGCCACCTGTATCCGAACCTGGGGCTGGGCTGCTATGCGGAGGACGATGAGACCAAGCTGGAGATGGCGGTGCACCAGGCTATGAAGGACGGGAACCAGGCCATTGTGGGGGGATATTCCACGGTCCAGATCGCGGAGCGTCTGGGTATGCCGGCTGCCATGATTCATTCAGGAATCGAGGCGGTAAACCATGCCATTTCAGAGGCCATAGCGGTGGCCCATCTCACCCGGTATGAGAGGCAGAAAAGGGATGAGATAGCAAATATCATGAACTACTCCTTCCAGGGGATTATTTCCGTCAACAGGAAGGGAATCATAACCCTGGCCAATACATGCTGCCATACGTATATGAAGGACAGAAAGACTTCGCTGGCAGGAGAGCATATAAAGGACTTCTTTCCGGATATTGATTTTGACAGTGTGATCAGGGACAAACAAAAGATCCTGTCGGAGGTGTGCAGGTTCGGAGGAAAACAGGTGCTGGTCAATTGTGTGCCTGTGGCCGGTGACTCGGAGGAGTTCGGCTGCGTGCTCACCTTCCAGGGAACGGAACAGATACAGGCAGAGGAGGGCAAACTGCGCAAGCGTATGCATTCGGACGGCTTTACGGCCAGGTACGACTTTTCCCACATACTTTACAGGGACAGCTGCATGGAGGCGGTTATCAGCCAGGCCGTGAAATTCAGCTATTCGGATTCCAATATACTGATTCATGGGGAGACGGGGACGGGAAAGGAGCTGTTTGCCCAGAGCATTCACAACTCCAGCCGCAGAAGGAAGGGGCCTTTCGTGGCGATTAACTGCGCGGCATTGCCGGAGAACCTGCTGGAGAGCGAGCTCTTTGGCTATGTGGAAGGGGCCTTTACCGGAGCGTCCAGGGGCGGGAAAATGGGATTTTTTGAGATTGCCCACAAGGGGACCATTTTTTTGGATGAGATAGGCGATATATCACCAAAGCTGCAGAGCCGCCTCCTGAGGGTCATACAGGAAAGGGAAATCATCCGGCTGGGCAATGACACCGTGATTCCCATTGATGTCCGCGTTATCTGCGCCACCAACAGGGATTTAAAGAAGGAGGTGGCCCGGGGGAATTTCAGGGAGGATCTGCTGTATCGCCTGGATGTGCTTGAACTCAATCTTCCGCCCCTCAGAAAACGGAAGCAGGACATCCTTTATCTGGCGGACCGGATGGTGCGGTTTGAACATGAGCGCACAGGGAGCAGGCTGGAGGCAATAACCCAGGAGGGCAGGGAACTTCTGATGCGTTACAACTGGCCGGGGAATGTGAGGGAAATGCGCAATTTCTGTGAGCGTATCTGTATTCTCTGCGAGAAAACAAGGGCAGGGGCAGAGGATGTACTCCAGGCCCTTCCGGGAGAGTGGGAGCACGGGGAGGGGGCAGACAGCCAGTATGCAGAAAGCCGGCATGCAGACAGCGGTTCCGGCAGCGCGGATTTTCCGGCGTCCGGCAGTCATGTACCGGCGGAGGCCGCGGGCCGCGGGCCCCGCCTGGAGGAAGCCCAGAGGCAGGCCGTGAAGGACGCCCTAGAGCTGTGCGGTTATCACAGGGGCAGGACAGCCGCATATCTGGGAATTGATAAGAGTACTCTGTGGAGAAAAATGAAAAAATACGGCATTGAGGGTTAGACGGCTGACAAGAAACACCGGGCACAGGGGTTGCGCTGAAACGGAGAAACATTATGAAACAAAAATACATTATGAAACAAAAATAAAACGTAATAGGGATGATGAAACATTTATGCCGTGAAAAGTATGAATACATTGGGGGATAAATGATGGTGATATATGCAAAATGCATAACGTAAATAAAGGGTTCCCGGAGGTAAAACAGAAAAAATCGTTCTTCCTGAAAAGTTTGGCATGCTTTTTGCTTTTAATACAGGCATAAGTCAAGAGCAGAAATAAAAACCAAAATAGAAGGAAGGATGATTTTTTTATGAGCGGTAAACCGATTTTAGGAATCTTATTAGGAGATGCAGCCGGCGTGGGGCCGGAAATTATTGTCAAGCTGGCAGCTTCCAGATTTTACGATGAATACTGCCGTCCCGTGGTAATAGGGGACGTCAGGGTGTTTGAGAGAGGTGCCAGGATATGCGGTCTGGAAATCCCGGTACAGGTCATTGACAAGGTGGAGGAAGCAGACTGGACCAAGGGAATGCCTGTCCTGGATCAAAGGGATGTGGACCCTGAGCAGGTTCCATTTGCCAACATCAGCATTGAAAGCGGACGCGCCTGCCTGAACATGCTGAAAACAGCCATTGAGCTTTACCAGGCCGGCAGGATTGACGGATTCTGCTTTGCCCCGTTAAATAAGCAGGCAATGATTCAGGCCGGGTGTCCTTTTGAGAGCGAGCACCATTACATGGCCCATCTCTTTGGACACACGGAGCCGTTTGGGGAAATCAATGTGCTGGGAGATCTGTGGACCACAAGGACAACCAGCCATATTCCCATTAGCAAGGTCAGCGACAGCCTGACCGTGGATACCATCATGAGAGCCATAAGACTGGCCAATGTTTCCCTTAAGAATTCCGGTATTGAGAAGCCCAGGCTTGCCCTGGCAGCCCTGAATCCTCACTGCGGCGAGGGCGGAAAGTGCGGCCGGGAAGAGATTGATGTAATCGCGCCGGCCATTGAAAAGGCAAGGGAGATGGGGATTGACGCCAACGGACCGTTCCCATCCGACATTCTGTTCATCAAGGCCTTTAACGGGGATTTTGACGGAGTGGTGACCATGTATCACGACCAGGGCCAGATCGCCCTTAAGCTGAAGGGATTTGACCAGGGCATCACCATTGCGGGAGGACTTCCGGCGCCAATCGTCACATGCGCCCATGGCACGGCTTACGATATTGCCGGAAAGGGAATTGTTAAGACTTCGGCATTTGAGAATGCGGTCAAGATGGCTGCCAAGATGGCGGCCCATCTGAAAGGCTGCTGATAAAAGGGAGGGGTTTACATGAAAAAAATAGGTACAAAGCAGATTGTACCCTTGGTGTTAGCAGTATTTGCAGTGGTATTTGCAGTGGTTGGTTTTACACAGCTGGGGTTCTGGGAGGATGTGGACGGTCCTCAGCCTGGTTTCTTCCCGGCCATCATGGCTATCGTCATGTTCCTGGCAAGTATTGCTTCTTTCTTTCAGTCCCTGAAGGAAGAGAAGGCTGCCAGGTATGAGCGGGATGAGATGATGGTCATAGCAGGGGGAGCTGGAATCATAGCGGGTTCCTTTATTATAGGTCTGCTGCCCAGCTGCTATTTGTTTGTGATACTGTGGCTGAAAGTGTTTGAGAAGACCGGATGGAAGGAAACTCTCATTGTCCTTGCTGTCTGTATGGCCATTTCCATCGGTGTGTTCCGTATGTGGCTGGGGGTCCATTTTCCAATGGGGCTTTTTGAAGCATTCTTGTAGAAGGGGGTAAACAAAATGGAAAATATACAACTGTTAATGCATGGCTTCTCCACGCTGTTCACCTTCAGCAATGTGGGAGCCGCCCTTTTGGGAGCGGTTCTGGGCCTTGTGGTGGGGGCAATGCCCGGTATCGGAAGTCTGGCCGGTGTGGCCCTGCTGCTTCCGCTGACCTACAAGTTTAATCCCACCACTGCCATCATTATGCTGGGAGCTTTGTATTACTCCAATATGTACGGCGGCGCCTTCAGCGCAATCCTGTTAAATATTCCGGGAGACTCACCGGCCATCTGCACAGCCATGGACGGCTACCCAATGGCATCCAAAAAGAAGCGTCCCGGACAGGCGCTGTTTACAGCCAATATGGCCTCCTTTATCGGAGGAACCATCGGCATCATCATCCTGACCTTTACAGGACCTGCCCTGGCGGATATCGGCCTTAAGTTCGGCCCGTCCGAGATGACGGCTCTGCTTCTTATCGCCATGACGTCCATCAGCTGGCTGGTGGGTGAGAATCCCATCAAGGGCGTGGTGATAACCATGCTGGGTATTCTGCTGGCAAGCATTGGCATGGACACTCTCTCAGGCTCTCCCAGATATGATTTTGGCAGTATGTACCTGCTGGGAGGCATTCCCTTTACGCCCTTCATTATCGGCACAGTGGGATTTTCACAGGTTATTAAACTGGTGATGGAGCGCAGCAATGAGGTGAAATCAGAGCCCCACATGAAGCTTACCATCCGCGGAAGTATCCTGACAAAGCATGATTTCAAGCGTCTGCTTCCGCCTGCCCTGCGCTCCGGCGTCATGGGAACCTTTGTGGGCGTGCTTCCGGGAGCAGGGGCAACCACCGGCGCTTTCATGGGATACGCAGCCCAGAAGAAATTCAAGAACGAGGAAGAACTGGGAACCGGCGCCATAGAGGGCATTGCGGCCAGCGAAGCTGCAAACAATGCGGCCGCGGCAGGTGCATTTGCGCCGCTTCTGGCCCTGGGCATACCGGGAAGCGGCACTGGCGCAGTGCTTTTAGGAGGCCTGATGATGTGGGGGCTCAATCCGGGACCGCTTCTGTTTACCAATGAACCGGAATTTACATGGGGACTGATTGCATCCCTGTTCCTCTCCAACATATTTGCGCTGGTTGTGGCAATCGGTGTCATTCCGTTCCTGATTCAGATATTGTCCGTGCCTGTAAAGTACATGATTCCCATTATCACCATTGTGTGCGTAGTGGGATCCTACAGCTCCAGCTATTCCATGTATGGCGTGCTGATTATGTTTCTGTCAGGCATACTGGGATATCTGCTGGTCAAGAACGACTATCCCACGGCTCCCATGCTTTTGTCCTTTGTGCTGGCTAAGCTGCTGGAGTCCAATATGCGAAAGGCATTTATCATATCGGGGGGAAGCCTGGGCATTTTCTTTACAAGACCCATTACCTGCGTGCTGATGCTGATTTTCCTGGCATTTATCTGCACACCTGTGGTAAAGGCCGTCCTTAAAAAGGCAAGGGCATCCAAATAGGGCTGTAATGATTCGGCAGCTGGTACAGCAAATGTAATATTCCCAAAGTAGCATAACAAAGGTAACTTGCAGGTTTGTTCATATATTTAAGAACATGGTTTGAGGAGGTATTTAATAATGAAGAAAAGAAGTATTGTAATGGCAATGGCAGCACTTATGATGGTATCAGCAGTAACCGGATGTACAAGCAAGGCCGTCAGCAGCGACGGCACATTCACACCAAAGGAAACCATTAACTGGACCGTTACATCCAGTCCCGGCGGCGGCAGCGACATCTACACAAGAATGATATCCGATATCATGACCAAGGAAAACCTGGTCAACGGACAGCCTATCATTGTTACCAATAAGACGGACGGAAGCGGTGAAATCGGCAGAAACGAGGTGGCTACCACCAAGGGGAGCAAGGCTGACTATACCCTTCTCACCTTTAACAGCGGCGATTTAATGCCCATGGTCCAGAATACAAAGAACCGCTCGTCCAATTTCCGTATCCTGGCCATTATGGCGGTTGACAAACAGCTTATTTTCAAGGGAGAGCAGACCAAGTATGCTGATTTCAAGGAGGCAATCGAGGCTGCCAAAAATGGTACAAAGATCGTCATCGGCGGATCCAAGGGAGATGATATCGCCACCTATGATGCTATGCTGGAGGAAATCGGAATCAGCAAGGACGTGATGTCCTATATCACCTATGACTCCACCGGCGACGCCATCACCGCAGCCCTGGGAGGCCATGTGGAATTTGTTATCTCCAAGCCTGCGGCTGCTTCTGAGTATGTGACAGCCGGTTCCCTGATTCCTGTGCTGGCCCTGTCCACGGAACGCTACACCGGCAACCTGGCAGATGCCCCCACACTGAGCGAAATCGGAGACTATGAAAATGTGGAAGTCCCTGTATGGCGCGGCGTGGCAGCCCCTGCAGCCATGAGCGATGCAGCGGCCGCTTACTGGAGTGAACAGTTGGGCAAGGTTGCTGAGACCGATACATGGAAGAATGATTATCTGGAAAAGAACAAACTGATTGGCAACTATATGGATGCTGCCACGGCAACGGAATATGTGACAGCCTATGAAAAGGACTTCATGGCTGCCAACGGAATCCAGTAAACACGGCTGAAACACGGCTGATGCATTAGAAAACCAATCAACACGGGAGAGGACCGGAACGGGACATATGGGTACCGGAGCCGCATCCTCTCCCTTTTTGTACCCTGAAACAGGCAGGGAAAACAGGGAACGCAACAAAATGAAACACTGATGCCGGAAAAAATTGAAACATAAAAAACGAATTGAAACATTAAGAAACAAATGCGACGAATCAGTAAGGAATGTTTCAAATATTTGGGACAAATGGAACGGATTTTAACGGTTTCAACGTGTTTTGAAATTGGCACGATTTTTGCTTGTTAATAAGGCAAAGCACTGAAGGAGGTTTGGAGATGAAACTATGTTATCAGGTGGCCACACCAGATGTGGCAATCGCTGATTCAGTGACAGCATACCAGGGAAGCCTGGAGAAAAGCTTCGGGGACCTGGGAAGGCTGGGATACGACGGGGTGGAGCTGATGACCCTGAATCCGGAAAAACTGGACTGGAATGAAGTGAAAGAAACAGCTGAAAAGAACGGATTGTCTGTTATACTGGTATGTACAGGGGAAATCTTCGGGCAGCTGGGATTAAGCTATACAAACCCCAGGGAGGAGATCCGGAAGGAGGCTATCCGCAGGAGCAGGGAAATCATTGATTTTGCAGGCTTTCTGGGAGCCAATATCAACATCGGACGTGTGAGAGGCCAGTACTGCGGAGAACTTTCCAGAGAAGAAACCGAAAACCTGGCAGTGGAGGCCTTCCGGGAGCTGGCTGACTACGGGGCACCCAGGAACGTGAACATTGCCCTGGAGACAGTGACTATTATGCAGACGAATTTCATCAATACCCTGGCAGAGGGGGCTGCCATGGTGGACCGTGTGGACCGCCCCAATTTCCGGCTGATGATGGATATTTTCCATCTGAATCTGGAGGAGAAGAACATCTATGAGGCCATCCGCAGGTACAGCTCCTACAATATCCACGTACACCTGGCAGATAACAACAGACGGTATCCGGGCCACTGCGGTCTGGACTTTGAGAAGATTCTCACCACCTTTAAAGAATGCGGATATGACGGCAATTTCTGTACCGAAATCTTCCAGATTCCTTCCATGGAGGAGGCGGCAGCGGGCGCCATCCGGCATTTGCGGCCCATCGCGGACCGGGTTTACGGACGGACTGTCTGATGCAGAAAACAGGTGAATAACACACATGGAAGAAAACGGGAGGAAACAATGAAAAGCATTGCGTTGATTCATACGGTAAAGAGCGTGGCATCGGGCTTTGATGACAGCCTGAGAAACTATCTGGGATATGAAGTGAAGATACATAACCTGTGGGACGATTTTCTGGCCAATAATCCCAACGAGATTGGGGAGTTTACCATACAGAACCGAAACCGTCTGTTCTGCGATATGAAGGCCCAGGAGCTGACAGGAGCAGATATCATTGTCACCACCTGCTCCACCCTGACCCCGGCGGTGGAACTGATCCGGCCTTTTATCCAGGTTCCCGTCATTGCCATCGACGATGCCATGGCCAGAAGGAGCGTTCTCTACGGAAAGCGCATCATGGTTATGGCCACGGCAGAGAGCACGGTGGGGCCCACTGTCTCAAAGATTAAGGCTGAGGCGGATAAGGCGGGAAGGGAAGCAGACATATCCACCTGCGTGTGCATGGATGCATTCTTTGCCATGAAAGCCATGGACATGAAGAAGCACGACATGATTCTCAAGGAAAAGGCCGGGGAACTGAAGGGCTATGACTGCATTGTCCTTGCCCAGGCGTCCATGGCCCATCTGGAGGACGAGACAGCTTCCATTACAGGCTGCCCTGTCCTTACCAGTCCCAGGCTGTGTATGGAAGAAATCAAGAAAAAATTGGAGGAGATATAGAGATGACGAATGAGAGAAAAGAGGAGTTACAGAGACAATGCAGCAAATTCCGGAACGACCTGATTGACCTGCTTTACAGCATCCAGACCGGCCATCCCGGCGGATCCCTGTCATGCACGGAGATACTGACGTCCCTTTATTTTGAAATCATGAATGTGAATCCTGAAGATCCGGAGATGGAGGGAAGGGACCACCTGATTCTGTCAAAAGGCCACGCGGCCCCCATGCTGTACCTGGTGCTGGCGGAGAAATGCTTTTTCCCCAAGGAGGAGTTAAAGACCCTGCGCCAGATGGACAGCATGCTTCAGGGCCATCCCTGCGTACATAAAACTCCGGGTGTGGAGCTGTCCACAGGTCCTTTGGGGCTGGGACTTTCCGCCGGCCTGGGCATGGCCATGGCAGACAGAATTAAGGGACTGGATTCCTATACCTATGTGGTCATGGGCGACGGTGAGATTGAGGAGGGCTGTATCTGGGAGGCTGCCATGTCCGCCTCCAAATTCGGGGCTGACCATCTCATCGGCATTCTGGACAACAACGGAGTACAGCTGGACGGCACCCTGGAGGAAATCATGCCCATGGGAGACATCGGGGCAAAATGGAAGGCTTTTGGGTGGAATGTGATACCATGCGACGGTCATGATGTGGAGGATTTCTGCCGGGCCGTGGAGGAGGCTAAGAAGACCAAAGGCCGTCCTTCCCTGATTCTTGCCGCCACCGTGAAGGGCAAGGGGGTTTCCTTTATGGAAGGAAAGAACACCTGGCACGGCAAGGCCATCAATGATAATGAATACGCACAAGCGAAAGCAGAATTAGGAGGTGCCAGATAATGGGAGAAAACATAGCAATCCGTGACGCTTACGGCGCAGCGCTTAAGGAATTAGGAGAACAGAATGAGAAGATCGTGGGCCTGGAGGCGGATGTGGCTTCCTCCACAAAGAGCGGAATTTTTGGAAAGGCATTTCCGGAACGTTACTTTAATGTGGGCATCAGCGAGCTGGATATGGTATCCATGTCAGCCGGATTTGCCAGGGAGGGACTGATTCCTTATGTAAATACATTCGCAGTGTTCCTGACCACCAGAGGGGCAGATCCTATACAGAGCCTGATTGCCTATGACAAGCTGAACGTGAAGCTCTGCGGAACCTACTGCGGGCTTTCGGACTCCTATGACGGAGCCAGCCACCAGGCCATTACCGACCTGGCATTTGTGAGAGCCATCCCCAATATGACGGTGATTACAGTGGCGGACGCAGTGGAGACAAAAAAAGCGGTATTTGCCATTGCAGAACATCAGGGCCCTGTCTATTTAAGGCTCAGCCGCGCGGCAGCTCCTGTGTTTTATCCTGAGGATATGAAATTTGAGATCGGCAGGGGCATTACGGTCAGGGAAGGCGGGGATGTGACCATTATCACCACGGGAACCGTGCTTCACAAGGCCCTGGCAGCGGCAGAGCTTCTGGAAGAAAAGGGAATCCAGGCAAGAGTGGTGGATATGCATACCATCAAACCTATTGATGAGGAACTGATTATAGAATGCGCCAGGGAGACGGGCGCCATCGTGACCGTGGAGGAACACTCTGTCTGCGGCGGACTGGGAAGCGCTGTGGCGGAAGTCCTGGCAGAGCATATGCCGGTACCCATGACCCGCATCGGGGCCACTGACTTTGCAGAATCCGGGGATTATGAACAGCTTTTGGTGAAATACGGCTATGGCCCGGAATCCATCGCAGAAAAATGTGAAAAAGTGATGAAGCGCAAGCAGGTACAGAAAAAGTAATACAGGAAAATCAGTGCAGAAAACCAGTACAAAAAAGTTAAAAACCAGTATAAAAAGTCAGGAGGGAAGGCGCGCCTATGGAACAATCCATGAGAAGGTTTATGAAGGTGGGAATCATTCTCCACGTATCCTACCCGCAGCTGGGAGGAGGCGAGGGACCTATCCTGGAATGCCTGGAGCGGATCTGCGGGGATGATTATTTTGAAGCCGTGGAGGTGGCCAGAATGAAGGACGGGCAGGTCCGGAAAAAGGCGGCGGAGATGATCCGCGCGGCCCATATGGTGTCTGCTTACGGCGGCCAGTCCAGGACCTTGTCTGCGGGACTCAACATCAATGACCTGGATGAAACCAGAAGGGCCATGGCAGTGGACACACTGAAGGAAGGAATTGATGAAGCCTATGAGATGGGCTGCGCAGGTTTTTCCTTCCTGTCCGGCCGGTATGACGAGGGACGAAAGGAACAGGCCTTTGAACAGCTTCTTAAATCTACCAGGCAGCTGTGCAGGTATGCAGGGGAGAAGGGAAATATGCCCATCTGCTGCGAGGTCTTTGACTATGATATTGACAAGAGGGCTCTCATCGGTCCGGCAGCCCTGGCTGCCCGCTATGCAGGGGAAATCCGGAGGGACTATGGGAATTTCGGCCTGCTGGTGGATTTGAGCCATATCCCCATGATTCATGAGACCATCGAAGAAAGCATCTTGCCGGTGAAGGATTACATCATTCATGCCCATATGGGAAACACGGTAATTAAAAGCCCGGACTGTGAGGCATACGGGGACAACCATCCCAGATTCGGATTCCCGGACAGTGAAAATGATGTGGAGGAGCTGGCCCATTATCTGAGGACGCTTATGGAAATCGGATTTCTGGGTGAGAAGAAACGGCCTATTGTAAGCTTTGAGGTGAAGCCCTGGAAGGATGAATCCCCCGAAGTGATTATAGCAAATGCAAAACGTACGTTGAACCTGGCATGGGAGCTGGTGTGACAAGTACCTGCATTTGATATATATAAATACATATTGAGCTAATGCAATTGAATCAAACAAGATTTGTAAACAGAAATAAGGAGGTATTTAATTATGAAAGACCCAATTCAGAAATATTTTCAGGTAGGAACCATACAGTGGATGACCCATCCTCCGGTGAATTATCCCATACTGGATTCCGTTAAGACCATCTGCTGCGACGAATACTTTAATGCCCTGGAGATAACCCATATCGAGGACCAGGAGACAAAGGACAAGGTAAGGGATATGCTGGCCCAGAGCCACATGAAGGTGTGCTACGGCGCACAGCCCCGCCTGCTGGGACCAAAGCTTAACCCCAATGATCTGGACGAGGAAGGCAGGAAGAAGGCCGAGGCTGTCCTGATGGATTCCATTGATGAGGCCCGGTACATGGGTGCAAAGGGAATTGCCTTCCTGGCAGGAAAATGGGAACCGGAGACAAAGGACCAGGCATATGCCCAGCTGCTTAAGACCACCAGGGCTGTGTGCAGCTATGCTGTAACCAAGGGAATGATGGTGGAGCTGGAAGTGTTTGACTTTGACATGGATAAGGCAGCCCTCATCGGGCCGGCTCCTTATGCGGCCAGGTTTGCCGCGGATATGCGCACCACCCACAACAATTTCGGCCTGCTGGTGGACCTTTCCCATTTCCCCACCACCTATGAGACTTCCAGGTTCGTGATTCAGACGCTGCGTCCCTATATCACCCACCTGCACATCGGTAATGCGGTGGTGAAGGAAGGTTTTGAGGCGTACGGCGACCAGCACCCAAGGTTCGGGTTCCCTGACAGCGCCAACGACACAGAGCAGCTTGTGGATTTCTTCACTGTCCTGAAGGAAGAGGGCTTCTTTAATAAGGAAAATCCCTATGTATTGTCCCTGGAGGTAAAGCCGTGGGCAGACGAGGACGGAGATATCATACTGGCCAACACCAAGAGAGTCATCAACAGGGCCTGGGCGCTGGTAGAGGATTAAACAGCGTCTGCAGTATCATTGTGCCGGAGGTGTGCTTGACAGTGGCGCATAAGATAGGATAGAATTGAATAATTGGAAAAAGGAGGAATAAGTCATGAAAATCGTAGTGTTAGACGGATATACAGAAAATCCAGGTGATTTAAGCTGGGAGGGACTTGAAAGATTAGGGGAGTTAACCGTATATGACAGGACTCCTGCTGACAAGATTGCAGAGCGGATTGGGGACGCAGAGGCGGTTTATACCAATAAAACCCCGATCAGTGCGCAGACCATCGGACAGTGTCCGAATTTAAAGTTCATCGGAGTGCTGGCCACTGGCTACAATGTGATTGATACAGCGGCAGCCAAGGCGGCAGGCGTGATCGTGTCCAACATCCCAACCTATGGTACGGACGCAGTGGCCCAGTATGCAATTGCCCTTTTGCTGGAGCTGTGCCACCACATCGGGGAGCATTCTGACTGTGTAAAGGCAGGGGAGTGGACCCACAATGCTGACTGGTGCTTCTGGAAGCATCCCCTGGTGGAGCTGGCCGGAAAGACATTCGGCGTCATCGGCTTTGGAAGGATTGGACAGGGTACGGCCAAAATTGCGGAGGCTCTGGGCATGAAGGTATTGGCGTATGACGAGTATCCCAACAAGGCTTTGGAGACAGATAACTGCAAATATGCTTCCCTGGACCAGCTTCTGGCTCAGGCCGATGTCATCAGCCTGCACTGCCCGCTGTTCCCATCCACAGAGGGAATCATCAACAGGGATTCCATTGCAAAGATGAAGGATGGAGTAAAAATCATCAATACCTCCAGAGGTCCCCTGATTGTGGAAAAAGACTTAAGGGAAGCGCTGGACAGTGGAAAAGTCAGCGGGGCAGCAGTGGACGTGGTATCCACAGAGCCTATCCGCGAGGACAATCCTCTTCTGGGCGCCAAGAATATGATTATTACCCCCCATATTGCCTGGGCTCCCAGGGAATCCAGACAGAGACTTATGGACATTGCAGTGGATAATCTGAAACATTTTGTAGACGGAGCACCACAGAATGTGGTAAATAAATAGTAGGAAAATCAGACAGCCTGCAGCGCAGGCCCATGACAGACGCCGGGCGGCAGAAGAGGGCATGAGAATGCTTTGATTCCTCCCGGCGTATTTCCGTATTGGCGCAAATGGGGCAGACACAGAGGGAAAGAGGGCGTGAATTCATGGTAACAGTGCGGATGTTTATTCCATATATGAATATGAAAAGCAGGTTCGAGGCGGCGGTGAGCCGTCTGGAGCCTCAGGACGATGTGAGGGTGGAGCTGCTTCACGTATTCGGCACACCGGAATCCCTGTCGCGGTACGGGGACGCCGACATATTAGTGGCCAGGGGCATGACTTATGACCGCCTCAGGTATCTGTTTCCGGAAAAGCATGTGGTGGAGATACAGCTCTCCAGCTTTGATATACTGAAAGCCCTGATTTGCGCCAGACAGGAGTTCCATCCCAAGAAGATAGCCCTCTGTGTGCGGTATATGGATGAGAGCGCTGTGTCCGAGCTGGAAAAGCTGTGCCAGGCGGAGATTGCGTATTATACGGTCCATGACGAGGCCTCCACCCTGGAAGCCATCCACAGTGCCAGGGCCAATGGCGCCGATGTGTTTGTGGGAGCCGGTACCATGTGCGGACTGTGCGATAAAGAGGCATTGAACCGGGTCCACATCCACACAAAGGATATCGCCATAGAGCAGGCCCTGAAGCAGGCCATGGATGCGGCCAGGACCATCAATATGGAGCGGGCCAGGTCCAAGATGACCAGCACCATCCTCAACACCAGTTCCGATGCCCTGATTGCCGTCAGCGGCAGCGGGCTGATTCAGGCATTGAATAACCAGGCGTACCGTACCTTTCAGCTCTCCTCCCAGGCTGACTACACGGGCCGTCCCGTGGAGGAGGTCTGTCCTGCCCTTAAATGGAAGGATGTGGTGGAGACCGGACGGGAACGGGAGGAGGTTATCCAGTGGAAGGACAGGAAACTGTATACGGAATACAGGCCCGTGCTGGTGGACAAGATGGGAAAGGGCGCCATCATTGTTGCCCGCTACACCGAGCAGATTATTGAGGCAGAGACTAAAATCCGGCAGAGCCTTGCGAAGCAGGGTCTTACGGCAAAGTATTCCTTTGACGACATCATTGGAAGCAGCCCTGCCATCCGGGAGAATATTCTCATGGCAAAGCGTTACAGCCGGGTGGATTCCAATGTGCTGATTGTGGGAGAGACAGGAACCGGAAAAGAACTTTTTGCCCACAGCATCCACCGGGAGAGCAGGCGCAGCGCAGAGCCCTTTGTGGCGTTAAACTGTGCGGCCCTGCCGGAAAACCTTCTGGAGAGCGAGCTTTTTGGATATGAGCCGGGAGCATTTTCCGGGGCGTCTAAAAACGGCAAGACGGGCTTGTTTGAACTGGCCCATAAGGGGACCATTTTCCTGGATGAAATCGGGGAGATTCCCATATCGCTCCAGGCAAAGCTTCTGAGGGTGCTTCAGGAGCGGGAAATCCGCCGCATCGGCAGCAACCGGGTACAGCCGGTGGATGTGCGCGTTATTTCTGCTACCAATATAAATATTGAGGAAAAAATCCAGGAAGGGCAGTTCCGCGCCGACCTGTATTACCGTCTTAATCTGTTGGACATCACTATACCGCCGCTCAGGGAAAGGGGAGACGATATCCGGGAAATGGTGGATTTCTACCTGACCCGCTTTGCCTGTGAGATGGGAAAGCCCATCCCCAGACTGTCAAAGGAGGCAGTGGATTTGATGACCCATTACGGCTGGCCCGGCAATGTCAGGGAGCTGCGCAATATCTGCGAGCGCCTGATTGTGCTGAGCGACACCACGGAAATCGGACTCAGGGAAATACAGATGCTGAAGATATTCAGGAAAAAGGAAGGCCCTCTGCCCGGCACTCAGACACCGGACAAGGAAACGGACCAGCCGGAAACCGGGATTGTGTATGCCAATTTGAAGCCCAGGAAGAAAAAACAGGATATAGCGAAGGAGCTGGGGGTCAGCAGGACGACCCTGTGGCGCATGGAGAAAATGGCGCGGGAACAGAAGAAGCAATGATGCCTGGTTATATATCTATTGACAGAAAATCTTTTGGGAGATATGCTTACAATATCAGGAAAAACCAAAAGAATAAAGTTGAGAGGTGGAGACATGAGGATAGCACTGATTAATGAGAACAGCCAGGGCGCCAAGAATGGCATGATCTACAATTCCTTAAAGAAAGTGGCTGACCAGTACGGCTTTGAGGTGGACAACTACGGCATGTACACAGCAGAGGATGAGGCGCAGCTTACCTATGTACAGGTGGGAATTCTGGCAGCAGCCCTGCTGAACGCAAAGGCGGCGGATTATGTGATTACAGGCTGCGGCACGGGCGAGGGAGCCATGCTGGCCTGCAACTCATTCCCGGGCGTGATTTGCGGCCATGTGGAGGATGCGCTGGACGCCTATACATTTGCCCAGATTAACGACGGGAACGCCATTGCCATTCCATTTGCCAAGGGATTTGGCTGGGGCGGCGATCTGAACCTGGAATATATATTTGAGAAGCTGTTCTGCGAGCCTTCCGGCCAGGGATATCCCAGGGAGAGGGCTGTTCCGGAGCAGAGAAACAAGCGGATTCTGGATGATGTGAGAAAGGCTTCCTTCAGGGAGGATCTGGTGGAAATCTTTAAGGGACTGGACCAGGAACTGGTGAAAGGCGCGTTTTCAGGAGAAAAGTTCGGGGAACTGTTCTTTGGAAAATGTAAAGATGAGAAGCTGGCCGCTTATATCAGGGAACTGATTGGATAAGGAACGTTTTGGAAGAGAACGATCTGTAGAAGAAGGCAGGACAAGCCGCTTTGCGAAGGCAGGGCGGCTTGTTCTATTATACTTGTTCTATTTATACCTGTCCCCTTGTATAGATGGGAGGAAATGTTCAGGTGTGATTCTCAGCGTTTGTGACGGGGAAGGGTCAGTTTTAGGCCCAGAATGCGGGTCAGAGACTGGTCGATGCGCTCCTCTGTCAATTCTCCTGTTTTTACTGCATCCAGTACCCCGTTATAAGCTTCCTTAAAGTCAGCGGGCATGAGCAACAGGTCAGCGCCTGCCTGCAGGGCCATGACAGCGGCCCGGTCCGGGGGATAATTGTCCTGTATGGCTCCCATGTTAAGGGCGTCGGTGATGATGATTCCATTATACCCCATAGTCTCCCGCAGGTAATCTGTGAGCACTTGGGAGGACAGGGAGGATGGGGTGTCGTCTCCTGTAACCTGAGGCAGAGAGATATGGCCTGCCATAATGAAGGGCGTGTTGTCCTGAATCAGGCCGGCAAAGGGAACCAGCTCTGCCTGCTCCAGTTCGTCCCATGTCTTATAGGTATAAGCAAATCCCTTATGGCTGTCCCCCTCTGTGGCCCCGTGGCCCGGAAAGTGTTTGGGAGTCCCATAGACATGGTGTTCTTCCAGCCCCTTCATGTAGGCCTTTACCATCTGTGTTACCAGAACCGGATCCGAACCAAAGGAGCGGTCCAGCACAACGGTATTGTCCGGGTTGGTCAGTACGTCTGCATCCGGCGCAAAGTCCAAATTAATTCCAAATTCTTCCAAATATCCTCCGATAACAGAACCTGCCTCGTATGCCCTGGAAGTATCCCCGGTCTTTCCTATTTCAGCCATGGTATCCACCTTGGGCAGATCAAAGCCCTGGTGGTTTGCGATACGGGCCACTTTACCGCCTTCCTCGTCAATGGAGAGGAACAGTGGGGGCTGGTTCAGGCCGGACGCAAATTCCTGGGTTTTGGCTGTCATGGTTTTAAGCTGGCCTGGGTTTTGCAGGTTTTGGGGAAAATAGATAAGCCCGCCCACCGGGTATTCCTGCAATGCCTTGTATGTGGCATCCCCTGCCTGGGTTACGGTCTTAAAGCCGGTAAGGGCTTCCGGGGTAATGATAAAGAGCTGGGCCGCCTTCTGCTCCAGGGACATCTGGCTGATGACGGCCCGGATATCTGCGTTATCTGTGTTGTCTGCATTGGTTTTATCCGATAGACTTACAGGATCCGGCCGGTTCTCAGAATTTGGGGGATCACCTGTCCCGTCACCTGCCCTGTCTCCGGCAGCCCCAATCTCCTGTGAGGCGTCTGTCCCGGCCGGACGCCGGGAATCCATGCTGCCGGCCTTGATTTTAAATAGGATGGCGGCAAGGATTACGGCACATACCAGTCCTGCCGCCGTTATATAGAGCCATTTGATGCCTGTTTGTTTTCTTTTCTTTCTGGAATGTCCTCTGGTTGTCAAGTTCGTCCTCCTTTAAATGTGTGTCAGCCTCAGCGTGTCAGCCTTCCGCGTCCTGATGCGCTGACAGCTCCTCCATACGGTTCATGACAGAGCGCCTGCCCGGGAATCCTGAAAAACTGTATTGACAAAGATAACAATATGAGTAATAGTGATATTATAGCATTGTATGGCGAAATCGTGGAATACTAGAAACTGAATTTTTAAACAGATTCCGGTACGGCCCATACTGCGCAGCAGAGGAGGTGTGAGTATGGATATTAACCAGGACAGGTTGTGGTCGGATATCCAGGAGTTGGGAAGGATTGGGCGCAGCCCGGACGGCGGCATTACCCGTCTGGCTTTTACGCCCCAGGACCGGCAGGCACAGGACTGGCTGGAAGCCAGGATGAGAGACGCCGGACTTGCCGTAAGGGAGGACGCGGCCGGCAATCTGATCGGGGAGCTTTGCGGCAGCCGGCCTGAAAAGCCATGCGTCATGTGCGGATCCCATTACGACACCGTGCCGGGCGGCGGGCAGTTTGACGGGACTCTTGGAATCCTCTCGGCCCTGGAGGCAGTGCGCAGGATCCGGGAGCAGGGAACCGTCACAGAGCGGACCATACGCCTGGCAGCCTTTAAGGACGAGGAGGGAAGCCGCTTTGGATATGGGATGGTGGGCAGTAAATCTATCTGCGGCATACTGGACCCTGAGGGACTTACGTCCGTGGATAAGGATGGAATCTCCCTGGAACAGGCCATGGCTGATTACGGGTGCAGGCCCGGCCAGCTGGCTTCCTGTAAGATGGAGGACGTGGGGACGTATCTGGAGCTTCACATCGAGCAGGGAAAGGTGCTGGAGGACCATGGGGCGTCCATTGGCGTTGTAAGCGGCATAGCCGGGCTGGTGCGGTATACGGTGGAGATACGGGGAGAAAGCGGACACGCAGGCGCCACGCCCATGAAGGCCAGAAAGGATCCGGTTCCAGCCATGTGCCGGTGGATTGACAGGGTAACGGAGCTGGCAGGGGCACGGGAGTCATGTGTGGCCACTGTGGGCTCCATTACAGCATACCCAGGAGCGCGGAATGTAATCTGTGAGCGTGTGGTGTTTTCACTGGATCTGCGTTCCATCCGCCAGGAGGACCTGAGGGAAATCGCGGAGGAGATGGAGCGGTACGGGGCAGAGCTGTCCTCACTCCACGGCGTGGAGGTGAGCCTAAGGCCTGACCAGGCGCTTCCACCATGCCGCTGTCATGAACCTCTCCGGGAAGCCATAAAGAATATCTGCCGGTCAGAGGGGTATTCTTTTATGGAACTGATGAGCGGGGCAGGCCATGACTGTATGAATTTTAAGGATGTGTGCCCCACTGCCATGATTTTCGTGCCGTCAGAGGGAGGAGTGTCCCACAGGAAGGAGGAGTTTACTTCCAGGGAGGACTGCGCCCGCGGGGCCGGGGTGCTGCTGGGGCTTCTGCTTGAGACGGCAGGCGTTTCAGATAAGATTGACTGACAAAGGAGATTGCTATGGAAAAATTAGAAGAATTTTTTAAGTTAAAAGAAAGGGGAACCAGTGTCAAGATAGAGGTTCTGGCAGGTATTACCACGTTCATGACCATGGCCTATGTGCTGGTGGTGCAGCCCGGCGCCATCATTGGTTTCGGGGATGCGGTATCCTTTACAGATATAAACGGGCTGGTTATCACCAAGGAGGCAATTGCGGTTACATGTGCTGTCATCAGCGCGCTTATTACCCTGCTTATGGGCTTTTACGCCAACCTGCCCTTTGCGCTGGCAACGGGTATGGGAACGAATTTCATGTTCGGCTCCCTGCTCCAGTCCAACACCCTGTCCTTTGGCGCCATCATGGCCATAACCCTGATTTCCGGCCTGATTTTTGTGGTTCTGACCATATTCGGGGTAAGGGATTTGATTGTCAAGGCCATACCCAAAAACATAAAGGTGGCCATTGGGTCGGCAATCGGTTTCTACATTGCCTACCTGGGCTTTAAGAATTCGGGCATCGGAACCTTTACAAATGGAATCGGAATGGGGAATTTCAAGGAACCGGCTGTATTTATCGCCCTGCTGGGTCTGGTTATCATTGCCGTTCTGACGGCATACAGGGTAAACGGGGCCATCCTCATCGGAATTGTTGCTGTCACTGTGATGGGAATTCCTCTGGGTGTGACCACCCTGCCGGATACCTTTGCCAAGATACCGGATGTTTCATCCTGGGGAAATATTGTATTCTGCTTTGATTTCAAAGGACTGTTGTCCTTCCAGGCCATCATATACGTATTCATTGCCTTTTGCGGGGACTTTTTCTCCACGCTGGGAACTGTGCTGGGAGTGGCCGGCAAGGCAGGCATGCTGGATGAGGACGGAAACATGCCGGGAATCCAGAAACCTTTCCTGGTAGATGCCATCGGCACCTGTGTGGGAGCCTGTACCGGCAATACCACCATCACCACCTTTGTGGAATCCACATCAGGCGTGGAGGCGGGCGGCAGAACCGGCCTGACCAGTATTGTGGTAGCCGTTCTCTTTGCTGTCATGGTGTTCTTTTCGCCCCTGATTCTGATGATACCGGACGCAGCCACTGGCCCTGCCCTTATCTTTGTGGGATTTTTGATGGTATCAGGCATCAGGAACATTGATTTCAGCGATTTCACGGAAGCCTTCGGCCCGTTTGTCATGATTATGTTTGTTATTTTCTGCGGAAGCATTGCGGCGGGAATCGCGGCAGGCATTCTGGCATATATCATCATCAAGACTGCCACGGGTAAGTTTAAGGAGCTGCATCCGGTCATGTACGTGCTGGCTGTTCCGCTGGTCATGTATTTTGTGTTTAAATAGTAGAATTGCAGACAAAATGATAGTTGAAAGAAGGGAAAGATAGAGATGAAGATACAGCCAAGAGATAAAAGAGCACTTCTCAGGGCAGCTCTGGGAGAGATAAAAAGTGATTTGGCCATAAAGAATGTACAGCTGGTCAATGTGATTACCGGGGAAATTTACCCGGCCAGCGTTTATGTATATGACGGCTTCATTAGCCATGTGGAGTATAAGGAGCCGGGCCGGGAGGAACAGTTTGCGAAAGAAGTGGTGGACGGACAGGGAAAATACCTGATTCCGGGTCTGATAGACGCCCATGAGCATATTGAGAGTTCCATGATGACACCCAGGAATTTTGCAAAGGCGGTGATTCCCAAGGGAACCACCACGGTCATCACAGATCCCCATGAGATTGGAAATGTATGGGGCATTGAGGGAGTTCGGTATATGCATGAGGCTTCGGAGGGCCTTCCCATGCGCCAGCTGATTGACATACCCAGCTGCGTGCCGGCTGTGCCCGGACTGGAGCATGCAGGCGCCGAGTTTGGGCCGGCCCAGATAGAGGAGCTGGCTAAGCTGGAGCGGGTGGTGGGGCTGGCGGAAGTCATGGATTATCTGGATGTGATTCATGGCGGCGACCGCATGATGGATATTATCAGAACAGCCGAGGAGCACGGCTTGTACCTCCAGGGCCACGCCCCCTTTGTGGAGGGAAGGATGCTGTCCGCCTATCTGTGCGGCGGTCCTAACACCTGCCACGAATCCAGGACGGCGGAGGAAGCCCTGGAGAAGATGAGAAGCGGCATGCGGGTGGATGCCAGGGACAGCTCCATCACCAAGAATGTGGAGGCCATATGGAGCGGAGTTAAGGATTTCCGTTTCTTTGACAACTTCTGTCTCTGCACCGATGACAGAGAGGCCGATGATATCCTTCACAACGGCCACATCAATGATGTGGTCAGGGCAGCCATAAGATACGGCATGGAGCCGGTGGCAGCCATCAAGAGCGCCACCCTGAATTCCGCCAGAGAGGCGGGATTGCAGAACCTGGGCGCTGTGGCGCCGGGATATGCGGCCGATATGCTTCTGGTAGATGATTTGAGGGAGCTGACGCCCAGCCATGTGTTCTACGCAGGTAAGCTGGTGGCACAGGAGGGCAGGCTGCTGGCAGAAATTGAGGACAAATCCTATCCTCTGGAGTCAGCCAACTCAGTCCACGTAAGGAAGCTGGCCGCGGAGGACTTTACCATCCATCCGCCTGTATCCCAGGGAAAAGTAAAGGTCAATCTGATGAAATACTATGACATGAATCTCTCCACCACGGATATCGTGTGCGAGGAGGTTTGGGTAAAGGACGGCAGAATAGATATAAGCGGGGACCAGGACCTGAAATTTGTGGCAGTGGTCAACCGCTATGAGGGCAATGACAACATAGCCCTGGGTCTGGTCAGGGGCTTTGGCACAAAGACAGGCGCCCTGGCATCCACGGTATCCCATGACAGCCACAATCTTACCATTGTGTACGACAACCCGGAGGAAGCCCTTATGGCGGCAGAGGAGCTGGCGCGCACAGGCGGCGGTATGTGCGCCGTGAAGGAGGGAAAGATTCTTCACACATTGGCTTTGCCACTGGCAGGCCTTATGTCCCTTAAGCCCGCAGAGGAGCTGGCAGAGGACAGCGCTGTGATGAAGGATGCCAACAGGGCCCTGGGCCTTACCAATATGGAAAATCCTTTGCTCCGCATTGTAACCCTTGCCCTTCCGGTTATACCTGATGCCAAGATGTCGGATATGGGGCTGGTGCAGGTGACCGCAAAACGGATTGTGCCTCTGTTTCCGGAGTAAGACGCAGGATATATATTAAAAAGCAATAAACAAAACCCCTCCGCCAATAAGTATCAATCAGTTGATAACCTTATTGGACGGAGGGGTTTTGTTATAGTTTGATTATATACATTATTCCGTATATGGCGGGATACAGCTTGTAGTTTCCGTACACCGTTTTATGTATGCGACATGGTTCCCAGGCAGGGGCTGTAGGCAGCCACGGGACGCCTTCCGTTTCCGCGGTCCTCCCGGGAACTCTCTGTTTTCAGGTTCTTCTGGGCTGTGGCCAGCATGAGCTTGATTCTGTTTAACTGGTTCACTTCGCTGGCGCCAGGGTCGTAGTCCACGGCAATGATATTGGACAGGGGGTAATTCCGGCGCAGTTCCTTGATGACACCTTTGCCGACGATGTGGTTGGGCAGGCATCCGAAGGGCTGGGTACAGATGATGTTGTTTACGCCGCTGTGAATCAGCTCCAGCATTTCGCCGGTCAGGAACCATCCCTCGCCGGTCTGGTTGCCCAGGGATACGAAGCCTTTGGCCATCTGGGCCAGCTCGTTGATGGCTGACGGGGGCGTAAAATGCATACTGGCCGTCAGTTCCTTCCTGGCTGTCCTGCGGAAATACTCCAACAAGGCAATGCCTGCGTTGCACAGTCTGGCGGTGGATTTTTTGGAGCCCAGGTGCTCGGCCTTAAAGTTGCTGTTGTAGAAGGAATACAGCAGGAAATCCATCAAATCCGGCATCACTGCCTCGGCACCCTCGGATTCCAGCAGCTCCACAATGTGGTTGTTGGCCAGAGGTGAGAATTTCACCAGGATTTCCCCTACAATGCCCACCTTTGGCTTCTTTACATCCAGCCTTGGGAGAGCGTCAAAATCCCGGATAATCCCCTTTATATTGCGTCCGAATTCTATCATGGCCGCGTTTTTCTTGGACAGGGAGGCAATGCAGCGGGCCTTCCATTTCATGTGAAGGGCATTGGCACTGCCTGGTTCTGCCTCATAGGGCCGGGTGGCATAGAGCACCCGCATGAAGATATCCCCGTACACAATGGCCTGCATGGCCTTTGTCAGCAGAGGCACGGTGAAGGTGAAGCCGGGATTTGTCTCCATGCCGTTGGCGTTGACGGAGATGACCGGTATCTGGGGCATTCCCGCCTTTTCCAGGGCCCTGCGGATGAAGCCGATGTAGTTGGATGCGCGGCAGCCGCCGCCGGTCTGGCTCATGAGGACAGCCGTGTGGTCCAGGTCATATTTGCCCGACAGCAGGGCGTCCATGATTTGTCCGATGACAATGAGGGACGGGTAGCAGGCGTCGTTATTTACATATTGGAGTCCCACGTCCACTGCGTTTCTGTTGTGGTTCTGCAATACCTCAATCTTATATCCAAAGGAGCGGATAGCCGGCTCCAGAAGGTCAAAATGAATGGGCGACATCTGGGGGCAGAGAAGGGTGTAATCCTTCTTCATCTCCTTGGTGAACACCACCCGGTGATAGGCGCTGGACACCACCCTGCGCTCAAAATGTCTCTGGTCCCTTACCTTTAAGGCTGCGATGAGGGAGCGGATACGTATTCTGGCAGCTCCCAGGTTATTGACCTCGTCAATCTTTAACACCGTATAAATCTTGCCGGAATGGGTCAGGATATCGGCAACCTGGTCCGTGGTCACTGCATCCAGCCCGCAGCCAAAGGAATTGAGCTGAATCAGATCCAGATTATCCTGGGTCTTTACAAAGCTGGCAGCAGCGTAAAGGCGGGAGTGGTACATCCACTGGTCCGTCACCACCAGAGGCCGTTCCACCCTGCCCAGATGGGATATGGAATCCTCGGTGAGGACGGCAAATCCATAAGAGGTAATCAGCTCCGGTATACCGTGGTGAATCTCAGGGTCCACATGATAGGGCCTGCCGGCCAGGACTATGCCCCTCTTTCCGTGTTCCTTCAGCCAGGCCAGAGTCTCCTCGCCTTTTTTCATCAAATCATCGCGGGAGGCAGTCAGCTCCTGCCAGGCGGCATGGGCAGCCATCCTGACTTCGGCAGCCGGAATCTGGAATGTCCTGGAAAATTCCTTTACAAGGGTATCGGTGAGAATCTCCTCGTTGGTAAACGCCATAAAGGGATTCATAAAATGCACGTTTTCCTCGGCCAGCGCCTCCACGTTATTTTTAATGTTTTCCGCATAGGAGGTGACCATGGGGCAGTTGTAGTGGTTGCCTGCGTCCGGGCTTTCATTGCGCTCATAGGGGATGCAGGGGTAGAAGATGAACTTTACGCCCTGCTTGATGAGCCAGGTCACATGTCCGTGTACCAGCTTGGCAGGATAACACTCGGATTCGCTGGGGATGGATTCGATTCCCAGCTCATAGAGCTGCCTGGTGGACTGGGGAGACAGCACCACATGGTAGCGCAGCTTCTTAAAGAACACAGCCCAGAAGGGGAAGTTTTCATACATGTTGAGCACCCTGGGAATGCCTACCGTACCGCGGTCCGCCTGGTCCATGGGCAGGGATTCGTAGTCAAACATCCGGTGGTACTTGTAATCAAACAGGTTGGGAATCTCTTTCTTGGCCTTTTCAAGGCCAAGACCCCTCTCGCAGCGGTTGCCTGAGATAAAGCGGCGTCCGCTTCCAAACTGGTTGATGGTCAGCACACAGTGGTTGTTGCAGCCCTTGCAGCGGGTCATGGAGGTGCTGTACTTAAGGCCGATGATCTTTTCAAGGGAGAGCATGGAGGTCTCCGGTTCACTGGCCATGTGATAGCGTTCCCTGGCAATGAGGGCAGCGCCAAAGGCGCCCATGATGCCTGCGATGTCCGGGCGTACTGCCGGGCATCCTGATATTTTTTCAAAGCTTCTGAGCACGGCATCGTTGTAGAAAGTGCCTCCCTGGACTACCACGTGTTCTCCGAGGTCGGAAGCATTTGTTATCTTAATTACTTTAAATAATGCGTTCTTAATAACGGAATAAGCCAGACCCGCGGAAATGTCGGCCACGGTGGCTCCTTCCTTCTGGGCCTGCTTTACATTGGAATTCATGAATACCGTGCAGCGGGTGCCCAGGTCCGTGGGATTTTTGGCAAACAGGGCTTCCCTGGCAAAATCCTCCACACTGTAGTTCAGGCTCCTGGCAAAGGTCTCGATAAAAGAACCGCAGCCGGAGGAGCATGCCTCGTTGAGCTGTACGCTGTCCACTGTGCCGTCCTTAATCTTGATGCACTTCATATCCTGTCCGCCGATGTCCAGAATACAGTCCACATCCGGCTCAAAGAAAGCAGCCGCATAGTAGTGGGATATGGTCTCCACCTCTCCCTCATCCAGCATCAGGGCTGCCTTTAACAAGGCTTCGCCGTAACCGGTGGAACAGGAGTAGGCAATACGGGCGGTTTCAGGCAGCTGTTCCTTTATCTCCCGGATAGCCCGGATGGCAGTGGCCAGAGGGCTTCCGTTGTTATTGTCATAGAAACGGTACAGCAGTGTGCCGTCCTCGCCTACCAGGGCAGCCTTGGTGGTGGTGGAACCGGCGTCAATGCCCAGGTAGCAGCACCCCTCATAGGAGGACAGGTCCCCGCTCTTTACATGGTTGCTGGCATGGCGGGCACAGAACCGGTCATAGTCTTCCTGGTCCTTAAAGAGGGGCTCCATGCGCTTGACCTCAAAATCCATCTTAATGCCTGAGGACAGTCTCTGAATCAGGGTCTCCAGGGGAATAGCCTCCTGGTTATCCTGGGGATTCATGGCTGCCCCCACAGCAGCGAACAGGTGGGAGTGATCCGGCGCAATAACCTGCTCCGGCGTCAGGCGCAGGGTGCGGATGAAGCTTTCCCGAAGCTGAGGCAGGAAGTGGAGGGGACCGCCTAAGAACGCCACATTTCCCCGGATAGGCTTGCCGCAGGCCAGACCGCTGATGGTCTGATTGACCACGGCCTGGAAAATAGAGGCAGCCAGGTCTTCCCTGGTGGCGCCCTCATTAATCAGGGGCTGTATGTCGGATTTTGCAAACACACCGCAGCGGGCCGCAATGGGGTATATGGCCTTATAATGTTCTGCATAATCATTGAGGCCGGAAGCGTCCGTCTGGAGCAGGGCCGCCATCTGGTCAATAAAAGAACCGGTGCCTCCCGCACAGATTCCGTTCATTCTCTGGTCGATGCCTCCGGTGAAATAAATAATTTTTGCGTCCTCACCGCCCAGCTCGATGGCCACATCGGTCTGAGGCGCGAAGTCCTGAAGCGCAGAGGCCACGGCCACTACCTCCTGGACAAAGGGAACCTCCAGATGGGAGGAGAGGGTGAGCCCTCCGGAACCGGTTATAACAGGGATTACCTGAATGGGTCCGGTTATCTCACGGGCCTTTTTTAAAAGTCCCGCCAGAGTTTCCTGTATATTGGCATAATGGCGTTCATAATCGGAGAATACTATATGGGAAGCCTGATTTAACAGTGCAACTTTGACGGTTGTGGAACCAATGTCGATTCCAAGCGTAAGGGTATTTGTATGTAATTTCATATATGCGGGGTTTTACCCTGACCTCCTTTGTAACTTGACGGCTGTTCCGCCGCTCCATGGGGGAAAACCATGTCCGGCAGTACTGGGGGACCGTAAAGCTGTTTTACATGTATCATAATACAGTTTTATGGGGAATACTGTGACTTATGCAACAAATTCCGGCGATAAGACGCTGGACATTCATAGTAGAGTTTAACATAAAATAAGTATAAATACAATTGGGGACAGGCGTTAAAAAATCGTGAAGAAATGGCGAAAATTGTGCATGTTTCTAAGGTTCCCTTTTTACTGTTCAGGTAAAATTTATGTATTCTCCCTGAAAAATATTCGGTATAATATAAAATGGAAGGCTATTTCATTTGACAAAAGCGGGGGCAGTCACTATAATGAGAACGTATAATTTCAGAATGGGGGAGAGTTCGCATGATACGGATTTTTAAGACCGAAGACGGTGCTATGCACGAAAAGGAAGAGATGCAGCCTGGCTGCTGGATTGCGTTAACAAACCCTACAGCCTCAGAAATCATTGACATCGCAGATACCTATCAGATTGATCCGGACCATTTGCGGGCGCCTCTGGATGAGGAAGAGCGGTCCCGTATAGAGGTGGAGGATGAATACACCCTGATTCTGGTGGACATTCCTTCCATAGAGGAGCGCAACGGCAAGGACTGGTTTGTCACCATCCCTCTGGCTATCATCACCACCAAGGATGTGCTGATTACGGTCTGCCTGGAGGAGACGCCTGTGCTCACTTCCTTTATGGACGGAAGGGTGAGGGATTTCCACACCTTCATGAAAACCAGGTTTATCCTGCAGATTCTCTATAAAAATGCCACCCAGTTCCTGCAATACCTCCGAATCATTGATAAAAAGAGTGAAGTCATTGAGCGCAAGCTCCACCAGTCCCAGAAGAACGAGGAGCTGATTGAGCTTTTGGAGCTGGAGAAGTCGCTGGTATACTTTACCACCTCCCTTCGTTCCAACGAGGTGGTGCTGGAAAAGCTGCTGCGCATTGAGAAGATAAAGAAGTACCCGGAGGACACGGACCTGCTGGAGGATGTAATCGTGGAGAACAAGCAGGCCATTGAGATGGCCAACATATACAGCGGCATCCTGAGCGGCACCATGGATGCGTTTGCATCGGTTATCTCCAACAACCTGAATATTGTCATGAAGTTTCTGGCTACCGTTACCATTGTTCTGTCCATACCAACCATGATTGCCAGCTTCTACGGCATGAACGTAAACTCTCATGGCATGCCTTTTGCGGACAGTCCCTACGGATTTGCCATAGTACTGGGCCTGACCCTTCTGCTGTCACTGTTTGTTGCGTATATATTTAATAAGAAAGACCTGTTTTAAATAAAGCCACACAGGCAAATGAAAAGGATGATAGGATGAGATTTTTTAATAAGCTTGAGCGCCGGTTTGGCAGATATGCCATTCACAACCTGATGTATTACATTATCATTATGTATGTCATGGGTTTTGTCATGATGTACATGGACCCCATGTTCTTTACCCGGTACCTGAGTCTGGACGCGGAGGCTATTCTTCACGGACAGGTCTGGAGGCTGGTGACATTTTTGCTGTACCCGCCCACACTGAGCCCCTTCTGGATTATTTTTGCGGCGCTCATGTACTATTCACTGGGCCGGTCCCTGGAGGCGGTGTGGGGAGCGTTCCGCTTTAACGTGTTCTTTTTTATGGGAGCCATCGGCATCATACTTGCCGAGTTTATTGTATACTTTATCTGGGGATGGGATATGCACCTTAACACCTCTTACCTGAGTATGTCCATATTCCTGGCTTACGCAGTGATGTTCCCGGAGGAATACTTTTATATTTACTTTATACTTGCCATCAAGGCCAAATGGCTGGCGCTGTTTGATGCCTTTTTCCTGGTGTTCGGGTTCGTATACGGCAGCTTACCCCAGCGAATCGCCATTTTCCTGTCCCTTGCCAACTTCATCATTTTCTTCCTGATGACAAAGGACTTTAAGAAATACAGCCCAAAGGAAGTAAAGCGCAAGCAGGATTTCAAGGTAAAGACCATGCGGCCCGTAAACCGCACCCACCACAAGTGCGCGGTCTGCGGCAGGACCGACGAGGAAAGTCCCGGCATGGAGTTCCGCTATTGTTCAAAATGTGAAGGCAGCTATGAGTACTGCATGGATCATTTATATACACACCAGCACGTGAAAAAATCGGATTCCCCCAAATCATGATTCCGTCTTTCACGTCTGAATCTGCCGTTACACTATTAACTTTCAATTAACTCTCACAATTTTATGGAGGAAGAAACATGAAAAAAACCAAGATTATCTGTACCATGGGCCCCAATACCAGCGACAAAAACATTATGATGGAGCTTGCCAGGAATGGTATGGATGTGGCCCGTTTTAACTTTTCACACGGGGACTACAACGAGCATCAGGGACGCCTGGAGCTGTTAAAGGAAGTGCGCAAGGAGCTGGATATTCCGGTCGCAGCGCTCTTGGATACCAAGGGACCGGAGATCCGTACAGGGCAGCTTAAGGACGGCAAAAAGGTGACTTTGAAGGAAGGCCAGACCTATACCCTGACCACCAGGGAGCTGGTAGGTGACGATACCATCGGCTATATCAATTACAGCGGACTGAATGAGGATGTTGCCGCGGGCAACCGGATTCTCATTGACGACGGACTGATTGAGCTGGAAGTGCGCCAGGTGAAGGATACAGACATTGTCTGTGAGGTCATCAACGGAGGAGAGCTGGGAGAGAAGAAGGGCGTCAATGTGCCCAATGTAAAGATTAAGCTTCCGGCCCTGACGGATAAGGACAAAGAGGATATCCGTTTTGGAATCAGGCAGGGCTTTGACTTCATCGCGGCATCCTTTGTACGTACAGCTGACTGTATTAAGGAAATCAAGGCCATGCTGGATGAGCAGGGTTCCAGTATGAAGGTTATTGCAAAGATTGAGAACGCGGAGGGCATCGAGAATCTGGACGCCATCATCGAGGCAGCGGACGGCATCATGGTAGCCAGAGGCGACATGGGCGTGGAGATACCGGCAGAGAAGGTTCCCCACATCCAGAAGAAAATTATCCGCAAGTGCAACGAGGCTTGTAAAATTGTTATCACAGCCACCCAGATGCTGGATTCCATGATCCGCAACCCAAGGCCAACCAGGGCCGAGGTGACGGACGTTGCCAATGCAGTGTATGACGGCACGGACGCGGTGATGCTTTCCGGTGAGACAGCCATGGGCAAGTATCCTGTGGACGCCCTTAAGATGATGGTTTCCATTGCACTGGAGACAGAGATGCATCTGGACTATGCAGGGTACCGCCAGAGGAAGGTGACGGAGCAGAACATGAAGAATGTTTCCAATGCAGTGTGTTTTGCCTCTGTATCAACCGCTCATGACCTGGATGCGGATGTCATCATCGCTCCCAGTATTACAGGCTTTACCACCCAGATGCTCTCTAAATGGAGACCTGGCGCCAGAATCATCGGCATGTCCCCCAGCATGGCTACGGTCCGCCAGATGCAGCTTCAGTGGGGCGTGGTACCGGTATGGTCCCGCCGCGCAGAGTCCACGGACGAACTGATTGAGAACTCGGTGGAGGAGCTTAAGAACAGAGGTCTTGTGGAGGAAGGCGAGCTGGCCGTCATCACAGCCGGAGTCGTAACCTACGCAAGACGCCATGAGGCAGCCACCCAGACCAATATTATGAGAGTTATTAATATCGAGTAGAGCATAACTAAAAAACACTGGACAAGGAAGTCTGCCCGGGAGTACAATTGAACATATTGTACTTCCTGACAGGCTTTTTGCGCAAAAAGGGAAAGGAGACACATAGATAATGGATAAGAAGCCATTTGTAACACTGGAACAATTAAGGGAGATTGAGAGGACATACCCTACGCCCTTTTATCTTTACGATGAAAAGGGAATCAGGGAGAATGCCGCCAGGCTTAAGCAGGCGTTTTCCTGGAACAGGGGATATAAGGAATATTTTGCGGTCAAGGCCACGCCCAATCCTTTCCTGTTAAATATACTGAAAGACATGGGATGCGGCACGGACTGCTCATCCATGACAGAGCTTATGATGTCCAGGGCATGCGGTTTTTCCGGTTCTGACATCATGTTTTCCTCCAACGATACGCCTCCTGAGGAATTTGCCTATGCGGAAAAGCTGGGAGCCATCATCAACCTGGATGATATCACTCATATCCAGTGTCTGGAGGAAACCCTGGGACATATTCCGGAGACCATCAGCTGCCGTTTTAACCCGGGCGGTCTGTTTAAAATCAGCAATGACATCATGGACAATCCCGGCGATTCCAAATACGGCATGACCGCAGAGCAGATTGGCCAGGCATTTAAGATTCTGAAGGAAAAGGGCGCAAAGCATTTCGGCATACATGCGTTCCTGGCCAGCAATACGGTGACCAATGAATACTATCCCATGCTGGCAAAGATTCTGTTTGAGCTGGCTGTTAAACTGAAAGAGGAGACAGGCGTCCATATCGCGTTCATCAATCTGTCCGGCGGCATCGGAATCCCCTACCGTCCGGACCAGGAGCCCAATGACATCCTGGCAATTGGTGACGGCGTAAGAAGGGTCTATGAAGAGATTCTGGTTCCCGCCGGTATGGATGATGTGGCTCTGTGCACGGAGCTGGGACGTTTCATGATGGGGCCTTACGGCGCCCTGGTGACAAAGGCCATCCATGAGAAGCACACTTATAAGGAGTATGTGGGCGTGGACGCCTGCGCCGTGAACCTGATGCGGCCGGCCATGTACGGCGCTTACCATCACATCACGGTCATGGGCCGGGAGGATGAGCCATGTACCCGCATGTACGATGTGGTAGGTTCCCTGTGCGAGAACAACGATAAGTTTGCCATTGACCGCATGCTTCCGGAAATTAAAAAGGGAGATCTTCTGTTTATCCACGATGCGGGCGCCCACGGATTCGCCATGGGATATAATTATAACGGAAAGCTGAAGTCAGCAGAGCTTCTGTTAAAGGAGGACGGCACTGTGGAGATGATACGCAGGGCAGAAACTCCTGAGGATTACTTTGCTACCTTTGATTTTTGTGATATACTGAGGAATATTGACTGATGAATGAAGAGGCATCATGTATGCCCGGGAGCCCTGGCGCACTGCAGAAGGCAGTCTGCCGGGGCTTTGCTGCGGTTTGAATGTTCATGACAAGGAGGTATGAGGATGGTAAAGATTGGTTTTATAGGAATGGGAAACATGGGAAATGCCATTTTAAACGGGCTTCTCAAGACGCACAGACCGGAGGATATGATATTTTCAGCGGCCCATCAGGATAAGATGGAGGCAGTGACAGCCAGGACAAAGGTGCCCCATGCCGGTTCCAACAGGGAATGCGCAAAGGCGGTGAAGTATCTGATACTGGCGGTAAAGCCCCAGTATTTTGACGCGGTGTTTTCGGAGATAAGGGATGTGGTAACGCCGGAGCAGGTGGTGATATCCCTGGCTCCCGGCGTCACGATTTCCAATATCACAGAGCGCCTGGGCGGGAATGTGCGGGTGGTAAGAGCCATGCCCAACACGCCTGCCATGCTGGGAGAAGGCATGACCGGCATTTCCTGCAGGGAAGGCTCCTGCACAGAGGAGGAAAAGGAAACCGTACGGGACATATTTTCCTCCTGCGGACGGGTGGAGATGGTGGAAGAACGGCTTATGGACGCAGTTGGCTGTGTCAGCGGCAGTTCGCCTGCTTTTGTGTACATGTTTATTGAGGCCCTGGCTGACGGAGGGGTCAAATACGGCCTTCCCAGAAAGACTGCCTATGCCATGGCAGCCCAGACTGTCCTGGGCAGCGCAAAAATGATTCTGGAGACAGGAAAGCATCCGGGCCAGTTAAAGGACGAGGTGTGTTCCCCGGGCGGCACCACCATTGCGGGCGTATCAGCCCTGGAGGAGCACGGACTGAGAAATGCGCTCATCAAGGCGGCGGACGCCTGCTATGAGAAGACCCAGAGCATGAAGTAGGACAATAATATCAAACCAAAACAGAGAGGAAGGAACAGACATGGAAGATAAGGAAAAGAATACGCAGATACCGGTGATACGGCTGGACCGCCAGCTTAAATATGAGGGAAACATTCTTAAGATATACGAGGACAAGGTCCTGGCTAACGGCCATGAGGCCAGGTGGGATTTCATCCATCACGATGGTGCGGCGGCTGTCCTGCCTGTTGCCGACGATGGAAAAATCCTTATGGTGCGCCAGTACCGCAATGCCCTGGACCGCTACACCCTGGAGATTCCGGCAGGCAAGCTGGATGCGCCGGGGGAGCCCAAGGTGGAGTGCGCGTTCCGGGAGCTGGAGGAGGAGACAGGATACAGGGTGGAATCACCGGAGAACCTGGAGTACCTTATGAGCCTTACCACAACCGTTGCCTTCTGCGATGAGGCCATTGACATATTCGTGGCCCACAACCTGATTCCCTCCCATCAGAATCTGGATGAGGATGAGGTGATCAATGTGGTTCCATGCAGCCTGGGAGAGCTGGAGGACATGATATACACAGGAAAGATTACGGACGGCAAGACCATTGCCGCCATTATGGCCTATGCCAGAAAATACCGTTCTGAGGATAAGAAGGACACCATGGTCAAGGGCTAAGTCATAAACCATGTATTTCTGTCATACAGTAGTGGGGGAGAAGCTGCAGCTGATATGTTTCTTACCTGTAAACTGGGACAGGAGGATAATGCATGGGAATGAGGTGGTTAAGGCTGCGTCTGGGGACGCTCACCTATGAGGACTGGCTGCTGTTCTGTTTTACGGCAGGGATTTTTTGCGGTACGGCAGCCGCGCTGGCATTTGGCGGTCCCACGGTGCAGGGGTGTATCCTGGGAGCAGCGGGCTCCTTCGGAAGCGGAAACAGGGGAGTAAAGGAATATATAACTGTATTCAGGCAGAGGGCCCTGGAGACCTGCGGCGGGTGGCTGGCCGGAGTTACTGTGTGCAGCCAGATGCTGTTTGGGTTCCTGACCTTTTACGCAGGGATGAGCCTGGCAGTGGTTCTGTCTGTGCTGACCATCCGCAAGGGACTGTTGGGAATCGCTGCATTTTTATGTACGGTCCTGCCCCATGGTCTGGTCTATCTCCTGGTGTGGTACGTGCTGTCAGGCTGGTCAGGCCAGATTCAGAAAAAGCTCCATATCCTGCCGGGACTTCTGCTGTTAATTATCACCGGCGCAGGGGCGTTCCTGGAGGTTTTCGTTTCACCCTTCCTGTGGGGGCTTTTTCCATAGGGGAGCAGAGGATACAAAGGATAAAAGGGGAAGCAAATATGGAATGGCTGTTGTATGCGTTCGGTTCAGCTGTGTTCGCCGGCCTGACTGCCGTCTTATCGAAAATCGGCGTCAGGGATACGGACTCGGATTTGGCCACCGCGGTCCGTACCGCAGTGGTTCTTGTGTTTTCGTGGATTATGGTGTTCCTTACCGGTTCAGCTGGTTCCATAGGAACCATAAGCGCCAAAACCTGTCTGTTTCTGGTACTGTCCGGCGTGGCCACAGGGGCTTCCTGGCTGTTTTATTTCAGGGCCCTTCAGCTGGGGGATGTGAACAAGGTGGCCCCCATTGATAAATCCAGTACCATACTGACCATGTTTCTGGCCGCCCTGATACTGGGGGAAGGACTTGGGGGTATGAAAATCCTGTGCATGGCCCTGATTGGGACAGGCACCCTGATGATGATTCAGAAGCGGAAGCAAGGAGTGGAAAAGACAGGAAGCAGAAGATGGCTTGGGGCTGCCCTTTTATCGGCTGCATTTGCCAGCCTTACAGCTATTTTGGGAAAAATTGGAATACAGGGAGTGGAATCCAACCTGGGAACAGCCATCCGTACCTGCGTGGTGCTGGCAATGGCCTGGCTCCTGGTATTCCTTCAGGGAAAGCAGAAGCATCTGGGTAGAATCGCGCCAAAGAGCTGGTGTTTCCTCGTTATTTCGGGATTTGCCACAGGGGCCTCCTGGCTGTGTTATTACAGGGCCCTGCAGGAGGGGCCTGCCAGTGTCGTTGTACCCATTGACAAGTTAAGCATTCTGGTGACCATACTGTTTTCCCGAATATTCCTGGGGGAGAGGCTGGACCGCAAATCCTTTGCAGGTCTGGTTCTTCTGACCGCAGGTACGCTTCTGCTGTTATTATAGGAATCCAAAAGGAGAGATGTACGTGAAGAAGAAAAAAACGGGACGAATCTGCTTAAAGCGGCTGTTCCTGGCTTTGTACATACCATATGCAGTGAATATACCCCTGGCAGCCTATGTATGGGCAGGAGGGATTTGGCCGCCGGAGGGAGCCGTTAGCCCGGCTGTGCGGACAGGGCTTCTGGCTGTGGGGCTGGCCTGTACCTGGCTGGTCTGGATGGCTTACAATATCATGCCCAGAAAAAAAGATTTCTTTGCCTCATGGCGGGTGACCATCATGGAAGGCGGCCGGAGTCTGTGCTACAGCGCCCTGTATGGGTTCGCTGCCCAGGCAGCCGTCCTTTTATGGCTGTATCCCAAGGCGTACCGGGCCGTACATGACCAGAGGGTTCTGTGGATAAACGGCATCTACAGCGCAATCATGCTGTTTATCCTGTTGTGGAACGGAATCCTGCGCATATTTTTCACCTCTGTCCGGCTGCGGCTCAAATACCGCATCCTGATGCTCTTAGCCATGTGGATTCCGGGTCTTAACCTGGGGGTTCTGCTCTATGCCATGAGAATTGTACACGGGGAATATGATTTTGCCTGCTACAAGGAATCCGTGCGCCAGGTACGCGCCCAGTCGCAGATATGCAGCACCAGGTATCCGCTGCTTCTGGTTCACGGGGTGGGGTTCAGGGACCTGCGGTATTTTAACTATTGGGGCAGGATTCCAAGGGAGCTGGCCCGGTATGGGGCGGATATCTACTACGGCAACCAGGAGGCATTTGCAACGGTTGCGTACAATGCAGGCGATATTTACAGAAAAATACAGGAGATATGCAGGGAGACGGGATGTGAAAAGGTGAATATCATTGCCCACTCCAAGGGCGGCCTGGATTCCCGCTATGCCATATCCAGGCTGGGAGCGGCACCCATGGTAGCGTCCCTGACCACCATCAATACGCCTCACCGGGGCTGCCGGTTCGTGGACTACGCGTGCAGGCTGCCCGAAGGCCTGTACCGCGCCATTGCAGGTGTATTTGATTTGTGGTTCAGCAGGTTCGGTGACTCGCACCCGGACTTCTACACGGCCACCCACCAGTTCAGCACAAGAGCCAGCATCTGTTTCAACGAAGAGGTGGCGGATGCGCCGGGGGTTTATTACCAGAGTTACGCATCGGTTATGAGGGATTTCCTCAGCGATCCCCTTTTATGGTTTCCTTACCTGATCATCCGGGCTGTGGATGGGAAAAATGACGGGCTGGTGACACCGGAGTCCGCCATGTGGGGCGAGTTTAAAGGTACCATTGCCAACCGTAAGCACAGAGGTATATCCCACGGTGATATGATTGATTTAAAGCGTGAGGATTACAAGGGATTTGATGTGACGGAGTTTTATGTGGAGCTGGTAAAAACACTGAAAGAAAAGGGATTCTGATGTTTTTCAGGGGTTATGTGAGAAAAATATTTTACCATTGCTTTACAACATATTGACATGCAAAAATACCCCCTTCCAACATGTTGTATGTTTTATGTTAATCACCTGAAAATGGGGCCCAAAGTGGGAAAAATGTGTTTGATTTTATGGAAAAATGCAGATATAATGATAGTCAGCATACGATTTTGGGCTACTTTTTGTGAGAAACGGGTTAGGGGAAAATAGCGATATGACGTCCGATATAAAAAGCTTTGTGAGCTACCTGAGGGATGTGAAAAAGACCTCCAGGAACACGGAAATTTCCTACCAGAGAGATTTGATGCAGCTTAAGTCTTTTCTGGAGGATAAAGGAATAACAGAAGTTGAAAAGGTGACTAAGACCAGTCTGAATTCATATATCCTTTTTTTGGAAAAAGAGGGGAAGGCCACGACCACCATATCCAGGGAGCTGGCATCCATGAAGGCTTTTTTCAATTTCATGTTCAAAGAAGGACGAATCCGCAAGGACCCGGCGGAGCTCCTGAAAGCGCCCAAGATTGAGAAAAAGGCCCCTGTGATACTGAGCGTGAATGAGGTCAACGCTCTGCTGGACCAGCCGGGCATGACAACATCCAAGGAAATACGGGACAAGGCAATGCTGGAGCTGTTGTACGCCACGGGAATACGTGTGTCAGAGCTAATCGGGCTGGAGCTTTCGGATCTTAACATGCAGGTGGGCTATATCACCTGCAGGGATGGACAGAAGGAGCGCATGGTTCCTTTTGGGAAGCCGGCCAAGCAGGCTTTGAGCGTGTATCTGGAAAAGGGACGCTCACAGCTGCTTAAGGGTAAGGAATCCCAGTGGCTGTTCACCAATTGCAGCGGCAAGGCCATGAGCCGCCAGGGCTTCTGGAAGATTATCAAGTACTACGGGGAAAAGGCCGGTATCCAGGCCGATATAACCCCTCATACCCTGCGCCATTCCTTTGCGGCCCATCTGATTCGGGGCGGCGCCGATATCCATGCGGTCCAGGCCATGCTGGGCCATTCCGATTCCACCACCACCCATATGTACGCTGCCTATTCCGGCAATACGGTGGGAGAAACCTACCGGGCGGCTTTGCCCAGAAAATAGGAAAATGCGGTAATGATGTTTAAATGAGTCCTGTCTTTTTGACAGGGCTTTTTTGTGTGGTGCAGGATATTAAAGTTCCTTTGCCTGGCTCACATAGGAGAGAATCTGCCTGGCATAGGCGTCAGCCATGCTGTCCGGGGTCAGCATTTCCGGTTCATATTCCGCGTAGGTGAGGGATGCTTTATATTCCTGCATGAGAGCCGGAGACCAGAGAGCGCCGAACTGGGGGAGGAAGAGCCCCTGCTTTTTTGTGTAGCAGGTCCGGGCCGTGGCTTTTGTGCGCGCATCCCTGTCCACATATTCGCCTACGCTTTTATGAATGGCCGTGTCTTCCAGGGGCAGGTAGTAATAGTCCTTATAGTTGGAATAAAAGTACTTGAGCTCTCCCTGGTAGAGGGCAATATTACATATAAGAGTGTCCCGGTTCAGCTCCAGGCTCACCGGGGCGCTGTCGTATGCCAGGGGCACCGGGATGGCGCAGCGGCTTTTCCAGGTAAGGCTGAGGAAGGGGCAGGCATTTCCTGCCATGTCGTCATAGGTGAAAAGCTGCTGGGATTCCAGTGAAAAAGGGGCTTCCATCATATCCGCATAGCTCAGGATAGGCAGTATGGAGGGCATGCCCTTTAAATCGTCCTCATTGTGGAGAATCAGCAGGTCGTACAGGAAGGATTCATGGGTCATCAGGTATTCACGGTAAACCTCTATGAGCTGCCCTCCATTGTATTTGTCTTCCCGGGCAAGGCCCAGGAACTGTTCTATGGATTTCTGCTTCATGTTCTCAAGGCCCAGCAGCTTGCGGTAGGGCTTTATTTTTTTGTAGATATCCACGCTTTTTATGCAGTCAAAATTATAGGGCAGCTCCAGCCGGCGGCAGCATTTTAGGAGATAGGGGATATCAAAGCCGTCTCCGTTAAAATGTACCAGTATCTTAAAGCGCTCCATGAAGGTGAAGAAGGCTGTCAGAAGCTCCCTTTCGGATTCGCGCGAGTCGGCAAACCACTGTATGAGCTTCCAGCCAAAGCCGTCGTGGTATGTGCAGCCGATCAGATACAGCTGGGATGTGTCGCCGGAAAAGCCAGTGGTTTCTATATCGAAAAAAAGCAGGTCCTTAAGGGGGCCGATGCGGTCCAGAGGATATGTGTCAGGTAAATCAACAGGATGTTTAATGGTTATCATGTGTAGTCACTCCTTTTTAGAGGGAACCGGATATGAGCAGCGGTCAGTTCCGGATAGCCCCTATGGGTTAGTGTATACTAAAAAATCCGGGAACGCAAGTGTCTGATGCCCGGAGTTTGGTCCAAAACAGAATATTTGTTCGGCAGACTTGCATTGAATTCATGGGTATGATATGATGAAGGGCAGGACATTAGAGAGAGAAAGAACAGGAAGAATACATGATTTCTTACGTAAAAGGGCCTCTCATGGCCATTGAGGAAGACGTTATCGTGGTGGAGGCAGGCCATGTGGGCCTGGCCATCCACGTACCTGTCTCCCTGCTCCCGGAGCTTCCGGGAATGGGGAAAGAGGTGACGGTTTATACATATTTTCAGGTAAGGGAGGATGCCATGACGCTCTATGGCTTCCTGCACAGCCAGGACAGGGACATGTTCAGGCAGCTGCTGGGAGTAAACGGCATCGGACCAAAGGGAGCATTGGGAATTCTCTCCGTGCTCCGTCCCGACGACCTGCGCCTTGCCATTGTCAGCGAGGATGTGAAGGCTCTGGCAAAAGCGCCGGGCATTGGCAACAAGACGGCGCAGCGCCTGATTCTGGATTTGAAGGACAAGATATCCATGGACGACGTGCTGGGGAACATGGCCGGCGGGGCCGGCATGGGTGCCGCGGATACAGGCGCATCCGTGGCAGGCCTGGTGGAAGCGGCCAAGGAGGCGGTCCAGGCACTGGTAGCTCTTGGCTACACCAACACAGAGGCATCCAGGGCAGTGAAGCAGGTGGAGGTTACGGACGGAATGACTTCGGAGGATGTGCTGAAGGCGTCCCTGAAGCATTTGTCCTTCCTGTAGGGATTCTGGCAAACGTCAAATTGGGATATGCAGAGGTGTAAATGGAACGCAGGATTATAACAACAGAAGTGACGGCGGAAGACGAGCGCATAGAGACCACGCTCCGACCCCAATGTCTCAGGGATTATGTGGGGCAGGAGAAGATTAAATCCACCCTGAACATCTATATAGAAGCAGCCAAGACCAGGGGGGAGCCCCTGGACCATGTGCTGTTTTACGGCCCGCCGGGTCTGGGCAAAACCACGCTGGCCGGCATCATTGCCAATGAGATGGGAACCAATATGAAGGTCACCAGCGGCCCGGCCATTGAAAAGCCCGGGGAGATGGCGGCCATTTTGAATAACCTCCAGGAGGGGGATGTGCTTTTTGTGGACGAGATACACCGTCTGAACCGTCAGGTGGAGGAGGTGCTGTACCCGGCCATGGAGGATTTTGCCATTGACATCATGCTGGGAAAGGATTCCACTGCCAGGTCCATACGTCTGGACCTGCCCCATTTCACATTGGTGGGAGCCACCACCAGGGCAGGACTTCTCACCGCGCCCCTAAGGGACCGGTTTGGTGTGATCCAGCGCCTGGAATTCTATACGCCGGAGGAACTGAAAATCATTATCCTCCACTCCGCCAGGGTCCTGGGCGTTGAAATCGAAGCAGGGGGAGCCATGGAGCTGGCCAGACGTTCCAGGGGAACCCCAAGGCTGGCCAACCGGCTGTTAAAGCGGGTCAGGGATTTTGCCCAGGTCAAATATGACGGCGTTATTACCCGGGAGGTAACTGATTTTGCCCTGGACATCATGGATGTAGACAAGCTGGGACTGGACCAGAACGACAGGAATATCCTGCTGATGATTATAGAAAAATTCTCCGGCGGCCCCGTGGGATTAGATACTCTGGCAGCGGCCCTGGGAGAAGACTCAGGAACCCTGGAGGAGGTATACGAACCATACCTCCTTATGAACGGTCTAATCAACCGCACCCCAAGGGGCCGCATGGCCACCGAGACAGCCTGCCGCCACCTGGGGCTAGAAATGCAGAAACCGCCTTGTTAAGAAGGCTGGGGGTGTGGTATAATGTCCACGTAGGCAATGAGCAGTGCGAAAAAAGGCATGGGCAGATTGCCGTTGTGCCGGCACATAAGGAAATCTGCCCATGTCTTTTTTCATAGGGCGAAGCCCGTGAGTGAGATGGAGCGCAGCGGAATCGAACGCGCACAGCGGACCAGGCAGACGCATCAGCGGACCAGGCAGACGCCCTCTGGAATCAGCCGCGCACTAAGAAACCGGCAGACGCACCGCGTACCAGCCGGCGCATCAGCAGGCCCGCGGAAACCAGCCACACAAATCATCAGGCCACAAACCAGCAAAGCAGGAAAGCAGGGGAGCAGAATGGATACAAAAAATTACACCCAAGTTTTAATAGACGGAAAAGTATACACACTGGGCGGCAGCGAGGATGAGAGCTATCTCCAGAAAGCTGCCAGCTACGTAAACGAGAAAAACAGCGCCATGAGGAAGGTACCGGGATTCACTAAACAGAGCGCGGATTACCAGATGGTCATGACGGAGTTAAATATAGCAGACGATTATTTCAAAGCCGTGGAATGGGGCGAGGGAATGGAGCGTCAGAAGAACGATATGGAGAAGGAGACCTACAGCTTAAAGCATGAGCTGGTCAGCACACAGATGAAGCTGGAGGCAGTGCTTAAGGACTTGGAGGAGCGCCAGAGGGAGATGGATCGTCTGAACCGCCGGACCGCCCAGCTGGAAGGCGAATTAAAGGAAGCCAGGGAAAACCTTCAGAATCTCAGAAATAACCCATCCGCTGATACGGAAAATAATGCCGTAGTTCAGGCAGTGGAGGAGATAAAAGAAACCGTGGAAGTGGAGGCGGGCATCACACTGAATGCCTCCCGGACGGAATATGTTTCCGGTTCCGGTGCCCGGGAATCATCCCAGCCGGAGGCCGTGCCGCAGACACCGGAAGCAGACGCATCCGCGCAGCAGCCGGACACGCCGGCAGTCCAGACTGCACAGAAGCAGCCGGCTCCGTCACTGCGGGTGTTAAACCCGGCGTCAGAAGCAGGCAGGGGAATGACGGCAGCTTCCGCTCAGGCAGCGGCAACCGCGGCACCGCCTGCTGCGCCTGTTGCGGAACCCATTGCGGCGGCGCCCGCAGGGGGAATGACGGATGAGGAGCTTGCCAGAAAAGCACTGCAGGCAGCCAGAAAAGCCGGTTCCCACAAAGGTGGAAGAAGATAAGAAGATTACGAGGGGGATGTCTCATGGGGATACGTGAGGCATCTTTTATTTCAGGGAAACAGTTCAGGAAAGGTTGGACAAAATGGAGAAGAGACAGGTAGAGATACTGGCACCGGCAGGGTCATTTGACAGTATGAAGGCAGCAGTGGCAGCAGGAGCTGACGCGGTCTATATGGGGGGCAGCCGGTTCGGAGCCAGGGCCTACGCGGATAACCCGGATGAAAAGGGGCTTTTGGAGGCAATCGACTATGTGCATCTGCACGGACGCCGTCTGTATATGACAGTCAATACCTTGTTCAAGGAAGATGAGCTGGAGGAGCTGGAAAACTACATGCGTCCCTACTGCGACAGAGGATTGGACGGTGTCATCGTCCAGGATCTGGGAGCCCTGGCTTTCATGCGCCGGCATTTTCCGGGGCTGGAGCTTCATTCCAGCACCCAGATGACAGTGACCAGCGTATACGGGGCCAGGATGATGAAGGAAATGGGATGCAGCCGGGTAGTCACCGCCAGGGAAATGTCGCTGGAGGAAATACGGCGGATCCATGATGAGACAGACATAGAGATAGAGAGCTTTGTACACGGAGCCCTTTGCTACTGCTATTCAGGGCAATGCCTTATGAGCAGCCTTATCGGCGGCAGAAGCGGAAACAGGGGACGCTGCGCCCAGCCCTGCCGTCTTCCCTATACAGTGTATGAGCCTGGAAATTTAAGCCGGCAGAAAGACAAACATTGCGCGCCTGAGCAGGCCGGCCAGTCAGGAGCCAGGTCCCGAATCATAGAACAGACCGGAAAAAAGAACCGGAACCAAAAGCCGGCCGCCTCCGGCCGGACAGGCCCATCCCCTCTCAATAAAAGCAGCGAGAGATACGTGCTGAGCCTGAAGGATTTATGCACCCTGGACATCCTGCCGGATATCATAGAGGCAGGCGTGTACTCCCTAAAGATAGAGGGCAGGATGAAAAGCCCCAGATATACGGCGGGTGTGGTGAGCATTTACCGCAAGTACGTGGACCGGTATTTGGAGCAGGGGAGGGACGGATATTTCGTGGAGCCCGAGGACAGGAAAATGCTCCTGGATCTCTTTGACAGAGGCGGGTTCACAGACGGCTACTATGCCCGGCACAATGGACGGGGCATGGTTGCGCTGAAGGAAAAACCGGAGTTCAGGGAGGGAAACCAGAAACTCTTTGAATATCTGGATAAGACCTATGTGGTGGCCGAACTGAAGGAGAAGGTGCGGGGGCATGTGGAGCTGGCAGAGGGAGAACCCAGCCGCCTGACGCTGGAGAGCCGCGGGGAAAAGGTTCAGGTTCTGGGCCAGGCGCCCCAGGCTGCCGAACATCAGCCCATGACCCGGGAGAAGGTATTAAAACAGCTGAATAAGACGGGCGGGAGCCCCTTTAGCTTCGAGACACTTACAGCCCAAATAGAAGGAGATTTATTCCTTCCGGTCCAGGCCCTCAATGAGCTGCGCCGCACCGGCTTTCAGGAGCTGGAGAAAAAGCTCACCGGCGCCAGGGTGCTGACAGGTGAAGGGGGCATAGGAGCGCAATTCCGGCCTGTTCCCACCAAAACCGCGGCCCCGCAATCCCAGTCTGTCCTCACCGCCTTCCTGGAAGAAACAGCCCAGCTTTCTCCTGTGCTGGCCCGCGGTGAGATATCGGTGGTCTATCTGGATGCGGACGGTTTTAATCCGGACCAGTGGAGGGATATTGCAGACCGCTGCCACGACAGGGGAAAACAGTGCTGGCTGGCCCTTCCGCAGATATTCCGTTCCCATGCCCAGAGGTACCTGGGAGCGAACCGCCGCCTGCTGTGCCAGGCAGGCTTTGACGGCGTGTTGATCAGAGCGCTGGAGGAGGCCGTATGGCTGAAGGATCTTATGGAACAGGAAAATCAAAAGACGTCCCTTCCCTTTGGCATGGACGCCTCGGTATATGGCTGGAACAGCCGGTCCGCAGAGGTGCTGGCCTCTATGGGGACATCCCTGCTCACCATGCCCTGGGAGCTGAACAGCCGTGAGATAGAGCCTGTTCTTGGGGCCTGCCGCGGCCTGGGGATGGCCAGCGAGCTTATTATCTATGGAAACGCGCCCATGATGGTATCGGCCCAGTGCATTACCAATACGGTGAAAGGATGTACCCATAAACGGGGAACACTTATGATGAAGGACAGGACAGGCGCCTTACTTCCGGTAAAGAATCACTGTTCCTTCTGCTATAATACCATTTACAATCCAGCGCCCCTGTCCCTGCTGGGCAGCGAAAAGCTGGTGGGCCGGCTCATGCCGGATCGCCTCCGCCTTCAGTTTACGGTAGAAGGAACAGAGCAGACAGAAAAGGTACTGGATGCATTCATCGGTTCCTTTGTATATGGCAGGGATGTGGAAGCCCCCTTCAGAGACTTTACCAGGGGACACTTTAAGCGCGGAGTGGAGTGAGGCTTATGACCAATCTGATTGTAGAAATATCCAAATACCTGATGATACTGCTGATGGCAGTCTATACCTATGCGAATTTCCGCTTCTTTTCCTTCCCGGATATGGAACGCAAGCGCAGGGTATGTGCCAGACAGAACCGGGCCATGTTCGCCATACATTTTCTGGCATACCTGGTCATGTTCCTGAAGACAGAGGACGAGGGAATGCAGGCCATGCTTCTGGCATTTTACGGGGCGCAGGTGGTCTTTTTCCTGTGTTATATTTACCTGTACCGCCTGTTGTACCGGAATGTGTCCAGACTGCTGGTAAACAACGCCTGTATGCTGTTATGCGTGGGCTTTATCATGCTTACCCGGCTGTCCATGGCAAAGGGCCTGGACAAGGCCCTGCGCCAGTTTGCCATTGTGGTCATATCCGCGGCCCTGGCCTGGCTGGTGCCCTATATCATGGAGCGGGTATGGCAGCTTTATAAGCTTCAGTGGGTATATGCGGGGGCAGGGCTCCTGATTCTTCTGGTGGTATGGGCTGCCGGAAACGAGAGCTTCGGCGCCCAGTTGTCCCTTACCATAGCAGGAGTATCCATCCAGCCGTCGGAATTTGTGAAGCTGACCTTTGTGTTTTTTGTGGCGTCCATGTTCTATCAGTCCACGGATTTCAAAACCATTTTCCTGACAACGGCCGTGGCCGGCGCTCATGTTCTGGTTCTGGTGCTGTCAAAGGATCTGGGAAGCGCCCTGATTTTCTTTGTCACTTACCTGCTGATGCTGTTTGTTGCCACAGGAAGCTGGGTGTATCTGATAACGGGAAGCGCCCTGGGAACAGGAGCCGCCCTGGCAGCCTACCAGCTGTTTGACCATGTGCGCCGCAGGGTGGCGGCCTGGAGCAATCCGTGGGCCGATATAGAGAACAAGGGATACCAGATTACCCAGTCCCTTTTTGCCATTGGCACAGGGGGATGGTTTGGCATGGGACTCTGCCAGGGAATGCCGGGAAAGATACCGGTGGTGGAGAAGGATTTTATCTTTTCAGCGGTGTCAGAGGAGATGGGAGCCATTTTTGCCATCTGCGTACTTCTTATCTGCCTGGGCTGTTTTATCCAGTTCATGATGATTGCAGCCAGAATGCAGGCCGTGTTCTACAAGCTGATTGCATTTGGCCTGGGGGTGGAGTATATTGTGCAGGTATTCCTGACGGTTGGCGGGGTGACCAAATTCATACCGTCCACAGGAGTGACGCTGCCCTTTGTCAGCTACGGAGGAAGCTCCATCCTGGGAACCTTCCTGCTGTTTGGCATTATCCAGGGGCTTTACATTCTGAAACGCAACGATGAGGAAGAAACCGGAGAGGAGGTGATGCCGTGATGAAGAAGGCGGATGCCGGGCCAAAGCCCAATCCAAAGCCCAACTCAAAATCCAACCGCAGCATTCTGGGCATCACCTATGTGGTGGTGGCCCTGTTCCTGGGGCTGGCAGCCTATCTGGGATATTTCCTCCAGGTAAAGAGCGAGGATGTAATCAACAACTCCTACAACGCAAGGCTGGACAGCTTTTCGGACCGCATCGTGAGGGGCAGGATTCTGGCATCGGACGGCACGGTGCTGGCCCAGACCCAGATGGACGGCGGGGGAAACGAGACAAGGGTGTATCCCTTCGGGGATATCTTTGACCATGCGGTGGGCTATTCCACCAAAGGCAAGACAGGAATCGAGGCCCTGGCCAATTTCTATCTGCTGACCTCCCATGTGAATCTGATGGAGCAGGTGGGAAATGAACTGACCGGCAATAAGAATCCGGGGGATGATGTATACACCACCCTGGATACGGAACTCCAGCAGGCTGCCTATGCCGCGCTGGGAGCCAGGAAGGGCGTGGTCATTGCCATGGAGCCGGATACCGGCAAGATACTTGCCATGGTATCCAAGCCCGGTTACGACCCCAACAGCCTGCTGGGGGACTGGGAAGCCCTGACCGCCCAGGATAATAAGGAGGGCCAGCTTTTAAACAGGGCCACCCAGGGTCTTTACCCACCCGGCTCCACTTTTAAGATAGTGACTGCGCTGGAATATATGCGGGAACATCCCGCGGATTATAAGAATTACCAGTTTGACTGCGGCGGTGTGTACGAGAACGGGGAATACCGGATTAAGTGCTATCACAGTACGGCTCACGGCCATCAGGATTTCACCCTGGCCTTTGCCAATTCCTGCAACGGCGCATTTGCCAGCCTGGGCCTTACAATGGACCTGGGAAAGTGGAACAGCACCGCCGGGGACCTTCTCTTTAACGGACCGCTTCCCCTGAGCGGGATTCCCTATAAGGAGAGCGCCTACAACATGAAACCCGGAGCCGGAACCTGGGAAATTCTGCAGACCTCCATCGGACAGGGGACGACCCAGATTACTCCCCTTCACAATGCCATGATTACGGCTGCCATAGCCAACGGCGGCACTCTGATGAAGCCCTATTTTCTGGACTCTGTTGTCAGCGCAGGGGATGAAACCATCAAAAAGTTCATGCCCGCCGCGTACGGAAGCCTTATGAGCGCAAAGGAGGCGGCAGGACTTACGGAGCTTATGAGGGCGGTTGTCACAGAGGGAACAGGGTCGGCTGTGCGCACGGATGCTTATACGGTGGCAGCCAAGACAGGGTCTGCGGAGTTTGAGACAGGAAAGGAAACCCACGCCTGGTTCACCGGTTTTGCGCCGGCTGAGTCCCCGCGGCTGGTGGTGACGGTTCTGGTGGAGGAAGGCGGCAGCGGGGGGAAGGCGGCCGCCCCCATAGCCAGACAGCTCTTTGATATCTATATGAGCCGTTGAATATCTATATGGGCCGATCGGCAGGATGATCCGCAAACAGCTCCTTTAATTCCCGGATAAACTGCTTCTCCCTGGAATTCATGGTGTAGGAGGCGTGATACAGGCAGTAGGCGTCCATGCCAAAGGGAGCGTCCACAATGGAAATCTCCACGCAGTCCTCGCTGTATGTATCGGTAAAGCGTTTCATCATCACAGTGACATACCGGCTCTGGCGGATGGCGTCGATGAGGCCGCCCCGGTCGAACACATATAAGATATTATTGTCATTTTTAAAGTTCAGAATTTTCAGCCATTCGTCAAACTTAAAATTTTCATACATGATGAACTTATAATCGGTTATACTGTCAAAAGGAATCTCCTTCTTACGTGAAAGGGGGTTCTTTTTTGATGCCAGAAGGATCAGGGGACGGTTGCGGGCAATGGGAATCAGCTTCAGATTATGCTTTTTGGCAAGGGCGTAATAGGTATCGCTGACCGTGTCAAAGCAGTAAAACAGGGACATCCGGTACCGCTGTTCCACCACATCGCGGATGGTCTGGATCAGGCCGGTTTCCTTAAATGAGTCCTCGCAGGCTGTGGGCGGTTTTTTCTTCTTGAATTTAAGAAAATGGTTCATGAAGTCAAATGAATAGGTGCAGGAAATGGAAAGGTTGTCCTTGTGGCTGAACATGGACGGAATGTTGTGGATGGTTTCCAGTTCCGTGGCAATCTTCCTGGCGGATTTAAGAAACAGTTCACCTTCATTGGTGAGGCGTATACCGCTGTGCTGCCGGCGGAAGATGGGAAATCCCAGTTCCTGCTCCAGATTCTTGATGCATACGCTAAGGTTCGGCTGCAGCATCTGCAGATTCTGGGCCGCCTTGTTGATGGAACCGCATTCCACGATTTCAATTACATATTCAAAATATTTGATATCCATAGATAACCCCTCTGTCATATATGCAGCTTTTATATAGTCCCTACCTAATTATATGATTTTCCATATAACATATCAAGTATTAATATAACACAGAAGGCCTTCCAGATGGTATGCTGTTGTTAACGGAAAATTGCCGACAATAAGTCCAATAAAACTAAAAGTGCGCACGAATCAAATTAAATACAGTTAAATAATATGGAGGGTTATATAATGACAGATATTAAACAACCGGCAAGTGCCTTATCATCACCAAGATTTTGTAATATGGGAACATTTATGAGAATGCAGAAGGTGGACTCGGCAGAAGGTCTGGATTTCGCTATTGCAGGGGCTCCCTTTGACACCGCCAGCTCCTTCCGTTCCGGCTCACGCTTTGGCCCTAATGCAATCAGGAATATCTCAGCCATGATGAAGCCTAACAATGTAATCATGCAGGTAAACATTATGGACGGGTTAAAGGGCGGGGACATAGGCGATTTCAATGTGACTCCTGGCTACATACATCCCACCTATCAGGCAATTGAAGAAGGGGTTGCCAATATTCTTAAGGAAAATGCATGTCCCATCGTACTGGGCGGCGACCATTCCATCACATTGGCAGAGCTTCGCGCGGTTGCGAAAAAGTACGGTCCGGTTGCCCTGGTGCACTTTGATTCCCATTCCGATTTATGTGATGAGGTATTTGGCCAGAAATATAACCATGGCACGCCGTTCCGCAGGGCTTTGGAAGAAAATCTGATAGATGCGTCCCATTCCATTCAGGTGGGAATGCGCGGCTCCCTGTATGACCCGGATGAGCATAAGATGGCGGCAGAGCTGGGAATGAAGCTGATTCCGGCCCACAAGGTAAGGGAGATGGGCTTAGAGACCCTGATTAAGACGATTTTGGAGCGCGTGGGGGATAAGCCCTGCTTCCTGACCTTTGACATTGATTTCGTAGATCCCGCTTATGCGCCCGGAACAGGCACCCCGGAGGTGGGAGGCTTTACTTCCCTGGAAGCCCTGGATCTGGTAAGAAAAATAAAGGACCTGAATTTTGTGGGATTTGACCTGGTGGAGGTATTGCCCGCATATGACCACGGTGAGATAACCGCTTATCTGGCAGCCAACATTGTATTTGAATATCTGTCCATCCTGGCAGTGAAGAAAAAGGCAAAATAGCGGCAGCTGCAATGGAGGATAAGGCATGGAAAATGACAATAATGTGAACGGGAACCTAAATGACAACTCGGTATTAGATGCACTGGTGCTTACCAGGGAACAGTGGAGAAGCGGGATAGTAAAGGCAGTCATTTTCACCCTGATTGCAGTCATCATCTTTTTTGTCCCGGTCACTGTAAGGGGAAGCACGGATGTCACCTTCGGCATCATATATAAGAATATCAAAGCCGGCCTGGGACTTGCGGGACTCTGGATGGGAGGAATTATCATCATGGGAAACGGCCTGGCCAGCGTATACGGAAAATATTTCTGCAAAAACAAGGATTCAGCTGTTTACAGGTATTATCAGGAGGATTCGGTGCTGCATCCGCTGTTTTACCTGCTGGGCAGTATATTCGCCCTGATTCTGATGCTGCACTACACCTTTCCCTCCTTTGAGGGACCGGCTGCCATCGTCAGTCCCGACATAGGAGAAACCGTATACTCCATTGCCACGGACGTGGCCTGGATTATTCCGGTCAGTGCTGTGTTCATGCCGTTTTTACTGAATTACGGAATCGTGGATTTTATCGGTAGCCTGATGGAGCCGCTTATGCGGCCTGTGTTTAAGATTCCCGGAAGAAGTGCTGTCAATGCCATTGCGTCCTTTGTCAGTTCTGCCTCTGTGGGGGTTCTGATTACCAGCAAGCTGTATCAGAAGGGGATTTATACGAAAAAGGAAGCGGCTCTCATCGCCACGGGATTCAGCGCGGTCAGCGTGGGATTTGCCTATAAGGTGATAGAGACAGCAGACCTTTCGGAATATTTTCTGCCTATTTATTTTATTGCGCTGCTGGTGACTCTTATAGTCAGCTTCTTTATGGCCAGAATTCCCCCGCTGTCCCGCAAGGCGTCTGTGTTTGCAGACGGACGGCAGCAGACAAAGGAAGAGATTTTGGCGGAGCGTGTACCTGCCAGGGCAGTGCTTAAGACAGGAGCCTCCAGGGCGGTCAAGAAAGCGGCCACTGCGCCCAATCTTCTGAAAGAAATCCGGTCCAGCCTTTTAGACAGCTGTTATGTGCTGCCAAAGGTAATATCACTTCTGACGGCCGTGGGAATCATAGCAATGCTCATCGCCACCTATACCCCGGTATTTAACTGGATTGGCAAATTATTTGAACCCTTGCTTGTCCTGTTACAGGTTCCCAATGCGGCTGAGATTGCGCCTTCCCTTCCGGTTGGAATCGCGGAAATGTTTTTACCCGTGCTGATGATTGCCGATAAGGTCGGCACCCTGGCCGTGGGGGCCAGGTACATGGTAGTCACCGTGTCCATGGTGCAGATTATCTTCTTTTCTGAGACCATCGTGGTCATGATGTCAACGAAGATACCTGTATCTCTGAAGGAACTGATTGTCTGCTTCTTTGAGCGGACCATTGTGGCCATACCAATCAGCGCATTGTTCATGCATTTATTATTTTAAAGAATAACGGTATATGTAGAAAACAGGGAGATTTCATGATATAATCTCCCTGTTTGCTTTATTTTAGGGCGTGTATTCACGCATTTGACAAGAGAGGAGAATCTACGTGTTCCGAGCAGAGGATTATGTAAAAGTGGACAGTCTGTCCGAGGCGTATGAACTATGCCAGAAGCGCAGCAGCCTGGTTGTGGGAGGCATGGTGTGGCTTAAGATGACCAGTGTGACCAAACGTACCATCGTGGACCTGTCCGGCCTGGGACTTGATAAAATCGAGGAAACCAAGGAAGAATTCAGGATTGGCGCCATGTGCACCCTGCGCCAGTTGGAGACAGACCAGGGGCTTGACCAGTATTTCGGAGGCGTTTTTAAGGAATGTACACGCCATATCGTGGGCGTTCAGATGCGCAACCTGGCTACAGTGGGAGGCAGTATTTACAGCCGCTTTGGATTTTCCGACATCCTGACCTGCCTGATGGCCCTGGATACATATGTGGAGCTTTATCACGGAGGCATAGTGCCTCTGGAGGAATTTGCCAAACGGCCTGTGCGCCGGGATGACAGGGATATTCTGGTGCGCATCATTATAAAAAAAGACGGAAGAAAAGCAGCCTATACCACCCAGAGGAATTCGGAAACGGATTTCCCGGTCATAGCCTGCTGTGTATCCCGGTGGGGCAATGACTGGTATGTGGCTGTGGGAGCCAGGCCGGGACGGGCCCAGGTCGTGAAAATCAAGGACGACGGGTATGACAGTCTGGCGCAGCTTGCCGGGGAGGCGGCTGATTCCTTTACCTATGGCAGCAATACGAGGGCAAGCGGACAGTACCGCCGCCAGCTGGCTGCTGTGTATACAAGACGCCTTATGGAGAGACTGACAGGAAGGAGCGTAAGCAAAGGATGAATATAGAGTTTCGGTTAAATGGAAAAAATGTGCAGGCAGAGGCTGAGCCGGATGACCTTCTTCTGGATTTAGTGAGAAGCCTGGGCTGCTACAGCGTGAAACGCGGCTGCGAGACAGCCAACTGCGGCCTGTGCACCGTATGGCTGGACGGAAAGCCTGTGCTGTCATGTTCCATCCTGGCTGTCAGGGCAGACGGGCGCCATGTCACCACTCTGGAAGGACTTCAGAAGGAAGCAGAGGAATTCGGCATGTTTCTGGCAGCGGAAGGCGGGGAGCAGTGCGGATTCTGCAGCCCCGGTTTCATCATGAATGTGCTGGCCATGGAGCGGGAGCTTAAAAACCCGGATGAGGAGGCCATCAAGGAGTATCTGGCCGGCAACCTGTGCCGCTGCAGCGGATATATGTCCCAGCTGCGGGCAGTTAAGAAATATCTGGAATCGAAACAGGAGGTGTGAGCAGATGGGATATACAGACAATAAGACATCTGACAGGACATGCGGCACATGCGCCGGTACGGATGGTACATGCGGTAGCATATGCGGTACATGCGGCAGCACATGCGGCACATGCGGCAGCGCAGGCGGTGCATATGCCGGAAGAAATTACCGTGTGGTAGGCGCTCCCTTCATCAAGAAGGATGCCAGGGCCCTGGTGACAGGCAAGCCGGTGTTTACGGACGACCTGGCATTAAAGGACTGCCTGGTGGTAAAGGTGCTCAGAAGCCCTTACGCCCATGCCATGGTTAAGGAGATAGACTGCGGCGTTGCCGCCAAGATACCGGGTATTGAGTGCATTCTCACATGGAAGGATGTGCCCCAGAGCCGTTTTACCATGGCGGGGCAGACCTATCCGGAGCCCAGTCCCTATGACCGGCTCATACTGGACCGCAGGCTGCGGTTTGCCGGAGACGCGGTGGCAATCGTGGCAGGCAGGGATGAGGCTGTGGTGGACCATGCCATGCGTCTCATACGTGTAAAATATGAAGTCCTGGAGCCTGTGCTGGACATGCACGATGCCAAGGACGCAAAGATACTAGTGCACCCGGAGGAGGACTGGAAGAGTCTCTGCGATGTGGGAGCTGACAACAGACGCAATCTCTGCGCCTCAGGCATTGAGGGTCATGGGGATCTGGAACAGGCATTTGCAGGCTGTACCCATGTGATAGAGCGGGTGTACCACACCAAGGCCAACCAGCAGGCCATGATGGAAACCTTCCGGGCCTACACCCATCTGGATGTGTATGGAAGGTTAAATGTGGTGGCATCCACTCAGATTCCGTTCCATACCAGAAGAATCCTGGCCCATGCCCTGGATATACCCAAATCCAGGATTCGCGTCATCAAGCCCAGAATCGGAGGGGGATTCGGGGCAAAACAGACGGTTGTGGCAGAGGTGTACCCTGCCATCGTGACCTGGAAAACAGGAAAGCCAGCCAAAATCATTTACAGCCGTTATGAGTCTCAGATTGCGTCCTCACCCCGCCATGAGATGGAGGTACGGGTGAAGCTGGGATGCGATGACAACGGTATACTGAAAGCCATGGATGTATATACATTGTCAAATACAGGGGCATACGGGGAACATGGACCCACCACAGTGGGCCTGTCCGGCCATAAATCCATTCCGCTGTACCACACGCCTGAGGCGTTCCGGTTCAGTTATGACGTGGTCTACACCAACCGGATGTCGGCCGGGGCATACCGCGGATACGGGGCAACCCAGGGAATCTTTGCCGTGGAATCAGCGGTCAGCGAGCTGGCGGCAGAGCTGGGCATGGACCCGGTGAAATTCAGGGAACTTAATATGGTCAAAGAAGGGGACGTGATGCCGGCCTATTACGGTGAGACAGCGGACAGCTGCGCTCTGGACCGCTGTGTGGCCAGGGTTAAGGACATGATAGGATGGGACGGAAAATACCCCAGACGCCAGGTAAGCGGTTCAAAGGTGCGCGGTGTGGGACTTGCCATGGCCATGCAGGGTTCCTCCATATCCGGGGTGGATGTGGCAGGCGCCACCATTAAGATAAACGACGACGGCTTTTACAACCTGATAATCGGTGCCGCCGACATGGGAACAGGCTGCGACACCACGCTGGCCCAGGTGGCTGCCGAGTGCCTGGGCTGCGAGCTGGACGATATTGTGGTATTTGGGGCTGATACGGACATTTCACCCTATGATTCCGGCTCCTATGCTTCCAGCACTGCCTATCTGACCGGAACAGCAGTGGTAAAGACATGTGAAGCCCTGAAGGAAAAAATTCTCCACAAGGCAGCCAAATACCTGGAAACCGGAGCGGATGAGCTGGAGTTTGACGGAAAGCGGGTATATAAGCTGGCCTGCGAGGCGGACGGCACCAGGAAGGAAATCACCATAAAGGACCTGGCGAACAGGGTCCAGTGCGCCAATGAGGACGCCCTTCAGGTGACCCAGTCCCATTCCTCGCCCATATCCCCGCCGCCCTTTATGGCAGGAGCCGCCGAGGTGGAGGTGGATCTGGAGACAGGCCAGGTGGAATTAATCAAATTTGCTGCCGCTGTGGACTGCGGAACACCTCTCAATGAAAACCTGGCAAGGGTTCAGACAGAGGGCGGTCTGGTCCAGGGAATCGGCATGGCCCTGTATGAGGATGTAAGCTACTCAAAGGACGGAAAGGTCCATGAGAATTCCTTTATGCAGTACAAGGTGCCCAGCCGTCTGGATGTGGGCAGGGTGCAGGTGGAGTTTGAGAGCAGCTTCGAGCCCACCGGCCCATTCGGCGCTAAATCCATCGGCGAGGTGGTTATCAACACCCCGTCCCCGGCCATTGCCAATGCGGTTTACAATGCAGTGGGCGTGAGAATACGGGAGCTTCCCATAACCGCGGAGAAAGTATTTAAAGGGATGAACGGCCTGGATTAAAGCCTGGCCGGATACCGGTATCAGCATGGCTGTCCGGCGTTTGCCCAACCCTGTCTCCCAATACCTGCCAGCCCTGAAATAGCAGATAAGCCTTGCATATCCTTTCCAAAAGTTGTATACTAAGACCAGTTATGATTGCGTAACCGGGACAACAGATGCAGTGCTGCATACATTAATTAGCGGGACGCACGCGGGCCCTGTAAAGGACTCGTCCGGTACAGACGCAGATCAGGTTCACACCAACACCAGGAGGAATTGCAATGATTGAAGCAACGAGCTGCGGCGGTGTGGTTATATTTCGAGGGAAAATCCTCGTCCTTTATAAGAATTACAAGAACAAGTATGAGGGATGGGTTTTGCCTAAGGGAACAGTAGAAGCTGGCGAAGAGTATAAAGAAACGGCCCTCCGTGAAGTGAAGGAGGAGACCGGTGTCAGTGCATCCATTATCAAGTATATCGGCAAGAGCCAATACTCCTTTAACACACCCCAGGATGTGGTGGAAAAGGACGTACACTGGTATCTGATGATGGCCGACAGCTATTACAGCAAACCACAGCGGGAAGAGTACTTTCTGGATTCCGGGTATTATAAGTTCTACGAGGCATACCATCTGCTGAAGTTTTCCAATGAGAAGCAGATACTGGAAAAGGCTTATAATGAGTATCTGGATTTGAAGAAGAGTAATCTTTGGGGAAGCAAGAAGTATTTTTAATTGAATAGTGACGCATGTAAGGGCGCTCCGGCTTGGCTGGGGCGCCTTTTGAGTTCAAAAACAGAAACATCATTTATGACACGAAATTATAATGATTTCATGATATTGTGAGAGGCAGAACTCTCAAAAAATAGCTGGGCAGATTCCGGAAAAAAGATTGACAATTGTTTGCCAATATGTGGCAAATGCAATAGACACAGGGTGGGATTTGCGTTAAAGTGGAATCATAAAATAACATATGCCCTATAATAAATGTATGTAAAGGAGAGGTGCTGACCATGGAAGCGATTAAATTGAGAGACGGGTTCTGCTGGACGGGTATTATTGACGACAAGCTGCGTGTGTTTGATATTGTGATGTATACGGAGTTTGGCACCACCTATAATTCCTATGTGATGAAAACAGGGGATAAGGTGGTGTTGTTTGAGACGGCAAAGGCCAGGTTTTTTGACGATTATCTGGAAAAATTAAAAGAGGTCATAGATGTCACGAAGATTGATTATCTGGTGACCAGCCACACGGAGCCGGACCATGCGGGGAGTGTGGAGCGGCTGCTGGATTATAGTCCCCAGATGAAGATACTGGCCACTCCCTGTGCCATTAGTTTCTTAAAAGAAATCGTGAACCGGGACTTTGTCAGCATTGCGGTGAAGGACGACCAGCGGATGACCATTGGCAAGCGGACACTGCATTTTATGCTGGTTCCCAATCTGCACTGGCCGGATACCATGTACACATTTATCGAGGAGGAGCAGATTCTGGTGACCTGTGATTCCTTCGGCTCCCACTACTGCCTGAAAGAAGTGGTGTCGGATAAGATTCAGAATGAGGACGATTATTTAAAGGCGCTGCGCTACTATTTTGACTGTATTATAGGGCCGTATAAACCCTTTATGCTAAAGGCCCTGGACCGGGTGGAATCCCTGGATATCAGCATGGTGTGCACGGGCCACGGCCCGGTGCTGGTGGGGGACAGAATTAAGCAGGTGATGGCCCTTTACCGGGAATGGTCCACAGTGGTGAATCCGAACAGGAAGAAGACCGTTATCATCCCCTACGTAAGCGCCTACGGGTATACGGGAATGCTGGCGGAGAAGATTGCACAGGGAATTGCCGACAGCGGTGATATTGACGTGCGCAGCTACGATATGGTGACGGCCGACGCGGCGAAGGTGCAGGAGGAGTTGCAGTTTGCAGACGGAATGCTGTTTGGCACGCCCACCATCATTGCCGAGGCGCTGCGTCCTATATGGGATTTGACGCTGGGCATGTTCAGCGTGACCCACGGCGGAAAATATGCGGGAGCGTTCGGCAGCTACGGCTGGAGCGGCGAGGGCGTACCCCATATCACGGAGCGCCTGAAACAGTTGAAAATGAAGGTGGTAGACGGATTTAAGGTGAGGTTTAAACCCTCGGATGCAGATTTGGTGGGTGCCTATGAGTTCGGATATCAGTTCGGGTGTCTGGTGCAGTCCAAGAAGCCGGGGACAGCGGCGGCAAAGGGCGGCAGGAGGCTGGTTAAATGCCTGGTTTGCGGGGAGATTTTTGATTCCTCCATCGAGATTTGTCCTGTCTGCGGCGTGGGCCGGGAGAACTTTGTGCCGGTGGAGGATGCGGCAAATGATTTTACCAATAACACGGCAAACGACTATCTGATTCTCGGTAACGGCGCAGCCGGATTTAATGCCGCCAAGGCCATCCGGGAGAGGGATGCCACAGGACGGATTACTATGGTATCCGAGGAGCCCTATCCGTCCTACAACCGTCCCATGCTGACCAAATCCCTGGTCGCAGGCCTGGAGCCGGAGCAGATAGCTATGGTGGATGCCCCATGGTATGAGGAAAATCAGGTGCGCCAGATGCTGGGAAAACGGGTGGAGAGCGTGGATACGGATGCCAGGCAAGCGCTTCTTGACGACGGAACAAAGCTGCGTTTCACGAAGCTGATATACGCGCTGGGAAGTGAATGCTTTATTCCGCCGATGGAAGGAAGCGGGTTACCGGAGGTGGCGGCAATCAGACGGCTTTCTGATGTCAGAAGGGTGGAGGCTCTGATGAAGAGCACGGAGAAGGCCGTGGTCATCGGAGGCGGTGTTCTGGGACTGGAAGCAGCATGGGAGCTTAAGAAGGCAGGCCTTGAGGTGACGGTGCTTGAAATGGCTCCATCCCTGATGGGACGTCAGATGGATGAGAGCTCCGGGGAGCAGTTGAAGATAATAGCATCCAAAGCCGGGGTGGTGATCCGCACCGGCGTCAATGTGGAAGCCATCGAGGGAGACGGCTATGTGAGCGGTGTCCGCCTGAAAACAGGGGAAGTGGTGGAAGGCGGGATGGTGATTGTGTCCGCAGGCATCCGCGCCAACATAGAGCTGGCAAAGAAGATGGGATTGGAGACAAAGAAGGGAGTAGTTGTCAACGAGCGCATGGAGACCTCGGTTTCCGGCATCTATGCCTGCGGCGACTGTGCACAGTACCATGATGGGAATTACGGCATCTGGCCCGAAGCGGTGGAACAGGGCAAGACTGCGGGCGCCAACGCGGCCGGGGACAGTCTGGAATACACGCCTGTACCTGCGGCCCTGACCTTCCACGGCATGAATACCGCCCTGTTTGCCGCGGGCGACAACGGAAGAAACCCGAACCTCTATTATAAGACAGTGGAATTCAGGGATATGGGTAAGGAACAGTACCGGAAATACTATTTCCTGAATAACCGGATGAGCGGTGTGATTCTAATGGGGGATTTATCCCGGATGGCGGCCATGACTGAGGCGCTGGAGAACCATGCCACGTATCAGGAGGTGATGGAGAATTAGGCAGATGTATGTTGGACACAGAGCAATATGAGAACCACCAGAAAAGGGAATAACAGTTATATAAAAATAGCACTGGGAGTTTTCCAGTGCTATTTTCTATATAAAAACAATTATTGCGCCTTGCCCTCCTTCTCTGCCGCCGCAACCGGATCCTTTGGAAACACCAGATTGAGAATAATCGCAAGCAAAGATGTGAGAATAACGCTGTTCTCCTCCAGCATTGCAGCGATTCCGGCAGGGAACTGGGCGCTGGCGCCTTTGCAGAACTGGGTGCCCAGGCCGAATGCCAGGGATACGCCTATAATCAGGCAGTTCCGGTTGGAGTATCCGGCCTTGGCAAGAAGCTTCATGCCTGAGGTGGCAATCATTGCAAATACAACCACGGTACCGCCGCCAATCACACAGTTGGGGATGGTGGACAGCACGGCTCCTACCTTGGGACAGAGACCGGCCAGGAAAAGGATTCCGCAGCCAACCAGAATTACAAAACGGGAGCACACTTTGGTCAGAGCCACGATACCGGAGTTCTGGCTGTAGGTGGCGGTGGGGAAGCTGTTAAGTACGGCTGATATAATGGAAGTGATTCCGTTTGCGGTGGCTCCTCCTCCGATTTCATCCGGGGTGGGCTCGCGGTCCAGTCCGCCCATGCATGATACGTTGAAATCGCCTATCATCTGTACGGCAACAATGAAGTAAAGCAGTACAAACATCAGAATATATCCTAAATCAAATTTTACGCCAAATGCAAAAGGCTTTGGAACAGCAAACCAGGCAGCCTCTCCAATGCCTGAGAAACTTACCAGTCCCAGAATGACCGATAAAATGTAGCCTGCCGTCATACCGATAAGGATGGCTGCTACCTTGGGAAGGCCTTTGCCGAACACATTGAATCCCAGTACGACCAGCACCACGAATACGCCGACTGCCCAGTTGATGGGGGCACCGAAATCAGGTGATGATGTACCGCCCGCAATATTGCCGATGGCAAGATTAAAGATGGAAACGCCCACAGTCATGACAATGGTCCCCGTTACCACAGGAGGGAAGAAGGATGACATTTTTTTAAGGAGTGTTCCGTAGCTGATGGCAATGACACCCGCCGCAATCTGGGCGCCGAAGATATAGGGAATTCCTTTGCTGCCGGCAATGGAAAGACAGGCCGGCAGGAATACGTATGTAAGTCCCATCATGCAGGGAAGACCGGAGCCAATCTGTATGCTTCCGATTCGTATGGGATAGAGCTGGATTGCGGTTGAGATGGCAGCTCCCAGCATGCAGCACTGGAGCAGCATGTTGGCGTCCTGAACAGACAGGTTGGCTACTGACGCGACTAAAATCATAGGAACGATGTTCCCTACAAACATGGCCAGTACATGCTGCAGGCCTAAAGGCACTGCCTCCTTCATACTGGGCCTGCCGTCAAGCTGGAATTTTGAAGTGCTGGTTGCTGTGTTCTTTTGTGACATTGTTGTTTTCCCTCCTGATTTTCTTTGATATTTAAAAACGCTTTCATGAAAGCTTCAACACTTTGTGAAAGGTTGCCAAACTCCTGGAGATTTAATGCTCTGATGTCTGCACAAATAAAAAAACGAGAGCCGCAGCTCTTTGTAAAAGGCTGCCAAACTCTCGTTCCAAGTCTGTGAAATATAAAATTGTAACAAAATCACCTGATAATATCAGCTGTTAAATATTTGTCTTATAACGGTATTTAGTCTATCATATATAATATATAAATCAATATTCTTTTGAAAGAATATCGTGTTTGACTGAATTAGTCAGAAAAAATTGTGAATATTGACGAAATATTAAAACAGATGCCCGCCAAAACCCGCCAGAACCTGCCGAAACCTTTCCGGGACCCGCTTGCGTTTTTACCTTCCTCCTGCTAAGATATTAGTACTATGTAATTAGTGCAATGTAATGAAGTTTTATGCGATGGAGGTTGTCTGGGCAAATGGCAAGTATCAGGGATGTGGCAAAAAAAGCAGGTGTAGGGGTGGGGACTGTTTCCCGCGCGCTTAACGGAACTGGCTATGTGGCGGAGGATACAAAGGCAAAAATCCTTGCAATGGCTGCGGAACTGGACTATCAGCCAAATGAGCTGGCCAGGAACCTGTTCCGGAACAGGACAGGAATCATTGGAATTGTGGTGCCTGATATGGAAAATCCATTTTTCAGCAAGCTGCTGAAGCACATGGAGATCCAGCTCTATAAGAACGGTTATAAGGCCATGATCTGCAATACCATTGAGATAAGCAACCGTGAGCAGGACTTTATTGACATGCTGCGCCAGAACGTAATGGACGGCATCATCACCGGTGCCCATTCCCTCCAGGATTACGCGTACCTGAACCTGAATAAGCCGGTGGTCGCCATGGACCGGAACCTGGGACCGGACATTCCCATAATACATTCAGATCACAAGGCAGGAGGCAGGATGGCGGCCCGGCTTCTATTGGATGCAGGCTGCAGGAATGTGCTGAACTTTGGCGGTTCCTTCCGCGTCCATACGCCCTCCAATGACAGGCATCAGGAATTTAATCGGGTTATGGAGGAAAATGGGGCATCTGTCAAAACCATTGAAATGGCGTGGAATATGATGGAATATGATTACTATTGCCGTATCATGGAACAGTACATGGATATTTACCGGGATATTGACGGGGTGTTCACTACGGATATAGGAGCCCTTTACTGCCTTAACATAGCAAACCAAAGAGGTGTGAAGGTTCCGGAGGAACTCCATATTGTTGGCTATGACGCAGTTGACATGACCCGGCTGTTTACACCCAAGCTTACCAGCATAGCGCAGGATATACCGGGACTGGCAACAGCCTGTGTGGATACCATGATGGACCTGTTAGATGGTAAGAAGGTAAAGATGGAACAAATTCTGCCTGTTTCCATACAAAAAGGTGGAACGATATAATGTGTTCCATGTGGAACACGGAGAAGGGCTGAATACGATAGATACAAAAACTGGAAATAGAATGAAAATAGTGCACAATATACGAGGCGAAAAGCTGTATAATGTGCACTATTTTTACGCTTTTTTACAAAAGCATATTGACATATCAATCTAATAGTACTATAGTGTGGATATGGAACGGGTTCCATATAGGAAAAATAGACACAGACAGGATAAAAGGAGGTGATGTGGATGTTGGAATTTGACAACGGGGAATATGAGTCCGTCTGTATATTTGCTGAAAAAACAGATGACAGGGATGGCTGGATTTGTCTGGAAGGACCCGGAGGAAAGGAACAGCAGGTTCACATGAATGACGACTGGTACCGTCTGGTACAGCTGGCCCTTCCTGAGAAGGGGATATACCGCATCAGCCGTAAAGGGGTCTCTTTCACCCAGATGTATCTGAGCGGGGGACCGGATTTGATGGACAGGGGAATAAGATTCCTGGATCCGGACAGCGGTGATGAAATGGAACTGGGAAAATGGTATGATACTTCTGTAAGGGAACAGTATCATTTCAATCCCTTTATGAACTGGGTAAATGATCCGAATGGACTCTGCTGGTTTAAGGGATATTACCATCTGTTTTACCAGTCCAATCCCTTTGGGCAGGAATGGAATGATATGTACTGGGGCCATGCGGTGAGCCGGGATTTAATTCACTGGACCCATATGCCCTATGTTCTGGAACCGCAGCCGGATTTGTGGAGGGATAAAGAACACAAAGGAGGAGCCTTTTCGGGAAGCGCCCAGGTGGAGGGAGAACAGATGCATCTGTATCTGACCCGTCACCACGGTCCCCAGGAGGACGGTGAGGAAACCAGGGAATGGCAGACAGAGGCTGTTTGCTGGGACGGCATCCATGTGGAGAAGGAGCGCCCGTGCATTACTGAAAGACCGGAGGGAGCGTCCTTTGATTTCAGGGACCCCAAGGTACAGCGGATAGAAGGCATGGACTATATGGTATTGGGATCCAGCCTGGACGGTGTGCCGTCTATCCTGCTGTATGTCCGGGAGAATGGAGCGTGGAGCTTTAAAGGTCCTCTCCTGCAGGAGCACGAACCGGGAATCAGGACCTTTGAGTGTCCGGACTTTTTTGAACTGGATGGGAAATATGTGGCCGCAGGTGCATGGATGTGCCACCGCGATGAGGCCGGCCGGTATCAGATGACACGGTGTTATACCGGGACCTTTGACGGGGGCAGGTTTAAGACAGAACATCAGCAGTGGTATGATTTTGGAAGCAACTTCTATGCGGTGCAGAGCTTTGAACACGGCGGCAGAAGGATTGCCATAGGGTGGATATCTGATTTTTACGGTGAACACCGGGTTAAGCCCACAGGCGCCTGCGGCAGTTTTTCCCTTCCAAGGGAACTGCACATGGAACAAGGAAGGCTGTTCACGGAGCCGGTAAAGGAATGTTACGGACTGCTGAAGGAGCGTATTTTCGCAGTGTCAGGACAGGATGTCCCGCCTGTGATTGTTCCGGGCAACTCATTTTTTGTGAAAATCAAGCTTGGAGACGACCGGGATTTCCTTGTGACCCTTGCTAGGGAAGGAGATGACGCCCTGTATCTGGAACGGAAAAATGGTGTGACTAGCCTGGTATCCACCAGGAAGGAAGTGAGTGAGGTCCGTTTTCCGTCTGATGTCAGCGCGGTCCGCTATGTGGAGATTTTTATGGACCGGAGGGTGGCAGAGGTTTACTTAAACCACGGCGAGGCCGCAGGCACCAAGCTTTTCTACCAGGAAAGCACCAGGGGGCATCTGGAGGCGGATTTTGCTGCCGGAAGTCTGAAGCGTTTGGAGGTATGGACCATGGAGTCCATCTGGAACCATAAATCATGAAGAGAGGGAGAAGGATTATGAAGAATAAGAGATTGGCATGTATGACACTGGCAGCTGTATTGGCGGCGTGTGCACTGAGCGGCTGCGGCGGCAGTTCCAAATCAGGGGGAGGAAAGACAGGCAGCGACGGGGCTAAACTGGTGACTATCTGGAGTCCCACGGATGAACCGGCTATTGAAGAGTGGTGGGTTGAGAAAATCAATGCCTTCAATGAAGAACACAAGGGAGAAATCGAGCTTAAGAGGGAAGCTATCGTGCGGGCGGATTCCTATGCTTACGAGGATAAAATCAATGCGGCCGTGACAAGCAATGATCTGCCTGACATTCTGTTTGTGGACGGTCCCAACATATCCAATTACGCGGCGGACGGAATCATCGTACCCATTGACTCCTATTTTACAGAGGAGGATTTAAGTGATTTCGTGGAATCCATCAAAGTGCAGGGAACCTATGACGGCAAGCTGTACGCCCTGGGAGCAACAGAGAGTTCCGTTGCATTGTACTACAATAAAGATATGACTGACGCGGCCGGCATCACCATGCCGGATAAGATGGAGGACGCCCTGACCTGGTCTGAGTTTGCTGACATTGCCGGGAAGCTGACCACCAGCGATGTGGCCGGAACCAACATCATCATGGATAAGGGCGAGGGACTTCCCTATGTGCTGGAGCAGTTCTGGATTTCCAACGGCACTGACTTTGTAAGTGAAGACGGTTCCAAGGCCGACGGCTATGTGAACAGTGAAAAGGGCATTGAAGCAGCCAATTTCCTCAACAGTCTGATTCAGGATGGTTATGCCAATATTGACCCCATGAAGCAGGAGTTCCACAATGGAAAATGCGCCACCATGCTGGGCGGTTCCTGGGAAGTGGCCACTCTGGAGCAGTCCTTCCCGGATCTGAACTGGGGCGTTACATACTTTCCGGTGGCTGACAATGGCGGCATCAACACATCTCCCACAGGGGACTGGGCTGCCTGCATCACCAGGAACGCGGACGCGGAAGCAGCAGGCGTTGTTATCTCCTACCTGATGAATAAGGAAAATGTGACCTCTTACGCCCAGGCCATAGCAAAACTTCCCACCAGGGCATCCAGCTATGACACGCTGACAGAGTACAATGAATATCCCCGCTCCCTCTTTAAGGAGCAGTCACTGAATACAGGCCATCCAAGACCAAGAACACCCGGCTATACCGTGCTGTCGCCCGGATTTTCAGAGGCCATGATGAATATGTTCACAGGCGCGGATGTAAAAGAGTCCTTAGACCAGCTGGCAGCTGATTTTGATTCCAACTACCAGAAGAACTACGCGGAGTAATGGTGAGGGGGACAATGGTCCCCCTTCCCTTTAACAGGGAAAGGAGGTATATCATGAAGTATGGTACAAAGAATAAGGTCCATGAAAGACGGGCGGCGTTCCTGTTCATCCTTCCGGCAGTGGTGCTGCTGGCAGCGTTCCTCATACTGCCTGCTGTTTCCACGGTCCGCTATGCATTTACTGATTACAATATCCTCAGGCCGGATAAGATTAAATTCTGCGGACTGGATAATTTCGTGGAGCTGTTTGGGGACAGGGACTTTAAGAAATCCCTGGTTAATACCATTTACTTTACGGTGGTGGTAGTTCCCTTCCAGTGCATTCTGGCCCTGCTTTTAGCCATGCTGATTTCATCCAGAAGAAAGGGAGTATCCATATTCCGGGCAGCCTATTTCAGCCCCAACATCACATCCATGGTGGTGGTTGCCATCCTCTGGAGCGTGCTGTACAATCCCAACCCCAGCACAGGCCTTCTGAACGCGTTTCTCACAAAGCTGGGTTTTGCCCCCTGCGGTTTCCTGACAGACCCCAAGACGTCCATGAATTCCATTATCTTTATGTCGGCCTGGCAGGCGGCAGGGTATCAGATGATGATTTTCCTGGCAGGACTTCAGGCCATACCGGGAGACCAGTATGAAGCGGCGTCCATTGACGGTGCGGGAGCCTTTCAGAAGTTTCTGTATGTGACCCTGCCGGGACTTAAGAATGTGATTAAATACGTTGTGATGATTACAATGATCCAGGCCATGAAGCTGTTCACGCAGCCCTATGTCATGACCCAGGGCGGTCCCCAGAACTCCACCAGGACCCTTGTGTATTATATCTATGAACAGGGCTTCCAGAGCAGAAATTTCGGGTACGCCTGCAGCGTGGCAACCGTATTCTTTGTCATAGTGGTCACCATGTCGCTGATGCTGAAGCGGGTCATCAAGGCAGATTAAGGAGGAGGGAGAATCATGGGATTAAAGGAAAAAGATATCCTGAAACGCGTTTTGTTCTATGGCGGAAATGCAATTGTCGCCCTGATTTTTGTATCGCCGCTCCTGTGGATGATTGCCGCGTCCCTGAAACCGGAGGCGCAGATATTCTCCGACATGAGCAATATCAGGACGTTCTGGCCCACAGCGGCCACCCTTGGGAACTATGTTGAGGTGTTTACCAGGGTAAATATGATGAAATTCATCCTCAACAGCCTGTTCTATGTGTTTGTAATTGTAATCCTGGACCTGGCGGTCAATTCCGTCTGCGGATATGCCCTGGCAAAATTCAATTTCCCCGGAAAGGAGCTGCTGCTGACAGTGGTCATCAGCCTTATGGTGCTTCCCATGGAGGCTATCATGCTGCCCCTTTACAAGGAGGTTGCCAGCCTTGGGTGGGTGAATACCTGGGCCGGGCTGATTGTTCCCTTTGTGGGGAAATGCTTCTCCATCTACATGTTCCGCCAGTTCTTCTTAGACATTCCCGATGATCTGCTGGAAGCGGCAGCCATAGACGGCTGCGGCCCCATCAAGACATTTTTTACCATTGTAATGCCCATCTCAGGCACGGTGTACGCCACCATCTTCATCCTGGACTTCGTGGCCCACTGGAATGATTTCATGTGGCCCATGCTGGTGGTTACAGGGGAGGATATGAGGACAATCCAGCTGGCCATCCAGACGTTTTTTGGATCAAAGCCAATACACTATGGCGCTATCATGGCATCCCTGACCATATCGGCAATCCCCATGCTGCTGATGTTCGTATTTCTTCAGAAATATTACGTGGAAGGTATTGCATCCACTGGCATAAAGGGATAGCAGAGAGCTGGCGCCGGAGAGGGGCTGCGGCATACATTATTTCCATTCTTTCCCTAATGGTTTTCCAAATATTATGTGCTATTATAGTTTTGTAACAGAAATGTAATAATTATGTAACACATAAGGAGGTAACCATGAGAAAGATATCCATGTACACATTGTCCGCAGCCGCAGCCATGCTTGTATCCGCAGCCATACCGGTGACATCACTGGCAGCCGTATCTACATATCAGATTCCTTTTGCTAATGGAAGCGCATACGTGATTGGAGTGGGAGGACAGAATTGTCTTCCTGGTAATATAGGCCAGAATGGGAACTGGGGCCAGAATGGCGGCTGGGGCCAGAATAACAACGGGAACCAGAATAACGGATGGGGAGCAGGACCTGTGCTGCCGGACAACAGTCTGCCGCAGGTTACACCGCCCGACTTCATCTTCCCCACACCGGAACTGCCGGGACCTGAGCTGCCGGACAGCTCACTGCCGGACAACTCACTGCCTGACAGCCCGGACAGCTCACTGCCAGACAATTCACTGCCGGGTGAGCCGGATAACCCAGGTACGGCTCCCGAGGCTCCGGGGGATACGGTTCCCGGCGACCCGGATAACGGCGGCAGCCAGGACGCATTTGCGGACGCAGTGGTTGAACTGGTAAATGCAGAGAGGGCCAAGGTGGGTCTTAGTCCGCTGTCTGTTCACGAAGGCGTGGCAGAGGCAGCCAACAAGAGAGCGCAGGAAATCAAGGGCACATTTTCACACACCAGGCCTGATGGCAGCAATTTCAGTACAGTCCTGACACAGGCGGGAATCAGCTACCGGAGTGTGGGTGAGAATATTGCTTACGGACAGAACTCGCCTGAGGCAGTGATGCAGAGCTGGATGAACAGCTCAGGCCACAGGGCCAATATCCTGAATCGTGATTTTACTTCTATTGGGGTAGGACATTATCAGGATGCCAGCGGAACCGATTATTGGACACAGCTGTTCATAAAGTAAGATAGAAGAAGATAGCCAGCCAGGCCGGAAGCAGATCCGGCCGGCTGGTGTTTTTTTGTAGGCTTTGCCAATTGCAAAACCCTGCCCCATCAGAAATGGCGGTCTGATGGAACAGGGATTGCAAAGGCCGTATTACATATCACTATTTGTATGAATAGAGGGGCATTCGGGAGGGATACCGTTGGTATTCCTCCCGGATGCCTCAAAATCATTTATCTTACGCAGGAATCCAAAGCCAGTGTTTCCACCGCGTCATACCCGGCGTTGAATGCCTTTTCATTGGCTTCATTAAAACGGGATTTTCCCTTTTTCTCAAACATATGGATCATGGCTGCGATGGCTGCCTCCTTGGTAAAGTCGCCCATGAGCTTTACGATGGCGCCTGTCATGACAATATTGGCGCCCTTGGGATTGTTTAATTCAGTGGAAATCCTGGTGGCCGGCACACGCACATAGGTCACGTCCTTCCGGGCATCCTCCGGTATCTCCACCAGGTCGCCGATTACCACCACCCCGCCGGGCGCTACCAGGGGGAGGAATTTGTGAAAGGATGGGCTGTTCATGGCCAGAAGCAGGTCAGGCTGTTCCTGGGATGGGTTATAAATGGTATTCTCACAGTATTTCACCGTGCAGTTGGCAGTGCCGCCGCGCATGGCGGAGCCGTAGGAGGGGACCCAGGTCACATTGATGCCCTCTGTGGCCGCAATATCAGAGATGATTAGCCCGGCTGTCAATACACCCTGTCCGCCGGAACCTGCAAATACGATTTCCTTCATGATTAACGCACCTCTCTTTTCTTGAATTCACCTAATGGATAGTAGGGGACCAGTTCGCTTTCAATACGCTCCATGGCCTTTACCGGGGTAAGTCCCCAGTTTACCGGACAGGGGGAGAGCACTTCGATGACAGAGTATCCCTCATGATTCATCTGCGCCTGGAGGCCGTTTTTGATATAACCCTTCAGCTGGTTGATTTTGGAAGGACTGGTCACTGTGCCCCTGGCCGCGTAGGCAGCGCCGGGGAATTCCCTGGCCACCATCTCAGGAAAACGCAGGGGATAACCGGTGACGCTGCAGTCACGTCCATGCACGCTGGTGGAGGTCTTCTGGCCTTCCATGGTGGTAAGGCTCATCTGACCGCCGGTCATGCCGAAGTTGGTGTTGTTCACAACGATAACAGTTATGTTTTCATTGCGGTATGCCGCGTTGAAGGTTTCCGCGATTCCTATGTTGTAGGCGTCGCCGTCGCCCTGGTAGGATACGATGAGGACATCCGGATTGACCCGCTTCATGCCGGTGGCCACTGCGCCTGCCCGTCCATGGGAACAGTGGAGGCGGTCGCATTCCAGGCCTGCACCCAGATTGGAGGAACATCCCACTCCAATGGGGAAGATGATGTTATCACTCTGCTCCAGTTCATCCAGACACTCCATGATGAGGCGGCTTATGATTCCGTGGCCGCATCCCGGGCAGAAGTCCATTGGCTTATCTACCAGAACAGGGACTTTTCTTTCTTTATTGGAAGCTGACATTTTAATATACCTCCTTTTTGCTGCCTGATTTTACTTCAAAATAGTCTTTTTTGATATTGCGGATGGTTGGCGTGCCAAACACATAGGTAAGGGCGTAGGCCGGCACATTGCGCTCCTTTAACGCCTTTTTCGTGTAGAGGGCAGCGTCATCCACCAGCTGGCCCGTAGCATTGGCCTCCACGGTGATGATTCCCTTTACGTTGGGATTGATTTTGTAAAATGCTTTTTCCGGGAAAGGCCAGACCGTGATGGGGCGGATGATTCCCACTTTTTCTCCCTGGGCCCTCAGCTCGCGGACAGCGCCAAGGGTGCTGCGGCCCGGAACTCCGTATGACACGAATACATAGTCCGCATCCTCCAGTCCCTCATCTTCCCACCGCTGCTCATTTTCCCTGATAGTGTTATATTTGTCTACCAGCTCCACGGCTTCCTTCATGGAGTCCCGCTCAAAGATACCGATTTTTTTGTATGTATAATGGCCGTTTAACGCCCATGGGGTGCGCTCTGCCTCCACGAAATCGGGAAGGGTTACCGGCTCCATCATCTGGCCCAGGGTGGCTTCGCCCATCATGACGGATACCACGCGGTACTTTTCAGCCAGCTCATAAGCCGGGCGCATCAGGTCCACGAATTCCTGGACCGAAGCAGGGGCAAATACCAGACAGCGGTAATCGCCGTGGCCGCCGCCTCTTGTCTCACGGTTGTAATCACACTGGGCGGACAGCAGGGTGCCCAGCCCGTTGCCGTATCTGACCTGGGTTATGACCACCGCGGACAGGCCCTCGTCGGACAGGGTGGATACGCCTTCCTGTTTCAGGGATATGCCTGGGCCGGAGGAAGCGGTCAGGGCCCTGACTCCGGACGCGGCTGCGCCGATTACCATGTTGATGCCTGCCAGCTCGCTTTCCGCCTGCACAAAACTGCCGCCCACTTCCGGGAGACGCCAGGATAAATATTCCATAATCTCGCTGGACGGTGTAATGGGATAACCTGCATAGAATTTAACTCCAGCCCTGACGGCTGCCTCTGCAATGGCTTCATTGCCTTTCATCATCTCTGCCATGAATCATTTAACCTCCCCTTCTATATTTGCTGATACGTGGAATACGCCGTCCGGACATGTGATGTAGCACATTCCGCAGGCAATACACGCCTCGTCGTCCACCTGGACCGGATAGTAACCGTTGGCATTCAGGACATCACATTTGCTGATAGCCTTTCTCGGACAGTGGTGGATGCATAATCCACATTCCTTGCAGCGGTCTTTATTTACCGTGACCTTCATAATTAATCCTCCTGTCAATATTTTGTGTTCTGCTGTATAGAACGTTGTTCCGTTAAATGGAATTATACATCTGCTGCATTTTAATTGTCAAGTAGGAGACTATTTGCTATTTAGACAAAAATAAAAGCCCAAATATATGAATAGTGCACAAACACCGTTTATCCTTGACATCGTTAAAAAAATGGTTTTTAATTATTATCAGATGGTTTGGATACATACAGGATACGGAATGTAACTGGAATATAGGAGGAAACAAAGGATGGCTGATACGATCCAGGCATTGGACCGGGCATTGGAACTGTTAATTTATTTAAATAAGCAGGGCAGGGAAGTGGGTATAACCCAGATTGCTTCTGATATGGGGGTTTACAAGAGTACGGTGTTCCGCACCTTATCCACTCTGGAAGCCAGAGGATTTGTGAGCAGGAACCCGGAGACAGAGAAGTACTGGCTGGGAAGCCAGCTGTTTGTGCTGGGAAAGAGCGTGGAGAATAAAATGGGAATCCAGGAGGTTATACGGCCTTATGCCCGCAGGCTGCACCAGAAATACCATGAGGTGGTGAACGTGTCCATATTAGAGCATAATCCCGGCGATGTATACCACAGTGTCATTATACTGAAGGAGATGAGCGACCAGCAGCTTTTGACCGTGAACCCGCCGGTAGGCTCCCTCAGTGAGTGCCATTGCTCTGCGGTTGGAAAATGCCTTCTGGCCTTTAGCGATAATATAGACTGGGCACCCTATGAGGAACGGGAGCTGACCCGATATACGGTAAACACCATTCTTTCCTATGAGGATTTGAAGGAGGAAATCGACAAGGTGCGGCGCAGGGGTTACGCCATGGACCATGAGGAGCAGGAGATGGGCCTTACCTGCATAGGAGCCCCTATCCTTGACCGCAATAAAAAGGCTGTTGCGGCCATCAGTCTTTCCGGCCCCACCAGCCGTATGAACTCCTCGGATTTAGAGGACAGGATTGAGGCTGTCTGCAATACCGCCAGGGATATATCTGGGAATTTTTAGGGATATTTACGTCTGCCTGCCAGGCGCGGCAGAGGGGAAAAGATAAATTGCACAAAAAATATTTGACAACACATGAAAGCTATGCTATTATGCTGTCTATAACCATTGCTGTATGTGATTTGATACAGGAAGGGGAAAGGAACGGATTGAGTTTCCTTTCTTTTTTACCTCTTTTACAGAACGGTGTTCCGTACAATAGAACAACATTTAAACCACCAGACGGAAAGAGGGGTAATTTTCAATGAAACTATTAATCATCAATCCTGGAGGGACATCCACAAAAATCGCTGTATTTGAGGATGAGGAACAGGTGCTCAAAAAGAACATTATTCACACCCAGGAGGAGTTAAGCGGGTTCAGCCATGTATTTGACCAGTTCGGTTACAGGAAGGGGCTGATCCTTAAAACGCTTGAGGAAGAAGGCGTGGATATACATGAGCTGTCCGGAGTGGCTGGGCGGGGAGGGCTTATGAATCCCATACCGGGCGGCACCTACCGGGTGAATGAGAGGATGCTGGAGGATTTGGAACATGCGGTCCACGGAGAGCATCCTTCTAACCTGGGAGCGGCCCTGGCCAGAAGCATCGGAGACCAGATTGGGGTGCCGTCTTTTGTGGTGGACCCTGTTTCGGTGGATGAGCTGATGCCGAAGGCCAGGATATCAGGCATTTCCGACCTGGAGCGTCCCAGCTGGTTTCATGCGCTGAACCATAAAGCTGTGGCCAGATGGGCAGCGGAGCGTATCGGAAAGAAGTATGAGGAGAGCAGTCTGATCATAGCCCATCTGGGTTCCGGAAACTCCGTGGTGGCCCACAAAAACGGCCAGATGATAGACGGAAGCGGAGGAAGGACCAACGGTCCCTTTTCTCCGGAGCGGAGCGGCGGACTTCCTACCTACCCCCTGGTGGAGCTGTGCTATTCCGGAAAATACACCCGTGAAGAGATGGTGGCCAAAATCAGCAGCACCGGCGGCATGTATGACTACCTGGGCACAAAAGATGCCGGTGAGGTGGAACGCCGGATGGGACTTGGGGACGAGACGGCAAAGCTGGTCTATGAAGCGTTTGTGTACATGGTGGCAAAGGAGATATGTTCGTATGCGGCTGTCTTTGAAGGAAAGGTGGACTGCATTGTACTGACAGGAGGCATAGCCCATTCCCGGTATGTGACAGATGAAATCAGGCGTATGGTGGGATTCCTTGCGCCGGTGGAAGTGGTGGCAGGGGAATTCGAAATGACAGCCCTGGCCCTTGGGGCGCTGAGGGTGCTTAAGGGGGAAGAAGAACCCAGGGAATATGAGTGATTTGGCCATATGAGAGGAAGAGGGTGGATTCATTGAGCGAGGACCACAAAGAAAAGAGACAGCCGGGGGCCGTCATGTCCTTCCTGGTGTTTGGGGCAGCCATTGCGGTTTTACTGCTGGGGGTTGTGCTGCTTGATTATGACATACATATTGTGCTGCTTTGCGCCCTGGCCGTGGTGTGCATTGCTTCGGTGCCTTTGGGCTACAGCTTCATGGACCTGGTGGACTGTATGAAGAAATCCCTGGGCCAGGCCCTGGCAGCCATGATCATATTTATATTTATCGGTATCATAATCAGTTCGCTGATATTTTCAGGAACCGTGCCGGCCCTTATTTACTACGGACTGCAATATATTATCCCTGATTATTTCCTTCCCATAGGCCTGCTTTTGTGCAGTCTTACGTCCATATCCATCGGCACGTCCTGGGGAACCGTGGGCACCATGGGACTGGCTATGATGGGAATTGGGGCAGGTATGGGGATACCTGCGCCTCTCACCGCAGGCATGGTTATATCAGGGGCATTTTTCGGGGATAAGATGTCATCCATATCAGACAGCACCAACCTGGCCCCCGCAGCAGCGGGAACCACGCTGTATGCCCATATTGGGGCTATGTGGAAGACTACCTTTCCTTCCTATATCATTACTCTGGCAGTATTTACAGTATTGGGATTATCCTATCACGGAGGGAATTTCAGCATGGATACTGTAAACCTGTTTCTGGATACCATCGGCGGCCGGTTTCACATAAGCCCCCTGGTGCTGATGCCTATGGCGGTGCTTCTGATTCTGAACCTGATGAAATATCCCGCAGTTCCCAGTATGGCCATCGGCACGGTCCTGGCTGTATTGGTGGCAGTGTTCTATCAGGGCTGTCCCATGAGGGAGGTGGTGGCCGGACTCAATTACGGTTATGCGGAATCCACCGGTGTGGAGCTGGTGGATAAGCTGCTGCTGAGGGGCGGAATACAGAGTATGATGTATACATTTTCCCTGTCCTGTATCGCCATATCATTCGGGGGTGTTATGGAGCATGTGGGGTATCTTCCCCAAATCGTGAAGGTTATTATTAAACGGGTCAGGAGCGACAGGATGATGGTGCCGGTGGTCATAGCCAGCACGACCTTCGGCACCCTTACCATGGGGGAGGTATTCCTCTCCATCGTGGTAAACGGCAGTTTATATAAGGAAGCATTCAGGGAAAGGGGACTGCGTCCGGAAATGCTCTCGCGGCTGCTGGAAGAAGGTGGCACATTGACCCAGGTATTTATTCCCTGGTCCACCAGCGGCGTATTTATCCTCTCCACCCTTGGGGTGGGCGTGTCCCAGTACTGGAAATATGCAGTATTGAATTATGTAAACCCTGTTTTATCCATTGTCCTGGCCATGTTCGGCATCTATGTGCTGAAGGTTGGCGCGGAAGAGAAAAAGAGCCTGTGCCATAGATTGATTCACAGCCATAAATTAAGCTGATGATTAGGGCCGGCCAATTAAGATAATATATATTGAGGAGAAATAAACCATGATAAAGAATTTTGCAGAATTACAGGAGCGGGTCAGGTCATCAGAGCCTTTGGTGGTAAGCGTGGCCCAGGCGGCTGACCAGGAAGTGCTTTTATCGGTAAAAGCAGCAGCGGACCAGGGATTTATAAAACCCGTGCTGACAGGAGACCGGGAAAGGATAGAGGAACTCTGCGGCCGCATAGGGCTTAAGCCTCTGGAAATCCTTCAGGCCGGCACGGAGGAGGAGGCAGTGGAGCGGGCGGTCAGGGCCGTGCACGACGGCAGCGCCCAGGTACTGATGAAGGGGCTTGTCAATACCAGCGTCTATATGAGGGGAATCCTCAACAGGGAATGGGGGCTTCGTACCGGACGGCTGCTGTCCATGATGGCTGTCTACGAGGCGCCGGGCTATCACAAGCTGCTGTTCTGTTCTGACAGCGGTATCAATGTGGCCCCGAACCTGGAGCAGAAGAAGGATATACTTAAGAACCTTCTGTACGCGGTCCGAAATATGGGAATACAGAATCCCAAGGTGGCGGTGCTCACGGCCAACGAGATGGTGGACCCCAAGGTGGTTTCCACCACGGATGCGGCCGGTCTGGTAGAGGCGGTTAAAAAGGAAGAGGGATTTCTTCCATGCATCATAGAAGGTCCCATTGCATTTGACGTTGCATTTGACCCAAAGGCAGCGGCCCACAAGAAAATCAACAGCAGGATTACAGGGGATGTGGATCTGGTCATATTCCCCAACATAGAGGCGGGCAATATCATGGGCAAGTCATGGATACATCTCTGCCGCAGCCCATGGGGCGGTATCGTGCTGGGAGCTTCCAACCCCGTTATCCTGGGGTCGCGTTCCGACACAGCAGAAATCAAACTGAATTCCATTGCATTGGCCTGCCTGGCAGCCCAATCAGGTAAATAAACAGGAGGGGTTATTATGTCTAATTCAAAGGTCTCAATCACCGGTAAACAGCTTTTAATCGTATTTTTTATGGGTCTGGCATTTGCGGTTGTGTATGCCACACCCTTTGTACAGTATGTATTTTATGATGATCTTGCAGGCGCCCTTCACGCCACCAATACGCAGCTGGGCTTCCTGATTGCCATTTTCGGAATCGGAAATCTGCTGGCGCCCTTTGGAGGCGCGTTAAGCGATAAATTTAACACAAAAAAGGTCTATCTTCTGGGAATGTTCATCACCTGCGCCTTGAATTTTCTCCTGGCCATGAATATGAGCTACACCTTTGCCATCTTTATCTGGGCGGGCCTGGCTGTTGCGGGATTAATCCTTTATTTTCCGGCACATACAAAGCTGGTGCGTCTGGTGGGAGATGAGGAAAGCCAGGGCACCATATTCGGATTTACGGAGTCAGCCTGCGGCCTGGCAAGCGTTATTATCAATTTTATTGCCCTGGGCCTCTATGCCAAGGTGGCAGTGGGAGCCATGGGAGGCGTGGCAGGATTAAAGGCGGTTATCATAAGCTACGGGGCAGTCGGGCTTATTGCAACCATTGCCCTGGTGTTCCTGCTGCCTGACCCTGAAAAGGCAGGGAAAGGCCAGGACGGAGGGGACAGCGGTCAGGAGACCAAGCTGTCCATAAAGGAATGGGCGGGAGTGTTTAAGGATCCCCGAACATGGTTTGCGGGCATAGCGGTATTTGCCACATATTCCACATACCAGACACTGTCATACTTTACCCCGTATTTCACAAATGTGCTGGGGGCAACCGTGGTGGGATCCGGGGCCATCGCCATCATCAGGACGTATGGAATCCGTATTGTGGGAGCGCCTCTGGGCGGATATATGGGGGACCGTATTCATTCCGTGTCATCGGTCATAGCCACTGTTCTGGCCTGCGGCGCCGTCATCACCCTGATTTTCATGTTCATGCCCGCAGGGGTGCCGTCAGTCCTTCTGACTGTTATGACATTGGTGATTGGTTTTATGGTACATATTGCAAGAGGCGCCATGTTTGCGGTGCCGTCTGAGGTGAAAATACCCAGGCGCTATGCGGCGTCCACTGCCGGCGTTGTCTGCGCCATCGGATTCTGCCCGGATCTGTTTCAGGCAGCCATGTACGGCCATTGGCTGGACACCTGCGGCAACGCCGGATATACAAGGATTTTTATTTACATCATCGCGATTATGGTGGTCGGAGTCATCAATGGCGTGGCTACTGTTGTATATAAGAAGAAATATGTGGCTACGGGCCTGGTTCCGGTGGAAGGCGGAACTGAGGCTGCTCAGGCGCAGTGAGGGAATTGTTAGAAAGAAAAGAAAGGATGAGCTGCCGAGGGATTGTGGGCGGCTCATTTTTATGTGGGGGATGGGAAGCGGGGGAGGTTGCGTAATATGTTTGAATCAATGTATTGACATTGCTGCCATTCTTTTATATAATATAACCAACCAGTTAGTTTTTGAGAAAGAGGAATTCATGACGAAACAAGAGATAAAATCCACCCAGACAAAGCAGGCCATATTAAAGGCAGCAGAAGAGGAATTTTCCGAAAAGGGAATATATGGAGCGCGGGTAGACGAGATTGCTGCCAAGGCAAAGATTAATAAAGGTATGATTTACCAGTATTTTGGAAATAAAGAGGAACTGTATAAAACAGTTCTTAAAAATGTTTACGACAGGTTGGGAGACAGTGAAGATTTGGTCATATGTAATCAGAAGAACTGTATATCTGAGATAACGGATCTGGTGAGGACTTATTTTTATTTCCTTCGCGATAATCCTTCCTATGTCAGGATGGTCATGTGGGAAAACCTGAATTACGGATATTATTTCCAGGAAAAGGAGCTGGGGGATGTAAAAAACCCCATCCGATTGGAATTGGGAAAGATAATGGAGGAAGGGAAAAAAGCAGGGGAAATTTCGGAACAGGTATGTGAAGAAGATATATTCCAGACATTGATTGCATGCAGCTTTAACTATTTTTCCAACCGCTGGACCTTAAAACAGATTTTAAAAAAAGATTTGGATAAGAATGATGAGATTGAAAGACGAATCAAGCAGGTAACCAAGATGGTTGTTTCTTATATAAAAAAAGACTGAGCCGGTTTCGGCTTATGTTTTTATATAAAAACTAACTAACTAGTTATATATAAAAGGAGGGGGCGAAAAAATGTAAACTAAGGTTTGAAGGGGTATGGCATAGCACCTGTATTAAATATAAGCAAAATACAGGCAAAAGGATGCTGTCATTGTGACAGAAGCGGGTATAGGAATATCCGGATGGAAAGGAGCAAGCATATGTGGACAGAGAAAAAGCTGAATGATGTATTGACAGAACCAACACTGGCAATGGTGGAGGATATGAAACGGATTGATGGCGATATTTTGGTTTTGGGAGCTGGCGGGAAAATGGGACACACAATCTGTGTTTTGGCCAGCAAGGCCATGGAGAGGGCAGGCATTCATAAGAAGGTGATCGCCGTATCACGTTTCCATGATCCTGAGGTAAGAAAATATCTGGAAGAAAATCATGTGGAAATGATCCAGGCGGATTTACAGGATTTGAAACAATTAGAAAATCTTCCGGAAGTCCCGAATGTTATTTACATGGCAGGGAGAAAATTCGGTACGGACGGACAGGAATGGATGACCTGGGGAGTTAATTCCGTATTGCCTGCATTTGTAGGGGAGAAATATAAAAAATCAAGGATTGTGGTATTTTCATCCGGTAATATTTATCCTATGGTGCCATTGGCATCCGGCGGATGTACGGAAAAGGATAAGGTGGCTCCGGTGGGGGAATATGCCCAGAGCTGTCTTGCAAGAGAGCGTACTTTTGAATATTACTCCAGCCGTTACGGTACCAAGGTATTTATGTACAGATTAAATTTTGCGGTGGATTTAAGATATGGGGTACTGGCTGATATTGCTGATAAGATTATGAACCAAACTCCCATTTCTGTAACTACCCCTTGCTTTAACTGCATCTGGCAGGGTAGTGCTGCTGAGATTGGGGTGAGAGGCCTTCTTCATGCATCCAATCCCCCAAAGATAATGAATGTCACGGGTCCAGAGGTGATTTCTGTAAGAAAAGCGGCTGAGAAAATAGGTGGATTTTTGGGCAGGGAACCAATATTTGAGGGGGAAGAAGGCAATGACGCTTATCTGAACAACGCATCGCAGGCAATGGAACAATTCGGATATCCTGCTGTTCCGGCAGACACGTTGATACGCTGGCAGGCAGAATGGGTGGCGGATGGAGGCAGAAACCTTGGACTGCCCACGCATTTTGAGGAGAGAGGGGGGAGCTATTAAATTGAACAGACATGAAGAAGCATTAAAGATTCTTTCAAAAGGAACATTCATACCAGCCACGCCTCTGGCCTTGAAGGAGGACCGCAGCATGGATGAAAAAACCCAGAAGATTCTGATTCACTATTATCTGGACGCAGGAGTGGGCGGCATCGCAACAGCAGTGCACAGCACCCAGTTTGCAATCAGAAATCCGGAGCACCGGTTCCTGGAGCGTATACTCCAGCTTGTCTCAGAGGAAATAGGACGTTTTGAAGAGAAGCATAAAAAGACCATTGTAAAAATAAGCGGGGTATGCGGTGAGACAGACCAGGCTGTGAGCGAGGCTGTTCTGGCAAAAAGGATGGGTTACGATGCAGTACTCTTAAGCCCTGGCGGCTTAGGGCATTTGACAGAGGAGGAACTTCTGGAACGCACAAAGGCTGTGGCTGAAATCATGCCCGTCATTGGTTTTTATCTTCAAACAGCAGTGGGGGGCAGGCGGTTTACATACAGGTATTGGGAAAACATTTGCAGGATTCCCAATGTAGTAGCCATAAAGTGTGCTTCCTTTAACCGGTATTCTACGGTTGATGTGATGCGCGCCGTTGCTTTCTCAGGACGGGAAGAGAAAATCGCGCTTTACACCGGTAATGACGATAATCTGCTTGTGGACCTCTTAACGCCCTACCGCTTTACCGTGGATGGAGTTGAACGGAACATTGGTTTTAGGGGAGGATTGCTGGGACACTGGTGCGTATGGACGAAAAAAGCAGTTGAGCTGTTTGAAAAGGTTAAGCATATACAGGGACAGGACTGCATCCCCGCAGATTTATTAACGCAGGCAGCGGAGCTAACGGATATTAACGGAGCATTTTTTGATGCGGCTCATGAGTTTGGAGGATGTATCCCCGGACTCCATGAGATACTTAGGAGACAAGGGATCTTTAAAAACACATTGTGTCTGGATCCAAAGGAGACCATATCTCAGGAACAGATAGAGGAAATCAACCGGATATACAGGATGTACCCCCAATGGAATGATGATATATTTGTTGCAGGCAATTTGGATAGATGGGGCCTTGATATATAAGCAGGCAGAAGGGAGAATATGGTATGGGGAACAGAGATAAGAAAACGGACCGAGAAGGGGGCTGGCTGAGGCAGCTGATATCATCCCTGGGTCCAGGGCTCATCATAGCAGCAACGGTATTTGGCGCGGGAAGCATCATAACAGCATCCAAGGCAGGGGCATCGGCTGGATATTCATATCTGTGGGTATTGGCGCTGGCGGCTGTATTTATGATAACTTTTACAAAGATAGCGGCTAAAATCGGCTGTGTGAGCGAGAAGAGTATGCTGGGACATATTGAGGACAATTATTCAAGAGGCATGGCAGTTTTGTTTGGACTGTGCTGTTCCTTGATTTGTACAGGATTTCAAGCCGGGAATAACATTAACACAGGGGTTGCGTTAAACGCATTGTTTCCGTTTATGGGAATAAAAGTGTGGATTATTGTCAGCTTTTTGATAATCATGGTATTGATTTGGAGATCCAGCAGTTTTTATCAGCTCCTGGAAAAAATAATGACAGTGATGGTACTCATCATGCTTGTTTGCTTTGCCGGTAATATTGTATTCTTTTTTGGCCGGATTCATTACGGTGAATTGGCCTTGGGATTTATCCCGGGCAAGGTAAGCGGATGGCAGATTATCGTGTCAATGTCTGCAACTACCTTCAGTATAGCGGGAGCTGCCTGCCAAAGTTATCTGGTTCAGGGGAAGGGGTGGACCATGGATAATTATGATAAGGCAGGACGGGATTCCACGGCCGGAATTATCATTTTGTCATGTATTACAGCTATCATACTGATAACCGCAGCCACCATCCTGCCAAAAGGAGCGGAGATTACCAGTGTTCTATCCATCGCGGCACTGCTGAAACCTTTACTGGGAGAATTTGCAAACGGGCTCTTTCTGCTTGGATTTTTTGCGGCCGTATTCTCTTCTGTGATAGCAAATGCGGTTATTGGGGGAACGTTCCTTGCAGACTCACTGAAATTAGGAAAAACCATCAATGATTTCTGGGTAAAGATGTTCTCAAGCATCATCATTGCCCTGGGAGCATGCGTGGGACTGATATTTGGCTCCAATCCCATTCAGCTGACAATCATGGCTCAGGGAGCTACCATTATCGGAGCGCCTCTGGTAACCGTGATGTTGATGCTTTTGAGCAGTAAAGAGAGTGTATTGGGAAAACATAAAAATAGTAAGGTGACCACAGTAATTGGATGGGTAGCGGTTTTATGGGTGGTATTCCTGTCCGTCAACCAGATATTATTGTGGAATGGAATCGCTTTGTAGCAGTCCCGCATGACTTTTCCCATTGAATACCAACCGGAACCGCACTATAATTAAATAGATTCATGACAGGTCAACGGTAATTTTTTTCTGCTGTGAGTAATAATAAAAATACAGGAGAAACTTGTTTAGAGTGCTTTACACCTGTACTGGGCGAACGAGTCAAATGAATCATCCGGAGAATACAAAATGCGAGAGGAGCGAAACAATGAGCAAAGCGTACGATGAGTTACAGACATATATGGATAAGGCCATGGCCATCAAGACAGCCATGACACTGTTTGAGTGGGATAATGAGACACTGGCCCCCAGGGAAGCGGGAGAGCTTACCTCCAAGGTGATCGGGGTTCTGTCAGGGGAATATTTTCAGGCAGTGACCTGCGATGAGATGAAAAAACTGCTGGAGAAATGCCGGGGTGATAAAAGCCTGACCACGGCAGAGGCTGCCAATGTAAGGGAGCTGCTGGAAGAGAGGGAACAGATCTGCCCCATTCCCCAGGATGAATACCAGGAATTCGCCCGTCTCACAGCCAGGGCTACCAGCGTTTGGGCCAGGGCCAAAAAGGACCAGGATTTTGAAGCGTTTGCCCCAACCCTTGAAAAGGTCATCGGATTCCAGAAAAAGTTTGCGGGTTACAGGGCAAAGGATGGAAAGAAGCTGTACGATGTGATGCTAGATGACTATGAAAAGGGTTTTTCCATGGAGAACCTGGACCGGTTTTTCAGTGTGCTGAAAAAAGAGCTGGTGCCGTTTCTCAAAAAGGTGATGGAAGAGGGAAAGATGATTGAGGATTCCTTCCTAAAGGGCGATTACCCGGAGGAAAAGCAGGAGGAGCTGGGGCGGTTCCTGGCGGAATATGTGGGATTTGACTTTGACCGGGGCGTTATGGCGGTCAGCGCCCATCCTTTTACCACCAACCTTCACAACAAGGATGTGCGCATCACCACCCATTACACGGACTGTGTGGACAGTTCCCTGTTTTCTGTGATCCATGAGGCCGGGCATGCCATCTATGAGCTGGGCATAGGGGATGACCTGACGCTCACGCCTGTGGGCCAGGGGGCCAGCATGGGGATGCATGAGTCCCAGTCACGGTTTTTTGAGAATATTATCGGGCGCAGCCGTTCCTTCTGGGTTCCCATATATGACAGGGTGCAGGCCATGTTTCCGGAACAGTTGGGCAAGGTGAACCTGGACCAGTTCGTGGAGGCGGTCAACAAAGTGACTCCGGGCCTAATCCGCACAGAGGCCGATGAACTGAGCTACAGTCTCCATGTGCTGATTCGATATGAGATTGAGAAGATGCTGATAGAGGAAGATTTGGACGTGGAGAAGCTGCCCCAGCTCTGGGCTGACAAATATGAGGAGTATCTGGGCGTGCGTCCAGAGAATCCGGCGGAGGGAGTGCTCCAGGACATCCACTGGTCCCAGGGATCCTTTGGATATTTTCCGTCCTATGCCCTGGGCAGCGCTTTTGGAGCCCAGTTATATTATCATATGAAGGAAATCATGGATTTTGACGGCCTGCTTAAGGATGGCAGGGTGGATGTGATACGGGATTACCTCAGGGAACACATTCATCAGTATGGTAAGTTAAAAGACAGCCGTCAGATACTGAAGGATGTGACCGGGGAGGATTTTAATCCGGAATATTATGTCAGGTATTTGAAGGAGAAGTACTCCAGGTTATACGGGCTGGAGAGCAAGGGCTAAATATAAAGAATATAAACCGGGAATAATCAATATATAAGAAAGCGCTGGTCTATTTAAAATTAGTATTAAATAAATCAGCGCTATTTATTTGTATTAGAGTCCTATGAGTAGCGACACTCAAAAAGATCGCTATCGCCAAAGTATTCCAAAAGTGATTTAATATAGTTGCGCATAAGCGGCAGGCTCAGTGAAGCACCTATAAAGGCACTTATATTTCCGATTTCTACAAATTTTCCCTGGCGGAATTTTGAGACGGTTTGTCCTTCCAAACTGGGAGGAAGACTGCCGTCTTTTGCCTTTTTTTTGATGAACTGAACCATTTCCTCAGTATTACCGTCAAAGTTACCATTGGCGATTAATTTGCTGCAATCGTAAAAGCAGTCTACAGTAGTATATAAGTCCCGTATTTGCTGTCTATCTAAAGGGGCGGCATTTTTCGTCAGAATTTTTTCCATGACATACAGATACATTTCAATAGCGGAATCAGCATGTCTCTTTTCGCCGTATATTTCATAGTCCAAGGGAATGCTTCTCTTGAAAACGTCCTTTTTTTGTGAGCCATAAGAAGAAAGCTCTGATAAATTCAATATATTTATAAATATCTCTAATGTGCCTGTGGGAATAGAATTTTTGCTGTCTTTCAGAAGTTTTGTATAGGTTTCCAGTACTCCCCATAATTCATCCCACTCATCGGATATACCGGCTTCCTCTAATTGTTCTTTTAATGAATATAATTCAGGTATATTTTTTGGGGCTTTATATAGGTAAATATCTGCATCTGTATTCGCCAGCTCATCCTGATACTCTGGATTGGTTATATATTCCAAAAGGCAGACTTGTTTACCTTCAACGGTCATAGAAAGATATTTGGCATTTATCAAAACAAATTGGTAAAGTTTTGGATATGAAAGTTGAATTCCCAATACACCTAAAAGTAAAATGTTTTTAAAATCAGGTGTGCTGTTGATGCCCTGCGTACAATTAACCATGCTGTTTAAAGCGTAAACATTAAGGAGCCTTTTTATTGCGCGCGGATTGTTTGTAGTACATGTTTTCATTAGTTTAAATAAATTATCACTTAATTCAGAATCATTCACAGTGATGCCAAATCTCCCCAGCATGTTTGTTACATATTTTTCCACATTATAATAATTAGTGGGCACCATGAAAGGCAATTGTATTATTTTTTCAAAAAAGCTTCGGGCCTTACTTTCCCGGGTCTCTCCAAATTTAGCCTTTACCCCCCTGATTACCACGTCGTAATCAATGGCAAGAACGAAGATACATTTCTTACAATCCAGATAATTTTTTATGATTTCCATTAGTTCAACTGCCCGGCAGGGATCGATCCGGTCCAGATCATCAATGAAAAAGACAATTCTGTCATATTTATTTTGATAACAGCTGTAATCAACAAATGATTCGAACGTATCCTTAAATTTTCGGATGGATTGAGATTCCGTATTCAAATATTTTTGGTAATCCCATTCATTGTCTTTGCTGAGTGTATTTGCAATTATATTTGTGATATTATTAACTCCTGTTTTTTCTTGGAACACTCTGTCCATATAATTGGAAGATATTACCTTTAATAACTTATATATGTCTTTTACCGGGTCCGCTTTATTGAGAGATTGACTGCTGCATACATCCTCTCCTTCAAAAACCTGTTCTATTAAATCTGTAATGAACATTATGTTTAAGCGTGAGGCGGAATCAAACTGGGCGTATTGCCAGGTGTTAAACCATATGGATTTATATTTAAAATTTTTGGTATGGTCAAGCTGCTCCCGTACCATGTTCATGATACTCGTTTTGCCGCTGCCCCATTCTCCCTGGATGGCAATTGTCAATGGGGTTTCACAACTTTTTATAAAGTTGGCAAGTCCGTTTATATAATGCTTGATATCAAATTCATCTTCGTATGCAGGTAAATCCGTAACGGAAATTATCTTTGTATCATTTGCTCTCACCAGCAGGTCCTCCAGTATGTATTAATTGATGCCATATGAAATTATGGGTTTTGTAAAATTATATCATAACATGCCATGTGTGGATAGAACCATCTTATAAGTATGGAATAATTTAGATAGAAGCAGGTTGTCCCTTGTATTAAACCGTCCCTGTATGGTAGAATGACTCTGAGTAAGAAATACCAACAACAAAGGAGAACGGATATGTCTGACTGTAGGAAGTATGTGGATTATATAATGGAGCAGGCCAAGAACCTGTTAGCCATTGACAGTCCTTCCGGATACGGCAGGGAAGTGACGGAGTACCTGTTAAAGGAATTGGAGGCATTGGGGGTGCAGGCCCGGCGCACGGTTAAGGGAGGCGTCATCGCTGATTTTGGCGGCAGGAATAAGGAAGACGGGATCCTGCTGGAGGCCCACTGCGACACCCTGGGAGGCATGGTTGCCCAGATTAAGGAAAACGGCAGGCTGAAGCTGACTAACATAGGAGGCATGAAGCCGGCCAATGCCGAGGCTGAGAATGTGCGTATTATTACCAAAGCGGACGGAATCTATGAGGGAACCTGCCAGCTGGTGGATGCCTCCGTACATGTAAACGGCAGCTATGAAAAGACCGAGCGCACATGGGATACGGTGGAAGTGCTGGTGGACGAGGACGTTACGTGCAGGGAGGATGCAGTGAAACTTGGCATCATGCCCGGCGACTATGTGTGCTTTGAACCCAGGACAAGGATTACCCCATCCGGATACATCAAGAGCCGTTTCCTGGATGATAAGCTGTCTGCAGCTATTTTGATGGGGTATGCCAAGTATCTTAAGGATGAGTCCGTGACACCTGAGCGCCGGGTGTATGCTCACTTTACCATCTATGAGGAAGTGGGGCACGGCGGTTCTGCCTCTGTTCCGGAGGGCGTAACCGAAGCCTGGTCCGTGGACATGGGCTGTGTGGGAGAGGGCCTTCAGTGTACGGAGCGTGAGGTATCCATCTGTGCAAAGGACAGCGGCGGACCCTATAACTACGATATCCTGTGCCGCCTGGTGGAGCTGGCCAAGGAGCATGGAATCGGCTATGCCGTGGACGTGTATCCACATTACGGCTCTGATGTTGAAACAACCCTGAAAGCAGGCCATGACGTGCGCCATGCTTTGATTGGGCCGGGCGTCTACGCATCCCATGGATATGAGAGAAGCCACAGGGATGGTGCTGAGAATACGTTCAGGCTGATTCAGGCATATATCGGGTAAGTCTGGGAAAATATTATGGAATCCCAGCCTTGACAGTGAAAAGGAAGCAAACACCGCTGGAAGCCTCATTCTGTAAGGCTTTCTCAGCGGTGTTGCTTCGTTTTAATAGATAGTCTTTTTTCTCCTGGGGAGAACTTATAACAAGATTCTTATTAGGCTCCTGTATGTAAGCGGATGCTTCCTGAGCCGTATGCCTTTTATCAATAAACATGCAAAATTTTCATGGCAGCCAGGGGATGCTTTACTTAGATTTCCAACTTAACAGCAGTAGTTGGAGGTTTATCTATCCATAAATGAAAATCAGCAGCATCCGGCCGCTGAATTAGCGGAAAACCGGGGAATGGGGAAAGCTTGGCAGAACAGATTTTGGAACATGTTACCCGGAAGGGGACAGACTATGGTAAAATGAAATCATCAAATAAGCATGGAGCGCAGGAGGGTTATGAAAAAAGGTATTTTGATATGTGTACTGATTGCCGGTGTGCTGGTGTCCACCGGATGTTCCGGGAGCCGTGTGAAGGCTCCTGAGCGGGTGTTTGAACCTGAAGAGGCATTTTTTGAGATTCCCCACAGCAGCTTTGAAGCGGAGTGGCTGGAGGGAGGCATGAAGGATGAGGACGGCCATGTCTATGAGGAGGTCTATGATTTTGTTCTGGCCATGGACAGGGCGGTGATTCCCTACACTGTGTCCGGAAAGCTGATCCAGACCTGTGAATATAACCCCTCTGAGGGCAGCTGGAATGTGGAGCGCCGCACAGAGGACGTAACCCAGGAAATGGATCTCACCAAGTACCGCTGGAAGCTGGAAAATGATCCTGTGTACGAATACACGGAGACTTTCATCAAAACCGGTCCAAATACCTTTGAGACCGGGGAGCCGGATCATCCCACGGGTATTCATTTTACAGTGGATATCTTGTCCGGCGGCACGAATCTGAAGGATGAGAGTGGGAGGACCAACCTGCCTGGCGGACAGTGGACCGCCAGACTCTATCTTGAATCCGACAACCTTTTGGGGGGTAACTTCAAGGGGGAGGCGGCCATTGATTTGCTGGGCGGTTTTTACGGCTACAATGATTTGCGGTGGGTGGTGACCATTGATGAGCTAAAGCGTGTGGAAAAGGAGCTGAATACCACGGATGAGGAACGGGCCAATGAGCTGCAGGAGGGATTCAGAAAGTCATTTCCAGAGGCAGACAGCTTCGAGGTCATGGATTTTGAACTTATACAGGACTGCAATAAGGAGCTGGCTTCCTCAGACTTCGGCGATGTGGGTGTGGACGCGGCGGCAGCTGCAAAGGACAGGGACGGCGCATTGATGGGCTGGGTGGTGAATGCCCATTCAAAGGACAGTTACATGGGAAATGTGGCTGTCTCCGTGGCGTTTGAGAGCGGCGGCACCATCCGCGGCCTGGAGTTCCTGGTGCTGGAGGATACGCCCGGACTGGGCATGAGAGCCAGTGAGGATGTCTTTAAGGAACAGTTTGAAGGAAAGGGCGGAGAGGCTTTGACTGTGACGGATTCCGGGAATCCCGGGGATTCGCAGATAGACGCCATCAGCGGGGCAACCATTACGTCCAATGCGGTCACAAACGCAGTCAATGGGGCCATGTACTATGTACATCATTACACAGAAGCAGGAGAGCAGGCCTTGTAACCGTTTTGCACCCGCACCGGCTGAACGGCTGCATTTGCGCATCCGCCTGCATGCAGGAGTCCAATAAAAATCTCCTGAATATTATATAATAACCTAAATATCGCCTGCCGGCGCGAGCACGGTGCGGCGATATTTTTTGTGCTGTAAAAGGCATGGCACATAGGTACGTCCTTCTGTTCATATATTAATGATAGGGGAGTGCCGTGACACAGGTAAGCTTCCCATGTCAGCATACAGGAAGGAGGGGATTGGATTTTGTGAATAAACGCATCATATGGGCGGCCCTTACCGGGCTCATGGTGCCTTATGTAGGGACCCTTGCATGGACAGGCACAATCCGGGGAGAGGAGCTGCGCTATGAGCAGCAGAAGGAAATATCCGGCAGACGGCGGATTCTTTTGGACCGGACCAGCGGCTCCTACTATATGGATATGGAGGAATACCTGCCCGGAGTTATTGCCAGGCAGATACCGGTGGAGTACGAGCCGGAAGCACTGAAAGCCCAGGCCATTATTGCCAGGACATACATATGCAGGCAGATGGAGGGCACCGGGGATGGGGAGGAGATAGCGGAATCCGCCCTGGATATGGATTATCTGGAGGCGGACCAGTTAAAAAAGCTGTGGGGTTCCAGCCGGTTCCCGGAATATTACAAAAAACTGGAGGACGCGGTCAAGGCCACCTCCGGCATTGTCATGACCTACGAGGGAAAATGCATTGACCCCATGTATTGCAGGGCCACAGCGGGCATGACCAGGCAGGGGGATTTTACTCATCCCTATCTCCAGACCGTGGACTGTCCCGGGGACGTGGAGGCAGAGGGATACATGCAGATGCTTTCCTTTTCCAGGGAGTCGTTTGTGTCGGATATCAACAGCATACCGGCCGGGGAATCCGGCTCCAGGACCATTGAGGCATCCCAGGTACCGGACACCATACAGATTGTGTCCAGGGACGATGCCGGGTATGTGGATACCGTGCAGATTGGCAGCGCGGGCTATACAGGCGAGGAGGTACAGTATGCCCTGGGCCTGGCTTCCTCCTGCTTTGTGCTGGAGCCCTATGAGGACGGAATCAGGGCAGTGGTGAAGGGTATCGGGCACGGCTACGGGCTGAGTCAGGCCACTGCCAACGAGAAAGCAAAGGAGGGATGGAAGGCCGAAGATATCCTTGGATATTTTTATAAAAATATTGCTTTCATTTCTGAATAAGTAGCCTTGGTTTGGTAAGAATAGTACCGAGGTGATAAACGTGAAAGAGAAAGTAAACCAGATGTTCAAGGATAAGCTGTTTCTTGTCATGCTAGTGTTAGGCCTGCTGACTATAGTAGCCGCAGCAGGAGTGATTACCGTACAAAGAGGAAAAGGTAATGAGACGAATCCATACCTTGAAGTGCCCCAGCCAGAAATGATTGCCCAGGAGACCGCACCGGAAATGCCGCAGGTGGCAGGTGCCTCCGACGCGGCAAAAGAGACACAAAAGAGCGAGCCGGCTCCTACCAAGGCAGCCGTGGCCCAGAACGCCAACCAGGGAAATGATCTGGCGGCGGAAGCTGGAGCGGGAAAGGATGCAGCTGATGCGCTGGTGCTGAATTTTACAGATACCAGCAAAATGGAATGGCCCGTTAAGGGAAATGTGCTTCTGGACTACAGCATGGACCAGACCATTTATTTCCCTACCCTGGACCAGTACAAATGCAATCCCGGCCTTGTAATCCAGTCTGATGTGAGTACTCCGGTGGGTGCCCCGGCCAATGCCAGGATACTGGAAGTGGGCTCCAATGAGGAAATCGGAAATTACGTTGTCATGGACCTTGGCAATGAGTACACAGCCACCTGCGGCCAGTTAAAGGAAGTCTGCGCGGCAGAGGGCGAGTATCTGAAAAAGGGACAGACCCTGGGCTATGTGTCAGAGCCTACAAAGTATTATTCCGTGGAAGGCGTCAATGTATTCTTTGAGCTGAAGCATCAGGATAAGACGGTGGACCCCTTAGATTATATGGAATAGGGTCCGGAACATTATCGGGAAAACGTAAATAGCGGAAAGTAATCCGGGAAGAGCAGAAAGCAGACAGATGTTTTCTGTTCTTCCTTTTTGCACGTAAAATAAGGGAAAAACCGCCTCATAACAAGAAAGTACCATCCCGGAATGAAAGTACAACTCAGAAAAACACGAAAGTATTCCTCCGGCATTGATTGCAAATTGACTAAAAACACTGCGGTATTGTATGATTGGGCTGTACAAATTGAACATGCAAGCTTGCAGCATATGTGAAATGGTAGAAAAGCAGGATAAACAGAGAGAAAACATAGTGTATAGGAGGATTATGATGAATAAGAAAATGATTGCGCTTTTAACCTGTGCGGCCATGTCCGCGTCAGCCATGACAGGATGCGCTTCTTCAAATGCAGGAGCATCCGGTGAGGGAAATACAGCGGCAGCAGGGGACGGCAGCGGAAAGGTTACCATAAAGGTACTGGACAATTACGGAGGAATGGTGGAGGAGATGATTTCCGTATATGAAAAACTCAACCCGGAAGTAAACATTGAGTATGAGTATGTTCCATCGGACTCCTACTATTCTAAATTTACGGCGCTGAATGTGGCAAACGAACTGCCGGATGTGGTCATGACCAACTCCCAGTTCATCGGGGACCAGGTGCAGAGCGGCCTGCTGGTGGACCTGACTGACGCAGTGGAAAACGGACAGAATTATGAGAAGGATGCAAACTGGGGAGAGACGCTCAACCCCACTCTGTTAAGCAACTGTAAGGCTACCCTTAAGGCAATTGGTTCCGACTATGCGGACAAGCTGTACGGCGTGCCCTTTACCATGACTACGGTGGCTGTTATCTACGATAAGAATGTATATAAGGAATTGGGACTGAATGTGCCGTCCACATGGGAAGAGTTTGAGAAAAACTGCGAGGCCATAAAGGCAGCAGGCAAGATTCCTGTATCCATGCAGCAGCAGAACATGGACTGGTGGCCGAGAATCTTCTGGGACCAGTACTGCCGTGAGGAGCTGGACGCCAATCCCAACGCCTTTGAGGACGGTTCCATGACCTTTTCTTCTGAGAGCGTGAAAAAAGGCCTTGAAAAGTTCAAATATATGTGGGACCAGGGATGGTTCCCGGAGTCAGGCCTTACCGGCAACAGGGAGACCATGCAGCAGCTCTTTGTGCAGAAGGAACTGGTGCAGGTTATGCTGCAGCCGAACTACCTTTCCTACCTGACGGAAAATGTGCCTGAGGGAGTGGAGCTGGCTTCCTATGCCCTGCCGGGCGTGGAGGGAAAGCCAGCCAGATGTCTGGGCGGATCCAGCAGTATCTGGGCAGTGACCAATTCCTCTAAGCACCAGGAGGAGGCCATCGAGTTCGTGAAGTTCATGACATCCAAGACTGCGTTTTCGGAAGATTACGCAAAGTTCATCAACCCCGGACTTACCAATTTTGAGCTGACCAGCGACAACGAGGCCATGCAGGGATATATTGATGCAGGCAAAAACGGTTTCATCCCCGACATCTATGTGCCTGTGAACATAACCACGGAAATCCAGAACACGTTCCTGACGGATCTGGAGCCCAATTACCTATTAGGCACCTATGACATAGATTATGTGACGGATCAGCTGAACCAGCTCTATGAGGAGACCTATCTGTCCAACCTGAACTGACACAGGGCATAACCGCAGGCAGTATAACCATAGGCGATATAACTGCAGGCGATATAACTGCAGGCCGTATAACCGCAGGAAGTATAACCGCAGGCAGCATCATCACAGGCAGTTTCACCAGACATAGCCCGGAAATCAGGCTGTAAGGCAAGGCGGCGCAGGAACAGGCACAGGTTCCTGCGCCGTATCTGGCAATGCCCGTCCCAATAGGAGGAGATATAACAATGAAATCATCCCAAACATTAAAAGAAAGAAAGGAAATGATGACAGCGCTGGCCCTGATTGCCCCCACCATCATTGTCATGGTCATTTTCCTTTACATACCCTTTGTTAACGCGCTGCAGACCAGTTTTTACAAGTACAATGGTCTGGGAGCCCTGGAACATTTTGTGGGGCTTAAGAATTATGCCAAGGTACTGGCGGACCCCAAGTTTGTCCGTTCCCTGTGGAACACATTTTACCTTATCATGGTCAGCTTTCTTGCCATTCCCATCGGGTTTGTGTTTGCCTATATCCTGTATGTGGGCGTACCGGGCAAGAAAATCTTCAATGCGGGTCTGTTTATCCCCTATCTGATATCCATGGTGGTGGTGGGATGTATATGGAGAATCATCTATGACCCAACCATCGGACCGGTGGACCAGTTCCTTAAGATGGCAGGACTGGGAAAGTATGCAAAGGCCTGGCTCAGCCGTCCTGAGACAGCCCTATGGGCCATTGCGGTTACCTGGATATGGCGATCCCAGCCATTTAATATGCTGATTATGTATGCCAATATCACAAAAATGCCTGAGGATTTCCTGGAGGCGGCCCAGATTGACGGCGCTAATTTCCGGCAGAAGCTGTTTTACATTATCATCCCCTATTTAAAGCCCACCTTCGCGGTGCTGGCCATGCTGACCGTAACCAACGGACTCAGGCTCTTTGACCTGATATGGGTCATGACCCAGGGCGGACCGGGAGGCGCCTCCGACGTCATGACATCCTATATTTACACAAAAGCATTTACAAACAGGGACTTCGGCGCTGGTACGGCTGCCTCCGTCATACTGATGCTTATTATGGTGGCGATTATGGCGGTTAAAACCATTGTCCAGAAGAAAAGGGCAGGGAGGACTTCATGATGAATAAGAAAAATGTATATAAATTATTTCTGTTTCTTTTTATGCTGCTGGCATTTTTTATATCCGTATACCCTCTTTTGTGGGTGGTCATCCAGTCCCTTAAGACAGAGACTGAGTTTTTGGAGAGTATCTGGACCCTGCCGGCCAGGCTCAATTTCCAAAACTATGCCACGGCCTGGAACGATGCCGGCATGTCCCGGTATTTCATGAACAGCGTGGTGGTTACCCTGGTAACCACTGCCGTGAACCTGGTGTTTGTCACCTGCGCCGGATATGCCTTTGCAAAGCTTACATTTCCGGGCAAGACCTTCTTTTATTACATGATCATCTTCAATCTGCTGATACCCACGGCTATTATTCTGCTCCCCATGTTTACCATGGTGAACCGGATGCATCTGGTCAATACCCTTCCGGCCCTGGTATTTCCTTATTTCCAGGGGTTTGCTCCCATGGGACTGATTATCTGCCGGAACTATTTTGAGGATCTGCCCGATGAGTTAATGGAGGCGGGGAAGCTGGACGGATGCAGCAACATGCAGGTGTTCCGCAAAATCATGCTGCCCCTGGCAAAGCCCATCCTGGCCACCATGGCCATTCTCTCGGCCATGCAGGTGTGGAATGAATACCTGTGGGCTCTGACCTCCATTACGGACGAGAGCAAATATACGCTTTCTGTGGGTGTGGCCCTGTTCAATAAGAAAACGGAGACAGTGGGTTATACTCCTGTGTTTGCAGCCCTGTCCATCAGCGCTCTTGTGATTGTGGTGGTATACCTGTGTATGCAGAAGAATTTTGTTAAGTCCATTGCCGCCGGTGCGGTGAAGGGATAGGAGGAAGGGTATGGATTTGATTCGTGATTTTAAGGACCCGGGAAGGGAATACAGCGTGCTGGCCTTCTGGTTCTTAAACGGGGAACTGAAAAAGGAACGCCTGGCCTGGCAGATTGGCCAGATGGTGGAAAAAGGCGTGTACGGGGGCTTTATGCACCCCAGGGCCTACCTTAAGACTCCTTATCTGGAGGATGAGTGGTGGGACGCTGTCGGGGTCTGTGTGGAGGAGTCCAGGAAACAGGGATTTGCTCCCTGGCTCTACGACGAGTATGCCTGGCCCAGCGGCACCGCAGGTAGTACCTTTGAATATGGATTCCAAAAGCCTTCCAGGATACTGTCCCGGGGAAGGGACAACATGGCAAAGGGACTCTGGGCGGTGAAAAAAGATGCCGGGAATAGGGGCTGCGGGAATGAAGGCGCCGGAAATGAGGGCGGCGGAAGTCAGGGCGGCGGAAATCAGGGCGGCGGAAATCAGGGCGGCGCCAACCCGGATGCCGCCAACCCGGAGGATAAGGGACAAAGCGGCGCCAATCCGTCCTCAATGCCGTACCGCGTGGTTAAAAGAGATGGTTTTATCTATGAGTTTTATGAAAAAGTATTTGAAAAGGCCGTGGACTATCTGAATCCCGAAACCATTGCCTCCTTCATAAAACTGACCCATGAGGAATACAGAAAGCGGTGGGGGGAGGATTTTGGGAAACTGATACCGGGTATCTTTTTTGACGAAATCTACATGATGGGAAATCCCCTGCCCTGGACGGACCGGCTGCCTGGACGGTTCCGGGAGACATACGGTTATGACATACTGGACGAGCTTCCTTCTCTTGTGGACGGCGTGTCTGAGCGGGACAAACAGGTGCGAAAGGATTATTTCTCCCTCGTAACCGCCATGTATGAGGAAGCGTTTTTCAGGCAGATATCAGACTGGTGCGGGAAATACGGTCTTAAGCTGACAGGCCACACAGAGGAGTTTTTGTGGGAACATCCCAGAAGGCAGGGTGATTATTTTAAGACCATGCGCCATCTCATGGTGCCGGGCTCTGACTGCCACGATTACCGGTACCGGTATCCCAGAAGGATTACATACTGCGAGCCCAAGTATTCTGTGTCCGTGGCCAGAATATATGGAAAAGAGAGGGCTATGTCGGAAGCCCTGGGAGGCGCGGGATGGAACTGCACCATGGAGGAATTCAAAAAGGGAATCAATACTCTGGCCGCCATGGGAACCGGAATGTTCATCCTCCATGGATTCTACTACGAGTGTGAGCACCAGGGTTCCCAGAGTGACTGGCCCACCAGTTTTTTCTATCAGAATCCTTACTGGGACTATTTTAAAATATTTGCCGACTACATAAGGCGTCTATCCTTCATGAACAGCCAGGGAAATCCTGTGGTAGATTACGCCATCCTGTATCCCATAGGGGACATGGATGAAAATATGGAGAACGGAGAGGAAAATCCCGCAGGTCAGGCCATAAACAACGGATTCCACCAGGCCCTCAACTGTATGATTGAGCACCAGCTGGACACGGATATGGTGGACGAGGAATCCATTTTAAATGCTCATATATGTGACGGAAAGCTGTGCCTGGGGCAGCAGCGTTTTAAAGTGCTCCTCCTTCCGGAAGGGGGAAGCCTGATGGAAGAAACCGTGGCAAAGCTGGAAGCATGGACAAAGGCCGGAGGCAGCGTCCTGTTTTACAGGACCGGTCTGGCTCACGAAAACCGGTCCGGCGAAAAACGGTCCGGCGAAAACAGGGCTGGCGGGGACAGGGCGAACGGATGCAGCGTAAACGGATACTGGGACACGGTCCTCAGGGGAAATGTACACAGCATCAGCCGTATTCCGGAAGCAGCAGCCGGACTGGCTGCGCCGTCCGCATCCGTGATTTACGGAAATACCGGAAACATCTTTTTGAATCATAGAACGGCAGGGAATGTTGACTATTATCTGGTGGCCAACAGCAGCGATGAGAGGCGTAATCTGGTGCTGTCTTTCAGCCATGCTTCTACACCGGTCCTTTTGGATATTGAAAAAGGGGATATGGTGCAGGCTGTATACACTCAGGCGGGCACCGCCCAAATGTGCGGAGGCCGTCAGGCAGGCAGCGGTGTCCTGATATACATGGATTTGGAACCGGGAGAAGCTGTCTACGTACTGTTTGGTTTGGAGGAAGATACAATCAGACAGGCAAAACCGGCCCTTACGGGGGATATCCGGTGGGAGGAAGAGTGGATTACAGGAAAATGGGATTTTCTTCCCCTTTCCCCGTCCGGCCCGAATCATGGAGATAACGCACACAATGAAGAGAGTACGGATCTGGTAATCCCAATCGCAGAATTCACCTCTGATGTATCCTCCGGAACAGAGACCATCCGGATCTGCAACCAATCCGGGGAGGATGGGAGCTGCGGCCGCCATATGAGCCTTTGGAATGGACGGTGGATTACACGCAGACGAAGCTGGAATGACCAGCTGGATGCATCGGATCTGTATTTCAGAAAGACGGTATTCCTGGAACATGCGCCTGAAAAGGCGGAGTTCTGCGTGGCAGCGGTGGATTCCTTTGAGTGCTTTATCAACGGGACAATGGTTTACAAAGGAATCAGCAACGGAGAGCCGGTGGTATTTGGTGATAAGGGCCAGCTGACCCAGGGGGAGAATATTCTGGCATTCCATGTAACAAACCGCAACCCGCTTCATGATGTATATGTCTGCTCCGCAGAGGAGCTGCCCCCAGACCGGTTTATTTCCCTTCTTATGGAAGGAATCATCGTTCAGGGAACAAACGTGGAAGTTGTGAAAAGTGACAGCACCTGGATTGTAAATGACAGTCTGATTAAAGGGTGGGAACAGCCGGATTCGGACGGGCGGTTTACGGCAGCCGGCTTTGATGTCCGGAAGGTCCTGAATTTCAATTATACAGGTCTGGAGCATGTGTGGCTGAAAGCCTGGGAGAGGGGAAAACCGCCTTTGAAGCCGTGGGGGGACCTTCCGTTATTTGGGCAGACCCTGACCTATCCCAGAAAGCTCTGGTATACAGTCACAATACCTGCCGGAGCGTCAGTTCTATATGAGCCTGTTACAGCCGGAGCAGCGGTCTGTATGCTGGACGGCAAAGAGGTGCATTGGGAAAATGGCGTACACATACTCCCGGACAATGAGCGCATTCACATACTCACCATACAGATAACGGCAGGCGGATGCAGCGACGGTCTGAAACAGCCAATCCGCGTAACCATGAAGGCAGTTGCTGTCAATCTTTCGGACTGGCGTATGCTCGGACTTCCGTGGTTCTCCGGAAGGTGCAGGTATACAAACACATGGTCCGTGGAGCAACTGGAGGGCACGTACATGCTGGAGCTTGGCGGGGTAAACCACTGTGCCCAAATCTGGATCAACGGCAGGCTGGCAGATACAAGGCTGTGGCGTCCCTATAGGGCGGACATCACCTCCCTGCTCAGGCCCGGGGAAAATGAGATTACCATATTGGTATCCAACCTGGCCTCCAATGAACGGCGCCACATGCTGGTGGACGAGGGAATGGCCCTGGGATGGAACCGGTACTGGAACGAGGACAACATGGACCGGGACAGCCGGAATTATGTGTCAGGCCTTCTGGGACCGGTAAGGCTTCTTCATGTGATATCCCCAAAACCATAATATCCACCAGAACGCCACGCAGGGTGATATGGCCCGTGGCTCCTATGACCGGTATGAGCATCCTGCCGTGGCCTACAAAGGAGTTGGCAAAGCCCGGGAAGATAATGGTAAGATAAGGACGGGCAGGTCCGGCCGCCTGGTCCGGTGGATGTATCAGACGGAGCAGGGGAGAACGGGCCGCCAGTCCGGCCAGGCTCAGGAATACCGTGAAGATACTACCTGCTGTCAGTGAGACAGGACAGAATGGCACCCTGGGAGGCAGACAGAGCCTGTATATCGGTTCTGCGTCGTGCGGCAGTATACGGGCTTATTTATTCTCAGCCTTTCTTTTCCTCTATATATTTTAGGGTGGAATAATAGAGAGCAACTAACGCTGATGAGAGTAAAATGCCTGCCACGATGTCTGTAAACCAATGAACTCCCGATATAAGCCGTCCTATTACTGTTACTGCAATCATCAAAACAGAAGCTATATCTATTGTCCACAGACAAACTTTTTTGTCACGTAAATAATAATGAAACTGCAGCATTGCTGTGGACATAATACAAATTACAATCATTGTATGAGAGGACGGAAATGATGCTTCTAAACTTTGGGAGAGAATTATGGGTCTATAATTGATGATTACAATTTCAAAGAAAACATAAATTATAATGACGATAAAATAAAATGCACCAAGCAATAGAATGCGTGGATCAACGTTCCAAATGCTTTTACGCTGTATGAGCTGGATTAGTCCCAGGATTGCAAAAACCAGAGCAATTACTATGGCAACAATACCTAACCAGTCAGTAATGTTATACCAAAGCAGGTTCACTCCAAAAAGGTTAAATACAAACTGATTCAGAGAAGCCAGTCCTATCGTAGACTGCTCCGGTCCGACAGGCTGTACATCAATGGTCTTGATTATAACAGTAAAAAGCATAAAAATCAGAAACAGAATTCCTGTTGTGATAATACATCTCTTTGATTTCTTTTGCATAGTATACATTCCTTTCTTTTGCTGTGATAAATTACTTGCCGGCTCCCCTTGATTATCTATCCATGTAGCCCGGAGCACAAGAAACCTACCGTCACAATAGAGAAAAAGCTCCGACACCAATCGTGTCAGAGCTTGTTTTTAAAGGATGTATGACTATTTTGTCCTGCTTTGCTGCAGCAATAAAAATATTTTTACTGCAAAAAACAAAAATAGCAGTATGGTTACATATGGTTCTCTTGCCGCAGCAAATAAACAGATTGCCGCAGCCCCTGTTGCAGCAGAAGCTTTTGAGATAATGCCACACAAGCGTTCTTTACCCAAAAAGATAAAAGCAAGTCTGGCAATTCCAAACCCAATTATGAGTAAATAAATAGCCCAATATATTCCAATATCTATATTTGATAAATGAGTGATTGACAGAAGATTTACATGATAAAAATGGCTGCCTTGGGGTTCTCCATAGATTGGTAATACAATAAGTGCAATTGCCAGTACATCTATTATTCCGCTGATAATGTTATGAATCCTATTAACATTAGAGTGGTTTTCGGCTTCTGCAAGGGTAATTAGTTCTTCACTCGATAGCAGCTCATCTATGGTTATAGAAAAAAATCTGGAAATACATTTGAGTGACTCAATGTTAGGATAGCCTTTGCCGCTTTCCCATTTTGAAATTGCTGTTCGTGATACATATAATTGCTCTGCAAGTTGTTGCTGCGTTAAATTTTTCCCGATTCTAAGCTGTTGCAGTTTTTCGTTGAACTCCATGTCTGCCCTCCTGCCTGTTTTTTACTTTCATACGTATTATCTCTAGTTATATACGGACATACGAATAATAGCAACAAAATTTTGTAAATAATATGCTCTGTTACAATCAATACTATGCCGCATATGCTCATATCCAATCAATTTTGCAGACCACCACAATTACAATAAGGACGTATTACTATATCCGCTATATCAGAGACAGGCAGTGTGGCTGCTCCGGCTGCAAGGTTTACCTTGTTCTTGTTGACTTCGCCGGATTGTAGTATAATTCCCTTAGTTAAAAGCAAGCACTTCATATAGACACTTATAAATGCTTCTGTGACGATTCAGGGGCTTTAAATCAAAAAAACAGGAAGAAACCAAAGGAAGGCAGAGTAGGATGCGTTTTGAAAAAGTGGGAATGGAAAAGCTGGAGGACCTGGTTAAGACGAGAATCCAGGTCCTGAGGGCGGCAAACAAACTGGATGGTTCGGCGGATATGGGACAGACGGAACAGGAATCCCGGACTTATTATGAAAAAAGTCTGGAGGATGGAAGCCATGTGGCCTATCTTGTATACGACGGGGACCTGATTATCGGAACCGGAGGAATCAGCTTCTATCAGGTCATGCCCACATACCATAATCCAACGGGAATGAAGGCCTATATCATGAACATGTATACGGACCCGGAGTACAGGAGAAAAGGCATTGCCATGAGAACACTGGATTTGCTGGTACAGGAAGCCTGGGGACGCGGCATCCGTTTCATTGCACTGGAGGCCACTAGCATGGGATGGCCGCTGTATGAGCGGTACGGCTTCTGCCGGATGGAGGACGAGATGTATCTGCCGGAATAACCTGCCGTAAGCCCGTCTGCAAGCCTGTCTGTATACCACAGGTATATAGACATCCGGTAAAATCCATGCTAGAATCAAGGCATAAAATGAGAAAGGGAGGAAATGATATGTTCCGTTTAGACGCGCAGAAAAGCCATAAACATCACGTACAGAAAGACGCTCACAAACAGCGTTTTGTTTGGATGCCCTTATGGTATGCGCATATTCAGGAACCGTTCATTTAGATGAATCATCTTCTGAATTCCTTTAGCCGCTTGTCCGTATGGGCAGGCGGTTTTTTAGTTCCATATAAGGAAAATGGCAGCTGTGGCAGATATGGAAATGCACCGGATTGTGGTTCCGGATGATGCGGGTTCAAATCCCGTCGGCCGCCCTCTGCAAAAAAGGAGGACGAAGATGAATTATCCAGTCATAAATCCGGTGGAAACAGGCCGGAGGATTAATAGATTGAGAAAGTCAAAGGGACTGAGCGTCCCGTACCTCAGGGACTATTTCGGATTTTCCACCACCAACGCCATATACAAGTGGCTGCGGGGAGACACACTGCCCAGCCTGGACAATATGTTTGCGCTGAGTCTGCTTCTGGGAGAATCGGTGAATGACATACTGGTGGCTGAGTGCGGTGATGAAAGGACGGCTGGTTGAGAAAAGAGAAAAAAGGAAAGAATGTGTCTGTAGCTCAGATGGAAGAGCAACCGGCTTTTAACCGGCAGGTCCTGGGTTCAAACCCCAGCAGGCGCACTGCGTAAACCGGTACCGGAATGACTCATTTTGTGATACAATGGTTCACAGAAAGGATGTGGTATATCTGTGATACGTTATGCAACGCAAAAGGATGAGAATGCTATATATGAACTGCTCTGTGAGCTGGAGGGAATGAGCCTGGACAAGGAGGGATTCCATGAGGCATACAGGGATTATATGAAAGATGACAAAATGCACTGCCTGGTGGCGGAGATGGATAAAGAGGTGGCGGGAGTCTTAAATCTGCGCATAAGCACCATGCTGTGCAGATGCGGTAAAATTGGGGAAATCGTAGAGCTGGCAGTGAGAAACAGCATGCGCTCCCAGGGGATTGGCCATGGGCTTTTTCAGGAGGCGTACCACATTGCCCGGGAAGCCGGCTGCGTCCGTTTTGAGGTCAGCACCAACCGGACAAGGCTGGGCGCCCACCGCTTTTATGAGAGAGAGGGAATGGAACGGAGTCATTACCGGTTCATCCGGTATTTTCCGATAGAAAAGTGAATTGTATTTAAATGAAGTGAAGCGTGTATAAAAAACCCACGTTGTATAAAAATTGCACAATGTATATGACTCCAAAGTTTGTGTATATTTGGGTATTACAGTGTTCTGAAAAAAATGGTATAGTAATAGCTGCAATATGGCTGTAACTTTTTCCGTGAAGGCCATTCACGGAAGGTTGCGGCTTTTTTATTTGCGCAAATAAAAAAACGGAGGTTAATATGAATCAAAATACAAACCAATATATGGCGGAAGAATCCATCGGAAAGCTGATGCTGAGATTTTCCATACCCTGCATCATGTCGCTGCTGGTGTCCGCCCTCTATAATATTGTAGACCAGATATTTATTGGACGGGGCATTGGTTTTTTGGGAAACGGCGCCACCAACGTGGTATTCCCTGTGACCGTCATCGCCCTGTCCCTGTCTCTTTTGGTGGGCGACGGATGCGCTGCCTATCTGAGTATCTGCCAGGGACGCAGGGACGGGGAACATGCACACAGAAGCGTGGGCAATGCAGTGGTCTTTATCACTGCTTCCGGAATCGTTCTTACCCTGCTGTACGCCTTTTTCAGAGACAGTATCTTGTGGGGGTTCGGCGCAACAGAGAACAACATAGGATATGCCAGGGAATATTTCTTATATCTCATTCCGGGAATCCCCTTTTTCATGTTTGCCAATGCCATGAATTCCGTTATCCGCGCAGACGGCAGCCCGCAGTTTGCCATGTTTTCCACCCTTATAGGCTGCGCGCTCAACGTGGTTCTGGACCCTGTGGCCATCTTTGTGCTGGGATGGGGAATGAAGGGAGCTGCCCTGGCTACCATCACCGGTCAGATTGTATCCGCCCTGCTGGCAGTTTATTATCTGTTTAGGCCCAAATCTTTCCGCCTGAAGCGCGTAAGCTTTAAACCGGACGCAGAGATACTGAAGCATGTCCTGCCTTTGGGAATCAGCAGTTTCCTGACCCAGGTGTCTATTGTGGTCATCATGGCGGTTATGAACAATGTGCTGGTAATTTACGGGGCCGGGTCAAAATATGGGGCGGATATTCCAATGACTGTGGTGGGGATTGTTATGAAGGTATTCCAGATCGTGATTTCTGTTGTGGTGGGGATTGCGGCCGGGGCCCAGCCCATTGTGGGGTATAACTACGGAGCAGGATTATGGCGCAGGGTGAAGCTGATTTTCAGAACCATGATGGCAGCTGAGTTCAGTGTGGGCCTGGTGTCCCTGATATGTTTTGAGGTATTTCCGGTGCAGATTATCAGCGTATTCGGCAGCGAGGACGGTTTGTACAATGAATTCGCAGTGCTGGCTTTCCGCGTTTTCCTGGGGGGGATTGTGCTCTGCTGCATCCAGAAATCATGCAGCATTTTCCTCCAGTCCATGGGAAAGCCCGCCCTCTCCATGCTGCTGTCCCTTCTCAGGGACTTTGTGTTAAGCGTGCCTCTGACTCTGGTGCTGCCGCGATTTTTTGGGGTGACAGGCGCCCTGTACTCCGGCCCGGCGGCGGATGTAATCTCCTTTGGGGCGGCAGTGCTGTGCATGGCAGCGGTATTCAGAAAATTAAACCGTCTGGAAGACGGGGAAGTGGCCCTGTCCGGCGCATCCCAGGGGGGACTGGCTGTGGAACGAAAGATATGTTAAAATCCCCCTTCCGCCACCCGGCGGGCCCCACGCGCAGCTGCCGCAAGGAAAGTGAGGCGGACGTGAAGCAGTGCACTTTTTTGCTTTTCATTCCAGCGGTAATATAGTACAATGATTCCCATAGCTGGGAAATAGGTGGAAAGGGAGGCGCGTTTGGATGGAGACGGAGAGAAACCAACAAAGGAACCAGGACGGGAGAACAGACGGGGTAAGAGACGGTGACAGCGCAGCAAAACGCATGGAGGAGGGACGCCTGTATTTTCCGGGCGACGAAGATATTCTGAAGGAACAGATGGAATGTATGGAGCTGCTCTATGATTACAACGCAACCAGGCCAAGGGAAAGCGCCAGGCGCACCAGCCTTCTGGAGCAGATGTTTGGCTCCATTGGCCGGGACTGCTATATTGAACCGCCTCTTCACAGCAACTGGGGAGGCAGACACGTATATATGGGGGATTTTGTCTATGCCAACTTTAACCTGACACTGGTGGATGACGGGGAGATTTACATTGGCTCCCATTGTATGATTGGGCCCAATGTGACCATTGCCACGGCAGGCCATCCGGTGGAACCGGGGCTTCGCAGGAAAGGAATCCAGTTCAACATGCCGGTGCATATCGGCGAGAATGTGTGGATAGGGGCGGGAGCCGTGGTGGTGCCGGGCGTTACCATTGGGGATAATTCTGTCATAGGAGCGGGAAGCGTGGTCACCAGGGATATCCCCGCCAATGTGGTGGCAGTGGGAAACCCATGCCGCGTACTCAGGGAGATAGGGGAACGGGACCGGATATATTATTATAAGGACCGGAAGATTGATATGTAAGATTGCGGCAGGTCCTGGCAGGAGGTAACGTGATGTCAGATATCATATATAAAATATTTCCCAGATACTATTATCCTAAATATACGGATGATCAGATAAAACGTGCTGCCGGAATGCTTAAGTTGACATCCAACGGCAGAATTACATTTACCAACTATAAAAGCGTGCAGTTCATTGACTGCGCAGGAGAATTGGAGCACATATTTTGTCCCTGGTGCGGACGTGAAGTGGATAGGGAGTTTTGGCAGAAGGCCATGGACACCGCATATGACGGCAGTGCATTTAAATACCTGGGAATCCGGATGCCCTGCTGTCACCAGCCGTCCTCGCTTGAGGAACTCATCTATGTGAAACCGTGCGGATTCGCCACATTTGTGATTGAGATATGGAACCCGCAGGAGATGCCGTCCGTTGTTGAATTACACGAAATGGGGAAATGCTTTGGGAATGTCCACTTTTTCAGGATGATTTCGGCCTGCATCTGAGAGGGTCTGATACGTAAAAAAGCGTGTCCCCCATGAGATATTCCGGTGTGAGGACACGCTTTTAAACTGAATGTTATTTGATCTTACCCAGCCGCTTTTTCGTATACTTCTTAGCCCTGCATTTACAGTGGCCGCATCCCGCGGCCAGATGCGTGGCTTTTTTTACTTTCTTAAAGGAATCAGCACCTTCTTCAATTGCTTTCTTGATATCGTCCTTTGTCACCTTAAAGCAGGGACATATGTACTTATCCTTCCCCATCACAGCACCAGTGAGGGAGCGGCGTAAACCCTTGCCGCCAATTCGGAATCCAGCATATAGAGTCCCTTGGGATCATGGCCGAAGAGGTCAAAGCGTTTTACCAGTTCGCTGGCGTTCTTCTCCTCCTCGCCCTGCTCCTTTACGAACCAGTCCAAAAACTGCATGGTGCGGAAATCCTTGACAGAGTACGCGGCGTCATAAATATCATGGATAAGCCCGGTCACATAGTTTTCATGCTCCAGCCCGGCAGTGAGAGGTCCCCTGAAGTCCTCAAACACCTTGTCCGGCTTGGCGATGGCCTCCAGAGTTATTTTCTCTCCGTTGTTCTGCAGGTACTGGATGAACAGCATGGCGTGGTCACGTTCCTCCTGGGCCTGGACCTGGTACCAGTTGGAAAAGCCGTTCAGCTCCGCGTCCTTGTAGTAGTTGGCAAAATCCAGATACAGATAAGCGGAGTAAAATTCTTTGTTTACCTGTGTGTTGATCAGTTCTGCTACCTTTTTATCTAACATGTACAGCCTCCTTCAATATATAATTATAATTGAATAATTATGTTCAGGTGTATCTCCATCATACTTGTTTTATATGCCTTTGGCAAGAAAAATCTGAGTATTTGGGACGTTTTGGGGGAATTTGGATCCGGGTTTTGCACCTGCTTTGTCAGAACAGCTCCCGGCCCCACGCCTCGGCCAGGCGGTCCAGGGTGAAAAATGCATTGGCAGGGCTGGTGGATGGACATTTGACGGCTTCCCTTCCTGTTGTTTCCCGGCAGTATTTGCGGTAGAGCTGAAAGGCCGTGTCGCCGTTGGCAAGGATTGTTTCGATGCGGGCTGTGCGGAGAATCCGGTTTAGGTCCGTGGGTATCACATTGCGGATGCTCCGGTCGCTGGAGCCCTTGATGTCACAGGCAGCCACCACGTCCCAGAGCGCGATATGATGGCGCATCAGCAGTCCCTTTTTATCCTCCGTGGTCTCCGGCACAGGTTCTTCAAACAGGCGGGCCATCAGTTTCCAGAAGCGGTTCTGGGGATGGCCGTAGTAAAAATTCTGTTCCCTGGATTTTACCGAGGGGAAGCTTCCAAGTATCAGTATGCGGGATGCCTCATCGTAAATGGGACCCAGCGTGTGGCATACCCGGGTGTAGCCTGCCGGAAGCTCATCTTCAATGTAATCCTCCTCGCTCAGCTTTTTCCTGAGCCGGCTCATGGGGGCTCCGATTCCACCGTCTTTAGCAATGGATACGGCAAAGGCGTTGATCTTCAGCTTGTTTTCTTCATAAAGGTCCATGCTCTGGTACAATTCTTTATAATCCTTAAGGAGACGGAGCTTCAGCTTTACCGTATTGGCCTTTTTCCAGTCCGTGCTCACCAGGCTGCCCTTCCGTTTCATATAGTAGTAAACAGGAGTCTGGATGGCCGTGAACCGCCCGGCGTACCGGATGAAGTTCAGGTTAAATAAAAAATCCTCGCACCAGCGCAGATCCTCATCCATCTTTAGCTGATGCTCCTGCACAATGCTGCGGCGGTACAGTTTATTCCACAGTACGCCGTAATAAAAGTCAGCCGGTTCCCGCATCATATATTCCGCATACTGGGCCCTGGTAAGAAGACCCCGTTCACGTATGTGCTGCTTTTCCGTAAACACAGCCCCGTCTACACGGTAAAAGTCTGAAACCACCAGGTCGCAGTCGAATTTCCTGGCCGCATGGACAAAGCTTTCCGTGGCATCCGGGGTCAGCCAGTCGTCACTGTCCATGAACTGCAGGTATTCGCCTCTGGCTGTCTCTATGGCCTGGTTGCGGCTGTCCGATACCCCGGTATTTTCTTTGTTGATGACGCGGAAGCGGCGGTCCATTTTTTCATATTCCCGGCAGATTTCCAGGCTGGTATCCTGGCTTCCGTCATTTACTACGATTATTTCCATGTCCTGGAAGGTCTGTTCCATGGCGCTGTTCAGACAGCGCCGCAGATATTTTTCCGCATTGTAGACAGGTATGATAAGTGAAACAAAAGGCATGTCAGTCATTCCTCCGGATTGTTGTTGTCCTTTTCGTATGGCACAATTCAGCCACAATTTAGTATAGCACAATTTGAAATAAAAATGTTGACTGGAGCCTTTAAATCTGCTATTATCAAATGCAGTAATATTTAAGCGAGGTGTCTTTTTGTTAATTGTGTCTGTTTGTGGAAGATAAATAAACCGATTGTGTACATGAAATGATTGTCCGCCCGGCGGGCCTGGTTTTGTGTACTCCGGAATCCATGACAGATGAATCATATGGTATCGTTTGGAACCTATGCGACATTGCCTGTAGTGGATGTCCGTAGGTTTTTTTTGTCTTCCATTTTTATGTTTGAAACCGATTCGATATTGTGAGATATTCCCTACAGGGAACATGGATGAACAAGGAAACAGAGAGGAAACAGACAGAACAATGAACGGAACATTTGAAGCATATAAGACAGTTGCATTTGATATCATAAGAGAACAGCTGGCAGACCTTGCCAATTCAGCAGAGGCCAGGGAGATGGCCAGGGGGCTTGTGCCCTGCATGGAAGAGGGGGAACTGCGAAGAAGCATGAGAGACACCACCCAGGCCAGGCAGATGCTAGAGCTGGCGGGCACGCCTCCTATGCCGGCCATGGAACATACGGCGGAGTTTGTGGCCCGGTCTGTCCGCGGCGAGCTGCTTACGCCGGAGGAGATGGAGGAAATCGGCATGTTCCTGGCTGCGGTCAGGCGGGTCAGGTCATATCTGGACAAGGGAATGTCCTATGGCATTCCGCTGTCCTGCTATGGGGAAAACCTCAGGCTTATGACGGAGCTGAAGGAGGAAATCGAGGGAGCTATCCGCCATGGCAGGGTGGACGACCGCGCGTCCAATACACTCCGGGATATCCGCCGGGACCTGCAGCTTCTGGAAGAAAAAATCAAGGATAAGGCGGAAGCCCTTTTAAAATCACAGAAAAAGTTTATGGCGGAATCCTTTCTGGTTACCAGGAACGGACGGCTGTGCCTGCCGGTTAAAAAGGAGTATAAATCTAAAATACCGGGCAGTACCATAGACCGGTCCTCCAGCGGCTCTACGGTATTTATAGAGCCGGAAACCATTGCCAGGATGCAGGATGAGATAGAGGGACTCAGGATTGAGGAGGACTGCGAGGAGAGGCGTATCCTGTACACGCTTATGGACAGGATTGCCATGGAGGAGGACGGATTTAAGGAGAACCTGGCTCTGCTGGCAAAACTGGATTTTGTGTTTGCCAAGGGAAAGCTCAGCGCGCAGATGGACGCCAGGGAACCGGCCGTCAATACCCAGGGCATCATATGCCTGAAGGAAGCCAGGCATCCCCTGCTGCCGGGGGATTCCAATGTGCCCCTGGATTTTAAGCTGGGGGGAGAAACACGGGGAATGGTAATCACAGGCCCCAATACAGGAGGGAAAACCGTTGCCATCAAAACCGTGGGACTGTTTGTGCTCATGGCATGTTCCGGCCTGCACCTGCCCTGCCGGGAGGCGGACATCGCCATGCGCAACCTGGTATTATGCGATATTGGGGACGGTCAGGATATTCTGGATAACCTTTCTACATTTTCAGCCCATATCACCAATGTGCTGGAGATATTAAAGCGGGCCACCGGGGAGAGTCTGGTGATTCTGGATGAACTGGGATCCGGCACGGATCCGGCTGAGGGAATGGGGATTGCCATTGCCATACTGGAGCAGCTGAGGCTTCGGGGATGCCTTTACCTGGTCACCACCCATTATCCGGAGGTTAAGACATATGCGGGCCGCCATGCAGAACTCATCAGCGCCAGAATGGCCTTTGACCGGGAAAACCTGCGTCCCCTATACAGACTGGAGATGGGAAAGACCGGGGACAGCTGCGCTCTCTATATTGCAAAGAGGCTGGGCATGCCGGAGGATATGATTCGGACAGCCGCCTCTGAGGCTTACGGAGACGGGGGAGAGCTGGAGAAGCCGCTGGAAAAGACCAGGGAGAAAACACTGTATAAGACCAGAGAAAAACCGCAGGAAAGGTCTCAGGAAAAACCGCTGGAAAAATCACCGGGAAGACAATGGCCGGGAGGGCTGGAGCGGATTTTGGTTCCCTGCATTGTCCCCATAAAGAGAAAACCGGCTGCCGCAGGCCCGGAGGAGGGGTATACCAGAGGCGACAGTGTAGAGGTCCTTCCAAAGGGGGAGATTGGCATTGTTGTGAGGCCGGCGGATCAGACCGGAAATGTCCTTGTCCAGGTAAAGCGCGAAAAACGCCTGGTAAACCAGAAACGTCTGAAACTAAAGGTGAGAGCCAGTGAGCTGTACCCTGAGGATTATGATTTTTCCATCGTGTTTGACAGCGTGGAAAACCGCAAAGCCAGACATCAGATGGAGCGAAAATATGTGGGAAACATGGAGGTGCGGGCGGAAGAATAGCCGGCCCTACACCCCGATGGAGGATGACGCCCTGTACTCAGTGGGCGTCATCTTTTTATATTTCTTAAAGCATCTGCTGAAGTAATTCAAATCCCCAAACCCCACATAAAACGCAATGTTCTGGATAGACATGCCGGAAAATGAGAGAAGTCCGGCAGCCTTTTCCACCCTGGCTTTAGTGATAAAGTTGGATACAGAGTCCCCCGTCTCCCGGTTAAACAGGCGGGAGAGATAGGAGGGGCTTACACGGATGCCCTTTGCAATCCCTGCAAGGGTGAGCTGGTCAGCCAGGTGGATGCGGATGTAGGTGACGGCCTTGCGGACCAGGGGAGAGTACTGGTCCAGACGGTTTTTACGGACAAAGCGGCAGTAGGCGCTTATCATCTGGGATTTACATTCCTCTGTTTCCCGTATGCTGTTGGCATTTTCAATGAGCATGGCAAAGTTGGATGAGATGATGTCCAGATACACAGGATGGATGCCGGTGGTCTCAGCGCTTTTGCGGAGCATGGTATTCAGGGAAAAACCCAGGTTCTTTGCCGTGCGCAGCGGGTCCTCTGTACGGACAATGGACCGGCTCTCCTGTGAGAACTGCCTGTAATACTTAAGAGCCAGATCCTGGCTGCCCTGGGCGACCTCCTGCAAGAGCAGCTTTTCATAATAGTACCGGTGTTCCAGAAGTTCCATGGATGCCTCGTCCACACCCTCGGCCGACAGGTTTGATATCTCCTGGGTGTAATGTCTCTGCGGTTCATAGTGGAGATAGGGAATTTCCCGGTCCGTGCCGGTAATGACCCTCATGGCGGTCCGCATCACTTCCAGCATCTGAGAGCTGCCTACTACGGGCAGGCTAAGGCAGAACTGGCTGAAGGGGACAAGCAGGGACAGATTTTTCCCGTTATCCTGGAGAATTTGCTCGCAAAAGGCAGTATCTGCCGGATGGGAGAGATAGGGACCGGCGATGAGAAGCTGAGTCCCCCCGCCATACAGGAACAGGTTAAAATGAAGATTTATAAAATCCGTTATGTGATACAGGGTTCCCGTCTGTAAGGACTCCGCCATGGAACGGGTTATGAAAAAGGGGAAGCTGTTTTTGATGAAATCCGGAAAGTATTCTTTGATGCTGGTTTCGATGGCTTCTATTCGCCCGGGACACAGGATGACAGGGACCTTCAGCATGACCTCTATAAATTGCCTGGATATGAGCGCTTTTTCATGTTCTTCCATTATATTTCTCCCTGAATGATATATTCTATAGGATTTGCACAAAAAAATAATAAAATATTGTACGAATCGGCTAAATAACTATGACAAGATATTACTAAATAATATCATATAATCCTAACTCTTTAAAATCAAGTGTGTTAGAATATTGTTACAAACATAAAGCCGGCAAACAAAAAATGAAAATGTGTGAACATAGGGAGACTATATATAATGGAGAAGAATAAAAGTGTTGTAAAACAGTATAACAACGCGAAATTATGGCAGATTGGGTTCTTTTCACTGAATAACTGCGCCACCAATATCGCCATGTTCCTGATGATGCAGTATTCGTACTTTACCCAGAATGTTCTTGGGCTGGCTGCTGCCATTGTGGGTCTGATTGCCACGGGAACCCGTATTTTTGACGCTGTTACGGACCCGCTGGTGGGATTTTTAGTGGACCGGACCAACGGCCGCTTCGGCAAGTTCAGGCCTTACATGCTTGTGGGCAATATCATTATCTGGTGCAGCCTGATTGTGATTTTCAATACGCCGTCCGGTTGGGGAATTTCCAGGAAATATATGTTTACCACGGTATTTTATGTTATCTATATTATCGGCTATACCTGTCAGACCGTTGTCACCAAGGCAGGCCAGGCCGTGCTTACCAATAATCCCAAACAGCGTCCCATATTTGCCGGGTTTGACAGTGTACTGACCCAGATGGCCAGCGCTCTTGTGCCCATGCTCATCACCACCATACTGGCTGAAAAATATTCGGTGGGGGAATTTGCGGGTGAGAACGGAAAGGGCCTGGGTATGATAAATCCTGCCATGTGGAAGGAAGCGGCTGTCATTCTTGCGGTGATATCCTTTGTGTTTACCATTCTTGCCATCATCGGAATCAGCGCAAAGGACCGGCCTGAATTCTTTGGCCAGGCAGGTTCCCAGCCAAAGGTAAAGTTCAGGGATTACAAGGATATCGTCATGCACAACCGTCCCATTCAGATGCTGATTATCTCTGCTGCAACGGATAAACTGGGGCAGCTGCTCATGAGCGGCACCATGACATACCTGTTTGCCAATATGCTGCTGAATTCCAGTCTTCAGGGTGTATTTTCAAGTATCCTCATCGCGCCGTTAGTAGCCATTTCCATCGGCGGTGTGTTTGTGTCCAGGAGGTTTGGCCTTAAGCGCACCTTCCTTGTGGGAACATGGGGATCCATGATTATGCTGGCCATTATGTTTGTGGTTGGACCTGACCCCAAAGTGCCGGCCGTATTCCTGGGAATGTTCCTGGTGCAGAAATGTCTGGCCAGCATGGGAAACTCAGGTATCATTCCCATGATTGCCGATTGTACGGATTATGAAATGTACCGCAGCGGCCGTTTTGTACCCGGAATGATGGGGACTATGTTCTCCTTTATTGATAAAATCATATCCTCCTTTTCCGCCATGATTCAGGGATTTGCCCTGACGTTGGCAGGGGTGGGAAATGTGGTGATAAAGCCCAATGAACCTGTAAACTCCACCTTTAACATGGCCATTATGGTATGTTTCTGCATCGTGCCTATCCTGGGCCATATCGCCACAATCATAGCCATGCGCTGGTACAATCTGGATAAGGTGAAAATGGCTGAAATCCAGGAAGAGCTGGAAAACAGGAAGGAAGCACTGGCCGGAAAGGGAACCCGCCCGGACGGCGCTGAGGAAGCAGCTGCAGGAGCAGTGTAATAAAACTGAGAAAGAGCGTAAACGCAGGAAGGAACGGAACGATATGAACAAGGCATCAGCTAACATTCGTTTTTATAAAAATGAAAACGGTCCTGTCATCGGAGTTACCGTAAGGCCGGTAATTGAAAAAGACGGGCTGTATTTCAGGGACCTGACAGGGGATGGGAGGCTGGCTCCCTATAAGGATTGGCGCAACACTCCCGCCGTGAGGGCGGCTTCCCTGGCGGCAGAGTTATCTGCTGACGAAAAAATCGGCATGCTGTTTGTCAATTCCTGGAAAATGGGAATTTACCAGGAGGACAGGACAAAGGTAGATGAAAGCGGTCTTCTCAACGAGGAAATTGTGGAGCAGGACGAGTCTATCTTTAATGTGGAAAAGACTTACGGAACCACATACACATTAAAAGAAATGGGTATACGTCATTTCATCCTGCGTCAGAATCCGGGGCCGGGAGAGCTGGCGGACTGGATTAACCAGCTTAACATGGTGGCAGAGGGAACCGGCCATGCCCTGCCTGTGATGGTCCTTTCCAATTCCAGGAATGAGCACGGGGAAATTGTGTTCGGCATGAACGATGCGGCAGGCGTGTTTGCCGCCTGGCCCGGGACCTTGGGAATCGCGGCAGCTGTCAGGGGCAGCGGACCGGAACTCATAGACAGCTTTGCAGAGTGTATCCGGAGGGAATGGGATGCAGTGGGAATGAAAAAGGGGTATATGTATATGGCCGATGTCATGACAGACCCCAGATGGCAGAGGTCCTATGGAACCTTTGGTGAGGATCCGGGGCTTGTGTGCACCATCATGGAGCGTCTGATTCCCGGCATACAGGGGAGCAGCCGGGGCGTGACAAGAGACGGAGTCGCTGTCACCATCAAGCATTTCCCGGGAGGCGGAGCCAGGGAAAACGGATTCGACCCCCACTATGTCCAGGGACAGTGGAATGTGTACCAGACAGAGGACAGCCTGCGCACATACCATCTGCCCGCTTTCCGCACAGCTATAGAGAAAAAGGCTTCCTCCATTATGCCATATTACGCTAAACCGTCAGCTGCCAAGAGCAGGCCCCAGTATGGTCCGGGCGGAGAGGTCATGGAGATGGAGCCGGTAGGATTTGCGTTTAACAGGTCTTTCATACAGGGGCTTCTGCGGGAACAGATGGGATTTGAGGGATATGTGAACAGCGACTCCGGCATCTCCAACAAGATGGCCTGGGGGGTGGAGGAGCTGGATGTGCCTTCCAGAATCGCGCTGGCTGTCAATACCGGAGTGGATATCATCAGCGGGTCCTTGGATGTATTTTCCGCCAGGGAAGCATATGAGCGCGGCAGGAACGGATATTACACGGCCCAGGGCCATCCGGTGCCCCAGGGGTACCGGGCCGGTGATCTGGTGCTGACCGATGAGGCTCTGACAAGGGCGGTGACCAGGACCCTGAAGGAAAAGTTTGAACTGGGCATGTTCGACAACCCATACCGTGACCCTGAGACAGCAAAGCAGGTGGTAGCCACAAAGAAACACTGGGAGGACGCTTACCGGGTGCATCAGCAGTCCGTGGTGCTCTTAAAAAACAAAGAGGGCCTGATTCCCCTGGATAGGGAGAAGACAGCAGGCAGGAAGGTATATGTGGAATGCTTTGGCTGCGAAGCGGAGGCTGCAGCCAGGGAAACGGACGCGGTCAGAACGTCCTTTGCAGGAAGGTTTCAGGCGGAGCTGACAGAGGATTACAGGGAAGCTGATTTCGCTATTCTGTTTATCCGTCCAAGCTCAGGCGAATACTTCCATTCCACCAAGGGGTATCTGGAACTGGATATCTGTGAGAACAAGCAGGTGCGGGATGTGGACAGCCAGGGCCGCCCGGCTGATTCCTTCCACCAGGAGACCACTCTGCCGGGGGCAGGGAGAATCCGGGAAATTTACGAGTCCCTTCACAGCAGGGGGGGAAAGGTGATTTCCAATATTAATTTCACCCTGGCCTGGGAAGTGGGGAACGTGGAACCCTGTGCGGACGCCCTTCTGGCAGGATTTGACACCTATACGGACGCGGTTTTGGACGTCATCATGGGAAGGTGTGTGCCCACGGGCAGGATGCCCATTACCCTTCCAAGGAACGACAGCGTTATCCGGGTGGACCGGGACGGCATATGCATATCCCGCAACGACGTGCCTGGGTACCACAAGGACAAATACATGCCGGAGTCCATGAAGGATGAAAATGGAAAGGCTTATGCCTACCGGGACAGCGAGGGGAATTACTATGAGCTGGACTTTGGACTGACGCTGGAATAGAAAAGGTGAATTGGCATATTTGCACAAAAAGGAAAATAAAATTAGTGCACAATTAAGCGCGTGTCACTGGTGATGCAGGCATTAACTGAGAGAGGACATTGGAGACAGTGTTCTTAACAGTTAGTGCCTTATTTGTGTCTGGACAGCCAGGGGGTGCGGTAGGACGAAAAAGACAAGAGAGAAGGAACATGAAAGACAGGATTTTTGGTGTTCTTCAGAGAGGGGGACGCAGCTTCACGGCTTCCCATCGCAGCGCTGACCGGTATTACAGCCCATTGTGCTTTCCTTCCTATCGCAACAGCGGCAGGTTTCCGGTCAGTTTATTAACCAATTTTTTGGCGCCGCAGATGCCCACCCCAAAGTACTGGAAGCTGTCGCCGTCTGTCTGGGCGGCTTTTGATGTGAATTCGTCGTAGTCATTGCAGCTCTGCGCCACATTGGAAAAATCCACTACTGTCAGCTCTGAAAAGCTGGGTTCATAAAGCTTAAGCCTCAGCTCTTTTAATTTTTCCTTACTTGCCTTCAGAATGGGAACCGGAATCGCGATAATGCCCAGATGGGACCTTCCGTTCCGGTCGGATACATCCGGCCCCACTGTTTCGGGGAGTTTTTTTCCCAGGGTGATTCCCATGATCCCGGCTGTATTGGCTATGATGCCGGTGGGCAGCTCCTCGTCGATTACCATTACACATTTTTCATTTTGGTGGTCCATATCTTTGGTTCTCCTTTTTTCGTGGTTTTCTGTTCGGATAAAAACAATCCGGCCAGTGTCATGATAATTCCCAATGCAGCCGGTATTGTTACCGGTTCTTTTAATATAAGGGCCGAAGTCAGGGTGGTGATGACCGGCACCATATAGATGTATACGCTGGTCTTTACGGGGCCCAGTATCTTTACGCCTGTGTTCCAGGTCACGAAGCACAGTGCAGATGCGCCCAGCCCCAGGAATAAAAGATTCAGGATATTTTTCATGTCAGTAAACTGAGCCGGTGTCACGTAAAAGTCCATGAAGGCCAGAGCCGGCACCATAAATAGAATTCCGTAAAAAAAGGTCCTTCTGGTACTCTGGACAGTGCCGTGGCCCAATGCGCTGATTTTTTTTGTGAGGGTGGAATACACGGCCCATATGACTGCGGCAGCCACGGCCAATAAATCTCCTGTGGGGTTAAGGGATAAAGCGGCCTCATTGCCAAAGCTAATCAGGCTGATGCCTGCCATGGCCAGCAGAAATCCGGCAAAGAACCGGAAGCGTGGTCTCTCTCCTCCCAGGAACATCCAGCCCAAGATGGCAGTAAAGAAAGGTGCAATGGAGATGATGACGCCCACGTTGGATGCCAGGGTATAGGTGAGGGCGATGTTTTCCAGGAGATAGTACATGGTAACACCGCAGAACCCCGCCGCTGCATAGAGTCCCTCCTGCCGGGCGGATGTAAGGCGCAGGGAACGGGGGCAGGCCAGCCACAGCGCCAGATATCCCATGACAAACCGGATGAACAGGATTTCCACAGGGCTGAATGTCCGAAGCAGGACTTTGGTGGATATGAAGGTGGTTCCCCATATGAGGATGGTGACAAATGCGGCCAGATGGCCTGCGGCGGTACGGTTATGATTCATGATAATGCTCCTTTTGTTCTTCATCAGGTTCTGATAGGAATATTTTCTGATACTGTCTGGGGGTGAGCCCGATAAACTCCTTAAAGAAGTTGGTGAAATGGCTCTGATCTGAAAATCCGGCCATGGCCGCTGCTTCCACAGGAGGCATGCCCTGTTCAAGGAATTTTTTGGCCTTGTCCAGGCGGATCGTCTGGAGGTATCGGTAGGGAGAAACGCCCACCTGCTTTGTAAAAGAGCGCAGCAGATAGGATTTTCCAAAGGTGGTCATGGACAGCAGCTCATCCAGGCTTATATTTTCTGAAAAATGGTCCTCCATGTAGGTGCACAGGTTTTGGATCCGGTCATCGGGCCTGGATATATCCTCTTCCTTAAATGGGGCGGCATATTCCTGGAGCACCTGCTCCAGAAGAAAGAACAGGGCTTCTTCTTTTTCAAGCCTTGTGGCCCGCCGCAATATGGCTCCGTACAGGGCGGATACGGACTGGGTTATGTCGCTGCGGTACACCACATTCCGGGTAAAGCGGGGCGTAAATTCCCGGCCTGTGATTTCCCTTACCGCCTGCTCCATGACAGAGGGATCGATGTTGACCGCACGGTAGTCCAACGGTTCCCCGTCTATGGGCGCGCAGTAATGGTTGTCCCTGGGATTAAAGAGAATCAAATCCCCGGCGCTGACATCATACTCTTTGTTACGGCTCCAGAGATGTCTTTTTCCGCCCTCCACAAAGCCTATGACGTAATATTCATGGAAATGATTGGGGAATTTCTGTACAACCCCGCTCAGATTGTAGGCTTCTATTTTAAGGTCTTTATCATAATAGACCCGGCGCTGTTCCTGCTCCTGTATCATTTTGCTGCTCCTTTTAAACTGCTTTTCTGCTATTTTAACACAATGAGAAGGGAAAATCTTGCAAGATATGACACCAGAATGGATTGAATTTAGCCGCTGCATTTTGTTTTTTGGAAATACAGGCGCAAAAAAAGATGAACAGCTTCACATGGCGTCATGTGTTCTATTCATCTTTTGCCGTCTCTTTTACTATTTTCAAAATATCATTGGGCGTGCAGTCCAGACAAGCGCACATTTTGGCAAGAATGGTAAGGTCAACGCGGGAAACCTTGTTCTTGCAGTAATTATTGAACTGAGTCCGCTGCAGGCCGCATTCTTCACACACAAAGTTTTTACTTTTATGTTTTTCTTTTAGCAGACGCTCCAAATCAATCTCAATATGCATTCCGTCCCCGCCTTTCTGTATAAGCTCCAGATAAGTATATCTCCGGATGTATTGAAATATAAGCTGTATTAAAGTACAATATGTATAATAATACAGGTAGGGGACGAAGCGGAATGAGAAAAAGACGGATGCATGCATCACTGATTCTGATGGCTCTTTGTATATATCTGCAGTGGGGAAGGGGCGTGTCGGTGAGGAATACCATATCCTCCTCCCGGGATGGAAAGAGGACAGAACACATAACCATTGTTGCGAATAAGCTGTACATAGGAGATAAGGAGGCATTTGCCGGGGATATGATTGAGACGTGTATCAACAATGAATTCCGTGATGTGCGGTTCAGCTATGACATGGGATATCCGGTGGAAATCACTATGGATATCTATACCAATGATACGGCCAGGCGGCTGGGACTCAGATGCTGTGAGGTACGGTATGCCCAGGCGGAAGAGGACCGGTACCGGTATAATGTGAAGGATGACAGGGAACGGTTTGTGATGACGGTGAAGTGAAAGGAGAAATAAAAAGCCCGGATTATTATAAGAGATAAAATACCCGGGCTTTCCTCCAGCAACTCTGCTGTCTCCTCCGGGGAAAGTCCTTTTTTCATTTTCTTCATGACCAGAGATACGAGCTTGGTCATTTCTCCCTTTTCAATTCCATCCTCCATAAGCATCTGTCCGAGCAGGGTCATATTAATCTTCTCCTTTACTTTCCTTAATTCTGTTTTGTCGAGAAATTTGATGGCCAGGGCATAAAACATGGCTTCCATGCGGCGAAGGTTTTCCTTTGATACAGCTACATGGTCTGATTGAAGAATATCAATTAATTTTTATCCGCGTTCCGGTCCTTGATACGGATTACCTGGATGCGGTATACATTGATGCCGGTGACGAGTTCCTGTTTAATTCGCCTGACATGGGAAGTACATAGAACTGTGGTAATAACAGGGCAGTTATATATCAGGCTTAAGTAAGCTTCGTATTCCCTGAAACGCCGCAGATCCCTGGAAGTAATGCTGTCACTTTCAAACTCCAGATGCCGCAGGGAGCCGTCTTCCATCATATAGTTAAAATCTTCTTCCATCCTGCGAAGTTCAAGGTGAATCTGTTCTGTGGGAACAAGGCCGGTAATCCGACCCCTGACACCCAGGTATGGAAGAAGATCCTGACCAAAAAACATGGCAGCTGTTTTTAGGACTTTATCCTCCAGCTGATTGGGGGTATCCTGTATTTGATGGTTAGGGGGTAACGTGTGTTGCTGCATGAGCCTCCTTTTCCGGTAAACATTAAGGAAGCTATTCCTATTATAATCCCTTTTTATATGCCGGACAATAGCCATGTATAGGTTGTGTGGATAATGAAAATGAAATAATTAGGATAAGCGTTTGAATATAAAAATAAATGGTAAGATGTTCAGATGTTAAGATAACACCAATGAAGTGGTGGGAAACAGACAAAGGGTATAACGGAATGTATTCCTAATGTACCTGGTTGGTGAGTCTGCTATTGTCTGGTAGTTCTAATATAGCATCCGTGACCGGGAGAAGCAGGTATAAAAACATTTTTACAAACCCTGCAAAAAAATATTTTCTCAAACCCGCAGAAAATCTGCACCATCAAAGGATTCTGTGCTACAATCAGACTGTAAAAAAGAGGAAGAGGGCATGACGGTGATTGAATTCTTAAAAGAGGAAAAGATAAACAGCAGCTTAATTGAAGGAATTATGGAATTCAGGGCTTCCCATCCTGTCAGGGAGGAGGACCGGGGCAGGATACCCGTGCCCAGGTACCTGTATTATGGAAGGGACGTATGGGAGCAGGCCGTTGCAGCTCTTTTGTGCGGACAGAATCTGCTTCTCACAGGGCCGAAGGCAACGGGAAAGAACATACTGGCCCAGAATCTGGCGGCAGCGTTTGGCAGGCCGGTTTGGGACATCTCCCTTCACGTTAACATGGATGCGTCCGGCCTGATAGGAACAGATACATTTGAAAACGGAGCCGTTGTGTTCCGTCCGGGACCGGTGTACCGCTGCGGAATCAGCGGGGGTTTTGGCGTACTGGATGAAATCAACATGGCCAGAAATGAGGCACTGGCCGTGCTCCATGGAATTCTGGATTTCAGGCGGACCATAGATGTGCCGGGCTACGATGTGGTGCGTATGGACGAGGGAACCCGGTTCATCGCCACCATGAACTACGGGTATGCAGGCACCAGGGAGTTAAATGAGGCCCTGACCTCCAGATTTTCCTGTCTGCAGATGCCGGCTATAACCGGGGAAAACCTGGAAAAGCTCATAGACCGGGAGTATCCCGGCCTTAAGAGGACATATGCCAGGCAGTTTGTCCAGCTGTTCCTGGATATAGAGAGAAAATGCCAAAGCGCCCAGCTCTCCACCCGCCCCCTGGACCTCAGGGGACTGTTGGATGCTGTCCGGCTCATGGAGCGGGGGCTGGATGCGGGAGCCGCCCTGGATATGGGACTTACCAACAAGTCCTTTGACCCCTATGAACAGACCCTGGTCCGGGATTTAATCAGGGCAAGGATTCCTAAAAAACTGGAAAGGGAGAAGCTGTTTGCAGACTGATATTAAAATGCAGGAATATGACGGGGAGGAGCGGCGGGCCCTCAACATGATATGGACTGCGGCAAAGGACCACTCCTTCCGGCCGGAATTCATGGCTTTTGACCGGTACGGAAGGGCAGACCTTTATCTCAACAGTATTATCGGTTATGTCCACAGATGGTATGACGGCGGGAAAGTGTCGGAAATGTTCGGGGCATTTCAGGGCACGGCGCTCCAGGATATCTATGATACCATATTCTGGCTTGGCCTGGAGTGCGGCGCCTATGAGAAGGAGCGGGAAGGGCGGCCTGGGTTGGAGGAGCTGCGCAGGGAATACTGGGCCCAGGTATTGGAGGAATCCAAATGGTCGGCTCAGGAAAAGCTGGTCCAGTCCCTTCAGACGGGCTGGGGCAGGATGGTTCTGGGAGAGAAGCCCGGGGTGACGCCCTGGGAGCGGGGGATTTTGTCCGGCCTGTCCTTTGACGGGTCTGCCGACACCGATGAAATCATGGAGCGCGTTTCCGGCATACTGTGGGAATATTTCCGGTTTGACTGCCGTTCAGAACAAAAGAGAAAAGAAAACAGAAAACGGATTAAAAGCATAATTAGGCCCTTCCGCTTTGTCCGGCCTGCCCACGGCGTGATTGTCAGGAATACACTGAATGAGCATGGACAGGATTCCACTGAATCCGGTGATGACCAATGTGAAAAATCCGGAAAGGCCCATAAAAAGCCTTCTGATGCAGCCAAGGGCTTTTGCTTCTGGCTGGAGGCATCCTCGAAACGGAGGGAGGAGGCGGTCCGCTCCTATATAGACGCCTGCTATGGTATTTCCATGTATGCAGAGCAGCAGAATCAGGCTATCTGCCATATGCTCTGCACGGGATGCCACAGCACATGCAGCCTCCATTTTACAAGGGGAGAGAAATTCCTGCAGGTCCCGGACCGCGGGGAATCGGCCAGACAGCTGTGGGAGGCGCGGCAGCAGAGAAAAAAGAACAGGGAACAGTTTGAAGCCAACAGGCCGGAGTATGAGAACAGCATACGGCGCCTGATGGAACGGATTCAGAATACCCTTCTGGTGGATTTGCAGCCTGTACCCGAAAAAAGCCGGCAGGGAAAAATGATGGGGGAGGCAGTCTGGCGGGCTGTGTATCTGGAAGATGACCGTGTGTTTTTGAAAAATTCAGAGGAAGAACGGCAGAATGTTTCCGTGGATTTGATGCTGGACGCGTCTGCGTCACGGATGGGGCATGAAGCCGTTATAGCGGCGCAGGGATATGTGATTGCCGAGAGCCTTACCCGCTGCGGGATACCGGTCCAGGTGTATTCCTTTTCCACCATTCAGAATTACACGGTGATGCGCCTGTTTCGCGGATATGAGGAGAAGGAGAAAAACAGAGGAATTCTTGACTATGTGGCAGCCGGATGGAACCGGGATGGTCTGGCCCTCAGGGCAGCGGGCCATCTGGCAGGACAGTCCTCCTGCGAGAAACGCCTGCTCATTGTGCTGACAGATGCCAGCCCCAATGACGAACAAAGGATGGCTCCTGTTTCGGGTGCTGTGCGGGGGAAGGAGTATTCGGGGGATGCAGGCATTGAGGACGCGGCCATGGAGGTGCGGCAGCTTAAAAAGCAGGGAATCAGGGTCATGGCTGTATTCTACGGCCTGGACAGCGACCTGGAAGGCGCCAGGAAGATTTACGGAAGCGGTTTTGTCAGGATCAAGGAGATGGGGCAGCTTGCGGATACGGTTGGAAATTTGCTGACCAGCCAGCTGCGGTCCGGCCGGTAGCAGCAGAATCATAAGGAGGGGATATCCCGGAGCCGGACAGGCTTTCAGGATATCCCTGTTTTTCTCCATTATGGTATGACAAGAACCTGCCCCACGTAAATCAGGTTGGGGTTTGCTATTGCGTTGGTAAATACCAGATCTGATACGCTGGTGCCAAAACGGTCTGCAATGGCCCAGAGGGTGTCGCCGCTTTTCACCCGGTATATGATGGCGCCGGGAATATCCGGAATCTCCAGAATCTGTCCCCTGTAAATTATATTCGGATTGGAGATATGGTTTAATGCAGCCAGCCGGTCAACGGTGGTGCCGAATCGTTTGGAGATGCTCCATAGGGTATCGCCGCCCTGCACTTTATAGGTGAGAAGGACTCCTATATCGCCGGGATTTGGTTCAGGCTGGGGTGTCCGGGAGATAATAAACATGGAATCCTTAAAGAAATCCATGTCCACATCGCCGTTTACTCCCGGTACCCGTCCCCTGTCCGAGTACTGGAAACCGTCCCAGGAATCCCATGGGCCCGTGCTCTCCGGCTGGTTTACATCGTAGTCAGCCACCCACAGGGGGTAGGAGGAAAAGTCACTGCTCCACAGGTAGGCGGCGTTGTAGGAGTCTGTATATAGGGCTGGATCATATCCCAGGAGGCTGCCCAGGGTTTCCATGAAAGACAGTCCGATGGCATTGATTTCCTGGGTGCTCAGACCTGGGAACGATTCAAAATCCATGGCCGGGCAGCAGTCAATCTGCTTGTCCCGTATCAGGGAATAGAAAAATTCTGCCTGCTGCCTGGCCTGGAAGGTGTCGGCGGCAGTCACATAGTGATAGTATCCGATGTTCAGGCCTGCATCCAGGGCTTTCTCATAGTTGGACTGGAAATAGGGATCCACATATTCCAATCCCACACCGGCCCGTATATAGACCACCTGGATACCGGCAGCCCGGACTGCCTGGAAATCAATATCGCCCTGCCAGCTGCTGACATCCATGCCCTGGTACAGGCGGGAAGCCGCAAATGCAGGAGAGCACATGAAGCACACGGCAAAGATAAGGGACAGGATGATACCTGCTGCGCCCCGTAAATGTTTCATTGTCAATCCTCCTTAAAGGTAGAGTGTTAATCGGTACAATATACTATATGAAGAAATGAAAACAGCGGTGACAGGCCAGGGGGAATGTGCTAGAATGAAGGCAGCAATACGTGGAAAGGAAGATAATAATGAAAGAAAATAAATATGACAATGATATATTTTTTGAAAAGTACAGCCAGATGGAGCGTTCTAAAAAAGGACTGTCCGGAGCAGGAGAGTGGGAGACGCTTAAGGCGCTGCTGCCTGATTTTCAGGGACAGCGCCTTCTGGATCTGGGCTGCGGTTATGGCTGGCACTGTATCTATGCCATGGAACACGGAGCGGTTTCTGCCGTGGGTGTGGATATTTCCGGTAAGATGCTGGAGGTGGCCAGGGAAAAGACCGAGGATTCCAGGGTACGGTATGTGGAGTGTGCCATGGAGGACATTGATTTCCCGGATGAATCCTTTGACGTGGTGCTCAGCTCCCTGGCATTTCACTATGTGGAAAGCTTCAGCCAGGTGGTGGATAAAGTGAGGGATTCGCTGGCTCCCGGTGGATATTTCGTGTTTTCCGTGGAGCATCCCGTATTTACTGCCTACGGAAGCCAGGATTGGTACTACGATGAAAATGGAAACATCCTCCATTTTCCTGTGGATAATTATTACTATGAGGGGAAGCGCAAGGCTGTGTTCCTGGGAGAAGAAGTGGTTAAGTACCACAGAACCCTGACCACTTACCTCAATACCCTTCTGACCCATGGCTTTGAACTCAGCCAGGTGGTGGAGCCGCAGCCGCCGGATAGTATGCTTCATATTCCCGGTATGCTGGATGAAATGCGAAGACCCATGATGCTGATTGTGTCGGCCAGGAAACGTTCCTGACAGGGACGTCAGGGGCCTCCGGTTTAAAACTGAGATAAGGAGTATATCAATGAAATCACTTGTAATAGCAGAAAAGCCTTCTGTTGCCCGGGACATTGCCCGGGTTCTTAAGTGCGGGAAAAATATAAACGGCGCCATTGAAGGGGATCGTTACGTGGTAACCTGGGGGCTGGGCCATCTGGTGACCCTGGCTGACCCCGAGGATTACGATAAGAAGTATAAGGAATGGAAGATGGAGGACCTTCCCATGATGCCTGAGGTATTTAAACTTGAGGTCATCAAGCAGACCTCAAAGCAGTACCAGGCTGTGAAAACCCAGATTTACCGGGGGGATGTGGGGGACATTATCATTGCCACGGATGCAGGAAGGGAAGGAGAGCTGGTGGCCCGGCTGATTCTGAAAAAGACAGGGTGCAATAAACCTATCCGGCGTCTGTGGATATCATCCGTGACTGATAAGGCTATCAGGGAGGGATTTGCCAACCTGAAGGACGGAAGGGAATACAATAACCTGTATGACGCAGCCATGTGCAGGGCAGAGGCGGACTGGCTGGTGGGCATCAACGCCACCAGGGCCCTGACCTGCAAATACAATGCCCAGCTTTCCTGCGGCCGTGTCCAGACCCCGACTCTGGCCATGATAGCAAAACGGGAGGCGCAGATACGCGCGTTTGTGCTCCAGTCATACTTTGGGCTTCAGGCCAGAAAGGAGGGGCTGGTCCTTACATGGCAGGATGCAGGGACAGGCAGCCACCGTTCCTTTGACCGCGGCCGGATGGAGGGACTGGCTCAGGAGCTTAAGGGGGAGACAGCTGTTGTGGCTGAGGTAAAGCGGACGCCTAAAAAGACGCAGCCGCCCCTTCTCTATGACCTGACGGAGCTGCAGCGGGATGCCAATAAGCGGTTTAATTATTCTGCCAAGGATACGCTGAACATTATGCAGCGCCTCTATGAGAACCATAAAGTCCTGACCTATCCCAGAACCGATTCCAGGTATCTGAGCGCGGATATTGTCCCCACCCTTAAGGAGCGTCTGAAGGCGTGTTCCGTCGGCCCCTATAAGATGCTGGCCGGAAGGCTGGTGAACCAGCCCCTGCCGGCGAAACCATTCTTTGTGGACAACAGCAAAGTTTCCGACCATCATGCCATCATTCCCACGGAACAATATGTGCAGATGGACCATATGACCATTGATGAACGCCGGATTTATGATTTGGTGGTGCGCAGGTTCCTGGCTGTTTTGTATCCACCCTTTGAATATGACGAGACCAGCCTGGAAGCAAATATCCGGGGCCAGCGGTTCATTGCAAAGGGAAGGATAGTAAAGGGCCAGGGCTGGAAGGCTGCTTATGACACGGCTGTGGATGACGGGGAAGAGGAGGATGAGCCGGAGGTAAAGGACCAGCAGCTGCCGGATCTGAAAAAGGGGGATGTGTTACATGGCCTGTCCCTTAAGATGACAGAGGGTAAGACAAAACCGCCTGCCCCGTTTAATGAAGCAACCCTGCTCTCCGCCATGGAAAATCCTGTGGCGTACATGGAAACAAAGGATAAGGCCATGGCAAAGACCCTGGGGGAGACCGGCGGTCTGGGAACCGTTGCCACCAGGGCGGATATAATAGAAAAACTGTTTTCCAGCTTTCTGCTTGAAAAGCGGGGCAAGGATATCTGCCTCACGTCCAAGGCCAGACAGCTCCTGGAGCTGGTGCCTGAGGACCTGAAGAAGCCGGAGCTGACAGCGGACTGGGAGATGAAGCTGTCGGGCATTGCAAAGGGAAGCCTGAAAAGAGGCGCGTTCATGAAGGACATCAGAGGATATTCCCAGGAACTGATCCGCCAGATTAAGACAGGTGAGGGTTCGTTCCGCCATGACAACCTGACCAACACAAAGTGCCCGGTGTGCGGAAAGCGGATGCTGGCTGTAAAGGGAAAGAATACGGAGATGCTGGTGTGCCAGGACCGGGAATGCGGCCACCGGGAGGTCATTTCACGCACCTCCAATGCCAGATGCCCTGTCTGCCATAAAAAGATGGAGCTTAAGGGCAAGGGGGATGCCCAGATATTTGTGTGCAGGTGCGGTCATAAGGAGAAGCTGAAGGCCTTTGAGGAGCGCAGGAAAAAGGAAGGCGCCGGAGTGACCAAAAAGGACGTGGCCCGATACCTGAACCAGCAGAAAAAGGAAGCAGAGGAGCCTGTCAACAATGCATTTGCCAAGGCGCTGGCAGGGCTCAATCTGAAGGATAAGGGCTGATGGAAAAGCGACGGTAAAATGATTGTAAAATAAAAAAATTCTTGACAAGAAAGTTAGCTGATGCTAATCTATATATGCAGTTAGGGATATCTAATTCCTGTGGGGAACAGGAAACAGAGGCGCCTGGCTGCATATTTTAGAAAATGTGGGTTAGCTTTAACTTACTTAAGAAATAGAGCTGAAGCAACGTCTAAAGGGCAGAAGCAATGCCTGACAGCAAAGTAAAGGAGCTGAGTGATATGCCGTGGAAACAAAGAGAGGAGTCCGGCACGTGGCAGAAGGAGCGGGTCATCCAGGAACTGAGGAGCCAGGGGAAACGTATGACAAAACAGCGTATGATCCTTCTGGATGTCATACTGAGCGGAAAGTGGAACTGCTGTAAAGAAATATATTACGAGGCGGCTAAGCGCGATGCGGCCATTGGTATGGCAACCGTGTACCGCATGGTATCTACTCTGGAAGAAATCGGCGTATTCAGCAGATGCTACCGCTACAGCCTGCCGGACCGTCCCTGCGTGGAGGAACAGGCCGGGGATTGGATGGATTAGATACAGAACAATACATATGGCAGAGGAGACATGCACGGTCAGGCGCATGATTCCTCTGTCTTTTTTGTCCGACATAAATGAAGAAATATATAAAAAGACGGGAATGGCTTGACATTCAACCTTATTCAACCCCTACAATAAACCTGTAAGGAGGTGTGTATATGACAATCAAAGAGGTAGAGACCCTGACTGGAATCACAAAAGCCAATATCAGGTTTTACGAGAAGGAAGGTCTTTTAGCTCCGGGCCGGAGTTCCAATAATTACAGGGAGTACAGTGAGGATGATGTGGAACATCTGAGAAAGATACGAATTTTCCGCATCATGGGATTTTCAGTGGCCCAGATTCGCCAGCTGGCAGACCAGCCTCAGAGGGCAGCGGTTCTCATGGAAGCGCGGGCAGGACAGATACAAAAGGAAGTTAAGGAGCTGGAGCGCGTCAGACAAGTGTGTCTGGAGGTCAGGGATTCAGGGTGGAGGTTTGACACACTGGACCCGCAACTGCTGGAAATGAAATTGGAATGGGAAAAGAAAGGAAAGGATATCATGAAAAAGGACAGGATTGACAGGCTGTGCAAGGCAAGGGATATGGCATACTTATTTTGTTTTCTGTGCATTGTATCCATGATTATGTTTCCAATTAACCAGGTTTTGGGAATAAGACTGCCGGAGAAATTCATTCAGATCTGGCGCCTTGTCATAACCATTTCACCGTTTCCGGCTCTGCTCCTGGGAGCTGCCGCAGCGGGAAAGGCGCGCTGGCAGGTGCCTGATTTGAACCGGATTCTGCCGGACAGCGGAAAGCCGTTTATGAAAAAGGAGAGGGACAGGGGGAAGCTGTATGAAAGAGTCTGCTTTCTGAACCAGATCGGGCTCACCTCTCTGGTACTAATTCCCTTGAATAAGGCGCTGGGTATTCAGCTGCCCTTGTGGGTGACATGTGGATGGATGGCTGTGATAGCAGGTCTGGCCATAGCTGTTATGGTGCTTAAAAACAGAGGGTAGGGTGAAACAGGACGGCTTTTCAGATGGCTTTGCCCCATAAAAGCATGGTTGCGTGAAACCGGAAAAGGGTGGTATACTGTCTGTTAGAACTATTTATGGAAACTGCTGGAAAGGGAGTACTGGGAGCTATGGAACGAGAAGTCAGTCTGGAGGATATATCCGACGGGAAATTATATGGTATCAATGATATGGTGAGGGCTGACAGCGGCGGATGTGAAGGCTGTTCTGCCTGCTGCCGCGGTATGGGGTCATCCATCATACTGGACCCTCTGGATATGTTCCGCCTTTCGGGGAACCTTGGGATGACACCAGAACAGCTTCTGTCTGGCCCACTTGAGGTGAATATGGTGGACGGCATTATCCTGCCCAATATCCGGATGACAGGCCGGGATGAGGCCTGTTCCTTCCTGAACGGAGAGGGCAGGTGCGGTATCCATTCTTACAGGCCTGGGTTCTGCCGTCTCTTCCCGCTGGGAAGACTGTATGAGAACCGGTCCTTCAGCTACTTCCTTCAGGTCCATGAGTGTCCTAAGGATAACAGAAGCAAGGTAAAGGTCCGCAAGTGGATTGATACCCCGGATGTAAAGCTGTATGAGAAATTTGTAAATGACTGGCATTATTTTCTCAAGGATCTGGAACATGGACTGGAAGAAAATGGAAGCCTGGACATCAGGAGAACGGTGGTTATGTATGTGCTGAATCAGTTTTACATAACTCCTTATAACAGCGGGGAAGAGTTCTATCCGCAGTTTTACAGGAGGATTACAGAGGCTTCTGAGTTTGCGGCACGTTCCGGAATCAAAACCAGCCTTTAAAAGCAGTTTTCGGATATCAACCAATGGACAGGAGGAAGATTCATATGGAATTAGATGCAGTATTGAGGGAAAGAAGAAGCATGAGAAAGTACCAGCCGGACAGGAAAGTGAGCCGTGAACAGGTGGAGGAGATCCTTAAGGCAGCCACCCTTGCGCCGTCCTGGAAGAATTCCCAGACAGCCAGATACTATGTGGTTATGTCAGATGACATGCTCAAAAAGGTAAAGGAAACCTGCCTTCCGGCCTTTAACCAGACAAACAGCAAGGATGCGCCTGTACTGATTGTGGCCGCCTTTGTTAAGAACCGCTCAGGATATGAAAATGACGGAACCCCTTCCAATGAGCTGGGAAACGGATGGGGCTGCTACGATTTGGGGATGCATAACCAGAACCTTCTGCTGAAGGCAAAGGATTTGGGCCTGGACACCCTGGTCATGGGAATCAGGGATGCTGGTAAGCTGAGGGAACTGCTCTCCATTGGGGAGGACCAGGATGTGGCGGCGGTCATTGCCCTTGGATATGGCGCGGCCGACCCTCAGATGCCAAAGCGCTGTACGGTCCGGGAGATTGCCAGATTCTATTAATCAGCGCGGAGGTAAGGCATGGACAGGATTACGAGAGTATCCATAGTAGGAATGGGTGCGTTGGGTGTATTGTACGGGGATTTCTTTGCAAGGACCCTGGGGCTGGAGCAGGTGACATTCCTGGCAGACAGGGACCGGGTGGAACGTTACCGGGATACCACGGTATACTGTAACGGAAGAGGATGGAAATTCGCGGTCTGTCCGGGAGATGAAGCGGACCCCGGAGGACCGGCCCAGCTTCTTATATTTGCCGTGAAAGCCACTGCGCTTGAGGCGTCTGTCCCCATGGTCAGGAATCAGGTGGGAAAGGATACCGTGATTCTTTCCGTACTCAATGGAATTACCAGTGAAGCCGTCATAGGAAACATACTGGGAATGGAGCACGTGCTGTACTGCGTGGCCCAGGGAATGGATGCAGTGAAGATGGGAAATGAGCTGACCTATTCCCATATGGGACAGATATGTATAGGGATTCCCCAACATGAACCGCAGAAAGAGGCAATGCTGGAGGCGGTCACAGAGCTGTTTGAGCGGACAGGACTTCCCTATACCAGGGAGCCGGATATCCTGCGCAGGCTCTGGTGCAAATGGATGCTGAATGTGGGGGTGAACCAGGCTGTCATGGTGGAGGAAGGGACTTATGGAACCGTACAAAGGCCGGGACCGGCCAGACAGATGATGAAGGCAGCCATGGCTGAAGTAGTGGAGCTGGCCGGAAGAGAGGGAATCCGGGTGACCATGGAGGATTTGGACGCCTATGTTGACCTGATTGACAGTCTGAACCCTGATGGTATGCCCTCTATGCGGCAGGATGGATTGGCCCGCAGGCCCTCGGAAGTGGAATTTTTTGCGGGCACCGTGATTCGCCGGGCAGAGGCGGCCGGCCTGGATGTGCCGGTGAACAGGGAGCTGTACCGGAGGATTAAGGGGATGGAGAGCGGATACCCAGTGTGATTTGCGCTGCTCCATCAGAGGAAATGTGTGCATGGAAACAAGAAAAGCCGGAAAGCGAAATTCGTTTTCCGGCCATTTTTTCACCCCTAGGGTTCAAAATACCCCTTCACCACCTCAGCGATCCCCTCAGCCAATGCCCCATGGTTCTTTGCGTCCATGTGGAGCTGGTCAATGCTGCTGGGACCGGCCAGGGATGCGGCATCCAGGAAAAGACAGCCCTCAGCTTTTGCCAGCTCCTGATAGAGGGGCGCAAGGGCCATTGATTTACCGGGTGCGGTTTCATCAAAACTGACATAGGGACAGTGTTCCATGTCATTTCCTATATGGATAGGGGATATCACCAGAATCTTAGGCTTCTTATAGCCTTCCCCGTAATCAAATCCCTGTACCGTGTGACACAGGTTTTCCATTCCCTTTGTTATAACCCTGGGCGAGGCATGAAAGTGGGCCTTGCAGTCATTGGTGCCCAGGAACAGAATGACCAGGTCCAGCGGTTTGTGGCTCTGGAGTGCCATTGGAAGGGCCTGGATGCCGCATCGTCCGGGCTCCAGCGGGTCATCCCATACCGTGGTGCGTCCGCCCATGCCTTCCTCAATCACATAATACTCAGGCCCCAGCAGAACCTGAAGCCGTCCGGGCCAGCGGGTATTCCAGGAATGGCGTCCTCCTTTGGGATTGGTCCCGAATGTGTTGGAGTCGCCGAAGCAGAGAATATTTATCATAGACAGAACCTCCTTATTGCATGGTTGAGCTGTTCCAATCAGTAACCACACTTTTCTCCTATGATATCACAAGTAATGGAAAAATGGATTACTTTATGATAAAATAAACGAAACTGTAACAGGAGGAAACATCTATATGGATAAGATTTCAAAGGGATTTGTGGGCAGGACAGTACGCGCTGTTCTGTTCATTATTCTTATCATCGTATTCTGCACTGCCATATCCAGCGCAGGCATATATCTGGCATCCAGATATGGGCTGACCCAGTCCAGGGAGCAGGTGCCGCTGACAGCTCTTTACCTGGGAAATGAAGGAAAGGTGGAACTTCCGGGAAGGGGAAAGATGGCGGAGGGAAACGGATGGAGACTGAGAAATTCCAGGGACAGCTATACGCTGACATTGGATAATGCGGTTATAGAAAACACAGTCATGAAAAATATATCCATGGAAAACACAGTCATGGAAAACGCGGAGTCCTCCCGCCCGGCAATTGATATAACAGGGGATTTAACCATCGAGTTAAAGGAGGGCAGCGGCAGCTGGATCCGGTCAGAAGGTGCAGGTATACGCATACATTCAGGTACCCTGGTCATCCGGGGAAAGGGAAGCCTGGACATTGAAGCCAAAACAGCAGGCATATTGGGGAACCGGACGGAAAACGGCCAGGCAGCCCTGCGCCTGGAGGGCGGACAGCTGGATATAAAGGGAACGTATGCGGGAATATCGTGTCCGGAGGTGGATATTGCCGGTGGAACCGGTACGGTTTCAGCTTTGGGCCAAGGTGGAATCGGCATTTATTCATGCAGAATCAAAGTGGAAGAATCAGAAGGGGAGATGACGGCAGAGGGCAGCGGTGCAGCGGTGCTGGCAGGCGGCAGCGGGGAGATGAAGCCATCCATAAAGTCAGATGGAAAAGTGACGGCAGGACCTGGCGATGTCCGGGTTGTGGAGTTTGACGCTGCCCGGCCAGAACACATGGCAGGCCATGAGGAAGAAATCGGGGGATGGATGGGGGGAACTCATTCTGCCCTGCTTACATATTCGACGGAGGATATGGTTACTTATAATGAAGATACATCCTGTTTTGACGGTTCAGCCAGGACCCTCAGGTTTGCCGCAGAATAAGGAAATAGAACAGATGGAGGAATGAAAATGAATCTTACCGTATTATGCTACAAAAAATGCTCTACCTGCCAGAAGGCTTTAAAGTGGCTGGATGCCAATGGGATTTCCTATGTGGAAAGGCCTGTCAGGGAGGAGAATCCCACCCTGGAGGAATTAAAGGAATGGTACGGGATGAGCGGGCTTTCTCTAAAGCGTTTCTTTAATACCAGCGGAAATATCTACAAGGAAATGTCTCTGAAAGATAAACTGCCGTCCATGAGTGAGGACGAGCAGCTGGCGCTTCTGGCCACGGACGGGATGCTGGTGAAAAGACCGCTGGTGGTGGGGGATGGCTTTGTGCTCACTGGATTTAAGGAGGCGGAGTGGAAGGAAAAGCTGCTGTAGATTTTAACACACATATAATCAACCTGACATGAAATATGATATGCCGGAAGATGCACCTTATAAACAGTGCGTTCTTCCGGCATTTTTAAGTGATATTGTTTTTTCATAATAATTGTGGAACATGGAGTACGAAACAGCCATTCTCTATGTCTGGTCTGCCGCCACCAAATCATCCAGGGTTCCAAAATGATATCCCATTTCCTCCCACTTGGTCAGAAGTTCATCCAGAATCTGCCCATTTGTTTTGGAGGTGCTGTGAAGCAGGACAATGGCGCCGGGATGAATGCGGGTCAGCAGCTTTTTAAAGGCTTCCTCTTTGGTTGGCTGCTTATCTTCATACCAGTCCACATAGGCCAGACTCCAGAAAAAAGTCTTATAGCCCATGTCATTGGCCATTTTCAGGTTGCTTTCACTGTATTTGCCCTGGGGGGGACGGTAATACTTTTTCATTGGCTGTCCCGTGGTCTGCTGGTATAGGGTTTCCAGGTCATTCAGTTCCTTCTCAAAGGCTTCCTTGGTGGAGATTTTCGACATATCCGGATGGTGGAAGGTATGGTTTCCCACATTGTGGCCCTCGGCAACCATTCGCTTTACCAGGTCCGGACTGGTCTGTAAATAATTTCCAACCAGGAAAAAGGTGGCGTGCACATTGTGTTTTTTCAGGGCGTCCAGGATGGCGGCTGTGTTTCCGTTTTCATAACCCGCGTCAAAGGTCAGGTAGATGACCTTATCCTGGGTATTCTGGGCATAGTAGGCATTGAACTGCTTCAGATAATCTGCGGTGGCATTTCCCACAGGCATCTGGCCCTCGCCCGGGAAACTAAGTCCCCAGTTGCCGTCGGCTGAGGTGGTCACTGCTTCGGGAGGACGGTTGTATTCCACTACCTGGGCAGCCAGCCGTCCGGCACAAAAGGCCAGGGCGAACAGCAGGGTGGTCTGTAACAGCTTCTTCATGGGAAGTCTTCTGAGTCTGTTTTTCATAAAGGATAGGTCCTGTTTCAGAAGTAATTACTTTAAATATATAGAAACAGAGGCAGTATTATTCCCGGAACCCGCAAAAGAAGGGGGATTGCTTATGGATTTATACAGGACATGGCGGGGAAGCCCGCCGTACTTTTTTGTGGTAGTCACAATCCGGTATCCCAGTTTGAGAAAATTGCCCAGGCTGTACCGGTTGTCAGGATGGACCGTCCCCATCAGGTGGCAATAGGAGGTAGTCATCAGATACTGCTCTGCGCTGGCCATGAGCTGATATTGAAGTCCTCTCCCCCTGAAGCCGGGCCGGACTGCCAGGGAGTCCATGTGGGCCACCCTGTCAAGGGCCTCGGGATCCAGGTTCATGTAGTGCCCCAGGCTGTCAGGGGTGTTACCCGGAAAATGAATGATGAAAAAGGCAGCCAGACAATCATGTTCCACTGCCTTAAAGACGATTCCCGCATCAGGATTTACGATGTGGGACCGTATATATTCCTCTGAGTCGGTACAGTACCAGCCGGGGTCCGGCGCCAGGGAGCGGGCCTCGGTCATGATGCGGTATATTTTTGCTGTGTCGGCGGCGCATGCAGTTTGGATGTTCATAGCGGTCAACTCCTTATGGGTATCATACGGATCGGCCTGGGGACGGACCTGGTGAGGGAAGTCCTTTTGGCCATAGGGAATCATATGGTTATGGGGGCAATTAAATTCATCCTGGTCCCCACACAGAGAGAAACGCTGACAGCAATGGGGGTGCCTTCGTACTGGAAACCATTTACCAGCATCAGCATACTGTCGTGTTCGCTCAGCTCCAGCAGTTCATATTCTTCACGGCTGGGCTGATGGACCCGCATATACTGGGTCTGTTTCAGTCCCTCCGGCAGAGAGCGCAGATAGAATAGTCCTGGGAAGGACGGCATGGACGAGCTGGTCTGGGCCGTATAAGTGATTCCCACGGGAATATCGGACAGATATTCGATAAAACGGTTCATGTTGAGATGGGAACTGTGGTCGGCATTCAGCATGTTATTGCATATATTGCGGATGGCCTCCGGCATATATTCGGTTGATTTTACGGAAAATGTGTCCGGATGCAAATAAGTATCCGCATAGGGAAAACAATAGGCGGTCAGGGAACGGTCTGTTCTGGGCGGATTCACATAATAGCCGTTTTCAGACCGGATGACGCCCTGGTCTAACAGACGTTTGTATCCCTGGCGCACGCTGACACGGGTTATATCTAACTGGGCCGCCAGTTCCCGTTCCGTGGGCAGGCGGTCTCCTGGCTGCAGTCCATGTTCGTGGATGTATTTTTCTATATATTCTGCAATGTCGTAACTTAGAAGATTGAAAACTTTTGGCATACTGTTACCCTTTCTGGTGATAGGTGTCACGATGGAATAAAGGTTATTCTGGTATCTTAAAACCTATCAGTGGTCTATATGGATTGCGCATAAACATTGAGTTTGCTGTCCTGGATAACGCCGTCGGAGTAGAACTTACAGAATTCCGGAAGCACCAGGGCGTTGGTGTACTCAATGATTCCGTTTTCCTCGCTGGCGGAGGTGATGGCAATGGATACCACCGGGCTCCCGTTTTCTGCGTTCAGGTATTTGGCTTCGGAGTTGCGCACACGGGTGGTGGAGAAAACCTGCTGTATGCCGGCAATACGAAGAGAATTCATGGCAAATGCATCATACAGAGAGTATATCTGGAAATCAATATCCTCTATATCAGGAATCAGTTCATAGGGAACAAAGGTATTTTCAATGGATACAGGCAGTCCGTTGCCAAGACGCAGACGCATGATACGGTACAACACCGTATCTTCGCCCACCTGCAGCAGATGGGAGAGCTTGTAACCGGCTGGTGTGGGACCGGTATATAAAATCCTGGAGGAAGGAACATATCCATGATTTTTAAGCAGCTCGCTCATGCCCCGGAAATGGGTGTATGCGTTATCCCTGGCATGGCGCATCACAAACGTTCCCTTGCCCTGGACCTTTTTTAACAATCCTTCCTCCACCAGGGTCTGGATGGCGGCCCTTACGGTTGAACGGTTAAGTCCAAAGCTCTCGGCCAGCTCCCGCTCAGCGGGCAGGGCGGTGCCATAGGGATAGGTCCCCTCCTGTATATTGCGTTTCAGCGTCTGGGTAAATATCTCTGATTTTGTCAGTCTCTGTGTCTGCGTACTCTGCCTCTGTTTTCCCTGTATCTGTTTATCCTGTATCTGTTCTCCCTGTATCTGTTTCCTCTGCATCCGTTTCCTCCATGCCGGGTATCCATTTATTCTTTATCGGGTCTGAAACCGTCTTTTGCCATGGCAGAAACCGTCCGCATTCCGGACAGGCACGATTTAATTCCCTTGCCTCATTATATCATGTTTTGGAAAAAAAGAAACAGGAAAATGTAATGTTGTATAAAATAAAATATAATTGGTACGAAAATGGTATTGACAAAGGTGGATGGTGTTGGTATATTAAAAACACAAGATGGTTTGTACAAACGCTATCCGGTTAAATACATAAAATTCAATTTGTCTAATCAAGAGGAGGATTATGATGTACGGTTTTCAGAATGAGGATTTCTTAAAAACTTTAAATGGAGCAGTGGCCCAGATCAGTGAGATTAATAGGATTGCGGATAAGGTGAGTGATTTGGGATATAAAAACATCTATTTGGTTGGAACGGGAGGCACCTATGCCATCATCAGCCCGCTGGCATACATGCTAAAGACAAACTCCGCTCTGGTATGGTATCATGAAATTGCCGCCGAGCTGCTGGCCGCAAAGCCCAGATCACTGACCAGAGATTCTCTCTTTATCACGGCCTCCTTATCAGGAACCACCAAGGAAACCATTGCGGCGGCAGAGTATGCCAGAAGCATGGGAGCCACAGTGATTTCTTTTGTGGGGGACAGGACAGCTCCTCTGGCTGCTGTCTCGGATTATGTGGTTGAGAATGCTGCCTGCAATGACAATCTGGTGGAGGAGCTGCATATACAGTTTTTTGCCCTGGGAGCCAGACTGATGCTGAAAAACGGAGAGTTTCCTCAGTACGAACGGTTTGTGGAAACACTTCGGAAGATGCCGGAGGTACTGTTAAAGGTGCGGGAGCAGAACGACGAACGAGCACTTGCTTTTGCAGAAAAGCATAAGGATACAGGCTTCCATATGTGTGTGGGAGCCGGTAATACCTGGGGGGAGACATATTGCTTTGCCATGTGCGTGTTGGAGGAAATGCTCTGGATTCCTACCAAATCCATTCATGCGGCAGAATTTTTCCACGGCACTGTGGAGATGACGGATAAGAACATGAGCTTTATGCTTTTTAAAGGAGAGGACGAGACGCGCCCACTGGTTGACAGGGTGGAGAACTTTGTCAGGAAGTATTCGGATGTGGTGCAGGTATGGGATACCAGGGATTATCCTCTGGAGGGGATTGACGCCGATATGAGGAAGTATGTCTCCCCCATGGTCATGTCCACCCAGTTAGAGCGTGTCAGCGCTCATTTTGAACATGTGAAGGACCACAGCCTGGATATACGCAGATACTACAGGACGGTGGAGTATTAAGGAATAGAAAAGGAGATTGCCCCATGAGAAAGATATTGATTGCGACCCACGGTGAATTTGCCGGAGGACTGAAGCAGACCATGGATTTTGTCCTGGGAGGAAATGAAAAGGTAGGTGTCCTGAGCGCGTATACCACACCGGATTTTGATATGGACAGGGAAGCGGCCGCTGTGGTGGATGAGCTGGAGGACGGGGACGAGCTGATTGTCATGACAGATGTGCTGGGCGGCAGCGTGGCCAATGCTTTCTCAGGGCATATCTCCCATCCGGGGGTTTACGTACTGGCCGGCGTCAATGCGCCCATGCTGCTGGCCATGGTGCCGATGCTGGAGAGCGCCATGGATACCCAGGAGCTGATTACACAGGGAATACAGGCAGCCAGGGAAGGGTGTGTGTTTATCAACGGTCTGATGAAGCAGGCTTTTGAAGAGAGTGAGGAGGATTTCGTATGATTAAGATTACAAGAGTGGATGAGAGACTGGTACATGGACAGGTGGCCTTTGCCTGGACCAATTCATTGGGAGCTGACTGCATACTGGTCGTAAATGATGAGGCTGCGGCAGATAAGATACGGGCCACTACCCTTAAGCTGGCCGCGCCGGCAGGAATCAAATTTTCCATAAAGTCCGTGGCGGATGCCATTGTCCTTTTAAACGGGACAAAGACGGACAAGTACAAGGTGTTTGTTATAGTGGGCAATACGGATGACGCGCTGAAACTGGTAGAGCATGTGAAGGGTATGGACCACATCAATCTTGGCAATATGAAAAAGACAGAGGGCCGCAGGATCATCACCAATTCCCTGGCTGTTGACGACCATGATGTCCGGAATATCCGCGCCATGGCTCAGGCCGGTGCAGTGGTTGAGTGCCGGGCAGTGCCTACAGATAAAGAGACGGATGCAATGACATTGATATAATAAGACGAATCAGTCAGAGGATAGAGAAGGGAGAAGGATTATGCTTCAGGCAATACTGGTGTCAATTGTGGCCTTTCTGGCTGCCATTGACGAATATACATTTGGGGCGTCCATGATGGGGAGGCCGTTATTTACCGCGCCCATTGTGGGGCTGATTCTGGGGGATTTCCAGGCCGGAATCATGATAGGCGCCACGCTGGAACTGATGTTTATGGGATCTATTATGGTAGGGAGCGCTACACCGCCGGAGGTGTATGCCTCCAGCGTGCTGGGAACAGCCATTGCCATCCAAAGCGGGGAGGGAGTGGGGACAGCCGTTGCATTGGCTCTGCCTCTGTCCATATTCCTGCAGATGTGGAGAAACGGCTGTTACGCCATAGGCGCCAGCTGGGGAGGCAAACAGATCGAGAAGGCCCTGGCCCAGAGAAATTTAAGAAGGGCAAACATGTGGCATCTCATCACACTGCCGCTGATGGTGGGCGTTCCATCCATGCTCCTGGTGTTCTTTGCCATGTATTTTGGCGCAGGCAGCATCAATGCGGTTATCAAGCTGATCCCCCAGGTCGTGCTGGACGGATTTGACGTAGCGGCCGGCGTGCTGTCCTGTGTGGGACTTGCGCTTCTGATTAAAATGATGGGCAACAAAAAACTGATGCCCTACCTGTTCCTGGGATTCATAGCAGTCATGTATATCAATATGGATGTGATTGGAGTCGCAGTGGCCGGACTGTGCATGGCGCTTATTGCCGTGGGAAATATGAAATTTGAAGAAGAGGAGGATTTTTAGATGCAGGAGACAAAGGAAACTTCCCTTATAACAAAGAAGGATTTGCGCAGTGTGTTCTGGAGAAGCTTTACCATGCAGTCCTCCTGGTCCTTTGATAAAATGATGGCCTATGGATTTATGTATTCCATTGAAAAGCCTCTGAGAAAGATTTACCCAAAAGACGATGATTATTTTGAAGCGCTGCACCGGCATACAGAGACATTTAATATCACGCCCCATGTCTCTCCCTTTGTCATTGACCTTTCTGTTGCAATGGAACAGGAATGCGCCAAAGCAGACAATTTTAATAAGGAATCCATCAATAACCTGAAGGTGGGGCTTATGGGCCCGTTATCCGGTATTGGCGATTCCTTCTTCTGGGGTACATTCCGCGTCATCACGGCGGGAATCGGTATTGCCTTTGCCCAGCAGGGCAGCATACTGGGAGCCCTTTTGTATTTCTTCCTGTACACGGCAATCCATTTTCTTACCAAGTATATTACCGGAAATGCCGGTTACAAGATGGGAACCAGGTTCCTGGAGAACTCTGCGGAGAACCATCTTATCGAAAAAATGTCCTACGGGGCATCCATACTGGGACTTACGGTCATAGGAGCCATGATTGGAACCATGGTGACGCTTAAGACATCCCTGACCTTTCAATTTTCAGGAACAGAGACCACTTTGCAGTCCATCTTTGACCAGATTTTCCCGGGACTGCTTCCTCTGGGAGCCACATTTCTTTGTGTATGGCTGTTTAACCGGAATGTAAAAACCATTGCCATCATTCTGGGCATTTTTGTAATCTGCATTGCGGGGTGTTGGATTGGAATTTTCTAGGAGGGATGGAAAATGACAAAGCTGGTGGCGTTCGATTTGGACGGGACACTGAACATGACTCATACATACGCAGTGGCAGCCTATCAGGAAGCCCTTAAGGAGCTGGGGGCCGGGCCTGTTGCAGAGAGCGTGATACGCACCAGGTTCGGTGCTCCCTTTAGGGATGACAGCCTGTTCTTTCTGGGTGATGACAGCGAGGAAGCCTTTAGGCGCTTTTACCGGGCGGTGGAGAGGCACTGGGCACCTCTTATGCGTGAGAAGGCGCAGACCTATCCCGGGGTCCCGGAAATGCTTGGGGAGCTAAAGGAACAGGGGTACGTCCTGGCGGTCTGTTCCAATGCAAAGGAAGAGGAACTGGAGGATGTGCTGGGTGTACTGTCCATAAGGGAGTATTTTGACTATATACAGGGCCTGACCTCCAGACAGGACAAGGCAGACAGCCTGGGTGTGCTGATAGAGCGGGCCGGTGCGGACTGGTGCTGTATGGTGGGGGATCGTTTCTATGACAGGGAGGCGGCAAAGGCCAATGAGACAGCGTTTATCGGATGCAGGTACGGATATGGAGGTGCGGATGAGTTTGGGGACGGGGATTTGCTGGCAGAGGACTGCGTGGAGATACCCGGGCTGCTGAAACGGCTGGTTTCCTCCACACCCTGGCTGAAACCATGGCAGAGGCCATAGGGAGGCCAGGGGGCAGGGATTACCGGAGACTGCGGCAGATTCCGGGATTCCATAAATTTGTTAAAAAAGGAGAGGACACTGCCTGTGATAGGATGATGAAATATGCGCTGCGGCCGGACAGAGATGTCCGGCTGTTTTTTTGACAGAACATAAGCCAGAGAATAGACTAAAGAATAGACCGGAGAAAGGCCGGAGAAAGGCCGGAGAAAGGGCCAAAGAATAGGCCAAAGAAACCACCATCGGGCACATAAATCACCATTGTTTTATCATTTCGGATTTGTTATAATGAATTACATCTATATGTTTAATCGGTTTAGTCTGCTTTAGGCAGCAGGTCCGCTGCGGGGCGTATTCGCCATTTTTCCATGGTTTTGAAGCACAGCTGAAGATAAGTCTGGCGCTAAACGCCGGGAACAGGGACGATTGGGTTCTTTTATGCCGGAGCAATACAGAGGAGTTTGATGATGACACAATATGAAATATTAAAACATTATTTTGGTTATGACACATTCAGGGATGGGCAGGATGTGCTGATCCAGAGCATTCTGGAAGGAAGGGACGTGCTGGGAGTCATGCCCACCGGGGCCGGGAAATCCCTGTGTTATCAAATCCCTGCCCTTATGATGGACGGAATCACCCTGGTCATTTCCCCGCTTATTTCCCTGATGAAGGACCAGGTAAGCAACTTAAACCAGGTGGGTATTTTGGCTGCCTACATTAACAGTTCCCTGACAGCGGCCCAGTATTATAAGGTATTGGACCTGGCCAGAGCCGGCAGATATCCGATTATCTATGTTGCGCCGGAGCGCCTGATGTCTGAGGACTTTCTGCGGTTTGCGCTGAGCAGCCAGGTGAAGATATCCATGGTAGCTGTGGACGAGGCCCATTGTGTATCACAGTGGGGCCAGGATTTCAGGCCCAGTTATCTGAAAATAGTGGATTTTATCAACCAGCTTCCGGAACGGCCCGTTGTAAGTGCTTTTACAGCCACCGCCACAGCAGAAGTGCGGGATGATATCATCGACATACTTATGCTCAGAAATCCCCAGGTCATGACCACTGGTTTTAACCGGCCGAATCTCTACTTCGGCGTACAGTCTCCCAAGGATAAATATGCCACCATGGTAAATTACCTGGAACGCCATAAGGGGGAAAGCGGTATCATCTATTGCCTGACCAGGAAAGTGGTGGAGGAAGTTTGCGGCCAGCTGATCCGGGAAGGTTTCTCCGTCACCCGGTATCATGCTGGCTTAAGCGACAGCGAGCGCAGGCATAACCAGGAGGATTTTATATATGACAGGGCCCAGATTATGGTTGCCACCAATGCCTTCGGCATGGGGATTGACAAGTCCAATGTCAGGTTTGTGGTGCATTATAACATGCCGAAGAATATGGAATCCTATTACCAGGAGGCCGGCAGGGCAGGAAGGGATGGTGAACCCTCAGAGTGCATCCTTTTGTACGGCGGCCAGGATGTGGTGACAAACCAGTTCTTTATTGACCATAACCAGGACAACGAGGCATTGGATCCCATAACCCGGGAAATCGTCATGGAGCGGGACAGGGAACGCCTGCGCAAGATGACATTTTACTGCTTTACAAATGAATGTCTGAGAGATTACATACTGAGATATTTTGGGGAGTACGGAAGCAATTACTGCGGCAATTGCTCCAACTGCCTGAGCCAGTTTGAGACAGTGGACGTGACGGATATTTCCCGGATACTCATTGGATGTGTGGAGAGCAGCCGGCAGAGGTACGGAACCAATGTGATGATTGATACGGTCCACGGTGCCAATACAGCGAAGATACGCAATTACAGGATGGATGAGAACCCGCATTATGGGGAACTGGCAAAGGTACCGGCCTACAAGCTGCGGCAGGTGATGAACCATCTGATGCTGAACGGATATCTGGCAGTGACAAACGATGAATATGCCATTGTAAAATTGACAGGAAAGTCAAAGGGAATCCTGGAAGAGGGAGAGCCGGTGACCATGAAGATGGCCAGGGAAGCGGAGCATCCTGCCAAAGCGTCCGGCGCAAGTGCCGGAAAGGGAAGAAAAGGCAGGAAGGGGCTGGCAGCAGGTTTGTCCGGACCGGGCGGAGCAGAGTTTACGGAAGCAGACGAAACGCTGTTTGAGAAGCTGCGCGCTGTCAGGACGGAGATTGCAAAGGAAGAAAAGGTGCCGCCTTATATGGTTTTTTCAGATAAGACGCTGACGCATATGTGCATCGTGAAGCCGGTTACGAAAGGGGAGATGCTGAATGTTTCAGGGGTGGGAGAGTTTAAGTATGAGAAATACGGGGAGCGTTTTCTGGCCTGCGTGCAGGCGGAAATGAATGACAGTCCTGCTGAGATGTCTTTTGAGGGTGATGATTTGTATTTTACCAGCGACAGCGATGCGTTCGACGACTGGTCCCTGGAGACAGCCCTGACCGCCTGGGAATACGGAGGCCGGGAAAATGACAGGCAGGAAAATGGCAGCCAAGGAAATGACAGCCGGGAGGATGAAAGAACCAGGGAAGCACCGGCAGAGCTAAACACGGACAGAAAGAAAAAAACAGGTAAAGGCAAAACGGATTTTGTCATGACCGGGGAACTGGCCGCCAGAGTCCGATACTCACAACAGTCCAGTCTCAGTGATTTTGTATCTCAGATTAACAGCCTGCGGGATGAGGATTCAATGAAGCGGCTGACCATAAAATCCGTTGAACAGAAATTGATGGAGGATGGGAATTTTGAGGAATATTACGTAAATGGAATACCCCGCAAACGACTGACGGACAAGGGCCGGGAATTTGGAATTGAGGCAGAGAAACGGTTGAGTGAGAAGGGGAATGAATATGAGGTGTTCTTTTATGGCGAGAGAGCGCAGCGGGGGATTGTAGAGTGGTTATGGGAAAAAATATGATTGTTATGTGATTGGGAGAAGGAGAAAAACAGAAGCGTCCGGTGATACTGTTCAAACAAAGCCGCTGCCGCCCATTAAAGGGACAGCGGCTTTTCCATTGATAACTTCACAGATTTGGGGAATGTTAAATAGTAAAAATAAGAAATTGAACCCAATTCCCATATTGTCCATGAATTTATCAGGAGGAAGGCGCATCCATGAAATTTGACGCAGTTTACTATGAACCGGCTATCTTTGACTACCCTCTGGGCCGGCAGCTCAGGGAGGAATACAGGGACCTGCCGTGGATTCCCATTGAGAGCCATAATTCCATCCGGGAAATGCAGGAAAAACCCAATGACCAGTTCGGACACATGAAACGCAATCTGATTGCGGGCATACGAAAGACCCACAAATACGTGGAAAACCACAAGGTATCCGATTATCTGGTCCCATACACCTCATCCGGCTGTACGGCCATGTGCCTGTACTGCTATCTGGTTTGCAACTATAATAAATGCGCTTATCTCAGACTGTTTGTGAACCGGGAGCAGATGCTGGACCGCATCATCAAAAAGGGAAAGAACAGCGGCACCCCCCTTACCTTTGAGATTGGAAGCAACAGCGATTTGGTGCTGGAGAACACAATTACGGGAAATCTTCTTTATACAATTCCGCGTTTTGCAGAGGAGGGGGAGGGAAAACTTACATTTCCCACCAAATTTCATATGGTGGAACCTCTGCTGGACCTGGACCACAGAGGCAAGGTGATTTTCCGCATGAGCGTCAATCCTCAGCCCATTATCCAGAAGATAGAGCTGGGCACATCCGGCTTAAGACAGAGAATCAAGGCTGTAAATCAGATGTGTGAGGCGGGATATCCCTGCGGACTCCTGATAGCTCCCGTCATATTAGTGGAGGGCTGGAAGGAAATGTATACCGGCCTCTTGGAAGAACTGAGGGACGGACTTTCAGATAAAATGAAAAGCCAGATGTTTTTGGAGATTATTTTGATGACCTATTCCTATGTCCACCGGGCCATTAACAGCGAAGCATTTCCCAATGCGCCGGACCTGTATGACAGGGAGCAGATGACGGGCAGGGGACGGGGGAGGTACTGCTACCGGGCCGAATCCAGGGAAGAGGCACAGCTGTATCTGCGGCAGGAGATAGGACGTGTACTGGGAAATGTGCCCATACTTTATATAAGCTGACATGGCCTTGCCGCAGTTTGAATGTGCCGTGCCGTTCCGATATCCATTGTGATGGGAACCGGAATGCGCGTTTTGTATTATGGGTTTGTATTATGGGTTTGTATTATCGGTTTGTATTATCGTAAGAATTTGGCAATTGTATCCATATAGTCAGTCTGATATAATCAGAAAGAGGCTGCTGCTGCCGTATTTCCATGGCAGCAGAGCCCCGGAATCACTTAAACGATGAAGGGAAATTGCCATGACAGGAAAGGAAACAGATATTGCAGAGGCCAGGCAGCTGATTGTGGACCTCTATGGATGCCGGACGTCCTGTATTGATGATGTGGATTCCATAAAAAATGTGATTCACATGGTCTGCCAATGCATAGGCGCAGGAATTGTGGAGGAATGCTACCATAAATTCTCGCCCATGGGCATCAGCGCGGTGGCAGTCATAACCACCTCCCACATTTCAATCCACACCTGGCCTGAGTATGGGTATGCGGCAGTGGATATATTTTCCTGCCAGGAGGATATACCGGGAGAGATATGCCGCCTTCTCACAGAGTCCTTAAAGGCAGAGCAGGCAGAAACAAGGCTGATTAAGAGGGCGTTAAACAGGGCAAAGGAGGACGTCCATGGGTAAGACATTACAGTTTAATAAGGACCAGAACCTGTCCATAGAAGGGGCGGAATACCGGGTCACAGGGGGAATTGAGTTCCACAACCGTTCAGACGGTTCCCGCTGGTGGGAATACTGCCTGTTGGAAACCCGGACCAGGGGTATAAAATGGCTCAGCATTGACAATATTTATGAAGAATACGCCATTTATACCCAGTGTCCCTATGGCAGTGAGTTTGATGAGATGAATATATTCCGGGATGGTTACCGCCAGGCGGATGCGGGGCAGGCAGTTGTCACGTCCTGCTTTGGCCAGGTGGATACATCGCCGGGAGACACGGTCCGTTATACGGAGTACGAGGACGGTACCGAAGAGCTCATCATTGCGGTGGAGCAATGGGAGGATGAAACAGAGTATTCCAAAGGCTGTTATCTGGATATGGATGAAATCGTACTCCTGGACAGCGGTTGTTCCGGACAGGTGGAGAGCAACAGGACCCTTGGTTTTGTCAATATGAAGAACCTGGCTGTGGCGGCAGTGATACTGGCGGTTCTTGGAGTGTTATCCTATACGTACATACAGTCAAATAAGAAGACCATACATAAATATCTGGAAGGTAATATTAATTTCTCCTATCAGACGTCAATTACATCTGATTTGAACGAGAAGGAGAGGGCGGATGTGTACTCCACTGACCTGTCCGTGGATGACGCGGCTAAGGCAATTATCCAGGCCATTGACGGCGGGACCGAGGATGTGCAGAAGAATGGGGAAGATGATTCGGTGGCTATCCTGACAAAGAGTGAGTATTGTCTGGTATACACCAGCACGGACCAGACCACCATGGTTCAGATCAGTTCCCGCGCCTATGTATATCAAAGCACAAACACGCCTTACCATGCGACCGGCCATACCCATTCTTATTACCGCGGATTCTATTATTCCAGGGGGTTTTTCGGCGACAGGGACAGATACAGACAGCGGACCAGCGGATACGAAAACTACAGCGGCGAAACCGTTGACACCAATCCCGTGGATCCTTACAAAAGCTATTCAGACAGCGTCCGCCAGAGCAGCATCAATTCCAGGCGGTCATCCGGAGGCGGAATCAGCTCCGGCAAATAGGCGAAAAAGGAGAAAAAGGCGAGAAAGTAAACCGGCAGTATGTATTCGGACAAAACCAAATCAAAAAGGAGAAGATTATGGCAGAATTTATTACAATTATGGTTTATTGCGTTTTGGGCACAGCCCTCATGCTCTTTGGTACATTTGTGGTGGATTTGGTGATTCCCTGTGAGTTCCCGGCGGAAATCAAGAAGGGGAATGTGGCGGTGGGAAGCGTTATGGCGGGTATCTCCGTTGGAATCGGAATCATTATCCGGGCAGCTGTTATGTCCCCTGCCGGCACAGCGGTTCACGAATCACTGCTGACCGGTATTGCCTCAACCATATATTACTATGTGGTGGGGCTGGTGTTCTGCGTTCTGGGCTACCTGGCGCTGAACCTGATCAACCGGAAATATGATCTCAATAAGGAAATCAGCGGCGGGAACCCGGCTGCCGGCATTATGGTTGCAGGAATGTTTATTGGGCTGTCCATCATTATAAGCGGAGTGATTATGTGATGAAGGAAGGGACATTTTCTTACCGCCGGCTGATGTTCACCACCTTCATCATATCCGGCTGCTCCATCATATACGAACTTTTAATCAGCTCCGTCAGCTCCTATCTGCTGGGGGACAGCATAGCCCAGTTTTCCATCACCATCGGCCTTTATATGTGCGCCATGGGAATGGGGTCCTACCTTTCCAAATATGTGAGGACAGAGCTGTTTGACTGGTTTGTCTTTGTGGAAATCGGCGTGGGTATACTGGGAGGGACCAGCTCCCTGCTTTTGTTTTTGGCAAACATCTATGTGCAGTCCTACCAGCTTGTGATGTACCTGGAAATCATACTGATTGGAATGCTGGTAGGCCTGGAGATCCCCCTTCTCACAAGAATCATTGAGGAAAATGCGGGCAATCTGCGCATTACCCTTTCCAGTATTTTCAGCTTTGATTATATCGGAGGGCTGGCAGGATCCATTGCGTTTCCGCTGCTCCTGCTGCCTCAGCTGGGATATTTTTCCACTGCCTTTCTGGTGGGCAGTCTGAACCTGGGCATATCCCTGTTTATTCTTGTATCCTACCGCGGATATATCAGAATGTTTTCCATGTGGAGACTGGTGAGCGCACTGGCGTGTGCATTCATGGTGCTGGGAATGCTGTTTTCGGAAAATGTGGCATCAGGAATTGAACAGGGGCTTTACAGGGACAAGGTAATCCTGCGGGAACAGACACCGTACCAGAAGCTGGTGGTCACCAAACATAAGGACGATATCCGCCTGTTTATCAATGGAAATATCCAGTTTTCCTCCAAGGACGAGTACAGATACCATGAGGCCCTGGTGCATATACCCATGTCAGCGGCTAAAAGCCGCAGGAATGTCCTGGTGCTGGGAGGAGGGGACGGCCTGGCTGTAAGGGAGATATTAAAATATCCGGAGGTGGAGAAGATCGTGCTGGTGGACCTGGATGCCAGGGTGGTGGACTTGTGCAGAACCAATCAGGACATAGCTGCCCTGAACCAGGGCTCTCTTGACAGTCCCAAGCTTGAAATCCGCAGTGAGGACGCCTACGGGTACCTGGAAAACAATTACCGCAATGAGGGCGGGGAGGGATATGATGGGGAATTCGATGTAATCATCACAGATCTCCCTGATCCCAACAGCGAATCGCTGAACAAGCTGTACACGGACCTGTTCTACCGGCTGTGCAGCAATAATCTCACGGAACATGGGGTTATGTCGGTCCAGTCCACCAGTCCTTACTATGCAGCAGATGCCTATTGGTGCATCAATAAAACTGTGGGACAGGAATTTCCATATGTATATCCCTACCATGTACAGGTGCCCTCTTTCGGCGACTGGGGATTCCAGCTGGCTTCCAAGGATAAGGTGTCTGTGGACGGCCTGGAGCTTCAGGCAGAGGGAAAATTCTTAAATCAGTCCGGCCTTAGGGGACTGTTTTTATTTGCGGAGGATGAGAAGCCCCGCAGGGACAGGCTGACGGCCAACACACTGTCGGAGCCCAGGCTGCTGCATTATTACCTGGAAGCAGAGAAGGATTGGGAGTAGAAGCGCTTACAGATGGCAGCGCCTGTCAGTGCACAAACTAGCTCTGTCGCAGGAAAGGCCAGCCAGACACCGGTCATTCCCCAAAGGCCGGACAGGAAAAACGCTATGGGAATGATGAGCACCATGCCCCTTAACAGGGAAATGATGTGGGCCGGCACAGCCTGCTCCGTGGAGGTGAAAAAGATGGACAGGATGATATTGAGCCCCGCAGCCGGTATGCCTGTAAAATACAGCCTTAGCCCATACTCCGCTATTTCCTGCAGCTTAAGGTTGTTCTCGCTGTTGAATACGGCTGTTATGGGAGCTGCTCCCCAACAAATTCCGGCATACAGTGTCAGGGAGATGAAAACCGCGGTGGCGAGCCCGTACCGCAGTATCCCCCTGATTCTGGCGGAATCACCCCGGCCGTAAGCGCTGCTGATTAACGGCTGCATTCCCTGGGCGATGCCGGTGAAAATGGATATGACCACCAGGGACAGGTTGGCTATGACGCCGTAGGCAGCCACGCCCACATTTCCCTTTAGTCCAAGGATAATCACATTGAACACAATGATGACAATGCCGGAGGATACTTCTGTGATCAGGGAGGGGAATCCCAGGGACAGGATAAGGAGGGCGGTCTGTCCCTGGATTTCTGTTTTGGCGAGATGGAATCCCTTGTTCTTACCCATCCAGTGGCCGGACATGATGGCTATGCTGATAAGGGGCGCCAGCCCGGTAGCCAGTACGGCGCCGAATATGCCCATGCCCAGAGGAAAAATAAAGACATAGTCCAACAGGATATTGGCCATGCTTCCTCCCAGCATGGCAAGCATGGAAAGCCTGGGATTTCCGTCATTCCTCACGAAACAGACCAGGATATCATTGAGAATAAAGGCCGGGGCAAAGAGCAGTATCATTTTCAGGTAGGTCTGGGTCATTGCGGCCACCTGGCTGTCAGCGCCCAAAAGCGCTGTAATCTGCGGGGACAGGAACAGTCCGGCCAGGAAGAACAAAAGGGCCGTAATTCCGGCGAAAAACAGGGTGTTTGTAAAAATCAGATCCGAAAGCCCTGATTTGCGGCTGATGGAGAATTTGGTGGCGCCGCCGATTCCGAACATGAGTCCGCTTCCGTGGATAAAGCTGTAGACGGGAATGGCCAGGTTCAGGGCTGCAAGACCGCTGGTTCCCAGACCTTTGGCGACAAAGAAGGTGTCTGCCAGTATATAGCAGGAAAGACCAATCATTCCCAGTACGTTTAACGAGGTGTATCTGGCAAATTCTTTTAAGCACGATGTTTGTTCTGCATAGTTGTTCTGCATGGTGACCTCCTGAACGGTTCCCATACCTTCCGGCATCTTCCGAAACACAAAAAGCGCCAGTACCTTCTATCTTCTGGAGCGGATGAGGAATGGGATTCCTGATTCGTATTGCTCCTGGGCCTGACGATAGAAAGCCTGACGCTGATATTTTTACCCGGCGGCAAAAATCCAGCCTGTGTCCGGACTGCGGATGGGTGGGATTTTTATGGGGAGATTATAGCATGGGGGAGGGCGGGTGTCAATTGGAGAATCCTGTTTACGATGTTTTATTCCTGTTTATTCCGGCTGGGATTCCTGCTGATCGTTCAGGATCTTTTCCATCTGGGCAATTTCCTTCTCCTGCACATCTATAATATTCTGGGCCATGGTGCGTATCTCTTCATAGTCTGTATACTCCAGGATATCCCTGGCCATATCCACAGCCATCTGATGATGCATAATCATGCCCTCTGCAAAGGCCTGGTCCAGACTGTCAACATCTGAGGTATCCATGTGGTGGGACATGGAGTCATCGGCAAACATTTTGCTGTACTGCTCCAGATAAGCGTCCTCCTTTGTCTGATCCTTTTTTCCGTCCGTTTCATACGTTTTAACCAGCTCGTTCATCTGTTTTAGTTCATCCTTTTGGGCGGTTATGATATCCTGTGCAATGGTTTTTAGCTCATCGCTTTTTCCCTGGTAGTTCAGATAGCTCTCAGACATCTTGATAGCTGCCTCGTGGTGGGGAATCATGCCCCTTAGAAAGTCCAGGGAAGCATTTCCTGATTTTTCGCGGATGACCATATCCTCCATCATATTCATCATGATAGAATCCTGTTCGGTCAGGTAACGGCTCAGGTCGTCTCCGGAAGCGTTCATATGTCCGTTATGTCCGCTGTGGTCGGCAGCATTGCCGGAATTTGAGGATGCCTGTTCCCTGGAACCTGTTTCTGTTTCCGTCTGTGACGCTGCGGACGCAGAGGTGCTTTCTGTCTGGCTTTGAGAGGTCTGTCCGTCATCAGAGCCGCTGCGGCTGTTGGCAAACGCAGCCGCCACGGCCACGATGATGACCAGGGCCACGCAGATTCCGATGACCCATGTACGCATATTTTTGTTCATAATCTCTTTCTCCTTTTATCCTTCAATCGGTTGGATTTAATCTGACATAAAATAGTATTTGCTAAATTCAGGGAAATATTCTCCGGTGCATTTTTGCCCGGGTATTTTTGTTTTCCGAAAGAAGGCAGTTGCAGGTTGTGTTTTATTTAACTTTCACTTATAATGAATCATAAATGTTATGATTTTATGGGTGAAAGGAAACACGATGACGGAAATCAGTGCACAGCCATTTGTGAAATGGGCGGGCGGCAAAAGACAATTACTTGAACAGATAAAAGCGAGACTGCCAAAACATTTTAATGGATATATGGAACCATTTGTGGGCGGCGGTGCAGTATATTTTGATTTGCAGCCGGAAAAATCCATTATTAATGATATAAATGAATCATTGATCAATGCCTACCTGCAGATAAAAATTTCACCAGAAGAATTTGCCGATGCTATTTCAGAGTATGATAAAAGAATAGCAGATGGAGGAAAAGAGTATTATTATAAAGTCCGGGAAAACTATAATGATAAAATGATGCGGGCGGAATACGATATGGAATTAGCTGTTTTATTCGTGTTCCTCAACAAACACTGCTTTAACGGTCTTTACAGAGTAAACGGAAGAGGCCTGTTTAATGTACCGTATAATAACAGTGTGAGGGAATCCTGCAGCAAAGAAAGTATCATGGCTGTATCACAAAGCCTTCAGAAGGTGAAGATTATGAAAGGCGATTTTCAGAATGCCTGTGATTTGGCAGAGAAGGGTGATTTTGTTTTTATAGACAGTCCCTACGCCCCCTTGAATCCAACGTCCTTTGAGTCTTATACAAAGGAGGGATTTGACATTGAAAGCCACAGACGTCTGGCTGACGTGTTCAGAGAGCTTACAGAACGGGGATGCTACTGTATGCTGACCAATCACAACACAGATTTTATCAATCAGTTATATGCAGATTTCAACAAAGTGGTGGTGGATGTAAAGCGTATGATAAATTCTGACGCAAAGAACCGGGTGGGTCAGGAGATCATCATTACGAATTATTAGAGGTATATCTATGGAAGAGCTGATGCGGGGAAAAATCCAGGCATATTATGGGACTGATACAAAAAAGCTTTATCTGGGAGACTGTCTTGAGCTGCTGCGGAAAATGAAGCCGGAAAGTGTTGATATGATATTTGCAGATCCGCCATATTTTCTGAGCAATAACGGCATAACCTGCCAAGGGGGAAGAATGGTATCAGTCAATAAGGCGTCCTGGGATGAGGGCGGGGATTTTAAGGAAAACCATGCTTTCAACCGCAGGTGGATCCGCATGTGCAGAAGGGTGCTGAAGCCCGGCGGAACCATATGGATATCCGGTACCCTGCACAATATTTATTCAATCGGAATGGCGCTTCAGCAGGAGCGGTATAAGATAATCAATAATATTACCTGGAAGAAAACAAACCCGCCGCCCAATTTGGCCTGCCGCTGCTTCACTCATTCCACAGAGACGATTTTGTGGGCCAGGAAGGATGAAAAGAAGGCCAGGCACTTGTTTAACTATGAGCAGATGAAGCAAATGAACGGCGGGAAACAGATGAAGGATGTGTGGGAGGGAAGCCTCACCAGGCCGTCGGAAAAGTGGGCCGGCAGGCATCCCACGCAAAAACCGGAGTATTTACTGGAACGGATTATTTTGGCGTCCACAAAAAAGGGGGACGTGGTACTGGATCCGTTTTGCGGTTCCGGGACAACCGGGGTGGTGTCCGGAAAGTACGGAAGGCAGTTTATCGGAATTGACAATAACGAAGAATATCTGGATATAGCGAAGAGACGTTTGGATCAGATACAGGAGGCACTGGAGTGGTAAAAAGAGATTTTGACGCATGGCTTAGTAAATTCCGGGCAAGTATTTCAGGGTACCGGTATTACATAGATTTTGACAAGGTAGTCCGTAATGTGGAGGATATAAAAATCGAGTTAAACATACTAAATTCACTGATAGGTTCTGTGAATATAGAAGATGATTTTGAAAAAATAATAACAAAATATCCGGAAACCCTGTCCTGTATTCCCCTGCTTCTGGCTGTGCGGAGCAACGAAATCTATGCCCAGGATGAGAACGGCGCGTTTAAGTATAATTTTAAAACAATGAATTATGATATGGATCAATATAAGATATTCATGAGAAAAACAGGATTGTTTGACCTGCTGCAGAAGCATCTGGTAAACAATCTGGTTGACTATGCGCTGGGGATTGAGACAGGACTTGACTCCAATGGCCGTAAGAACCGGGGCGGGCACCAGATGGAAGATCTGGTGGAGCAATATATCATTGCCGCAGGATTTACGAAGGATGAGAATTATTTTAAAGAGATGTACCTGAAAGATATTGAGAATAAATGGGATATTGATTTGTCCGCTTTATCCAACGAGGGCAAGGCCGCAAAGCGGTTTGACTTCGTGGTAAAAACAGAGTCCATGATTTATGCGGTTGAAACGAATTTTTACAGCAGCGGGGGCTCGAAGCTGAATGAAACCGCCAGAAGCTATAAAATGCTTTCCCAGGAGGCGGACACAATCGAAGGATTTTCCTTTGTGTGGTTTACAGATGGCATTGGCTGGAAAAGTGCCAGAGGGAATCTGCGGGAAACCTTTGAAGTGATGGAGCATGTTTATAATATTGACGATATGGAACATTCGGTTATGACTGCATTATTGGTGTGACACGCAGGATGAAACCCTTCGGAGACAGCAGGGGGGATGGTTTTAGTTGTATATATAGTTGCGATGACTGACTCGCGGAACATAGATTCCGAGGGTCAGTTTTTTTAATCCGATTGTTTGGAACATACCTTCTTGGACCGGCTGGAAGTAAAAAAACCTTGTACAATTAAACTATTATATTTTAACCATTTCCGCCGATAAAAATAAATAGGTTCTATTTAAAGGCAGACCTATGGAAAGCAGGAAGAAGAATATAATGCAGAGATAAAGCTGATATATGACAAATCGTAAACCATAAAAGCAGTAAGCAATTACGGAAACACAGCCTTTAACGGCTGTGAGGATTGAAGTTAGCATATATGAGAGATATACCAATACACGGATAATGAATTTTACATAGCCTTGACGGCATATGAGGATTGAAGGACTACCCAGCTTACACCAGATATATGAGCTGTCCCGCATTGCATAGGGTTCCGGTTTTTTGTGTTCCTGCTTTCTGGAACGGTGCCTTATCATACCAGAACCATAACCACACCATAACCGGGACCCTGCCTGCAGATGAATCCTAGTATATATGATAGATAAAACCATGGTGATGAACACACGATGGCTGACGAGGTGATTTTTTGAGCGATAAAAAAATAATCCCTTCCCAGGGAAGGGGCATGCCAAAAATATGCTACGAGGTAAGAGGAGAATATGCGCTGTTTACCAATCCAATGACCAAAACTGGCGGGGATTTGCATTCATATCCGGTTCCTACCTGTTCAGCTGTTACGGGATTGACGGAAAGCATTTACTGGAAACCGTCCATAAAGTGGAAACCGCTGCGGATTAGGATCCTGAATCCCATCCGGTACCAGTCAAGGAGCAAGCTTCTGCCTGTTTATAAGACAGGAGGGAAGGATTTGGGGTATTACAGTTACCTGAGGGATGTATGTTACCAGATTGAGGTTGAGCTGGCCTGGGGAAGTGAACGGTATGCCTCGGACCGCAACGTTGCAAAGCACTATGAATCCATGCTGCGGTGGCTCAGACGGGGAGGGAAGCTGCCGGTCCACCTGGGAATCACAGAATGCTTCGCATATGTCAGGCCATGTCTCTTCGGGGATGGGGAAGGATATTATGACGCTGTGGATATGGACTTTGGAGTTATGGTCCACAGCAGGGATTTTGAAAAGGGCGTAATCCGTCTGGCGCCTTACAGGATGCATCAGGGTGTAATCTGTTTTCCGGATCAGGAAGAGTGCATTACCAGAACATGCAGGGCAGGAGGGGATTAGCAGATGAATTTATTGCAGAGCCTGGCCGGGGTATATGACAGCCAGTCTTCCCGGGCTGGTGCAAAGAGGGAGGATACGGATGCAGTGCTTCTGCCGTTGTTCCATACATATCTGACGGCGCATATAACCGTGACAATTGATATGCAGGGGAACTTTCTGGATGCATGTGTATTGGATATCAGGAAGGATGAGGTATATACAATTGTTCCCTCCACGGTGGAATCTGCCAGCCGGTCCGGTCCGGAACCGCCGCCTAATCCGCTAAATGACAAACTGGTGTATCTTATGAGCGATGCAGGTTCCTATATACAGGACAAACAGATGGTTCTGGATATACAGAAGCGGTGCAGGGCACATGAGCAGCTGCTTGCTGCCTGGAGCCTAAGCACTTACGCGGTTCCCCAGTTAAAAGCGGTAAGGCAATACCTGAACCGGAAACGGACAGCCTCTGACTTGATCGCGGCCAATGTCATCATACCAGAGGAGGACGGTACCATTGACGAGGAGAAGAAAGTGGCAGGCAGGGATATTTTGTCCTGCGTGGTCAGATTCAGGGTGATGGATCAGGAGGCAGAGGAAGGGTATGCGGCAGAGACATGGAAAAACAGGGAACTGTTTCAAAGCTGGATCTCGTACTACACTGCCTTTGTGATGGAGCAGGGAAAGAAGGATATCTGCTATGTAACAGGAGAATATACGGTTTGTACCGGAAAACATACGAATGGTATACGGGGGAGTTCAGACTGGGCTAAGCTTATTTCCTCCAATGAAAATGGAAGCATTGTCTATTCCAGAGACTGGTTCCGGGAAGGGATTGATGCGGTGTCCATCGGCCTAGTCACAAGCTTTAAGGCTCACTGCGCTTTAAGCTGGATAATCAAACGCCAGGGACGTGTGTTCGGGAGCAATATCCGCGTGTGCTGGGATGCGGACGGCAATCCCCTGGCCTTTGATTTGTTTGCAAATACACCTGATATTCAGGGGAAACATGAATACAGGTTTTTTGCCGGAAGGGATGCATACCAGAGACATCTGGATGTGTGTTTTTCAGAAGTCCTTATGGATCACAGAATGTTCCATATGCTGGTGTTAGACGCACCCAACAAGCAGAACTATAAAGGCAGGCTGGCAATTCTCGATTACGCGGAAATGCCCGCAGATGTTATCTGCCGGCGGCTTAAACAATGGCACCGGACTGCCTGCTGGCAGTTTACGACGGGAAAAAGAGCATTTACAGGCGCACCCTCGGCGCCGGACGTGGTGATTGCTGCTTATGGAACCGAATATGGAGGTGTACTTACGGTTGTGGATAAAACAGTATTTGCCCGTCAGGTCAACCGTGTGGTTTCCGTTATATTATCTGCTCAGCCCATGCCGTCAGACATTATGGCCAATCTTATCCGCAGGGCGGGAAATCCCTGTATGTTCCGTGAACGCAGCCATTGGATGATGGTCTTACAGGTTACGTGCGCCCTTCTTAACCGGGACGCGGCAGGGGAAAGCATCATGCTGGATAAATTAAATACGGACCGCAGTTATCTTTGGGGCCGTCTGCTGGCCATTGCCGATTACATCGAGAGGCTATATTTCCAGGAGGCCAGAGAAGGGTGCATATCAGGCGTGTGCGGATACATGCAGATGTTTTCCCGGTCTCCGGGAAGATATTGGGGTATAATCCGGAGACGGCTTACTCCATACCTTTACAAAGCCAACAGAATGAGGAGGGGACAGCATGCGTGCAGGCTTATGGAGCAAGTGGAAGCCATGGCCGCAGGGCAGGCTGATGCCGATGAACCGTTGGGAAGTGCTTACCTGACAGGGTTCAGCTCCCAGCAGCTATATTTTATACAGTATGATTATGCGATCAGGAAGGAAATGGGATAGATTTATGAACAGACAGGATTTCATCATGGTATTCAGGGTGGACAATGCAAACCCAAACGGGGATCCGCTGGAGGGAAACCGCCCAAGGACCAACGACAACGGATACGGGGAAGTAACAGGAGAATGTATCCGCCGAAAAATACGCAACCGGTTCATCCACATGGGTCTGCCTGTATTTGTCCAGTCTGACAGCCTTTGTGTGGACGGGTACAGTTCCCTGGCGGAACGCCTGGCTGCCAGGAAGGACATTTTTAATGCCCTTAAGGATGGAAGGTCGCAGAAAGAAGGTCTGCGCATGGCTTGCGGGACCTGGCTGGATGTGCGGCTGTTCGGACAGATATTCGCTTTTTCCGGGGTCAAGGCCGCTGCCAGCGCTTCTGTCCATGGGGCCGTGACCGTATGCCATGGCACATCCGTGGAGCCGGTGGTGATTAAGGATATCCATATCACCAAGAGCACAAACGGTGAGGACAAAGGCAGCGCCAAAGGCAAATCCTCCGATACCATGGGCTCAAAGAGCATTGTGGAGCAGGGCCTGTATGTGGTAAAGGGCTCGGTCAATCCGTTTTATGCGGATAAGAATGGGGTGAGCCATGAGGATGTGGAGGTACTTAAGAAGGCCCTTGCCACCATATTTGAAAATGATGAGTCCTGCGCCAGGCCGGCCGGTTCCATGGCGGTATGCAGGCTGTACTGGTTTGAACAGCCGGAGAACCATGCCTGTGTGCCGGTTCACAATATTTTTGACTTGCTGGACATACAAAACCAGGGCAGCGGGTATGTCTGCTGCTTAAAGGAACTGCCTGATGGGGTGCGGGTGACGGAGTTAATTTAGGTTTATGCAGATGAAATATTATATTTTGCCGAAACGCGCCGATATGAGTACATAGGTAAGCGGAAAGGGATTGATTACGTATGAAAAAGGTGATTACATATGGCACGTTCGACCTGTTCCATGAAGGGCATTACAAATTATTGGAGCGCGCCAGGGCGTTGGGGGATTACCTGATTGTAGGCGTGACCACGGAGCATTTTGATGAGATAAGAGGTAAGGTCAATGTGATTGACCCCATCTTGGAGCGCATTGACAATGTGAGACAGACCGGATTTGCGGATGAAATCATCATAGAGGACCATGAAGGACAGAAAATTGAAGATATCCAGCGCTACGGAGTGGATACCTTCACGGTGGGTTCGGACTGGGTGGGGACCTTTGATTATCTTAAGGTCTTTTGCAATGTGGTATATCTGGACCGGACCCCGGATATTTCGTCCACCCAGCTGCGCAAGAACCGTTTCCGGATTGTGAAGACAGGTATCATCGGCACGGGGCGCATTGCACCCAGGTTTGTGGGCGAAGCCAAGTTCGTCAGCGGAATCAACATCATATGCGCATATAACCCGGAGAAGGAGAGCGCCCAGGCTTTTTCAAGGAAATGCAGGATAAGATGCTACACAAAGGACTATGAGACATTTCTCGGCAAGGTGGACGCGGTGTATATCGCATCGCCCCATGAGACTCACTACGACTACGCCAGGCGGGCCCTGGAGCACGGGGTCCATGTGCTGTGTGAGAAACCCATGACCTTTACCGAGGCGGAGACCGTGGAGCTATACCAGCTGGCCAGGGAGAAGCACTGCGTTCTGATGGAAGGCATCAAGGCAGCCTACTGCCCTGGCTTCCAGCAGTTAGTTAATGTGGCTAAAAGCGGGAAGATTGGGGAGATACGGGATGTGGAAGCCTGCTTTTCCAGGATAGCGGACACATTTGCCAGGGAGATGACGGATGAGAGATACGGAGGCGCGTTCCTGGAATTTGGCGGTTACGCCCTGCTTCCGGTGATCAAGCTTCTGGGAACGGATTTTGAGGATATAAGGATAGACAGTATACCGGCGGAAAACGGCATTGACCTTTATACCAAGATCCAGTTCAGATACAAAAACGGCCTGGGGCTTGCCAAGGCCGGCGTGGGCGTCAAGTCCGAGGGCCAGCTGGTGGTGGCCGGCACAAAGGGATACATCCTGGCCCAGTCCCCGTGGTGGCTGACCAGAAGGTTTGAGATACGCTATGAGGATCCCAGTGTGATAGAACGGTTTGAGCCAAACTTCCAGGGAGATGGACTGCGCTATGAAATCAGTGAATTTGTGTCCAAGATTAACAATCCGGATTTATGCCATTTTAAGCTGACGCCGGAGGAGTGCACGGCCATGGCCAGGGTGACTGAGAAGTTTATGGAGCAGAGGAGAGGACAGCGGGAGAAGCGGGGAAGAGCGGAGACTGCGCCAAAGGCGGCATCGGGGGCTGGGCCGGAGATTGCGTCTAAGGCGGTATCTGAAATGACATCAGTAAGGCAGGGAGCAGAGGGATGATAAGAGGAATACGGTATCAGGATGGAATGGATTCCTGCCAGCTTGGGGATATGGGGTTTGGGCTGGTGGAATATGTGTTTGGGCGGGAAACGGAGACAGAAGGCGCGCGGCCGGGAGCTCCGTGGGCTGACGGTCAGATGACAGGGCTGTCCATATCATCGGATGCCGTGGAATGCGGTCAACTTTCAGAGGCCATGGACCTGGCATCTAAGTTAAACGCTTCGTATCTGGTAATTGAAGTTGTTGAAGCTGTTGGAGCCGATGGAACCAATGACGGGGTGGGCCTGTACGGCATATTGGGAAAATGCCTGGAACAGATAAAATCCACCGGTCTAAAGATATATATTGACAATGCGTATTCCGAAGTATCTTTCCTGGCAGAAACAATTGACCGGCTGAACCGGGAAGCCGGAACCGAATGCGTCGGCGCCTGTCTCAACACGGGCAGCGGGAACCTGCTGGGTAAGAATCTGTGCGGCATGATTGAACACCTGGGGCATCGGATCGGTCTGCTGCACGCGGGCGATAACGACGGAAGAACCAGACAGTGCCAGATGCCGTATACATTTACAAGAGGAAGAGGAGAACTGTCAACAGACTGGTACGGTATCATAGGTGCCCTGGCCATGTGTGGGTTTAAGGGTCCGGTTGTTTATGATATTGCCGGTCTTTTTGAAGTAACCCCCGCCTGTCTGCGGCCGGGCTGGTACCGTCTGTTATCCGCTGTGGCCCTGGAATGGGAAGGGATTCTGGAGCTGGAGGAATATTTAAAGAAAACGCCAAAGGCGGAGCGGCCGGAAGCAGATTCAGAAGAAGAGGGGAAGGCGGGTGGCCTGGTGCTGTTCGGCGCAGGGAGAATGTTCCATAACTATATGGAAGTGTGGGGAGATGCATATCCGCCGTCCTTTATTGTTGATAACAATGAAATGCTGTGGGGCGGTATGCGGGAGAACGTGGGCATACGGCCTCCGTCTGTGCTTTTGGAAGACAAAGAACATCCGCCATTTGTCTTAATCTGCAACATGTATCATGCAAGCATTGAAAAGCAGCTGGATGCTATGGGCATAAGATGGCGAAGATATGACGATAAATATTTTTTCAGATATCAGAATCTCGTTGAAAAAAAGGGAGCAGGCGTATGTTGAAGATAGGAGTGCAGTCCAAAGGAATCCTGGACAGTGAGTTATTGGATTTGGAAACCGGATTTGAACGGATTAAGAAAGCCGGATTTGACTGCATTGACCTGAATCTGGATGTGTTTCTGAAAAATTCAGAGCTTTACCAGGGGGAGATGAACCGCTTTTTTGAACAGAGTATGGAAGAGCTGCGGCAATATTTTACCTCCTATCAGGAAGGAGCCGAACAATACAGCCTTTCCTGGTCCCAGATGCATGCCCCGTACCCGGTATGGGTGCTGGGAAGGGAGGAGCAGAACCGGATTATGATAGAAACAGTGACTCCCAAATGCCTGGCAATCGCGGGATTTCTGGGGATTCCCTATGTGGTCATTCATCCCTTTAAAATGCAGTACAGACAAACCTGCCGGGAAGAGAGAAGGCAGAACCTGACGTTTTTTAAGAATCTGATCCAACCGGCCAGGGAACATAACGTGACCATATGCCTGGAGAACCTGTATGAATCCGTGGGCGGCAGGCTGGTGGAAGGGGTATGCTCCGCGCCGGAGGAGGCTGTGCGGTATATTGACAGCCTGAACGAGGAAGCGGGTGAGGAACGGTTTGGATTCTGCCTGGACACCGGTCATTTAAACCTGGTGAAGCGGCCGCCCTATGAAACGGTCCTGCGGCTGGGGCGCAGGATTAAGATCCTGCATCTTCACGAAAATGACGGAATAGAGGACCTGCATCAGATTCCCTACACATTCGGAAGAAAGGCAGGGGACGGATTTGACTGGGAGGGGATGCTTGCGGGGCTTCGGGAGACAGGATATGACGGGGTGCTTAACTTTGAGACGTTCCCCTCCATGAACAGTTTTCCGGAAAGTGTGAAAGAAGAAGTGCTTCGGACGATTGCGGGGATTGGGAGATATTTTGCCGGAAGAATTGAGTTTTTCGGGAAAGGTGTAAATGGAAAACATGAGTGGAAGATATGACAGAAGGGATGATAGGCGGTATGCTCCATGCATGAGGGACAAGGTAAAGGGATGCAGAGGGCAGGAGTGATCGGTACGGGAAGGATTGCTAACCGGTTTATGCCGGAAGTACGTCTGGTAAGCGGTATCTGTGTGAAGGGAGTTTATAATCCCCACCAGGAAAGCGCGGAGCAGTTTGCGGCCAGATGGGGGATTGAGGCATATGGAGATCTAACAGAATTTTTCCGGGAGATTGACCTTGTATATGTGGCGTCCCCTCATGAAACACATTATTCCTATATCAAGGCAGCCCTCAAGCAGGGAAAACATGTGTTGTGTGAAAAGCCTCTTGTACTTAAGCGGGAGCAGGCGGAAGAACTGTTTGCTTATGCCGTGGCACATAAACTGGTATTATTTGAAGGAATAAAGACAGCTTATTGCCCTGGATTTGGGAAACTTCTGGAGATAGCCCGCAGCGGCGCCATTGGGAACATACGTTATGTGGATGCGTGTTTTACCAAGCTGGAATCCACAGACAGCAGGGAACTGAATGACAGGCTTTACGGAGGAAGCTTTACGGAACTTGGCAGCTATTGTCTGCTACCGGTTGTCAAGCTATTGGGAAATGGTTTTGAAGACATACGGTTTGAATCCATAAAAGGCGAAAACGGATTGGATGTGTTTACAAAGGCATCCTTCCGGTATCCCGGAGGACTGGCAGCAGCGGTCTGCGGTCTGGGGGTAAAGGCGGAGGGACGGCTGATGATAGCTGGTACCAAGGGATATGTGGTAGCGGAAGCGCCATGGTGGAAAACCGCGAATATGGAAGTGCATTATGAAAATCCGCTGGAAGTGGAAAAGATTTCGGAATCCTTTCAGGGAGACGGGCTGCGTTATGAGATTCGGGCATTTTTAAATATGGTAAATGAAAAGGGCTGCCCTGGATTGGAACTGACATCAGAGGATTCCATCACTCTGGCAGATATCATGGGGAGATTCATGGAAATGGAGAGCAGAGAATGAAAATATGGGCGCACAGAGGCTGCAGCCAGCGATATCCGGAGAATACCATGTCTGCTTTTGAAAAGGCGGCACAGTTACAGGGACTTGCGGGAATCGAGCTGGATATCCAGATGACGAAAGACGGACAGATTGTGGTCATCCATGATGAGAGGGTGGACCGTACCACAGACGGAACCGGATGTGTCCAGGATTATACATTGGCTGAATTAAAACGGTTGAAAATAGATGCAGGAAATCATCCATGTCAGGGGATTCCGACCATGGAAGAAGTTTTTGAACGGCTGGAGAAAAGACTAAAGGCAGGGATGAAGCTTAATATTGAATTGAAGAACAGCATCCTTCCATATGAGGGGATGGAGGAAAAGATCATAGATATGGTCCATAACCGGGGGGTGGAAGGTTCGGTCGTATATTCAACCTTTTATGCGCGGTCATTGGAGAAAATAAAGTATCTTGACCCAGAGGCAGAACTGGGGATATTGGATGTAAAGGTTTCGGACTGCATGTATAAGCTAAAGGGCGGGTGTGGTGCGGCAGGACTGCATCCCTTCTGGAAGGCGATGGATCTGTCGGCAGAACAGCTGCAGGGGTATACGGTGCGGGCCTGGATGGGGGGACACCTGTTTCCGGAAAAGCCTACAGGGACAAGACTGGATCTGGAGCGGCTTAATAAACTGGGGATAACGGACATTATTTTGAATGAACCGGAAGCGTATGTAGGATGAACGGTACCAGAAAAGAAGAAATTGATTTTGTCGGGGAGGTATACAGTAAGTGAAGATATACATATGGAGGAATGGAAAAAAGTAAAAAGGTATTGAATACAATCAATCCGAAAGAATGTACTGTCCTGGGTTTCATTGATAATGCTCCGGATAAAAAGGGTAAGGTTTTTGAGAATAAGACAATATTCTCTCCGGATGAAATATGCAGCGACTATGACTATATCGTAATTTCTGTAATTAAATATGATGCAATTATATATCAGCTGGAATCAATCGTAAATGTCCGCTTTCATAATATTGGTTATGAGATAGTTTATAAAATAAAGATAGATACCAATATCCTAAAATTGGAAATAAACAAGAGGTAACATGGAAAATAATTGAGGAAAAGTGTTCTTTTGTGCGATATGGCGATGGTGAATTTGAAATTATGGGTGGAAAGGAGATGCTGGTATATCAAGCCTATCATCTTGACTTATCAAAAACGTTAAAAGAGATTTTAAATGTTTTAAACCTATTACCCATTTTCGAGACAGGGGTGTACATGGCAAAGAATTGCGGATATAAAAAAGAATCTGGGATAACATGGAGTTGGTCATCAATACATTGAACCATAAATTTGATGGTGAAAATATACTTTTGTATCGCTTTCACCGTTTGTCAGTCAATACAAAACAAGAAACAAGTAGTTCAGGAATTTCTGGCGGCATCCGATGTTGTCATAACCGACTATTCTTCTCGGATGCGGAATTGTTCCCTGCAAAGAAAACCGGTATTTCTATACCAAAGTGGTGAAAAAGAATATGAAAGCAACGGAGGTTTCTATGTCTCTGTTTCAGAGTGGCTGTATCTACAGACCCATACACAATTAGGAATTGCTGGAAGCTATTAAAAACTTTGATAAAGAAAATTATATAAAAGAACTTGACATTTTTCTGAAAAAATACGGCTCCTGCGATAATGGACATGCATCGGAATGCGTTGTGAAAAAACATGGAGATAGCAGGGGATAATATACAATGGACTGGATGTGTTTACAACAGCATCCTTCGGGTAAAGAGGTGAAATATCTTGAAGCAGAGAATGCCGGCCTGGCATGTATTATCTGAGGAGGAACTAAAAAAATTACAGTCAGTAGAATTAGAGTTATTGGTGGAATTAGATAAAATTTGCCGGGCATCCGGGATTAAATATAGTATTGATGGAGGAACGTTGCTGGGGGCTGTCAGGCATGGGGGATTTATTCCGTGGGATGATGACGCGGATGTCATTATGGTACGTTCTGAATATGAGAAATTCAAAGAAAAATGTAATGAGGAACTGGATCAGGAGAGATTTTATCTTCAGGATATGGATAATACTAAGGGATACAGATGGGGATATGCGAAACTGCGCCGCAAAGATTCCCAATTTATCCGTTTGAATCAGGAGCACATGCAATATGATCAAGGTATTTTTTTAGATGTATTCATATGTGATAATGTTCCTGAAAACTATTTTTTTAGAAGCATATGCAATTTTGTGAGTTTTTTATATAGAAAAGTATTTTGGTCTGTTGTGGGGAAAAAAACGGAAAAAGGGTTAAAAGGGCTTTTGTTCTGTGGATTGTCAATGATACCAGAAAATATACTGAAAACAAGTTATCGCAGCTACTTTAAACATCGCAATAAAAAATATTCAAAATGGGTAAAGTGCCTGACATTCCCGGCATGTAACAGATGTTTTGGATATAAGCGGGAATGGTACGAGGATACGGTTGATATTCAATTTGAACATGTGATATTAAAGGGAAGCAGACATGCCGATGAGTACTTACGTTTTTTGTATGGCAATTATATGGCGTTACCGCCTGTTGAAAAGAGAAAATGCCATCCGGTCTCTAAAATTGAGTTTCCGGATTCATGAGGAGAGAGTGGAATGAATAAGATAATGTTTGATATTCTAATGTATTTAAATGACAACACCGGATGGGACAGCCGGGCGGCTGCACGAAAACTGTATAAGCCTTATTCTGTAATTGATGCAGAGTTCGAACGGCTGAATGAGGAGGGGTATGCAAAAGGAGGGATAATTACCGAAAAAGGCGTGCAGTATTTGGAGAGGCATAAGGTGGACAATGCCATTATACTGGCAGCGGGTGTATCTTCCAGGTTTGTGCCTCTGTGTTTTGAAAGGCCTAAGGGATTACTTCCTGTAAACGGAGAAGTATTGATTGAGAGACAGATACGGCAGCTGCATGAAAAGGGTATTACTGATATCACGATTGTTGTAGGATTTATGAAAGATAAATTTTACTATCTGCAAGAAAAATATGGTGTGAATATTATCGAGACCGGGGACTATCGTATTAGGAATAATCATGCCAGTATATGGGCGGCAAGGAAAAAGCTGGGCAATACGATTATTACCTCTTCCGATCTCTACTTTAATGAAAATATTTTCCAAAGCTATGCTTATGATGCGTTTTATTGCTCTGTCTATAAAGAAGGAGCAACTGAGGAGAGAGGCATACAAACGGATGGGTATGATAAGATTTTAGCTACTTTTTATGATGCGGCGGATACCTGGGTGACATTGGGGTATGCTTATTTTAATAGACGTTTCACTGAAAAATTCATAGAAATTCTTTCATGGGAATTTGATAAGCCGCAGACAATCTGTAAGTTTTGGGCAGATATTCAGGATGAACATTTATCTGAGCTTTATATGTATGCCAAGAGAGTAGACAGCAACGTTATTTATGAGTTTGATTGTCTGGAAGAATTAAGAGAATTTGATAATACATATTTTGTGGATTCCGGCTCTAAATTAATGAAAATGATAGCATCGGAATTGAACACAACAGAAGGGGAATTATCAAAATTTGCACCAATCACAAAAGAGGACTTAAGTAAAGGCTTTACCTTTACTTTTCAACAGAAAAAATATATTTGCAAAATTAATTCGGAATTGGAAATTTTAGAAGTCAGAAGATATGATGACAAGTTGCAGGAATTAGTTAATATTACGGAGAGTTTTACAACATATTATAATAGAACCCTTCCGTTGTGTGCAGCCGAGAATGTCATTTCTGATTTTGGGAATATGCCGTTGTCAATGGGATTTCAAGAAAGATATATTGTTGGTAATACCTATTCTTATCTGGAGGATAATAATTTTATTGGAAGCAACTATTTACTGCCTTTTTATGAGATGATTTCAGAAGAATGCCGAGAAATATTTAATGCAAAGTATACAGATGCAAGGACATTGACAGGTATGAACTGTTTGATGGTCGTGTTGATGTCACTTGCAAAAATTGGTGACAGCATTATGATTTTGAGCAGTCAAAGCGGCGGGCATGCTTCTGTTAAGCCAATATGTGAACGGCTGGGGCTTAAGGTGAGTGATGTGCCTTATGATTTTCAAAACTTTGATTTGGATTATGAAAAGCTGAATCACAGGTTAAAGGAAGGACAGATTGATTATATACTTCTGGCTCCTTCCGATATTATAAGTCCGCTGGAAGTCAATAGAATTGAATTGGGGAATACGGTGCTTTTATATGATGTAAGTCAGATGCTGGGCTTAATAGGCGCAGGAGTTATTGAGAATCCATTGGCGGGCATCAAAAATATCGTTATGTTTGGCGGAACACATAAGACCTTTCCAGGTCCGGCATGCGGACTGATTATGACAAATAATGACGAACTTCATGCAAAACTGGAAACAACCATCAATCCGATTTATATCAGGCATACCCAGATGCATCAAAAGGTGAGTCTGTTATTTACATTAATAGAGTTTGAAAATTTTGGACAGGCATATCAAGAGCATATTGTTACATTGGCCAATGAATTAGGTAAAAATTTAAAAGAGCTTGGTATGGATATTGCCATGAAAGAAGGGACATATTCAAAGACGCATCAGGTCTTTATCAGGACAGATAAGAATACGATGAACCGGATATTTGAAAACAGTTTAAAATATGGTATTACTTTGAATAAAAAGAATAAAGAGCTTTTCTCTGGCAGTGGAATCCGATTGGGCACGCAGGAAATAGCACGATATAACTGGCCGGTGGAATCTATGAAAGATGTGGCACAGATTATTCAATTGATTTCAGAGGAAACGGTAAATGTGCGTAAACTGATGGCAATGTTAAATGGTCTGCCTCAAAAGAAAATTCAGTTTACTTTTGACGAAGGTGTGCGCAGGTCTTTTGGCAAGTATTTATAGGGGAAATAAAATGTGTGATTTGGTTAGCGTGGTAATACCTGTTTATAATGTGGAAGATTACCTAGATGAATGTCTGGAATCGGTGGTCAGCCAGACATATAAAAAGCTGGAAATCGTAGTGGTGAATGATGGCTCAACAGATAATTCTGCTCTCAAATGCAGGGAATGGCAGGAAAGGGATAACAGGATCCGGTTCTATTCAAAAGATAATGAAGGCCTGGGGCCAGCGAGAAATTTTGGTATTGAAAAGGCAACTGGCAAATGGATTGCGTTTTTAGATGCGGATGACTGGTATGATTTGCAGTTTGTTGAAAAAATGCTTTATGCCGCAAACCAGTATGATGGTGATATGGTGACATGTAATATATCCAGATACAATATGGTGACAAAAGAGACAAGTTATATGCGCTGCTCGTCTGTGATAGGAATTCCCCTTACCAGGCAGGAAAAATTAGAGGACGACCGTATGGGAGTAGTAACAAAATTTTCTCTGCGCTCGCTATGGGTGGATAATAACATAAAGATGCCCAATTTATATGGTGAAGACTTTGTTGTCACAATGTGGATTTTAGCTGTTGCTAAAAAGATAGTTAGTTTAGATGAGTGCCTTTACTTTTATCGGAAGGGCAGAACAGGGTCAGTTAGCACAATGGCACGCTTGAACAGGCAGGAACTGGTACCCGGAACTGAATATATGATTTCAGGATTTAAGAGATGTGGGATTTTTGAGGAAAACAAGGAAGCACTAAGACGGTATTTGCTAAAAAATTTTTCATTAGTCTTGACGGCTGGGTGGACGAAGATGAGAAGGGAGGATTATATTATCCTCCGAAACTCGTATTCAGATTGTTATGAAAATTTTTTTATGGGTGATAAATTAAGGAAAGTGGCCCAATTAGGCAGTTATAATCTTATGCAGATGATAAGATATATGCCGGTCATTCAAGATGTAGAACTAAGTTTTCAATTTTCAAGTCTGATTAGTATTGTTCACCCATATAGAAAAAAAATGAATGTATGTCATTCTAATCCATTTCGGGAAAAAATGATTCAAAGAGATATAATATCCTCTTTTTTTGAAATTATGGAGAGAGAAAGACCTCAATTTTTGATTTTTGATTTATTGGAAGAGAGACATGATTTAATCATAGACAATGATGGAGTGATAACATATAGTGATGCCTATGCGGATGCTGATGATTTGGAGTGTGATAATTGTATTTTGTCATTTGGAACAGATAATTGGTGGAAGCAGTGGAAAGAATGCGCAGTTTTGTTTATGAACAAAATATCGAATGAATCAAAGACTGTTAAGCTGGTAATGGTTGAAAACTATTTGGCGGAAACCCATGGTACAGTGAAAGAATTAACTGATTATGAAAATAAAAGTAAGATAAAAGAAACCAATTTGATATTAAAAAGGTGCTATGATTTTTTGAGGACAGGATTTGACAAAATTGTTTGTATTGAGGCATGGAAGAATCCCTATTATTTTACAGATGAGTGGTTTGAATATGGTGTACATCCATGGCATTTAAATGATATCGTTAATCGAAAAATCGCAAACCAGCTTGCGGAGGTGCTGTTTAATGAAAGAGATGAATAAAATCTATCAACATATGGGAGATTCTCTATCAAAGGAGCTGTATGGTTACCGTGTTTTTTATAATGCCACACAGGATGATATGTGGCTTAAAAAAATCATTAACACAACCAGCGAAGGAAGAGAATTTCTTACCAGACTGTATGAGAATAAGGATTCAGAAAAAATCATATTTGGAACAGGGGCCTGGGGAAAGGAGCTGGCAGATACATTACAGATTAAGTGGGATTATTTTGCGGATAATCATAAACAACAGGAAGTATGCTGTAATATTCCTGTTTTGTCTTTTGAAAGCCTGTGCCGGGAGCACCGCAATGCAGTCATCGTGATTGCCACCAGACTATATTACAAGGAGATATTTCAACAGCTGTTAGGGGAAGGATTTCCGGAAGGTCAAATTATTAATATGGGGAAAATGATTGACGATATGAGCCGGAGACAATATTTTGATCTGGAAGTTTTTCCGCATTCAGAACATGAAATTTTTGTGGATTGTGGATGCTTTGATGGGACAACCAGCTTAAATTTTATAAAGTGGTGTCATGAAAAATATGATTCTATAATTGCATTTGAGCCGGATCCGGATAACTATATAAAATGTAAGGAAAACTTCCAAAAACATTCTGTGGATAGAGTCCATCTGTATCAGACAGGGTTGTGGGAGAAGCAGACGGAGCTGATGTTTGAGGCAGTGTCTACCGGTTCCTCCCAGATCTCTAATAGTGGATTGGAACGGATTAAGGTGGATTCATTGGATAACTTGCTGGGTAATGTGCCGGGCACATTTATTAAAATGGATCTTGAAGGTGCGGAGTATCAGGCGTTACTTGGGGGGAGGGGGTATTTGATGAAATATCATCCTAATTTAGCAATCAGCCTTTATCATAAAGCAGAAGATATTTGGACCATTCCAAAGTTACTATTAGAGCTATACCCGAAATATACATTTTATATTCGGCATTACTCTGTCCTTGCTTCTGAAACAGTTCTTTATGCAAAGGCATAGTATTCCATGATTTATTTTGAAAAACTTAAAAGGTTAGGAAGGACGTATGAAATGTTTTTTTTTGGAGCTGGGCTAGGAGCTGATATAGCGTATTCTTTTTTACAGGCAACAGGGGAACATGGAGCGTTTCAGGGAATAATTGATACACGTAAAAGGGGAGTCTGGAATGGATTTCCAATTCTTTCCCCTAATGAGGTTATTGATTTGGATTCCAACATAGTAATCACAGCCAGAAGTCCGTGGGGAATCGATGAAATTAACAGGAGCCTGAGAGAGAAAGGCTTTCATCATATATATTCTTTTAACTGGTGCAAAGGTGACAGGTCTTTTTTAGAAAATTCCTGTAATAATACATCAGAGTGGGAGGGCGAATGTGTACTGCCTCATCTGGAGATGCACATTGCCGATTCATGCAACCTAAAGTGTAAAGGATGTGCCCACTTTAGCCCTATTTTTAACCAGTCATTGCCTGTGTATGAAGAATGTATGAATGATATCCGGATTATGAAAGAAAAGGTATCCCATATTATCAGATTTTATATTTTGGGTGGGGAGCCGCTTTTAAATCCTGAGCTGGAAAGATATGTGACAGGGATTCGGGGTGAATTGCCAAAGACAAATATATGGCTTGTAACGAATGGACTGTTAATACCAAATTTGCCAGATCATACGTTAATGACAATGGCAGAGAATCGGATTGTAGTGAGTATATCAGAGTATCAGCCAACACATAAAAGGATAGGTAAGATTGTAGAACGTTTGGAACAATTTAATGTTAATTACGATTTACGCCCATATGATAAGAAACAAAGGTTTAATAGGCCACTATCCATGAGTGCTAACAGCCGATTGGAACGAGAGTGTATTTCTAATGGCTGTGTTAATATTTGGCATGGAAAAATTTCCAGATGTCCCACATTAATGTATATTCAGGAATTTAATAAAAAATTCGGAACCAAACTGCCGGAAGAGGGGATATTAGAACTGAAGGATTGCCCATCAGGTCAGGAATTGCTTACATTATTAAAGAAAGAGGTACCCTTATGTGGACATTGTGTGAGCAATGAAATGGAATGGCAAACATGCACGGAAGTTAAATTAGAAGACTTTGCGGTATGGGAATAATTGATGCGGAGGATGACATGAGTACAGAACCATTGGTCAGTGTGATTATGCCAATATTTAATGCGGAAAAGTATTTATTTGAAGCCATTAAATCTATATTACAACAAACATATTCTAATTTAGAGCTTATTCTTGTAGATGATGCGTCTGTGGACGGTTCGCTAGAAATAGTAAACGGAATAAAAGATTCCAGAATTATATTGAAAAGAAACACTTGTAACAGAGGCATAGCGTATTCAACAAATCGAGGGATTGAAGCTGCTTCGGGAAAGTACATTGCACTTTTAGATGATGATGATATGGCAACAGCGGAACGTCTTCAACTCCAGGTGGAATTTATGGAAAGGAACGAAGATGTTGATATTCTCGGAGGGGCAACAGCGGAAATTGATGAAAATGGAAAAATCATCCGCTTTTGTGATATTCCCCGTTATAACCCTGAATATATAAAAGCGGTACTGCTGTTTAATTGTTTGGACTTTTATAATGGAACAAGTATGATCAGAAAAAATTTTATTGACAAAAATCACTTGAGATATAAGGAAAATTGTTATGGAATGCAGGATTTTCGCTTTTTCATTGAAAGTTCTAAAGTTGCTAAAATCACAACCATTGGTAATCTTTTGCTGTATCACAGATTGCATAAGAAGAATGAAACGGTTCGAAGTAAAATGCTGTATGCAGAAGAGCGGGCCAGGACATATGCCCGGTTCCAACGAGACTCGCTTCAGATGAGTGGCTTTGTATTGCAGGAAGAGCAGCTGGCTCTCATTAATAAAGTTTTGGCAGAAGGACTCTCCTCACCTTGTGACTCTTTAGAGGAATTGAAAAATCTGTTTATGACTTTTAAAGAGATTGTAAGACAAGCCAGAATCATGCAGGCAGATAATCTGGAAGCCTTGGAATTATTGTGTAAGCGAAAGCTTGGACAGCAATTGGAACGAATGAGGATATTTGATTAACGGAGGAACGTTTTATTTTGGAAGACATATATATTGGAAATATAAAACTCGATATGCAGTTTTATTCTGGATTGGATGAGTATTCAGATGGGGATATTGAAGAGAAGATGCTGAGGATAGTCCGGGATTCACATGACATAGAAATAGAATGTTATAAAACAGATGATTTTCCGGTTTACTATCATCTGTCAAAAGAAAGGGAACTCATTATAGAGCCAATGCTAATTGATAAGTCAGAAAGTGTGCTTGAAATAGGCGCCGGATGTGGCGCGGTTACTGGCGCTCTTTGCAGGTACGCGCAAAAGGTTGATTGTATTGACCTGTCAAGAAGACGTTCTCTTATTAATGCATATAGACATAAAGATTGTGACAATCTGACGTTGTACGTGGGTAATTATGAAGATATTGAGCTGGAACGAAAATATGATGTCATTACACTCATTGGAGTGTTGGAATATGCAAATTATTATATACATTCAAACAGTCCATACATAGATTTTTTAAGCGGTTTAAATAAAAATTTAAAGGATGACGGCCGGATTTATATAGCCATTGAAAACCGGTTAGGCGCAAAATATTTTTCGGGATGTAAGGAAGATCACAATGGAGAGGCTTTCAGCGGAATTGAAGGATATCAAAAAAGTATTAAGGCAAGAACGTTTTCTTATTATGAATTAAGAAATCTATGCTTCAACAGCGGATTTAAAAAACTTCGTTTTTACTATCCTTATCCGGATTATAAATTTCCGCTGCAGATTTTTTCTGATAAATATCTGCCTCCAAAGGGGAGCCTGGTAATGAAGGGAAGCAATTATGTTTCTCCAAGAATAGAGTGTTTTGATGAATTGAAGTTTCTAAACAGCTTGTCAGGCAAAGAAGAATTCAGAATGTTTGCTAACTCATTTTTGGTAGAATTGAAGAGGTAGATGTACATGCAGGTGGTATATAGTAAAGGTTCTTTGGATAGAAAAAGAAAATATCAGGTAATTACCATGATTTTAGTAAATGATACCAATGAGATGGTAATATTAAAGAAACCTGCCGACGGCTTAGCTGTGCCGCATATCAGACAGACGTATCAAAATGAATGCTTGTATGAATTAAGTCATCCATCATATTTAGTAAAAAGTGAGTTAAGGGATGATGTTTTGATTACACCATATATAAAGGGAACCACGTTAGGAGAAAAATTAAGAAGAGCCTTTATAGAACAGGATCAAAATCTTGTATGCCAGCTTTTGGAACAATGGAGAAGTGTGCTTATTGGAGAGAAGAGCAACATATGTAAATATCGGAAAACAAAGGAATTTGCGAGTGTTTTTGGAGCGCTTAATATTCCGGAGGGAGTATTGTCAACAAGAATTTCTAATTTTGACTGTACTAATGATAATGTTATTATAATGGATGACGGAACCATAAAGTGTATTGATTTGGAGTGGGTGTTTGATATGCCTGTTCCTGTTGATTTTAATATGTATAGGGTAGTGAAAGGATTTTATATACAAAATAGCGATATATGCATTTGGAATGAATTGCTTGACTTATCAAAAATCAATAAAAAGTATATAGATGCTTATGAAAAAGGTATAGAAGCCTTTTATACAGTTGTTAATTATGACATGGAAAGAAATATAAGGTACGGAACATTTGGCAGGACATTTAAAAATCCAATCATAGAGACAAGTGTTGGCCAGAAGAAAAATCTATATAAATTTCCAGAAAAAATAAATGAAAATTACAATAGTATTGTTGTTTATGGTGCGGGTAAAGTAGGACAGGATTTTGCATCCTATATAGGGAAATCCGAAGATTTACATTTAGCTGGCTGGGTTGATAAGAGAGCAGCTTTGTATCGGAATCAGGGTATGGATATTGGAATGCCGGATGAGCTGCAGCATTTGAAATATGATGTTATTCTTATTGCTGTCGCGAATCAAAGCGTTGCAAAAGAAATAGAAAAAGAATTAATGGTGGCGGGAATTGAGCAGGAACGAATGTATTGGTGTAAACCAGAATTGCTTTAATAGAGATGGGATTTTCAAAGAAGATGGATTTATAATTGAAGATATTTTAAATAGGGCAGCTCTTTGTATGAAGCAAAAGACAATATATGTTTATCCCTCTGTCATGAATCATTTACCGGGATTATATCCCGGAATTCAATTGATAGCAATTGACAGTTTGGAAAAATTGCCGCAAGAGAGCTTATGTTTTATAGAATTCAATTGTTACTCTGAAATGAATGAGATATTTGAGATAGTGGATATCGCATCTGTGCATTCGGATTTTGTTATATATTGTAAAGAATTGGATATTCAAGAGACCTGGTCCTTTTCAAAACGTATATGTCCCCTGACGTTTTCTGGGGACATATATGGAGGCGTGTGTTTATCCGGAAGAACTTTTTCATATCACAATTGGAAAACACCGGATGAATTTAAGGTATTAGCAATTATTCACTGTTTTAATGAGGTGGATATTATTGCTCAAACCCTTGAGTATCTTTTTAGCCAACAGATTGATGTATATGTTATGGACAATTGGTCTGATGATGGAACGTATGAACTTTTAGAGGATTATGCGGGCAGGTACCCAGACAAAGTTAAGATAGACCGATTTCCGGCTTCTGGAAAAAAAGACTATTTTGATTTATATCACCAAATGGCTTGGACAGAAGAACTTGCTAAAACACTGAATTATGAGTGGTTTATCCACTATGACGCTGATGAGATACGAGTAGCACCGTGGGAAGGTGTTACATTGAAGAATGCAATCTATCAAATTGACCGTCTGGGATATAACACGATTGAAAATACGGTTATTGATTTTAAACTCACACAGGAATTTAGAGACAGTAATATATTTGGAAAAGATGTATATTTTGACTTTGGACACCGTAATTCACATTTTAAGCAACGCAAATCATGGAAAAAGTGTGACACGGTTGAACTCAAATCTTCGGGGGGGCATATGGTAAAAGTACCATATCATAAGACGTTTCCCCTTAAAATACTGAACAGACATTATCCACTAAGGAGTGAGGAGCAGGCGGTTAAAAAGGTTTTTTTAGATAGAAAATCACGATTTGAAAAAGAAAGACAGGAGCGTGGCTGGCATGGACAGTATCATCAAATAAAAAAAGAGGAAGATGTTTTTACATCCTCTGAAGAGTTATTATTATGGAATAATGATAGGATAAAAGAATTATATATTCCATTATTTTTAGGATGTGGGATTTATATAGAAAATGAAAAACAACTAAAGGATTGTTCATTTCTGTCAGAAAAAAAGGTTGTTTTATATGGCGCAGGTAATTTAGGGGAGATTATTTTTTTACAATTGTATCGCAAGTGCAGGATTGTTTCATGGATAGATAAAAATTACAGACATATTGGGGAACAGTATTTTGTTCCGGTTAAGCCGGTAGAATCAATAAATCGTATAGAGTTCGACTTCTGTGTGATCGCCAGTGAGAAGGAGGAGATACAGTTGAAAATGAAAGCTGAATTATTAAAGGCCGGGGTTTCAGCAAAGAAGGTCATACTGATTTCCGAATTGTTAGTCGAAATACTAAATGAAGGAGAGATAAGGTGAAAAATATATCAATAATTATTCCGGTATATAATGTTGAATCCTATTTAGAAGAATGCTTGTCAAGTGTATGTGAACAGGGATTATGTGACATTGAGATTTTATGCATTGATGATAATTCAACTGATAATTCATTGGTTATATTAGAAGAGTATGCAAAGAAAGATGGACGTATTAGGGTTTTTCATAATAGCTTGAATAAAGGACTTTCTTATACGAGAAATTATGGATTAAAATATGCACAAGGAAAATATATTTATTTTTTAGATTCAGATGATAAACTGAAGCCGTATGCATTAAAAAACCTTTATGAAATAGCAGAACGAGAACAGACGGATTGTATTTTTTTTAGTGCGGAGTCATTTTGTGAAAAAAATTTTAAATATCAACATGATGCTAAAATAGCATATAAAGAAAGGTATCCAGGGGTATGGAATGGGAAGGAGCTTTTTATCAAAATTGTAGATAATAATGAATGGGTCTCCCCGGTTCAATTACAGTTTATTAACTTTGAGTTTCTTAAAAGAAATAGTTTGAAGTGCTATGAAGGCATCTTACATGAAGATGTGTTATTTACTTTTCAAACTATGTTATTGGCAAAAAGAGCGATGTGCTTAAATGATGTATATTATGAATACAGACATAGAGAGAACTCTATTATGTCGTCACCGGTCACGAAGGAACGAATTAAGGGGGTAATCATAGCTTATCTGGAGATGCAGAAGTTTTGTGACAAATTTGTTTGGAATACGGAGGTTCTAAAAAGAATTAACAGACGTTTGTTTCAAATCGCAGCATCTATTAAAAGCATGATTAAGACTGAGAGTGAATTCAATTTGTATGAAATTTGTAAGCAAAGAACTGTCATGGAATACCAATTGCTAAACTTAATTATAGATGGTGAACGATTCTTAGGAAGTATAACGGAGATAAATGAATCGCAGTTAGATAAGATTAAACGGTTTAATCACATTATATTATTCGGTGCAGGAAAGATTGGGCGGGAAGTATTAAGAATACTGGATTCTAATAATATTGGTATTCTGGGATATGCGGTATCTGACATAAAGAATCATTCAGGTTTTGTAATGGGGCATCCTGTTATGGAAATAGGTGAGTGGAGGCAATATAAAAAATCGGCGCTTGTCATTATCACGGTTAGTAACCGTATTGCTAATGAGGTTAGAAATATCTTGCTTGATGAAGGGTTTGAGAACATTTTAATATTGCCTGATAATAACACAAGAATGGATTAATAAGATAAGATGTAGATTTCTTCTACGTCAAGAACCATAGAGGGAGCAGGTTTGGTAGAGAATACAGTGGATATTATGTCAATAGTAAAGGCCGGTCAGGTGAGCCTGATTTACGGAGCTGGTGTATATGGCAGAAAGATATACCAGTTGCTGACAATTTGTAAACTGGGACATAAAGTTGCGTGTTTTGTAGTAAGCGATGGAGCAACTCGAGTAGACAATACCATGGGCATACCAGTAATTACGTTCGAAAATGCAGAGCAACAGTATCCAGAGGCTGCAATACTTGTTGCCGTTAAAGGCGCAGAGGAACTTTTTGAAAGAGTAAAACGGATTCATAAGGGAGCAGTGTACTTTTGTCAAAAGGAGGAACTATGCATTCTGTGTCATAATATGTTTATAAAATTATGGGATTATCCCATAAAGAATAATAAATTGTTCTTCCAGAGTAACTATGGACAGGGTTATATGTGTAATGGAAAATATATAACAGAAGAACTAATCAGGCAGAATCAGGATGTTGATATCGTGTGGGCTGTCAGGAATATGGGAGCGGAGGTGCCTGCCCCGGTAAGAAAGGTTGAGGTGGACTCCCCGGAATATTATTATGAAATGGCAACTTCAAAAATCTGGATAGATAATTGCAGGAAGGATATTTATACCCATAAGAGGAAGAACCAATATTACATTCAGACGTGGCACGGATCGGGTCCTTTAAAAAAAGTAGAGAAGGATATAGAGAATACATTAAACTTAGAGTATATACGCAGTGCGAAGAATGACGGAGAAATGATTGACCTTTTTTTATCCAGTTCATCTGCAAATAGTAATATGTATAGAAATTCCTTCTACAGTCATGGCGATATACTGGAGTGCGGAAGCCCAAGAAATGATTTGATGTTTAACAGTAGAAGTGTTGATAAAGACAAAATCAGGCATTCTTTGGGGGTGGAAAATAGAAATGCCAGAATCGTGTTATATGCCCCCACGTTCCGAAGAACGATAGAAAATTCAGTGAGGGCCTATGATTTAGAGGCAAAAAGAGTTAAAAAGGAACTGGAAAAAAAGTTTGGCGGTAGCTTTGTAATGCTGGTCAGATTCCATTCTAATCTGTGTGGCAATGAACAGTTGGCTGCCTTATATTCGGACTGTATACATGTTACGGATTACGCTGATGTACAGGAATTATTGATTATTTCAGATGTCCTTATAACAGATTATTCCTCTATATTATGGGATTTTTCTCTTCAAAAGAAACCGGTGTTTTTGTACCAGAATGATGAGCAGGAGTATCTTGATGACAGAGGGTTTTACAGTCCTCTATGTGAGTGGCCGTATCCAAGAGCTCATAATTTAGAAAATCTTTATAGGAAAATAGCAGAGTTTGAGGAAGAGGAATATATTAGTGATTTGGAGAGATTTTTTCAGAAATGGACCTCGTTTGATGATGGACATGCATCAGCACGGGCGGTTGAAAGGATAATGGATGTAATTCATAATCCCCAAAAGTACATGAAAAGCAGGTGATACCTATGCCAAAAGTTTCCATTATAATCCCAGTCTACAATGTCGAATCATATATCAGAACCTGCATAGACAGCGTCCTCGCCCAATCCCTGAAAGATTTGGAAATCATCTGCGTCGATGACGGTTCAACAGACAGCAGTCCGGCCATCCTGGATGATTATGCAAGCAAAGACAGCCGGGTCAAAGTTATACATAAGCCCAACCGGGGATACGGGCATTCAATGAATGTGGGGTATGAGGCAGCCACTGGCGAATACATAGGAATTGTTGAAAGCGATGATTACATCCTTCCGGACATGTATGGGACGCTGTACGATTATGCTGTTTCCAATGATTTGGATTTAATCAAATCAGAGTGTATCCAGTTCTGGGATACGCTCCATTATTCAAAGAGAATCCATGTAAGCGCCATGGACGGGTATTTTGGAAAGGTTCTTCAGAAAGAGGACCGGATTCTTTTTTTCCAGTTTTATATGAATACCTGGTCCGGGATATATAGACGAAGCTTTCTCGCGGAAAATGGAATCAGGCATAATGAAACTCCGGGAGCTTCTTACCAGGACAATGGTTTCTGGATTCAGACCATGTCCCTGTGTAACAGGGCCATGTGGCTTGACAGTGCGTTCTATATGTACCGCCAGGATAATCCCGCAGCGTCGGTCAAGAGCAAGAACAAGGTACTGGCTATGTACCGTGAGTACTGCGATGTGGAAACCTTTTTGGAACAAAAGCACCTCACCCAGGAGCTGGGTATCTGCCGGTACTACCGGATGATGCGCCACAGAGGGACTTTTATCAGAATAAGCGAGGAATACAAACAGGAATATGCACAGCTAATCGTCCGGGATTGGGATTTATATTATAACCAAATCAAAGATTTAAATATCGGGTCAAAGGAAGAACTGTTCCATTGGATTCGTGATTTAAAGGAGGAGGGACGGGTAGGACAGATAATCTCCGAAATCCTGTCAGTAAAAAAAGAAATAGACAGGTGCGGCCGGATTATCATATACGGCGCAGGAGCCTGGGCTGAAAATGTCTGCCTGAGACTGTACAATAACGGATACTATGATAAAGTGGAAGCCATCTGCGTCTCAGGAGTGCCGTCCAAGCCATATCTCTGGGGGAGGGAAGTACTACCCTTTGATAGAATCCGGAACAGAGCCGATGCCCTTTTTATCATCGCAGTGAACAGAAAGGGAACATTTTATACTGAAATAGAGAAACGTCTGCTGGCAGAGGGAATAAAGAATTATATGGCTGCGGATACAATCGTGGATTATTTTTACATAGTGTAGATTCGGGGTATGGATGCAGGGTATAGAAAACACGGTTGAGTAACAGACAGGCAACAGACGGCAGACAGGTAACAAACAGCAGACAGGCAGCAGACAGGCGGCCGATAGTGGAGGGATTAGGAGTGAATGTAGCGATTGTAATTGCCGGTGGCTCCGGCCAGCGGTCAGGCCAGGATATTCCCAAGCAGTTTATCCATGTGTATGATAAGCCCATATTGATTTATACCCTTGAGGGATTCCAGAAACATCCCCAGATTGACGCCATCGGGCTGGTGTGCATTGACGGCTGGCATGATGTGGTAAGGGCTTATGCGAAGCAGTTTAATATAGATAAGCTTCAATGGATTATATCCGGCGGCAGGACTACCCAGGAATCCATCCGGAACGGTGTTTTTCAACTGGAAGGTACATGTGGTGAGGAGGACATCATTATTATACATGATGGAATCCGTCCGCTGGTTGAGGATTCGGTTTTGTCAGATGTAATCTTAAAGTGCAGGCAGTATGGAAACGCGGTAACCGCCCTTCCGTATAATGAGCAGATTTTTGTGGCGGATGATGAGGTGTCTACAGTCAGGTACATCCCAAGGGAGGCTCTGCGGAGGGTTTCAACGCCCCAGGCATACAGGTATGGAATGCTTGACAGGGCTTACCATGAAGCGTTTGAAAAGGGAATCGGCATATATGGATCTTCCTACACAAATACCATGATGGTTGAACTGGGGGAGCGGCTGTATTTTGCCAATGGGTCTGAGAAGAATATAAAAATAACCACCAGGGATGACTTTGAGCTGTTTAAGGCGTATCTTAAGATGGAAAAGGATAACTGGCTGAAGTAGGAGTATAGATGATGAATATGGCAGATAAAACGGATATATTGGATAATCCATTATATTTGGAGGATGTAAGGTATGTGGCGGACCTGGATCTTTCCTGGGACAGTCTTCAGGATAAGAGGGTTCTGATTACCGGGGCAAGCGGATTGATTGGCAGCTTTTTCGTTGACGTGTTGATGGAACGGAACCGGGCCCATTCCATGGGCTGCAGTATATGGGCGCTGGGGCGTAATGAGGAGGCTGCAAGGAAGCGGTTTTTCAGGTATCTGGACAGTCCCTGGTTCCATTTTGTGCCTCATGATATAAATGATTCGCTGGAAGGCAAAATGGATGAAGCCTTTGATTATATCCTGCACCTGGCAAGCAATACCCATCCGGTGGCTTATGCCACGAATCCGGTTGCTACCATAACCACCAATGTTTTGGGAACGGACCATCTGCTGAGATATGCTGTAAGCCATAATGTCAAGCGGTTTGTTTTCGCATCCTCCAATGAGGTCTACGGGGAAAACAGGGGGGATGTTGAGTTTTTTAATGAAACATACTGCGGCTATATTGATTCCAATACCCTCCGCGCAGGATATCCGGAAAGTAAGCGGTGCGGGGAAGCTTTATGCCAGGCCTACCACAAGGAGCTTGGAATTGATGTGGTGATTCCGCGTTTTACCCGCTCTTATGGGCCGACTATGCTCATGTCTGATACAAAGGCAGTCTCCCAGTTCATACGCAATGGAATAAGGGGACAGGATATCGTGCTTAAAAGTGAGGGAAACCAGTATTATTCCTATACCTACGCGGCAGACGCTGCGGCTGGGCTTCTTGCGGTAATGCTTTGCGGGAAATGCGGGGAGGCATATAATATAGCTGACAGTAAATCAGATATTACATTAAGGGATTTATCCCATATTATAGCCGGTTTATGCAATACGGAAGTGATTTTCGAGATTCCGGATGCTGTTGAAAAAGCAGGGTACAGCACCGCCACTAAAGCAAGGCTGGACGGAAGCAGGCTGAAGGGATTGGGCTGGAGCATGAAATACGACATCAGGACAGGCATAGAACGAACCATTGACATAATGAGGAGCAAAGAGTGATGACTGCACAGGAAATCATAAAGGAGCTGCCCAAAGGGCTGATTAAATGGTATGAATTTAAGAAAGGTACCAGGGCGCTGTATATAATGGGTCATGGGAATCTGGAGCAATCCCTGAAAGAGTCTCTCATGGAATGTGGATTATATGTGGAATGCGCGGCCATGGATGAGGTGGATGGCTGGGCTGCGGATGAGATGGAGGGCCGTACAGTTGATGGGTTTTATGACAGGACCTTGTCCGGCTATGAATATATTCTGATGTCGTCGGCTGTTGAACAGGCTGAACCGGAAGCAGGGCTCATCAAGCTGTTGAAGAAAGTACGCACACTGCTTAAGGCGGACGGGAAACTGTTCCTGGTAACGGAAAACAGAATGGCTGTCCGTTATTTTTGCGGGGACAAGGATCCCTTTACCGGACGCAATTTTGATGGGATAGAAAACTATAAACGGGTAAGTGCATTTGACAAAAAACGCCTTGCAGGAAGGCTGTACTCAAAAGCAGAACTTACAGGCATACTGGAACAGGCTGGTTTCCCATACCACAGATTCTATTCTGTTTTTCCGGATATCACCAGTCCGCAGATTCTGTTTGCAGAGGATTATACACCGGATGAGGAGTTGGATATCCGTATATTTCCCCAGTACCATAGCCCGGATACCGTGTTTTTAGAGGAAGAAAATCTATATACATCCATGATACAAAACGGGCTGTTTCACAAGATGGCCAATGGTTTTCTGATTGAATGCTCTTTGGAGGCGATATGTTCCAATGCATCCCAGATTACGGTTTCAACGGAACGGGGAAAAGAGAATGCGCTGTGTACTATCATTGTGCGGGACGGAATGGTTATAAAAAAACCGTTGTATGCAGAAGGCAGAAGGAAGCTGGGAAAGCTTTGGGAGAATAACTGCTATCTGCAGCGGCATGGCGTAAGGATGATAGAAGGCAGCCTGGTGGACGGAACCTTTGTTATGCCATTTGTGGATGGGATGTCCATGGTAAAGCATTTCCGTCAGCTGATGGCAGAGAATAAAAATGAATTTCTCCGCCAGTTCGATTGCTTGTGGAACCTGATTCTTCATTCCTCGGAGCATGTGGCCTATGATGCTGTGGATTGGGATCATTTTAATCCGCGATGGGATGAGGAAAAGAATGAATTAAAACAAAAGAAGATTGACAGAAGTAGATGGAAAAAGGTTGCCTTTGGTTCAGATGAGGACAGGGAAGCCCTTGGGGCAGTATTGGAGCGGGGATACATTGACCTGGTATTGCTGAATGGATTTGTGGTCAACGGGGAATATGTTTTTTTTGATCAGGAATTATATGTGGAGAATCTTCCGGCGAAAGCAATCATGCTGCGTAATATAGACCTTTTATATCATGGGGACACCAGAATGGAGGTTATACTGCCCAGGAAGGAATTGCTGGAACGATATAAACTTGACAGCTGCATAGAGATTTATTACGCACATATCGGACACTTTTTAAACAAACTCCGGAATGACGACATTTTGTATTCCTATCATCTGGCGCACAGGAGAAATCATGAGATTGTCCATTCCAACCGCCAGCGTATGAATTATTCAGCACAAGAGTACCAGCGGCTGTTTGTAGATATATTTAAGAATCTGGATAATAAAAAGCTGTATCTGTTCGGATCCGGCAACTTTGCCCGGAAATTTCTTGCGCTGTATAGGGATGAGTATGAGATAGCGGGAGTGATTGATAATAATGAAACAAAATGGGGTACTGCAATAGAGGGGATTGAAATTGCAGCACCGTCTGTGTTAGAAGGACTTGACGCCGGTACATACAAGGTCATTATCTGCATTAAGAATTATGTGGGAGCTTTCAGACAGGTAAGAGACCTGGGCGCCATAAACATAGGCATTTATGACCCTAATACAGAATATCCGCGGAGACAGGGAAAGGTCTTTAACGGGCCGTTATCTGGTACACAGGTAAAGAAAAAGTATCATATCGGGTATGCGGCAGGGGTATTTGACCTGTTTCACGTAGGACATCTCAATTTACTCCGGCGTGCCAAAGAGCAGTGCGATTATCTGATTGTGGGGGTGGTGACGGATGAGGGAGTACGCAGAAATAAACAGACGGACAGTGTAATCCCTTTTGAGGAACGTCTTGCTATGGTTCAGGCATGCAGATATGTGGATGAGGCGGTTGAAATACCATTTGAATTTTGCGATACAAAGGATGCCTATTTGAAATACCAGTTTGATGCCCAGTTTTCCGGCAGCGATTATGCCCGGGATCCTGCCTGGCTGAAGAAGCGGGAGTTTCTGCGGGAACATGGAGCTGAACTTGTGTTTCTTTCCTATACGGAGAGTACAAGCTCCACTAAGATAAAAGAGATGATTAATAGAAAGTTGTTGTAATATAGCCTTGAGTTATGTTTAACAGTGCATCGGATGCTGAACTCTATGAGCTTCTGACCGGTTTAGGTAAATGGCAAATGTTCGGGTGTAGACTATATTCGTCTGGCAGGTCAGATGGATCAAATCAGCGTCAGGCAAAACAAAGGATGGGGAGAAAAACATGCGTGTTATGAATAAAAGAAAGCTTTTAAGGCTCCTGGATACCATGCAGTCCATGCATAGGGTAATAGCCGCCGCCGATATGCAATGCATGTCAGGATATGTGGAGGATTGCTGTCAGGCCGCTGCGGCAATTGATGAGACAGTGAAGAAAAGTATAAGCAATATGGAGAAAATAGCAGAGGATGAAGCTATCTCCAACCTGCTGGCTGCCTACCGCAGCAATCTGTCGTCCTTACACACCTGCGCTGCCTCCGGTATGCTCCGGGCCTCCGTTCTGTCCGGCCTGGATGATATACTGGACCAGGCGGCATCGCTTATCACCGGACTACCCGACACCTTCCTTGTGGTATTCATGCCCTACAAGGCGGAGATGTGGGACAGCATGGAGAGCATATGGCTGGCCTGCCGGGAGGACCCTGCATGCGAATGCCGGGTAATGCCCCTGCCGTATTATGAGTATGATAAGGCCCGGGGAGGCTGGAGGCAGTGCTATGACGGGGAGCGGTTCCCGAAAGAGGTACCGGTGACAGACTACAGGCAGTATTCCCTGGAATCCGCCTGCCCGGATCTGGCCTATATCCATAATCCATATGATGACTGTAATTATGTTACAAGCATTGACCCGGCGTATTATTCTTCAGAGCTTAAGAAATATGTGGGGAAGCTGGTCTACGTTCCATATTATGTAACCTCCGGCTTTTTCTCCCAATGGGAACTTCCGGCCTACCGCAATGTGGACTATATGATCATACAGTCAGAGTTTGTTAAGGAGAGTATGAGGGAGATGCATTATTACCACAAGGTGCTTCCCCTTGGCTCCCCCAAGCTGGATAAAGTGATACAGACATGCAGGTCAGGGGCGCAGATGCCCGAATCGTGGAGGCAGGTTCTGGAAGGCAGGAAGTCCCTGATGCTTAACACCAGTATTAACCGCTTCCTCAGTGACGGGGAACATATGCTTAAGAAGCTGAAGCTTGTGTTTGACACGTTTAAGTATCAGAACCGTGTTGCCCTGATATGGCGTCCCCATCCCCTGCTGGAGGCCACCATACGATCCATCCGCCCGGACCTTTTAGAAGAGTACCGGAGTCTGACGGCGGATTTTATGGACAGCCATATTGGCATATGGGATGATACGCAGGACATTACGAATACCGTGGCCCTTGCTGACGGATATATCGGGGAAGACGCCACCTCGGTGGTGAATCTGTTCATGGCTGCGGGAAAGCCTGTTTTTATTCTTAATAATTTCATTACAGGCAGTTTTACGCAGGAGGAAAAGCAGCGGTTTAAGATAGCGGACGCGGTCAGCCATGAAGGGAAGCTCTGGATGACCGGCGCGGAATATAATGCCCTTGTATGTATGGAGCCACAGGACGGAAGAATCGACCTGGCGGACCGGCTGAAGGGACAGCCTAAATGGAAACCGGCCTATCTATTTATGGCAGCCAGGGGGAATGTTCTGTATCTCTCGCCTTCAGCATCGGGTATGCCCATGGCTTATGATATGAAAACAGGGGAGCAGATGCCGCTGTTTGAACAGCAGCAGGACGTGAATCTGTGCTTCCAGAGGATTTTTTGTTACGGGAACCGGATATTCTACGTCCCCTCTTACAGGAATCCAATCATGGAGTATGATTGTGATACAAAACAATGGAAATTCCATGAAGCATGGATGGATGGGCTGTTAAAAGGGGCCGGGGCTAAGGAGTGGGCGCAGAAAGCAGCCAACAGGGAGTTGGGCATTACTTCCGGCGCATGTGAATCCGGCGAATATCTGTGGATTTCAGCCCCCTATACCAATCAGCTCCTCCGCTTTTCCATGGCAGACAGCACATACGCCTTTTTCACGGCAGGAGAGGAGGACACCGGATATTCAGGAATGGCGGTTGACCGGGATTGTATATGGCTGGCCGAAGTCAAAACCCGTGACGTTGTCAGGTGGGATATCCGGACAGGAGAGACGCGCAGATTCCGCGTGTCTGGCAGACTGTCCGCCAGAAAATGGCGGTATGATGAATTGCCATACGCCACCGGCCTGCTCAATATGGGACAATACCTGGTCATCATTCCCTCGTTTTCCAACGGAGTCATTCGGTTTGACAAGGCGGCCGGCGGCATGACGGTCCTGACGGCGGAATTCTTCGGGCAGGCTGACCTGGAAGCCAACGGTTACTGCCCGCAATATCACGCTACCTGTTCCTTTGCCAAGAAAATGGACGATACCACAATTCTGGTGCAGCGTAGCCGTGATGGAAAAACAGCCGCCATCAATGTGGAGGATAATACCTGCACCGCCTTTTACCCAACCCTGTCGGATGAAGATTACGGAAAACTGACCAAAGGGGAGGATGGATTTGAAAAGATAGAAAAGAAGTATGGATTTTTCTGTTATGAAAGCCGTATATTCTCCCTTGGGGGCTTCATGGATGCATTGGCAGAGGGAAAACTTAAGGCGGTAAGGTCCCGTCAGATGAAGGAACTGGAGACAATGGCCGCTAATCTGGACGGTACCTGCGGAAAAAAGGTACACGCGCATATGATGAGGATTTTACAAGGGGAAACAATTTAAGAAATGATGAGAAGTATCCAGGCCGCAGCTTATGAAGTTGCGGCCTTTTACTGTGTGTAGAATGAATGGAACAGCTCTCCTCAGCATGTTGACAAGGTATAGAAAGTTATTGTTTTGAAACGATATTGTAATATGTTAAAACCATATTTATCCTGAATATACGCAAATATCATTTGAATTAAATCTTATGATTTTTTCCGTCGGTGTTATCCTCAAGGGGACTTGTACATTCAAATATTTTCTGCTGCATTTTCAGAAGCTCTTTTGCCATGATCAGGAGATAGTCCTGTGTGTCCGGCAGCAGTTGGGAAAACAAATCCAAAAGCTCTTTTTTATGAGGAGACGATACAAACATTTCTCCTTGTCCGCTTACCAGATATTGTTCTGATACATTGAATGTGATACAGATGATGCGGACATATTTGTCGGATAAAGGGCGTATGCCGTTTTCAATCATGGAATAAGAGGTCTGTGTTATTCCTAAAAATTTAGCGAATTCTGTCTGTGTGTACCCAAGGGCCTTTCTTACCTGCTTTAAACGCTGAAGCACGAGTTTACCTCATTTCTGTTTACATGTAGCTGATTCTGCCTGGCCGCCTACCATTCTCATTTGTGCGGATAATTTTTTTGTCAAGTAGGGGGAGTATATCCCTATGATAAACCAAAAAAGCAGATTTGAACATACCAAACATGATTTTAAAATACACATTTATAGTATTTTAATCCCGATTGGCTGATTATACAGCCTGTTCTGCCGCAATGTAATAGAATCTATACGATTTTTTTATTTTATCATATCACAGGATTAATAAAATACAAGGTTTATAAATTCTCATCATTCCTCATAATTCTAAAAATATACAATTTCCTACCGTACTTCTCCGGTAACAAATTTCGCGTAGATTGACGAAAAATAGGATTTTTTTGATAGTTAAGTCATATTTTAATTGATTTTTTATTAATTTAGTGATATTGTAATATCACAAAGATAATAAAAATACATCTGTTTCTTACCATATAAAGGAGTGATATGAAAAGTATGGAAAAGTCAAGGTCTGAAGAGATGGCTATGATTTTCAGGCAGCTTTCACCTATTAATCAGCGATACTTTCTAATGATGGTTCAAGTGGCAGATGTTGCGGAAAAAAATGCCGGAAGAAAGAACTGGACTCAAATGGAACCCGGGCAGGGGAATCGGGAGGTTTAGGTTTCCCTGCCTGTTTGTCATGAAAAAAGGAGTACAAAAGATGTCAGGATTTTATGGAAATGGAATCGCGCTTACGGAAAAGGTGCTGGATTATCTGTGGGGCAGACAGAATATAACGCTTAATAATATAGCTAATGATGACACGCCCGGATTCAAGTCACAGCAAGTGACCTTTGAAGACGAACTGATACGTAAACTCCAGGGCGCGGGGAAGGAAATGGATAATCCGCTGGAGGTTTCCAGGGCCATTGACGGGGTACAGGCCAGGCTGCGGACGACCTGGACGGAGTCCAGCCGTCTGGACGGCAACAACGTGGACATGGACCAGGAGCAGGTGGAATTGGTACGCGCCGCTTACGAGTATCAGTATATGGTCAGTTCCATCAGTAATGATATCACACGCCTGCGCAGTGCTGCGAAGGCATTTTAACGGCACGGGGAATGGATTTACAAACAGGCCCAGGGACAGGGAAGGGAAATGAATATGGAAACAGGAACATCGTTTATAACGTTAATGAAAGAGTGGGAACCCATTCGGGAGTTGTCCTCTTCAAAGGGAAATACAAATGATTCATCAGAGGCACCTGTATTTAAGGATGTGCTTAAGAATGTGGTCGGTCAGGTTTATACCACACAAAAGGATGTGGAAAAGAAACAGTACCTGCTGGCTACAGGCCAGCTGGACGACGCGCATTCGCTTCCCATAGCGGAGGCAAAGGCGGCGCTGAGCCTTGAGGTGATGATTTCCCTGCGGAATAAGGCCATGGAATCATACAGCGAGCTGATGAAGATGAATGTCTGATTTTTACATAAACAAAAGCAAAAGGCTGGATTAACATGCAAAGATTAAAAGAACACTGGCAGAATCTATCAGACAAGTCAAGAAAAATGCTTATGGCAATTGCAGGAGGGACTGCTGCAATTGCCATTATTGCGGTGTTGGTTCTGAAACTGGGGACGAACACGGATTATAGTACCCTGTTTACGGGCCTTAACCAGGAGGAAGCCCAGGAGGTGGTGGCCCTTTTGCAGGAAGAAGGGGTTGACTACCGCTTTAATGACAAGGATGGGGCAATCCGCGTTCCTGCGGTAAAGGCGGATCAGACCAGGGCCGAGCTTCTCAGCAAGGGGTATCCCAAAAGCGGCTTTACCTATGATATGTACCGCAACAACGCGGGGCTTATGACAACGGAGTCAGATAAGAAACAATATACCCTGTATGACTTACAGGACAGGCTGGGAGCGCAGATACGCCTGTTTGAAGGCGTACAGGACGCCAAGGTGACCATCGCAGAAGCGGCGGAGCAGAAGTATGCCCTTCAGGATAACACCAATACGGATGCGTCTGCATCCGTGGTTGTTACCATGGAGGCGGGGCAGAGCCTGAATGACAGTAAGGCAGCGGCAATCAAGAACCTGATAGCCAGGTCGGTGAGAGGACTGAATTTCACTAATGTGGCTGTTTTTGACGCGGACACAATGATGGAGGTAGGGGGCAGCGCTGCGGGCGAGGACGCCTTTGGCAGCGCCAAGGACCTGACAGCCCTTACCAGCCTGATTGAGAACAATATCAGCGTGAATGTGCGCCGCGTGCTGGAAAAGCTGTACGGACCGGGCAATGTGGCTGTATCGGTAAAGGGAACCCTGAACATGGAACGGCTGATACAGGAGAACACGCAGTACAGCACGCCGGAAAAGATTAATGAGCAGGATAAGACAGGACTCCTTAACAGGGAAGATACCGTCAATGAGAATTCGGCGGCATCGGACCAGGGGGCCGGGGGCGTGGCGGGAGCTGACGCCAATGCGGACACCCCGCGCTATACCAACCAGGATAACACCCAGGCCATAGCGGACAGCTACAGCAACAGCAGCGCCACCAGGGAATGGCTTTACAATTCGGTAAAAGAACAGCGCCAGGTGGACCCGGGCGTGCTGGAAAACGCAACCGTGGGTATTGTGATCAACACAGATGATACCACCACGGTGACCAATAACCAGCTGATTAACCTGGTGGCTGATTCTGCGGGCATCCCCCGGGACCTGGCCAATCAGAGCATTACCATTGTGAGGGCGCCGTCCCAGGAAACAGTACCGGTAATTACCCCGCCTGAACAGCCTCAGACGAAGGAGGACGGTCTGCCTCTTCCTATCGTGATAGCCATGATAGCGGGCGGAATCCTGATTCTCCTGCTCCTTTTACTGCTGCTTATGGAGAAGAGGCGCAGACGCAGGAAGGCGGACGAGTATGTGGACGCCCCCAATATGTACGTTGTGGAGGAAGAAGCCAGGGCGCCTGAGACAGAAGCTCCGCCTGTCAATGTACTTAATACCGAGGCAGGGCTTCAGATGCAGGCGGAGAACGCTGAGATGGAGCGCAATGAGGAAATCCTCAATCTCAGGATGCAGCACAGCCTGAAGCTGAAACAGAACATAGGGGAATTCGTGGACCAGAATCCACAGATAGCGGCCAAGCTGGTACAGAGCTGGCTCAGAGGGGAGGTAGGGGATATTGCCGGAAACCGCAGAAGAAAAGAAAGATAAGACAGAAGCAGCCAAGGGGCCTGTGGATATTAAAAACATGGATACAAAGCAGAAAGCAGCTATTGTGGTTGTCTCCCTTGGAGCCGACCGGGCTTCCCAGATTTATAAATATCTGAATGAGCAGGACATTGAGGACCTGACGTATGAGGTGGCAAAGATGGGAAGGACCACCAACAGCCAGGTGGAAGGCGCGCTGGACGAGTTTTATAAGCTCTGCCTTACCCATAAGATGATGACGGACGGCGGGCTTGATTATGCCAGGAATGTCCTGGAAAAGGCCTTTGGGGAGACAACGGCCAGAAGCCTTTTGGAGAAGGTGTCCAAAACCCTTCAGTCCAAGCCCTTCAACTTCTTTATGAAAGGGGATCCCAAAGCCCTTTTGTCCCTTCTGCAGCATGAGCGTCCTCAGGTAATCGCGCTCATCATGTCCTATATGGACCCGGAGCAGGCGGCGCAGGTGCTGGAACAGCTGCCTGAGGCCAAGCGGATACCGACCCTGGAAGGTATGGCCAAGATGGACCGGGTATCACCGGAAGCCATTGCCATTGTGGAGGAGGAGATGAAGCGCAAGTTCGCCACCATCATTACCAGCGAGGACAATATGAACCTGGGCGGCGTGGATTATGTGGCGGATATCATGAACCATGTGGACCGCACCAATGAAAAACGCATTTTTGATGAGATGGATAAGACCAATCCTGAGCTGGCCCAGAGCATCCGTGACAAAATGTTTGTATTTGAAAATATCATGGATATGGACGACCGTTCCGTACAGCGTTTTGTCCGTGACTGTGATGCAAGGGATATTGTGTATGCGCTTAAGAGCGCATCGGATGAGATGAAGCAGGTATTTTTCTCCAACATGTCAAAACGTATGGCTGAAACCGTACAGGCCGACCTGGAGATTACCACCAATGTCAGGATGAAGGATGTGGAGGAAGCGCAGCAGCGCATTGTTAATATCATCCGGAATCTGGAGGATGCCGGTGAAGTGATTATCAAGAAGGGGGGAGATGATGACAACATCATCGTCTAGCTGCATCATAAAACCGGGAACAGGAATAGAGATAGTGCAGTTTGTCCCTCCTGCCCAGACCGATATCCCGCCCCAAATGCAGAAAAGCGGGGGAAAGGGGGCGGAGCATACCCCTGCTGGGAAAAATAGTCCCGAACCCGCCCGGGGGACGGCGGGAGCGGGAACCGCGGATATGGTGGAGGATGCCAGGGAGCAGGCCCGGCAGATCCTGTTAAAGGCCAACCAGATGGCCGGGGATATCCTCAGGGAAGCAGGGAAACAGGCGGAGCAGCTTAAGAAAACCGCCATAGAAGAAGGCTGCAGGGAAGGGTTTGAAGCAGGATACAAGTCAGGAACCGAACAGGCTGCCATGGAACAGGCTGAATTTTTCAGGCGCCAGGAAGAAGAATTCAGGCGTGATATGGAACAGGCCATGGCATCCATTGGCCAGGCAAAGGAAAAAAGCCTTAGGAACTACCTGGAGGAACTAAAGGACTGTTCGGTTGCCATTGCTGAAAAGGTCATACACATCAGCCTCAGGTCCAGCGGGGAAGTCATCAAGAGGATGCTTGTAGCTGAGACGGAAAAGCTGAGAAAGACGGCCTGGGTCAAGATATACATGGAAAAGACGGATTATGACATGATGGCGGAGGCGGACGCGGATGTGGTCAGCGAATTGGCCAAGCTGTCGGACAATATAAAATTCGTGGTCATGGACAAGGAGTCCAGCGGAAACTGCATCATTGAGATGCCGGATGAGATTGTGGATATCAGCGTTGACACCCAAATGGACAACATCCGGGAGATACTGGGAAATATCAGGTTTTAGGAGTGCTTATGTTTGAGAAAATCCCCAAGCTGATTGCCAAGTCAGAAACAGTCAGCCATATTGGGAAAATTGAAAATGTGGTGGGTATGCTGATGGAGGCTTCCGGCGGCCGGTCCAGTATCGGCGATATCGTGATGATCTATAACGAGGAGCAGAACTGCCAGATGCCGGCCGAGGTGGTGGGCTTTAAGGATGGAAAGATACAGATCATGACGTACGAGGCCACAAGCGGAATCACCTCAGGAAGCTTTGTGCGCAATACCAAACGCCGCCTGAAGGTGCCTGTGGGGGACTTCCTCATAGGCAGGATCATTGACGCCCTGGGGGAGCCCATAGACGGCAAGGAGGGGTTTAAGGCAAACCGCTTCTACACGGTCAGCAGTCCCTATACCAACCCCTTAAACCGTCCCCCCATCAGGGAGCGCCTGGAATTTGGGGTCAAGGCCATTGACGGGCTGAATACCATTGGAAAGGGCCAGAGGATAGGGATATTTGCCGGCTCTGGCGTGGGCAAGAGTACCCTGATGGGCATGATAGCAAAGAATGTGAAGGCGGATATTAATGTCATCGCTCTGGTGGGGGAGCGTGGAAGGGAAGTGCTGGAGTTTGTGGAAAAGGATCTGGGGGAGGAGGGGATGCGCCGCTCCATTTTGGTGGTGGCCACCTCGGACCAGCCGGCCATGCTGAGGATGAAGTGTCCTCTGGTTGCCACCACCATAGCGGAATACTTCAGGGACCAGGGCAATGATGTACTGCTCATGATGGACTCCCTTACCCGGTATGCCATGGCCCAGAGGGAAATCGGCCTGGCCATCGGGGAACCGCCCATAGCCAGAGGCTACACGCCTTCCATATACGCTGAATTCCCCCGGCTTTTAGAGCGGAGCGGCAATTTTAACAAGGGCTCCATAACCGGTGTGTACACCGTACTGGTGGAAGGGGATGACACCAATGAACCCATAGCGGACACGGTCCGGGGTATCCTGGACGGGCATATTGTACTGAGCCGCCAGCTTGCCAATGAGAACCATTTCCCTGCCATTGATATTGGGGCCAGTATATCCAGGCTTATGGTGGAGGTGGTGGGGGAGGAACACAGGAGGGCTGCCTCGCGTTTCCGCAATATGCTGGGCCTGTACCAGAAGAATTCGGACCTTATTTCCATCGGCGCCTATAAGAAGGGGACCAACACGGCCCTGGACGAGGCGGTTGCCAAAATTAACAGCATGAATTCATTTTTACAGCAGGGTATAGACGAGTCATTTACTTACGATGAAACCCTGAGGCTGATACAGAACATTGCAGGTTAAAGGAGGGAAGGCCGTTGAAGCGGTTTAAATACAGCCTTGATACCGTACTGGATTATAAGACCCAGGTGCTGGATGAGCTCAGGTCAGAGCATGCGGTCATTGCCAGGAATGTTATGACGAAACAGGAGCAGATTGTCCGGCTGAAGGAAAAATTAAACGGATTCCAGGAGGGATTTGACCAGACAAAATCCACGGGCGCTTCCATTGAGAACTTCCGTCTTTACGACATGTGTATTGGCAGGATGGAAGAAATCATCAGCCAGGAAAAGGAAGAGCTGTCTTTTTTAAGAAAGCGGGAAGAGAGCAAGAAGAAAGAGGTGATTTCCGCCAAGGTGGACACTTCCAAGTTTGAAAAACTGAAGGATAAAAGGATGCAGGCTTACCAGAGGGCTGAGATGAAGGAAGAAGAGGGGTTTGTGGAAGAATTCATCATCAGGGACATTACCAGGAGCCGGAACTAGTGTGCCGACCTGTTGATATTCAGGCAAACCTCCTTGTCTATTTTCCTGATAGCACGGGTCAAAAATACTCAGCGTAGCCACCGCTACGCCTCCGTTTTTTGACCTGCACTCTCAGAAAAATATCCTGCGGAGTTTTACCAGAAATCAACAGGTCAGCACACCGGGGCCGTATATAGGGCTGTTAAGGTAGTCACAGCTGTCAGGCTGTTGATTATAAATATCACATAGAAAGGAGGGACAGGTTTGATAAGGATGGATATGACGCAGATGGTGCGGCAGGCCGTGGATACCGCTGGTCCGGATGTATCTGTTAACCGGGATAAAGGGGATGACAGGAGCGGGACGGATTTCCTGCGGATGCTAAGAGGCAGGCAGCAGGCCCTGGACCGCCGGGAAACAGAAGAACGGCTGTCAAAGAAGGGGGAAACCAGGGACAAGCCAGGCCCGGCGGATAAAAAGGATAATGATGCCGGGGAACCGGTGTCCGGGCGGATTCCGCTGGAGGCTGTTAAGGCAGACACAGGCGGTGTCCTGAAGGATTTCACCTTTCAATTCCGCATGGATCCGGGTCAGCTGCCGGAGCAGTGGGATGCCGCTGTTTCAGACGCACAGGGTTCGGGCCTTTGGGTGCAGGTACAGGCGTCGGCTGTCCGGGAGGACGCGGCAGATGCGTTAGGACAGGAGGCAGGCCAGGGGCTGCCGGAGGATGGGAATTTTGGTCCGGGAATCCTTGGGGATATGGTGCAGACGGTTTTGGATGCAGATGTAAGTCCCGCAGGACAGACGGACGGTTTATTCAAGGCATTAGGAAAAGAAGAGGCGTTTCCTGTGCTCATGGCAGAAGACCGTAATCAGGAGGAACCTGCAATGGTCCGGCCGGCAGAAGGATTTACGAAACCGGAGCAGCAGGCGGCCGGCCCGGAACAGACCGTTCCCGAGATTCCTGTTAAGGCACAGACCCGGGACAGCGCGGCCGGCAATGGTCAGCCAGAGGAGGAACTGCCTTTGGCCCATGCAGCGGATTCCCAGCAGGCTGTGCAGCCCAAGGACTATGGAATTGCGGGACAGGCAGGGACCCAAAGTCCGGTAAGGACAAACATGGAGGAACTGCCGGAGGCATTTGCCAAGACCCTGGCAGACAGGCTGCCGGAGCGTGACGGTACGCTGACCATTGAGTTTGAGCCTGCTTCTTTGGGGAAGGTGACACTGAGGGTCATCTATGAAGCCGGGCGCACATCGGTATCCCTGATGTCGGACAACCCCAAGACCCTGGAAATCCTCAGCCAGAACGCAGGTCAGATAGCAGGAATCCTGGAGGATAAGACGGGCAGGGAGACGGTGATTTACACCTATCAGTCCCAGCAGCAGTTTGGGGATTCAAGGGAAGGCGGCAGGGAAGGCCGCAGGGAGCCCGGTGAACAAAAGGACGACAGAAGGAGGGGGCAGCGGGATTCTTTTGCCCAGCAGCTCCGGCTGGGCCTTATATAGACAGGAGGATTTAAAACGATGGCAGATAATGTTTCGGTAAGCGGGACCACAGACCCTTATACCCAGCAATATTATTCAGCAGGGTCCACGGAAAAGAATACGCTGACAGTTACCAGCTTCATCAAGCTTCTGGCAGCGCAGCTGGCCAATCAGGATATGACCAATCCCATGTCCAACAGTGAGATGATGGGTCAGATGACACAGATGGCCATGGTCCAGTCCATGGGCGCCATGACGGATTCCATCACCACGTCAACGGCAGTTACCAGCCAGACTTACGCGGCAGGTCTTGTGGGACAGGAGCTTACGGTGGCGGTGACCAAGGAAGGGCCCAACGGCCTGCCGGTGCCGGTGGATGTTAAATATGGAAAAGTGGAATCAGTGAACCTGACCGGCGGAGTGCCTATGCTTAAGCTGGAAGGCGACGATGAGGAATATCCTCTTTCCTATGTCCTTGGCATCGGCCGCATTGATAACCCCTATGCGGAAGATGAGGATGAAGAAGGGGGAAATGAGGGAGGAGAAGGCGATAAGGTAACGGAAAAAGGCAAGACGGAAAACCCCCTCCTTGATGAGAACCTGTATGTCTGATTTTCATGCATGTCAGGAAGGAATAAGATGATGGGAATAAATGGAATATATAATCCGGGTTTTGCCCAGACGGACGGAAGCAGTAAATCCGTGTCTGTCCGGGACGGGAATGGAAGCAGCGCCAGCTTTGGCGAACTACTGAAGGCCCGTATGGATGAAAGCCTGAATTTTTCCAAACATGCTTCCAGACGTTTGGAGGAAAGAGGCATCGCGGTGGACAGCCAGCTTTTGGGCAGGCTTGAACATGCCGTGGAAGAGGCGCGCAGAAAAGGCGCCAGGGATGTTGCGGTGATTGGAAGCCAGGGCGTATTCATTGTCAATGTACCCAATAACGTGGTGGTCACCACCATGACGCAGGACGATATGAAAGACAGAGTTTTCACAAATATTGATAGTGCTGTCCTGATGTAGGCAGGACTGAGAGAGTGCCTGGCCGGATGCCCGAAGCGCACCGGCAGGGACAGCGGAAAGGATTCAATCATGTTAAGAGCAATGGACTCAGCGGTCGCAGGTTTGCGGGCGCATCAGAGCAAATTAGACGTTATAGGTAATAACATAGCAAATGTAAACACTTTTGGATTCAAGGCCCAGACCTTTACCTTTAAGGAGGCCATGTACCAGAGCGCGGTCAATTCCACAGGAGGGGTGCTGGGAACGGCGGCAGGAACCAACGGCGCCCAGTACGGATACGGAACATTGATGGGTTCCATCATCACGGACATGACGGCCAGCACACCGTCCCAGGTAGGCGGTCTGAACGCATGTCTTAATGCCCAGGGATTTTTCATCACGGCATCGGTTCCGGACAAGTCCACCTCCATGACGGGAACTGACACAGCTGAAATCACGGCCAATATCAAGGGAGCCGGTTATGAATATACCCGTGTGGGTCAGTTCCAGCTGGACAGCCGGGGACACCTTACGGATGGGAAAAACTTTGTCTACGGTTTCCGGACAAAAGACGATGCAACCGATGTGGAAACCGACAACCTGGTATCCCTGCGGGTTCCCACTGCCGCAAAACTGTCAATCGCGGCGGACGGTACATCCACATGGGACCTGGAGTTTGATGATGACGCGGAATCACTGCTGACTTCCAGTATACAGATTAACAGCCTGGGTGAGGTTACGGTGACAATCCCGGTGGAGGTGACCAAGGGCGGCGCCACGGTAACCGAGGACCGTCAGGTATCCATCGGCAAGGTTGCGGTGGCCACGTTCCAGAACCAGGAAGGCCTTATGAAGGCAGGCGGCAGCTACTATGTGGCTTCCACAGGCGACAACTCAGGCGCCTGCTCAGCCACTGTGCCGGGAGGGGCCACCTCCTCCCTTATGAGCGGTTATCTGGAGGCGTCAAACGTAGACCTGGCAAAGGAGTTTTCGGAGATGATCACAACCCAGAGGGGGTTCCAGGCCAATTCAAAAATCATCACGGTCAGTGATGAGATATTATCGGAACTGGTTAATATGAAGCGTTAAAAGACAACTGCTTTCCCTGGTTCTTAAAAGGACCGGGGAAAGCCTTGGAAAGAGGGGCTATATGATTAAAGTCATCCGCCTGAACGGAGAAATACTCTACCTCAATTTATTCCAGATTGAATATATGGAGTCGATTCCGGAGACAAAGATAAAAATGATGAACGGTAATTATTACCTGGTAAAAGATACGGTTGATTCAATCATAAAACAGGAAGCGGGATTCCTGAACAACTGTATCAGCTTTGAGGACAAATCAAAGTAAAGCTGTGGGCACAGGAGGCATCGTAACATGGACATAACAACACTGATTGGAATTGTAGTTGGCACTTTCCTGATAGTAAACGGAATCGGAACCGACAAATTGGGGAATTTCGTGGATAAGTCCAGTATCCTGATTGTTGTGGGAGGGACCCTTGCAGCTACGGTTGCAAGCTATCCCCTGTCCATCCTGATGGATATCCCCAAACATATCATGGTCCTTTTCAGGGGGAAACAATATAACATTCCGAAACTTGTTGAGCAGCTGGTGGATCTGGCCATGATTGCGCGTCAGAGCGGCCTTCTGGCCCTGGAAGAAAAGGCGGATGAAATCAAAGATCCTTTTTTCAGGCAGAGCGTGCTTATGATTGTGGATGCCAATGACCCGGATAAAGTCCGTTTTGTGCTGGAGCGGGAACTGGAGAACATGATGACCCGCCATGACGAAGTGGCGGGATTGTATGAAAAGGCGTCGGCCTATGCCCCCGCCTTCGGCATGATAGGGACCCTGGTAGGACTGATCAATATGTTAAAGGGGCTGAATCTGGATGACGGGGGAGGAGCCACAAATTTGGGACAGGATATGTCAGTGGCCCTGATTACCACCTTCTACGGAAGCGTGCTTTCCAACCTGATTTTCCATCCCATTGCAAAGAAACTGCGCATACGCCAGGACGAGGAGGAACTATATTGTTCCACCATCATAGAAGGAATCATTGCAATCCAGTCAGGAGAGAATCCCAAGTACTTAAGGGAGCATCTTCTGGCCTCCATCAAGCAGTCCCAGCAGAGAAAGCTTTTGTCAAAGGCAGAAGCCGGCAGCGCCAAGGGCGGAGGTGGCGACAGTGAGGAATAAAAGAAAACGGCCCACCGACGGCGGCGGGAACTGGATGGATACATATGGGGATATGGTCACCCTGCTCCTTACTTTTTTTATCATGCTGTTTGCCATGTCCAATCTGAATGAGCAGAAGTGGGAGGTATTTGTGCGGAGCATATATCCCCGGTCCACCCAGGAAGTGCAGGAACAGGTGTCCATTAATTCACCTGTTGGTAATGCCGAGAGCGAGATGGAGGGGACGCTGGATGTTCCTGAGACTGAAACCCCGGTCGACATTGACAAGCTCTATCTGACCCTGGCTGAACGGATGAATGAGATTGGGATTGACGGTGTGACCGTATCCAGAGGTGAGGATTATACCTTCATTGTTTTTGAGGACAAGACTTTTTTTGACGGTGACAGTTCCATCCTGACAGACCAGGGCAAGACTACACTGGATGTATTCTGTGATGTCATAGGCCCTGCTCAGGATGGGGTGTCGCAGATCAACATTATGGCGCATACGGCCCAGGGGGACCCGGACAGGCCAAATAATCCCAGGACGGACCGCATGCTGTCTGCCATGCGCGCCGCGGAGGTATGCATATTCATACAGGAAAAGGGCGTCATCAAGCCTGAAAAGCTGGTGAACATAAGCTATGGGCAGTTCCGCCCGGTCGCGGATAACAGCACACGGGAGGGCCGGACCAAGAACCGCCGTGTGGAGATACTGATGATTGACGAGGGCGCGGACCTTCATTCCATGAACCGGTATTACGATGAATACAACAGCGGTGTGAATGCGGACAGGACCGTGGTCACGGGCCAGGGCCAGGATGACGATGGGTCCGGTCATGGGTTTGCGCCTGCAGCTCCCAGCGCTGACGGCGTGTCCACTACCATGTCTCCTGCGGCGGACATTCCGGAGAGCGCGTCTGCTGAACCTGGTTTTCCTTCCGGGGATACGGCAAAAGAGACCGGAGGAACAGCGGCTGAATAAATTTAGTAAAGGTGGCTTTAGCAATGGCAGATGTATTATCCCAAAGTCAGATAGACGCGCTTCTTAAGTCCATGCAGGGCAGCGGGCCTGAAGAAGAGGTGCAGGCGGTTGAACAGAAGACAGAAGCAGAAGAAACAAAATACAGTAAATATGATTTTTACAGTCCAAGGAAGTTCACCAAGGACAAGATGAAAATACTCAACAGTGTCTTTGAGAATTATGCCAGGATACTGACTTCCCAGGTGAACGGCATATTCAGGGTGCTGACCGATATTACGGTTCTGGAGGTCCAGGAGCGCAGATATTATGAGTTTGTGAATTCGCTGCATGAGAATGACAGCATCACCATGGCAAATGCGGAAATCCAGGACAAGATCAAGAATAGTGTCCCGCTTATGCTCCACGTCACCCCTGGGCTTGTGATTACGCTTATCAACCATATGCTGGGCGGCGGTGACGAGATTGTCAGGGTAGAGCAAAAGTACCGCTATTCGGATGTGGAGGTGGCCTTATACCGGCGGATAGTGGAATATTTTGTCCTGGCCTTAAAGGACGGATTTTCCAATTACATCAATGTCAGCTTTAAGATCCAGAGGGTGGAGGAAAATCCCAGCATGGTCCAGGAGGTGGGCCTGGATGAAACAGTGGCCATTGTGCACCTGAATGTGGATGTGGCGGGATTGGCGGTTGAAAAGATAAAGCTCTGTATACCGGGAACCCTGCTTGAGTTCATTTTCCATCTGATAGACAGCCGCAAGCACATAGCCAGGGGCTTTGCCTATGAGGACAACAAGGAAGCGCTCCTGGATCATATCCGTTTCTCCCCGCTTCCCATAACCGGGCAGCTGGGAACCGTGGAGCTGGGCCTTCGGGATCTGGCGCAGCTTCAGGTGGGCGATGTGATCAGCCTCAATAAACCCAAGGACAGCCATCTGAAGGTATTTGTGGGGAGACAGCCCTGGTTTACCGGAAAGATGGGAGTTTACAAGAAAAATGTGGCAATCCGTATAGAAGACAGAATCTATGCCGGGCCGGAGAAAGAGCGGGATAAGGAAATCCTGGATGAGTAAAAATACAAATATAAAGTGAGGGAAAGCACAATGGAAAAGATTATGTTGGTAGATGACGCTGCATTTATGAGGATGATGATTAAGAATGCATTGACACAGAAGGGCTACAGCAATTTTGTGGAAGCCCAGGATGGGGCGGAAGCCGTGAAAAAGTATGATGAGGAAAAACCGGACCTGGTCATCATGGATATTACCATGCCCAACATGGACGGACTTCAGGCCCTTAAGAAAATCAGGGAATCAGATACCTCCGCCAAGATTGTCATGTGCACGGCCATGGGCCAGGAGAGCATGGTTGTGGACGCCATCAAATCAGGCGCTAAGGATTTCATTGTAAAGCCCTTTAATGCCGAGAGGATTGTCCAGACCGTTAATTCAATTTTAGGCAAATAAGGAGGAAGGAAGATGGCATTTTTAAGCTCATTTGATATCTGCGCCTCCGGCATGAGCGCGCAGCGTGTAAGGATGGATATCGCTGCTGAAAATATAGCCAATATTGACACGACCAGGACAGAGGCAGGAGGACCGTACCGGAGGAAGGACGTGATGTTTGAAAGCTACGGCGCCGGCTCCTTTCAGGAAGCCCTGTTAAGCGCCTCCCAGGGAAAGGGCTTTGCCAGCAGGAACGCGGGAGTAAGGGTATCCGGCATTGTTGAAGATGACAGGGAGATGAAGAGGGTATACAACCCCGGCCATCCGGACGCGGACGCGGATGGATATGTCAGCCTGCCCAATGTGGATTTACTGAAAGAGACAGTTGACAGCATGTCGGCCACCAGGTCATACGAAGCAAATGTAACAGCCCTGAACGCGATGAAGCTGATGGTACAGAAAGCACTGGAGATTGGAAAGTAAAGGCACAGGTTAAGACTGATGATACAAGAAGGAGATAAAAATGGGCGTTAGCGACTTTAATGATATGGAACTGGACGCCATAGGCGAAATAATGAATATCAGCCTTGGTGCGTCCGCCACAGCGGTTTCCACCATGCTGGGCACAAAGGTGAACATTACCACACCTGTGGTACGGGTACTGACAAGCGATGAATTTGAGTTCAAGAGCCTGGAGCCGGCGGTAGGCGTGGAGATAGCTTATACGGAGGGCCTTGAGGGCAGCAATATCATGATGTTCCGCCGCAACGACGTGCGGATTATCGTGGGAATGCTCATGGGGGCCGATATACCAGATGAAGAATTTGAAATGAATGAAATTAATGTGAGCGCAATTTGCGAGGTCATGAACCAGATGATGGGGTCTTCGGCCACCGCGCTCTCGGAATTTCTTGGGAATCCCGTAAACATATCTACGCCTGTTTCTTTTCCGATTGAAAGTGAGAATGGTTTTAAAGAAAAATATTTCACCTCCGGCGTGAAGATGGTGGTGGTCCGTTTTTCCCTGGAGATAGAGGGAAAACTGGAAAGCGAATTCCTGAATATCATGTCGTCCAAGCTGGCAAAACACCTGCTGGAGCCCTTTGAAATCAGTTTCCAGCAAGCGGAACAGTACCAGATGGAGGAGGATGCGAGAAAGCAGGCTGAGGCAGAAAAGCAGGCTGAGGCAGAAAAGCAGGCGGAAGCAGAAAAGCAGGCGGAAGCAGAAAAGCAGGACGGGGAAGTGCGGGAGGAACCGCAGCAGGAGCAGACACCATCCATGCAGGAGGAGCAGCCGGCACCAGAGCAGGAGATGCAGCCAGCGCCCATGCAGGGGATGCAGCCGGCGCCCCCACAGCAGATGCAGGCCGCGCCAGAGCAGCAGATGCAGCCAGCGCCCATGCAGGAGATGCAGGCACCACCCATGCAGGAGGCACAGCTAGCGCCCACGCAGGAGATGCAGCCGGCGCCCCCACAGCAGATGCAGGCAACACCAGAGCAGCAGATGCAGGCCGCGCCCCCACAGACGCCCAGCCAGTCCCAGTCCTCTGACAGCGCTGTCCGGACCGGGGCGCAGACGGCTTCCGGACAGATTCCGGAGCAGCCTCAGTATGTTACACAGGCAGGACAGGCCCAGCCTCAATATGCCCCGGCCATGGGCCAGTCTGTGATATACCAGTCCGCCCCGGACCCTGTCATGCTTCAGCTTCTGAACCAGATGCAGCAGTCCCAGGCCCAGATGATGGAATTCATGAAGGACATGAAGGCAAAGGAAAAGCAGCAGCCCCCAAGGGACAACATCCTGATCCATCCGGTTAACTCCCCGCAGATGGAGACCGGGGTGGAAGAAGGGGCAGAGGAGCGGGCCAACCAGGAAATGCTGATGAAGGTCCCGCTGGAACTTTCTGTGGAAGTGGGAAGGACCAAGAAACTGGTTAAGGACATATTGGAACTGACCCAGGGTTCCCTGGTGGTATTGGACAAGATGGCAGGCGAGCAGGCCGACCTGTTCGTAAACGGTCAGTGTGTCGCAAAGGGGGATATCGTGGTGGTGGAAGATAATTTCGGCATCCGTATCACAGAGATTGTGGCCAGGGACCTGAACCCGGAGATTTTATGATGAACGACAGCTTTTTTTCATTGGCAGGCGCAGTGCTTACCGTGGGATGCATCCTGTTTCTGGCATACTGGTGCAGCCGGCTCATGGGAAAGACATACATGAAAGCCACATCCGGACGGAACCTTAAGATTCTGGAACAGGTCCGGATCAGTGCTGATAAACAAATCCTTCTTGTGAAGCTGCAGTCCCACATGTACCTTATCGGCGTCAGCCAGGCCGGAATCCAGCTTTTGGAAAAGCTGGAAGAGGAATACAAGGAACCAGAAGAAAGGGAGGAGACAGATGAATGATCTTCTTGCCGGCCTGAACGGAGGCAATGTCCCGGCGCTTGATTTGATATTCATGATTACCCTGGTGGCTTTGCTGCCGTCCATTGCGGTGATGATGACCTCCTTTACCAGGACCATCATCATACTGTCATTTACAAGGAACGCCATGGGAATCCAGCAGACCCCTCCCAATACGGTCCTGGTAGGGATTTCACTGTTCCTGACCCTCTATATCATGAGTCCGGTCATCGGCAGGGTCAATGCCGAGGCGTATGAACCCTATACCCGTGGCGAGATAACCCAGATGGAAGCAGTGCAGAGGATGGGGGTTCCAATAAAGGAGTTCATGCTAAGGAACACGGAAAAGGAGACCCTGGACCATTTTGTGGAAATGTCCGGAACCCAGACAGAGGAACGTGTGGAGGACTATCCCTTTACCGTGGTGACCCCTGCTTTCATGACCAGCGAGCTGAAGCGGGGGTTTGTGGCGGGATTTCTTATCTACCTCCCCTTCCTGCTGATTGATATCGTGGTAGCCACCACCCTGATGTCCATGGGTATGGTAATGCTTCCACCCACCATGGTTTCACTTCCCTTCAAGCTGCTGCTGTTTGTGACTGTTAATGGCTGGGAACTGCTGTTTTCCAGCATTGTCAGGAGTTTCCGTTAGGAATCCTGAGTCAGGAGGTAATTATGAGTAATTTACAGGTGCTTGACATCATGTACCAGGCATTCCAGCTGGCCCTGAGACTTTCCATGCCTTTCCTGCTGGTGAGCATGGCCGTGGGCGTCCTGATTGCCATATTCCAGGCCGCCACCCAGATTAATGAGCAGACCATGACCTTTGTCCCAAAGCTTCTGGCCATCCTGGCCATGATGGGGATCCTGGGCAGTTCCATGCTTGTGATGCTTCAGGACTTTACCCGGCAGGTGTGCGCCATGATAGCGGGAGGTTAACAGGGAATGCTCATCTTATTCTCCCTGATTGTCATGCGCATGAGCGGGGCCATTGCCTTAAATCCCATGTTCGGAAGGACCAACCTGCCCTCCGCTGCAAAGGCAGGCTTCGTGTTCCTTTTGTCCCTGTTACTCTATACCACCGGAGGAGCGGGTCTGTACCGTGAACCTGCCACCATGCTGGAGTACGGCGTCATGCTGCTGCTGGAGCTGTTTGTTGGCTTTACCCTTGGGTTTGCAATGGAGCTGTCGGTCATGGTGGTGCGTTTCGCGTCGTCCGCAATGGACTATGTGATGGGCCTTAACATGGCCCAGATATATGACCCCCAGTACAATACCCAGATGACAATTACGTCGGGAATGTATTACGCCTTCCTGATGCTGCTGTTTTTTGCAATGGACGGCCATCTCAGGCTTCTTGAGATATTCTACGGCTCGGCCCGTCTCATTCCCTTTGGGGCGGTGCGCATAAGCCCGGGGCTGGCAATGGCTGTCCTGGACATGTTCAGGCAGAGCATTGTCATGGGGCTTCAGTTTGCCCTGCCTGTGGTGGGAATGGAACTGGTTGCGGAGACCGCGGTGGGCATCCTCATGCGGATCATACCGCAGATAAATGTGTTTGTGGTCAACTTCCAGGTAAAAATCATCGTGGGCATGCTGATGCTCCTGTTCCTGTTTTCGCCCATGTCGGACAAATTATATGGTGTCCTGGATTATATGTTCCAGTGGCTGGACCATATGGTCAGGCTGATGGCCTGAGACAGGCCCAGGGAACACCGTTTCCCAGAAGGCCCGCAAAGGGGCGGATGAAGGTAACGGGGCCAGGAAAGGAACGGGGCATAGAGCGGAACAAGGCGCAGAACGGAACAGGGCACAGAAAGGGAGTGAGGGACAGTGGCCGGGAGCAGCGGACAGGAAAAGACAGAAAAACCAACCAGTAAGCGCCGCAATGATGCCAGGAAGGAAGGCAATGTATTCCAGAGCAAGGATATAACCACGGTCATCCTCCTCTTAGGCGTATTCTGGATGATACGGCTCATGATGCCCTACATTTACAGGAATATAAGGTCGTACATGGAATGGATGCTGGAAGGCGTGGGAAGAGATCCCCAGGAACTTCTGTCTTCCCAGCTGTTTTCGGTGACCGTGGTCACTTTCCTCAAATGTGCGCTGCCCCTGCTTCTGGCCGCCCTGGTTTTGGGCATCCTGGCCCATGGGGCGCAGACCCGTTTCAACGTGTCCTTTCAGGTGGTAAAACCAAAATTTGGCAAGCTGAATCCATTTACAGGCATAAAAAAACTGTTTGCCCTGAAAAATGTCATAGAGCTTGTGAAGAACCTGTTTAAGACCACCCTGCTGTTAATCCTGCTCTATAACCTGATAAAGGGTGACCTTGTGCCGGTGGCCAGGATGATTGACATGCAGCCCCAGGTCTCGGCTGCCTATATGTTAAACATGGCCTTTGACCTGGTGGTCAAGGTCAGCATGGCTTTCGGTATCGTGGCCTTCTTTGATTTCCTTTACCAGCGCTGGGAGTATGAGCGGGACCTTAAGATGACCAAACAGGAAGTGAAGGATGAATTCAAGCAGACAGAGGGCAATCCGGAGATTAAGGGACGGATACGGAGGATCCAGCGCCAGATGGCCCTCAGCAGGATGATGCAGAAGGTTCCCCAGGCAGATGTGATTGTCAGAAACCCCACCCATTACGCGGTGGCCCTTAAATACGACCCCAGCCATCACGGCGCGCCGGTGGTGCTGGCCAAGGGCCAGGATGAACTGGCCCTCAGGATTGTAAGGGTTGGGGAGGAAAACGGGGTTTATATCACGGAGAACAAACCTCTTGCAAGGGCCTTATACGCCTCCTGTGAGCTGGACCGGGAGATACCTGCCGAGTTTTATGGGGCAGTGGCAGAAATTCTTCTCTATCTCTACCGGACCGGGCGCAGGGAAGATATGTTCAGATAAACGAATCGGATGGAGTTACGGATGAAGAAGATACTGAGTTATTCGGTGGTACTTTTTGTACTGATTATCATACTGCTGTTAATCATACCGCTGCCGGCCGGTCTGGTGGATGTGGCGATTATATTGAATATGTCCCTTTCCATGATGATCCTGGTAACGACCATGACCATACGGGAACCCCTGGAGTTTTCCATTTTCCCGTCCCTGCTGCTGGTGACCACCCTGTTCAGGCTGGGAATCAATGTTTCCACAACCAGGAACATCCTGACCAATATGGGGTCATCGGGCCAGGTCATCAGGGCCTTCGGGGACTTTGTGCTCAGGGGAAATGTGGTGGTGGGTTTCATCATCTTCCTCATCATTGTACTGATGCAGTTCATTGTAATCACAAAGGGCGCCGAGCGTGTGGCTGAGGTTGCCGCAAGGTTCAACCTGGACGCCATGCCGGGCAAGCAGATGGCCATTGACGCCGACTTAAGCTCCGGACTCATAAGCGAGCAGCAGGCCAAGGAGCGCAGGCAGAAGATCCAGCGGGAAGCGGATTTCTACGGCGCAATGGACGGCGCCACCAAAATCGTCAAAGGCGATGCCGTCATGTCCCTGATTACAACGGCTGTGAACCTGATAGGAGGAAGCATCATCGGAATCGTCCAGTCCGGGGATTCCATAGGCAATGTGCTGAACACCTATTCCATCGCAACCGTGGGCGACGGCCTGGTGTCCCAGATACCGGCTCTGCTCATATCCACGGCCACGGGCATGATCGTAACCAGGGCCGTGTCCGAGGGAAGCCTGAACGAGGATATATCCAAGCAGTTCATGGCCCAGCCCTATTCCATCATGATAAGCGGCGTGGCCATGGCTGTCATGACCATGATTCCGGGCATGCCTGTGGTCCAGCTGGGAATGGTTTCCGTGGGGCTTTTAGCCAGCGGATACTACCTTTCCAGGAAAATCCAGGCTGAGCCGGCCCTTTTAGGCGCGGCCGTGTACCAGGAGGCGGAAGGGGAACAGGCGGCCCTGGAGGAAGCGGCGGCAGCCAGGCCCGTGACAGAGGATGAGTATTACAAGGATGTGAATAACGTATATAACCTTTTAAGCGTGGAGCCGGTGGAAATGGAATTCGGATACAGCCTGATTCCTCTGGCGGACGAATCCGTGGGAGGCAGGCTGATCAGCCGGATTGTCATATTCCGCAGGCAGTATGCCCAGGACATGGGATTTGTCATCCCCTCCATCCGTTTAAGGGACAGTTCCGCCTTAAGCACCAACCAGTACTGCATCAGGATAAAAGGCGAGGAGGTGGCCAGGGGTGAAATCCTTATGGACTATTACCTGGCCCTGGAGCCGGAGCATCCTGAAAAGGAAGTGGACGGCATAGAGACCGTGGAGCCGGCCTATGGAATCCCCAGCCGGTGGATCCGGCCGGAGGACAGGGAACGGGCCGAGGTATACGGGTACACGGTAATTGACCCGCTGTCGGTCATGGTCACCCACCTGTCGGAGGTCATACGTCAGCATGCCTTTGAACTGATTACCAGACAGGAAGTGATCCATCTGGTGGAGAATGTGAAGAAGACCGCCCCGGAACTGGTGGAGGAGGCATTTCCCGGACTTATCCCTTACGGCCTGTTCCAGCGTATACTCACCAGCCTGTTAAAAGAGGGGGTTCCGGTAAAGGACCTGGAAACCATCATTGAGACAATGATAGAGGTTGTATCTGAGACAGGCCTGCCTGTAAAAGACATTGACACCATAGTGGAACGCATAAGGACGGCACTTAAGCGCACCATTACACGGATGTACTGCGAGGACGGAAGCATGAAGGTGCTTACCCTTGATTCAGAACTGGAACGCACCATGGTGGGCTCCATTACAAAAGGAGAGGGAGGGTATTATCTGGCCCTGAACCCGGACATACTTCAGAGCCTGATACGGCAGATGGCAGAACAGCTCAGGAAGTTCAGCGGCTTTACCCAGAATCCGGTCATATTGACTTCCCAGATCATGCGGGTACATTTCTACCGCCTGATAGAGCAGTTTTATCCAAAGGTGCGGGTGCTTTCATTTAATGAAGTGGCAAATAATGTCCAGATACAGTCAATCGGCAGCCTGAAGTTGGAGGGACCGGGGCTGCAGGATGGCTGACAGTGAAGGATGATTTGATATGCGGCAGTTGGATGGATTGAAGGAAAAGACAAATGAAGAGCTGCTGGCCATGTATGACAGGGACAGGCAGCTGGAAGTAAAGCAGGAGCTTACGCTCCGGTATCTCTACATAGCCAAGGCAGTTGCAATCCAGATGCATAACCTGTATGCGGATTTCATGCAGATGGAGGATATCATCAACGAGGGCGCAATTGCCATCATGAAGGGAATCGAGCGGTATGACCCGGAACGGGATAACAAATTCGAGACATTTATTTCCAGGCGCATCAGGGGGATGATCATCGACATCATCCGCAAGAATGACTGGATGCCAAGGAATTACCATAAACAACACAGGTCCATTGAGGACGCCAGGACAGAGCTTTCGGACCGGTTGGGGCGTCCGCCCACGGATGACGAAATCGCAGGCCATCTGAAAATGGACATCCGGAAATGCCAGAGGCTACAGCGGATGAGCACCATGGTAAACGTGCTTTCGCTGGACATGGTGACAAACAGGGAGGAGGAAGGGCAGTCGGTCCAGATACCCAGCAACGACACGGACCTGCAGCCTGAAACAGCGTATATGAGGGAGGAAGCGGTCAGGACCCTGACAGAGGCGGTGAACAAACTGAAGGAAAAGGAGCGGATGGTGATTTCACTCTATTATGTGGAGGATTTAAACATGACACAGATAGCCCAGGTGCTCAATGTCAGTGAACCGCGTATTTCCCAGATCCACAGCAGCGCCATCCGGAAACTCAAGACTTACATGAATACCTATATTTACGAATAGGAACAGGAGGAAACGCCATATGTACCAGGGATTTTACAATCTTACATCCGGAATGCTGACCCAGAGCCGGAATCTGAATGTCATCAGTAATAACATGGTAAATGTCCAGACATCGGGCTATAAGCGGGATACCATGGTCACCAGCACATTCCAGGAAGAAATGCTGTACCGGACCGGACGGCATAACAAGGCAAACCCCACGCCTCTTTCCGTTACATCCAAGATAAAGACCGCGTCCAGGACCTATGTGGACTATGACCAGGGAAGCTTTGAACAGACAGACGGAATCTATGATTTCGCCATTGGGGGCAGCGGCTTTTTCTGCATACAGACACCGGACGGGGAGCGCTATACAAGGAACGGGTCCTTTGCAGTGGATGAGGAAGGGTACCTCACCCTGCCGGAGGCGGGCCGGGTGCTTTCGGAAGACGGCCAGCCCATACGGATTGATGATGAGAACTTCAGCGTGGATGCCAGGGGCAGCATTACGGTGTATGAAAGACAGACAGAGTCAGAAGCGGATTCAGAGGAGGAGCCCAAGCTCAGGCAGTTAGGCACCATAAGGATTGTGGACTTCGGGGACTATGAGCAGCTGCACAAGGAGGACAACGGACTGTACTCCACGGCCCAGGCGCCTGCGGCGGCCCAGGAGGAACGGCCCCAGCTTATCTGGAAGAGTGTGGAGAAGTCCAACGTGGATATGGTGGACGAGATGACCGCCATGATGACATCCCAGAGGGCCCTTCAAAGCGCGGCCCAGGTACTTAAGATGTATGACCAGATCATGAGCAAATCCGTGACAGATGTAGGAAGATTGTAAGGAGGATACATATGAACCAGTCATTTTACGTAGGGGCGCTGGGGGCCGGGAACTGCACGGAAAAGCTCAGCGTGATTTCCAATAACCTGGCCAATGTGAACACCAATGGCTTTAAGCCCAAGACCACCGTGTTTTCACAGCTGATCAATTATAACCTTAATGACAGTGAGGGCGCGGTGACAGAGCTGCAGGCAGGGGCGGGCATGAAGGTCCAGAGGACCTATACCGGCTTTGACACGTCAGGGCTGACCCAGACAGGAAGCCCCATGGATTATGCTATCCTGGAGCCCAATGCGTTCTTCATGGTGCAGGATCCGGCCACAGGGGCTGTCAGTTATACGCGGGACGGACATTTCCACCGGGCGGAGCGGGAAGATGGATTCTATCTCATGACAGACTCAGGCAAGCTGGTACTGGACCAGAACCAGGAGCCTCTTAAGGCGGAGGTCACGGATGTGGATAAAATCCAGGCAGAAATGGGGGACGAGGAGGATGAGGAGATTGAGGACGAGGAGGATGAGGAAGACGAGGAAGATAAACCCAGGGTCAGCCTCTACACCTTTGCCAATCCAAGCCGTCTGACCAGTGTGGGGAATAACGAATACGTGCCCACAGACCAGGGGGCGCAGCCCATCCTCCTGGAGAAGGCCTCCGTCACATCAGGGGCCCTGGAGGTATCCGGCACGGACATGGCCAAAGAACTGGTCCGGCTGATTGAGTGCCAGCGCGCATTTACCTATGCCCTGCGCATGGTGACCACCTCGGATGAGATAGAGGGTACCATTAATACCCTGCGCGGTTAATGACAGCGGGGAAATTGAACGGAAGAAAGCGAGGCACACATGAAAATCAGGAATTTTGAGGATCTGAACCTTCAGGAAGTGGATACAATGAGGGAAATCAGCAGCATCGGCACCAGCCATGCAGCCACGGCCCTTTCCAAGTTCCTCCAGAAGGAGATACGCATCACCCTTCCCCAGGTCAGTATCCTGGGATATGAGGATGCGGTGGACCGCATCGGCAACATTGAGGAAGTGGTGGCGGCCACACTGGTGAAGATGGACGGGGATGTGGACGGGTTAATGCTGTTTCTTTTCAACATGGATTTTGCCAACACGGTTTTGGGAAAGCTGCTGGACAAAAATTATACATCCTTTGAGGAAATGGATGCATTGGCCTATTCGGCTCTGGAGGAAGTGGGAAACATCATTATCTGCTCTTATATCAACGCTTTTTCACAGCTGGTGGACATGAACATCCATCTGTCCGTTCCCAGCTCCACGGTAAACATGCTGGGCGGCATACTGACAGTGCCCATTGCCGAATACGGTTATGAGACCGATAAGCTGATGTATTTCAATGCAGATTTTGTCATGGAAGGAAAACGGCTTTCAGACTGGCTGCTGATGCTTCCTGATATCCGTTCACTGAATGATATATTAGGGAAGCTGGGTGTTTAGAGATGGCAGAAAAGGAACTTAAGGTGGGAATCGGGGACATGAAGTTCACCAGGGACGAGGGCAGGATCATCACATATGCCCTGGGCTCCTGCATCGGCATATCATTCTATGACCCGTTTTTGCGGCTGGGCGCCCTGCTCCATATCATGCTGCCGGCCCATAACGGGGTTTCCGACCCCAATATTTATAAATACGCGGATTCCGGCATCCGTGAGACAATCAGGAAGCTTATGGCCTTTGGAATGGTTAAAGCCAGGACAACGGTTAAAATCGCAGGCGGCGCAAAGATGTTTGAAATCAGCGGAAACGCGGATTTCGGCAATATCGGCCAGAGGAACGCCGCCATGGTAAAGAAAATCCTGACAGATGAAAACATGAGGATTGTGGCTGAGGACACAGGCGGTACATATGCCAGGACCATGCTGCTGCAGCTGGAAAGCGGGGATGTCATAATCCGGACATTTGGGAAACCTGAAAAGCATTTATAGAAAGGAGTTTTTGTTATGCAGAAAGAGAAGGAAGGCATCCTGCTGGAATCCGGGACAAATGAAATTGAAATCATGAAATTCACTGTCCTGGGGGAGTTCTATGGAATTAACGTGGCAAAGGTAAGGGAAATCATCATGAGTGAGAAGGTAAAGCCCATGCCTCACGCCCACCCGGCTGTGGAGGGAATCTTCAAGCCCAGGGAATCCCTGATCACCGTCATCAACCTTGCGTACTACCTGTCCGGGACACGGCCGGAAAACGGGGCCAGGGATTTATTCATCGTGACTAATTTCAACAAAATGACAGTGGCCTTCCGGGTACAGGGAATCGAGGGAATCAGCCGCATTTCCTGGAAGGACATACAGAAGCCGGATAAGACCATTGCCAATGGGGATGAAAGCGTTGCTACCGGCATTGCCCAGTGTGAGGGCCAGCTGGTCACCATCCTGGATTTTGAGAAAATTGTTGCGGAGATAGCGCCGGAGACCAGTATCCAGGTCTCGGAGATTGAGGCCATGGGCGACAGGCCCCTGTGTGAATCCCCTATCCTGATTGCGGAGGACTCCATCCTGCTTAGACGTATGATTGACGATTCCCTGGAGCGGGCCGGATTTACCAACATCATGAATTTTAATAACGGACAGGAGGCCTGGGATTACCTTTTATCCATCCGGGATGACAATGACCTGTACGAGAAGGTGAACCTGGTCATCACAGACATTGAGATGCCGGAGATGGACGGACACAGGCTGACAAAGCTGATTAAGGATGACCCAAGACTTAAAAAGCTGCCCGTGGTCATCTTCTCATCCCTGATTGACGAGCAGATGCGCAGGAAGGGCAGGGAACTGGGAGCAGACGAACAGCTGGCCAAACCGGAAATCGGCCATCTTGTATCCATTCTGGACGAACTGCTTAAGAAGTACGGCCAGGATATGGGAAAATTCCAGGGACAGAAAAAGGCATAGGAGGAAAAGGACATGAGATATGAGATGACAAAGGACCTGGAAACAGGCAACGCCCTGATTGACAGTGAGCACCGGCAGCTTTTCAAGGCGGTGAACGACCTGCTGGACGCCTGTTCCCAGGGAAAAGGACGAAGCCAGGTGGAGTCCACCCTGGATTTCCTTGTGTCCTATGTGGCCAAGCATTTTGGGGATGAGGAAAAGCTTCAGGTGCAGGCCTCATATCCCGGTTATGCTGCCCACAGGCAGTTCCATGAATGGTATAAAGGTGAACTGGCCGTGACTGCCAGGGATATAAAGAACCAGGGCGCTTCCATCACCGCATTAAACAGTCTGAACCAGATGGTTGGAAAGCTGTTAATGCATATCAGGACGGATGACAGGAAGGTTGCCCAGCATGTAAGGCAGTCCTGACCCGCGGGGCGGACAAAAAACAGCGCATATTGATGGAAAGAAGATGAAAACAGTATGGATATAAGGAAAATCGTGGATTTGAATGAATTCCAGCGGATACAGGACCTGTTTTCCGATGCAACGGGGCTGGCCGCCATTGCCGTGGATTCCCAGGGGGAGTATATTTCCAGGGGAAGCAATTTTACAGATTTCTGCATGAAATATACAAGGGGAAATGCCGAAGGCCTTAAGCGCTGTGAGAAATGCGACAGGGAGGGAAAGGGTTCCTATTTCTGCCATGCAGGGCTTATGGATTTTGCCGCGGACCTCATGATTAACGGGGAGAAGGTGGGCGCTGTGATTGGCGGACAGGTCCTTCCACAGAAGCCGGACCCTGAAAAATTCCGGAGGATTGCCAGGGAGCTGGGCATTGACGAGGAGGAGTACCTGAAGGCCCTGGGTAAGGTGCCTGTCCGGTCTGAGAAAATGATACGTTCGTCGGCAGAGTTGTTTTCCACGGTCATGAACCAGTGGATTAACCTCAGCTATTACCAGAAAATAAACCAGTCAAAAATGCAGGTGTTTAACCAGGAATCCCAGAAGGTCCAGGACGCGGTGGGACAGATTAAGACCAAGACAAGGGAACTGGAACAGACCGCCACCATGGAGAAAATGCTGTCCCTGAACGCGTCCATTGAAGCAGGCCGCGCGGGCCGGGCCGGAGTGGGGTTCAGCGTGGTGGCAGAGGAAATCGGCCGGATGGCCAATGAATCATCTGCTGTGTATGAAGCAATCCATGAGCTGGTGGACAGTGTGGAGGATTCCATTGAGAAGATGGGAAAGGTTGATTTTGATTAGAGGCAGTGCAGTCCTCATTACTGCGGCTCTTGTCCTGGCGGTTCCCCTTTGCGCACACGGGGCCCAGGAGGGCACCTGGGACCAGTCGGAGGATGGAAAATACTGGATGTATTTTTATTCCCCCGGCAGTCCGGCAGAGGATGAATGGATTGAGGACCAGGGGAAGGAATACTATGTGGATTCCAAAGGCCGCATGAAGACGGGATGGGTGACGGACAAACGCGATAAAAACAAGTATTATATGGGAGATGACGGGGCCAAATGCTTTAACATGTTCACACCGGATGACCACTATGTGGGACCGGACGGTCTTATCCTGGAGTCCTTTGACACCTACCGGAAGGCTGTTAAAAAGCAGCTGGAAAGGCAGATGAAGGATAAGGCATATAAAGAAAGGGAGGGCGCCCTGCGCCCTGGTTTCATGCTGTGGGACATAAACGGCGACGGATACCGGGATGTGGTGGTGACGGACCAGGTGCAGTCACCCGGACGGGTGGTACTGACCGCTGTCTGGGATCCTGCGGAGGAAGAACTGGTCCCTGCCTCGGAGGCAGACCTGGACGGCCCGGAGAAATCCTATCTTTCCTATAACCAGGACAGCCAGTCTGTGTGGCTTACCATTGCAAAGGACAGCGGTGAGAGGGACTGCTTCCAGATGGAGGACAACGGCTTCCGGTTTGAGAGCCTGTGGCATTTTGAACTGGAGTATGATGATTGGGGAGACCCTTTATATTATGTGAATGGGCTTAAGTGTGATTTGGAGGAATGGACTCTCGCCCTTGCCCAGGCTGGCCAGGAGGCAGGCTCTCCGGTGACGGAAGGGCTGCTTCCCCTGGACCCGGAGACGGTGAAACAGGCAGTGGACTGCAGTCCCGGGGAAGAGCTGCCTCTGTGGCAGCCGTAAAACCAATATCATATATAAAATAAGATTGAATTCGGAGGTAACGCTTTGGCTACTATCATAACTGTTTCCAATCAGAAGGGCGGAGTGGGGAAAACCACCACTTCCGCTGCATTGGCTGCCGGGATTGCGGCAAAAGGACTGAGGGTATTGGGAGTGGACCTGGACCCCCAGGGAAATCTGGGCTTCTGTCTGGGCGTGGAGACGGCCAATGGGCCCACGGTGCTGGACGCGTTAAAGGGCACGCTTCCGGTACAGGAAGCCATCTGCCGGACAGAATACTGCGATATACTGACCGCGGACATCACCCTCAGCAGCGGGGTGGAGCGGACGTCCTCCGGTCCAGGGGAATGCATACTGAAGGAAACGCTGGCGCCGGTGATGGAGCAGTACGATTACATCATCATCGACACACCGCCGGCCCTTAACCTTCTGACAGTGAACGCCTATGCGGTTTCCGACTACCTGATCATTCCACTGGCATCCGACATCTTAAGCCTTGTGGGGCTGGCCCAGCTTAAGGAGACCATAGAGTCTGTCAGGGAGAGCTTTAACCCGGGCCTTAAGGTCATGGGAATCCTGCTGACCCGCTTTAATAAGCGGACCCTTCTCTCCAGGGATGTGATGGAAATGGCCCAGCAGCTGGCGTTGCAGATTAATACAGTTGTGTTTAGGACCAAAATCCGTACCGGGGTGGCCATAGCGGAAGCGCCTGCCCACGGCGAAAGCATATTTGACTATAATCCGCGGTCGTCAGCCGTAAAGGATTACCAGGATTTAATCCAGGAAGTTGGGGAGGCCATCCACATAAAGGAGGTGATGGAGCGTGCCAAGGAAGACCAATAAGACATCCCATGTACTGAACCTGATTACCAATGGAAGCGCCCCGGAACAAGAGGCTGCTGCTGCTGAAAAAAAGGAAGAGGCCCAACAGGAGAAAAAGGATGCGGTGACCGAAGCAGCCCAGGGTGGGGCGCCAAAAGAGGCGGCTCAGGGTGGGGCGCCAAAAGAGACGGCTCAGGGCGAGGCGTCCAAAGAGACGGTCCAGGGCGGGGCGCCAAAAGAAACAGCCCAGGAAGCGGTCAATCCAAAAGAACCCGTATCAAGGATCACGGCCAATGGCGATAAGACTGTGATTGTGGTAGATGAGACCAGCCGGAATGACAATATTTCCAATAAGATCCTGGACCGGCTCACAGACCAGCTGGAGGAAGAGATTCAGGGAAAACTGGATCATTACCATATGGTCAATGTGATGGAGCAGATTCTTAAGCGGATGAACCTGAAGCAATACCTGAAACAGTATGACGTATGTATGTGCAGCCGCTGCCAGGCGGATGTGATGGCCCTTATCCTCACCAGGCTCCCTGCAAAGTATGTTGTGGTGGACGAGAGTTCCACGGCTCCCATCATCGGATTCTATGAAAGCAAATTCAAGGTAAGGATCCTCACGGAAATCATCAAGGCATGCATGGATGTAAAAGAAAACCCAAGACACGACCGTTCCGGTCCCTATGACAAGTAAAGAATGATGAATGAAGCGTTTAAAATAAAAAAGTGCACAGGTTGATAAACTTGGGCACTTTTTATTATTTTTCTTCAAAACCCGCCGATAAATAAATTATAGATAGCAGGACTATGCGTTACCGGCAGCATGTTCCCTGTGCACCGGGGGAAACGCAGGAGATTGAAAATCATTTAGCAGCGGATGTGAGAGGAGAATACAGATGGCAAGTGTATCAGGAGCAGCAAGCAGCCTTGGAAATACCAGTTTAAGAGGGTATGGCGGTTTTGGTTCCGGAATTGACCGGGATTCCATTATCGAGCAGATGACGGCCGGAACCCAGTCTAAGATAACAAACCAAAAGAATAAGATGACAAGCCTTGGCTGGAAGCAGGAGGCATTTCAGGCGGTCAGCGATAAGATGCTGGCTTTGCAGGATAACTATTTTTCCTTTGCATCAGGCACTAATCTTAAGTATCCCAGCATGTTTGCCAAGAATCAGATTACGGCAATGGGGGATTCGGATATCACCAAGTTCGTGTCGGCCACAGGGTCTTCCAATATGCTGGACTATTTGTCAATTTTAGGGGTGAAGCAGCTGGCCAGCTCATCAACGCTCCAGTCTGCTTCCAAAGGTACCTCATCCATCCATACAGGCATAACCCAGGACAGCCTTACTAATCCCGTGTATAAAAGCTCCCTGCTGCAGGGAAGACAGCTGAGGTTCGGGACATACAGCGGGGACCAGTACCAGTCGGCGGGGATATTTACCTTCCCTTCCTCCTATAAGGATAAGGATGGGGACGGCAAGGATATAACCGTGCCGATTGACTATACCATAGACCTGGATGCTGCCGTGGAGGTGGACGGGGTAACCATGACGGGCGGAGAAAAGCTGGCCATGCAGCTGAACAAGGCATTGTCCCAGTCCGGCATCAAATCAGGGGAGGATTCTATTTCGGATGTAATGGAATTCGTATACGCAGATGGCAAGATGAACCTGCAGACCAAGGCAGGAAAGACCACCAACCTGGTGATTAACTCCAGTTCAAGCGCCCTCACCGCCCTGGGATACAATCCCCAGAATGCGGACGGAACAGATAAGACGGTTTCAGACGGAATCAGCCTCAGTGAGTTTAACGAAAACCAGAAGCAGTTAAACGACACGTATGTAAACAGACAGACCATGACACAGTATCTTACCGGGAAAAAGCTTACAATCAGTTTCGGAGGCCAGACCAAGGAGATAGAGTTGGTGAAAAGCGGCGATACGTTTGCGGACCTGGACGATTTAAAGGACATCATACAGGGCAGGCTGAACCAGGCGTTTGGTACGGATAATATTAAAGTGGCCGGAGGCACCCACTATGGCGCGGATGGTAATCCAGTCATCGGGACTGACGGTAATCCGGTCATTGACCCGCTTTCCTTTGAACTGGGAAGCAATGCCTCGTCGAATCAAACACTTACAGTTACCTCTGACAACGCGGAAATCAGGAATGTCCTGGGAATACAGAAGGGAGCCAGCAATAAGCTGAACCTGGAAGGCAGCATCAGGGATAATATAGACAAGCTGATACCAGATGGGCCTGACGCAGAGGCGAAGCGGGCGCAGTTCCTTAACTCCCTGGAGACAGGTGGTTTGAAGATTAACGGTGAGACGATTAGAGGCGTCACGGCTGATACCAGCATCCAGGGTATGATTGATAAGATAAACACCAACAAAGACGTGGGGGTCAAGGCTTCCTACCTTAGCAGCACCAACCAGTTCGTACTGATATCATCTGAGACAGGCAGCGGCAGGGAGATTCAGCTGGAAGGGGCCTCTGCGGATATATTCGGGGCCGTAAAGGATGCAGCTGGCAACTACACAGACGGAAACTTTGAAATGGGAAAAAATGCCCAGGTCCTGGTAAGCTACGGCAACGGTATCAGCACAATGATTGAGAGTTCATCCAATACCTTTGACCTTGAGGGACTGAGGGTCACGGTGTCCCAGGAATTCGGCAATGTGACCCAGGATGCCAGCGGGGTTTGGAATTCCGACCGGTCCAAGGCCGTCACCTTCAGCGCCAAAGCCGATGTGGACGGAGTGACCGAGACGGTCAAAAAATTCATTGAAGAATACAATGAAATGATTAAGGAAATCAATACCCAGGTTACAACCAGGCCGGATAAAGCCTACGGGCCTCTTACCGAAGAACAGAAGGATGAGATGTCGGATAAGTCCATTGAGAACTGGGAGAAAAAGGCCAAGCAGGGGCTGCTCTACAATGACGCCACCATGCGGGCCCTGAGCCTGGACATGCAGGGCGTGCTCACAAACCTGATGGCTAACGGCGCCAACTATAAGGATCTGGAGGAGATGGGGATTACCATTTCCGATGATTACCTGGACGGCGGCACCATTACCTTTGACGAGGCAAAGTTCAAGGCAGCCATGACCAGCGACCCTGAAAAGGTGTCGAATGTATTTACCGGAGGCGGTGACATAAAGAAAGGGCTTGCCAGCATCATAGAAGATACCCTGACGCCATATGCCACCAAATATGCCAACAGGAACGGAAACTCCTACGGCCGTCTGATTGAGGAGGCTGGTTCTGAAAAGATACCGCTTTCTATCATGAATAACCAGATTTATAAGGATCTGAAAGAAATGCAGAGTGTCCTGGATACGCTGAATGCAAGGCTTGCCAGTGAACAGGACCGTTACATCAGCCAGTTTACCACCATGGAGACATTGATTAACCAGATGAATAGCCAGGCCAGCTATCTGGCCCAGTTCCAGGCGTGATGGAAGGCATGTTGTATCTGTCAGGAAGGGAATGGAATGAACGGTTACCAGAAGTATAAAGAAAACAGCATATACTCCATGAGCGGTCCGGAATTACTGCTGCTGCTGTACGAGGAGGCAATCCGGCGCCTGTCAAAGGCAGAATACGCGCTGGAAGACAAGGAATACGGGATGTTTGAGGATTCCCTTTTGCGTACCTCACGTATTGTCCGGTATCTGATTGATATATTGGACATGCAGCAGCCAATCAGCCGGGACTTAAGGCGTATTTATCAATATCTGATTTATGATATCAGCAGGATTAAGGCCGGACGGGAGCGGGAGAAAGAGGAGATAGGAAGGGTCCGACGCATCCTTTCTGAACTGAAGGATGCGTTTGACCAGGCCAGCTTGAAGGTCAAGGATACACATGTGGTCCAGAACAGGGGAATCCTGGGGTAGGAGAGGATATGGCATTGGATTTGGAACGAATCATGCTCCTGTTGCAGAAACGTTTAAACGGGATGCAGGAAATGAAACGGCTTACAGGCGAACTGCTGGAGTCAGCTTCAAGAAATGACCAGGTATCCCTTGGACTGATTCTTCAGATGCGGGCCGACGAGATGGCCAGGATTGAAGCTGCCGGGGAACAGATATGGCTGATGGCCGAACAGGGGCCGGAGGAAGCAGGGCAGGTCCGCTGGCTGATGTCACAGGAGTTCTTAAGGACAGGTGAGCCAAAGGGATTTGAGGAGAGAAAGATTCTTGAGATACGCAGTAAGACCGCCTCACTGTTAAAAGAGGTCCGGGAGGCGGACCAGCGCCTGAACCAACACATTGGCGGCAGGCGGTCCTACTATGCATCTAATAAATAAGGAAAGGAGGAGTTGCCATGACGGTTAACGGCATATCCGGGAGCAGCTATCAGTATCAGAATATGCTCAATCTAATCCGGCTCTCAGGTACCGGACGTTCTTCCGGTTATCAGGCCGTAAGTCCCGTTAAGCGGGTGTCCTCAGCCACGTCATCATCCAAGGCGGCCTATGAGGATATCCAGAATTTCCTGAAGGACTATCAGTCAAAGCTGACCGGACTGGAGACAGCGGCTTTAAAGCTTACGGAGAGCAGCAGTAAAAATGTATGGAATGACTATCAGGTAACCACCACGGACAGCTCTGTGGCCGTGGCTTCTGCGTCCTACCGGCTGAAAGGGGATACGGATATCACCCTGAATGTCCAGTCCCTGGCCCAGACGCAGCAGAATGCCAGCGCGTCACACCATGCCCAGGAACAGGTGGACCCGGGGGCGGATATGGAATTTGAGATTACCGGCCCTGAAGGCGGTACCATATCTGTGGCCGTGAGCAGTGTCAATGAAAACGGGACAGCCAAGACCTATCACCAGATGTACCAGGAAGCGGCAGGAACCATCAACGCCCAGTCCGGCGCAGGCGTCAGGGCATCCGTGTCCAATGTGGACGGAAGGGTGTCCCTGGTGCTTACATCAGCCAGGGAAGGGGAAGCCGGCGGCTTTACGGTCAGCGGAGCCACAGGGGCTGCATCCGGTATTGAGGATGCTGCTGTCCGGGCCCAGGATGCTGTGTACACGGTGACCGGGAACGGGAGTGCCCGGACCCTGCGTTCGGATTCCAACAAAATCAGTCTGGATTACGGCAGGATTGAGGCGGAGCTGAAAGGAACAGGAGAGGCCAGGGTCTACACCGGCATTGATGAGGATACCGTGGTTTTTGCGGTGGAAGACCTGGTGAAAAGCTACAATGAGGTATCCGGTCTTTTGAAAGACAATGGAGACAGGGGAACCGGAGCAGCATCGCACCTGGCGTCCTTTGGACGGGGGATGGCGGACGCCAAGACCCTGAAGGCGGTGGGGATTACCTACAATAAGGACGGTAAACTGGAATTAGACAAAGATACCTTAAAGAATGCCCTGGAAACGGATTTGGAAGGTACGAAATCCCTTTTGGGCGGGCAGTTTGGAATGGCGGAAAAGGCGGCCAGGCGGGCGGAGTCAGCCCTGTCCGACCCGGTCCAGAGAATTGTGGACAGTGACCTTGCCGCTGTTGTCAGCAAAAGGGAGCAGGAAACATCTTCTGCCAACTTCCGGTATTTATCCAATTTTGCCAGAAGCGGACCGTACAACATGACCAACTTCTATACGGTTGGCCTGCTGTTCAACACCCTGGCATAAGGGATGTGTTAGCAAAGCTGTACATACTTTATGTGCAGCTTTCTTTGGATTATGTCACTGCGATGGGAGAGATATATGGATCGGTTAATATTTGAAGGACGTTTTCTTGTGAATCTGGTAGGCGGTATCGTGCGTCAGGATGACCTTAAGGCCATACACAGCAGGATTGACTGGGAGCATATGTACCGGACAGCTGATTACCACAAGATTGCCAATGTGGTATATTTGGGGATACTTGGAAATGGAGAGAAGGTACCGGAGCGCTGGATGGAACGGTTTTTCGGGCGGTATCAGGAGTCGCTGTCATACAGCGATACATCGGAGGATGGGGAGCGGGAGATACTGACGCTTTTAGATATGATGGAGGTTCCATGTATCATCCTGAGCACAAGCAGGATACGTCTCCTGTACCAGATACAGGAAATGTCGGCCAATAACCCCCTCAGGCTGAAGCTTGACGAGGGAAGCTATTCCCTGGCCAAAGGGTATCTGGTGGATTTGGGATATGAGACGGAACGGATTTACAAGGGATATGGGGAACGCATGATTCGCGCTTCCGGCTTCTGCGTGGAGCTGTACCATAAACTGCCCTTCCGCACACGTCCTTACGGTAAGGGCATGCAGCGTATGATGGAAACTGCCTTCATTAGAAACTCCTCCAATTATGTGAGGACCATTTCCATTGAAAACCGCTATATTTTCATGGCGGCCCAGGCAGCTTACCACTATACGGAGGATGAACTTTTAATCAGGGAAGTCCTGGACCTGTATTTATATCACAAGGCGTGGCGGGAGGAAATGAACCGGGAATATATTGCCAACCGGCTGAAAGAATTCCAGATTGACGGACTGGCTGAAAAAATACTGCATATTTCCTATATGTGGTTTGGTTCAAAGGAGGATATCCTGGAGGACAGCCGTCCCGAGGACATGGGGGTCTATGATGTGCTGGAGAACCGGATCCTGAGCCGGGGCGCAATCAGCCGGGAGACAGACCACCAGGCCCTGCGACTGGCTTCTCTGATAAAGCAGGATATTGGGAAGGAGAGACGCAGGGACAGGCAGGCCATATTCATGGAGCGGCTGGAGGGTTACAGGGCGGCGTTCATGAGGAAGCTTCGCTGGCTTTTCCCTGAATTCCGATATATGTGCGCCATATATCCTTTCCTGGAAAAATTGCCGGTGCTGCTGCCGGTTTACTGGGTCCGGCGGGGCGTACGGCTTATGGCGGGCCTGCTGGCAGGGAGTGTGAAGGATAAGGATACCTATGAATGAAAACTGTCCCCAGCCCTGTCTTTCTCCAGTTCCAATGTCCCGACTGCGGTCTGAATCCCACCTGAGTCCCGAAGCGTGAAAACGGAAAGACGGGCATTGACACGGGCGCCGTCTGCAAGGCAGATGGCCAGCCTGCAGGAGCTGTCCTGTTTTTTGATGTAAACCGTCAGGAAGAACCGGCAGAATGCGGCTTTATAATCGTCACAAATGATTCCCTGCTCCAGAAATCCTTCCGGCGCGCGCAGTGACCTGGCTGTTAAGCCCAGAAGCCTGCAGGCAAGGGATGAACACGCGGCAATGTGGGATTTTATATCCAGTTCAAAGAACGGGAATCCGGGGGAATCCATGATAACCTGCAGCCGCTGTTTGTAAAGGCGGGCGTTATTCAGGCTGTGGTACAGTTCAGATGCATCGGAAATCTTTGCGTAGAGGATGGCTGAGTCTGGTTTTACGGACAGACAATAAAGCTCTGTCTTATAGAGGTGTGGATTCTTTCCTGACTGGATGTATGTGGTCCGGCCGCCGGACGGGTTCAGCCTTGCCGTGCGGCGGCATACGGAAAGAAAAACATCCGGATGCCTGAGCTTCAGGATGGATAGCAGGTCATCGCCGGGGCAGGGCACGTCCTGGCTCTGGAACAGGGCGCAGAAGGCTTTATTTACATTTAATATGCTCAGACTGGAGCCCTTCAGGCAGAATACCACAACAGCGCCTAACAGCAGTTCCGTTACCTGTTCGTTAATCATATTCTGGGAGAACAGGTCAAGGGTGGATACAAGTCCGTTGAGATTCCCCTTCTGTGCGCCCATGTCCGTAACATCCAAATAATTGCCGGGCAGCAGCTTTTCATATTCACAGGAGGGAATTGGCTTGCAGAACAGGAAGCCCTGGGCGTAGAAACAGCCGATTTTAAGAAGGGTGTCTGCCTGCTTCTGGTTTTCCACGCCCTCGGCAATGATGCGCAGGTTCAGCCAATAGCTGATGCGGATAACAGAGGAAAGGATATAGTTGCTTTTCGGTGTGTCACAATTCAGAAAACGCATATCCAGCTTTATTACGTCCACATTTGTGTCGGCCAGAAAGCTGAGGGAAGAGTATCCGCTTCCAAAGTCGTCCATAAGGACAACAAAACCGGCCTGATGTAATCGGTCAATGGTATTTTTTATAGAGTCCGGATGTTCTGCATAAACGCTTTCCGTTATCTCCACTTCCAGCTGGGATGGAGAGAGTTGGTACTTTTTCACCAGACTTTCCAGGATTGCAGCCACATCCAGGCTCCCGATACTGATTCTGGAAGCATTTACCGAGACCGGAATGGGGGGATATCCTTTTTCGTTCCACTGATGAAGATGGAAGCACAAGGATTCCCAGATGTAGCAGTCCAGTTCCTGAATCAGGTTATACTGTTCCAGTATGGGTATGAACTGGCCGGGGGAGATGAATCCGGCTGTTGGATGGTCCCATCGGACAAGGGCTTCGGCGCCGATTATCTTGCCGGAGGCAATGTTATATTTCGGTTGGAAATAAAGCTGGAAATCATGGTGTTCCAGGGCGGTTTTAAAGTCGGATAATATAATCTGTTCCAGCACGAAATTTTTGTACATAGAATCACCATATACCACCACATGCCTGTCATCTATGTCATAAATGGAGGACGCGGCCATATAGGCCTGGTTTAACAGGGAATGGGCAGCTGTTTCTGTCCCCTTTACATGACGTATACCGATGGAGGGCGGCGTCATGGTCGTGGAAAAATCAGAATATGCCAGGAAAATCTGCGTTGTCATGGATTTTTCTTCTGAACTTGGAAGAAATACGGAGAATGCGTCGGCATACACGCGCGATACCAGAATGGGTACGTCCTTTTCCTGCGGAAGCCGCAGGTAACTGGCTATATGGCAGAGAAAACGGTCTCCATAGTGGGTTCCCTGCTGGATATTCATAAGCTTTAGGTTCTTGATGCTGAAGTAAATCAGTGAGAATTCCCAATCAGGATGTTCGGCTAGAAGTTCATCTATTTTTTTTAGATAGACCGTATTATGCATCAGGCCTGTGAGCTTGTCATTCTGTTCCAGAAGCAGGATGCGCTCCTGCAGGCGATGGATTTCATTTTTCATGGTTTTATCATTTGTGTCCATAAATCCCCCTCCGGTACAGCATGTCAGGTATCATGCTTCATTATTGAAAAGATGCCTTCGCAGGGCGGCCTGAAGGGACCGGACCGAACTGCTCTCAGGAGCAAGTGAGGCCTTATTCATCTTCTCAGCTTCAAACAGTTCCTCACGGATAACGGAAATCTGTTTTGGAGCCTCAATGGCAAGGCGCACCCCGTTGGAAGCGCATTCCGTAATCGTGACCCGGATGTTATCACCAATGAGGATACTCTCATTCTTTTTTCTCCGCAGTATCAGCATATCCATCACTCCTGTCATCTGTATTTGGCGGCTCCAGCATGCCCGGAAAGGAACTTATCTTATGGCGGTACCCGTAGTCCGGGTTCTCGAGTATGACCTGTTTTCCCTTCCGGGTTTCGGGGTTAATGGCAAGGGGGCATTTCATATTGACCGTGTTTTCAAGGTAGTTATTCCGGATAACGCATAGTGCATAGTAAGAGAGCTCCCCACTGTCTGACACATCCAGACAGGCGAGCTCTTCCTGGGAGAGTATGGGGGAATAGTCTGGTGACAGGAAGGCGGGGTTGATGACCACAAAGGCAATATCCGGCTGCTCTGTGGACTGCATCAGAAGCAGGGAGCCCTCATCTTCACTGAGACAGATGGGAAGATAGTACGTCAAATCGGAAAAGCCGAAAAAGCCTCCGCTTATGGTAACCAGGTCTTCCTGGTCATATTCCACCTCTCCAAAATAATCAGTCTGTATTTTCATAAGTTTCATGACTCCTATATTGATACGTTCATATTGGTTCCAGAAGAATCCTCGCGGGGAGGAATGTAATGAAAACCCCCGGTATACTCAAACTGTATATCAGGGTATTGTGTGACAATGGTCATGACAAGGGGCGGCACATAGGAAAGCTCGCCTTTTGCCACACGCAGCTCAAAAGAACCGCGCTGGACTATGTAAGCGGCAGCGGCTTCTGCCGGAACCTGGACAGAAGATGCATGGACCGGCGGGTCCGTATTGCCGGATACGGATGAGTTAAAAGAAGCAGGGGAGGCAGGGGATGCCCCGGAAACAGGCTGCGGGCGGAGCGGAGCTGACTGGTTTCCCGGGACTGACCGGGACACCAAACCGGACGCGTCCCTGCCCGCAGCAGGTACACCGGTTGGGGGCAGTCCTGAAAAGGATGCCGGGGGCTGGCTGGCCTTGGTTTCTTTTGAAAAGGCAGCGTTCACCTGATTAAGGAAATCATAGTCCACACAGCCAGAGGCGGCCCGGAACCGCGACAGGAAGGCATGATGGCGCACCAGGGCTTTATGGCGCTCCAATGCCATATTGTCCGCCGGAACCAGGCGCGCGTTCTGGGTGAACCGGATGGCCTGGAAGGGAACGGAAGAGACTTTTATAAGCTGTTCCATCATGGACACCTCCTTCCCGGGTATGGAACATAATCAGGAAATCAGTTACGAAAATTATTTCACAAAATCAAATAAGGACGAAGACATCATATTAGAACCCACCCGAAGCGCCGCGTTATAGGACTGCTGGTAAGAAAACATCTCGGTTATGGCCTCATAGGGGTCTGCCCCCAATTTCTCTTTATACTGCTCAGTCAGGGCAAGCTTGATGGTGGTCAGTTTTTCCTCGGTTGATTCCAGAAGGGAATACTTATTGCCCAGGTCGCTGTATACGGTGCTGACCGAATGCTCCGTGTCAGTCATTGTATCCATAACCGTCCCCAGGGCGGAGGAGAAATCCTCCCTGCTGCCTCCGCCAATATAGTTATCGGAAGCAATGACAGCCTTGCCCACCAGTGCAACGGGACTGTTGTTCAGCCTTTTTATGACCTCATCCTTTGCCTGGCTGTCCGACATTGCATTCATGGCGCCGGCGGAAAGTCCGGTGATAAGGTTAAGCCCGCCTGTATTGGTGTCCAAAAGGGTATCGGGTTCCGAGATATTGCCGTAACCCACATCCATGTAACCGGTCTCGCGCATGGCTTTGACGATATTGTCCAGGGTTTCATCTGCATCCATTGGCCTGCGTGGATCATCTGTAAAGCCGCTGAATGAATATTGATAGGTTCCGCCAGATTCCTCAAGTGTCATCTTCATGGTGGTGACGTAATCATCCCCTGCAAACGTGTGGGAAAATGTTAACTCCCGGCCATCCGCGCTCAGGGTGAAGGGCGGAGTGGTGGTGTCGCTGCCGCCAAAAATGTAATTGTTCTGATACTGTGCGTTTAAATCATTGACCATGGACTGCTGCTTCTGGAGCAGGTCGTCCCGGACTGTCTGCACAATCTGCATATCGCTGTTATTGCTGTCGGAGCGGACATACTCAATCTTTTTCTTGGCCTCGGACAGCCTGTTCTGAATGGAACGGGCCCCCAGCTCCTGCTGATAAAGCCGGTTCTTCACATTGGTGATAAGCCCAAGCTTGCTCAGGGTGTCCTGGTACTGGTTGTCTATTTTCTTGCCCTCATAGTAGGCCAGGGGATTGTCGGACGCTTTTTCGTAAGCTTTCCCGCTGGATACCTTATTCATGCTTTTATTCAGCCTGCCGTGTACATCATTGATGGAATTGGTGAAATTCCGGTAGTATGATGAGTTAGTGACGCGCATATTGTTTTATACCTCCATCATCAGGTTCTGTTTATCTTCCCACAAGGCCGGTGCCGCTGATCAGGGTGTTAAGTGCTTCGTCCAAAGCCGTCATGAGACGTGAAGCAGCATTATAAGCTGAAAGATAGGTCATCATATTGGACGCCTCCTCATCCAGGCTGACTCCTGATATGGAGTCCCTGGAATCCTGTATGCTGTTCAAAACCGTTACATTGGTTTTCAGGGCGTTGATGTTGCTGCTGGAGTCATTGGCCAGTATGGTGGATACATTATTCATATAATCAGCAAAGGACTTATTCCCCAATTCGGCATGGGTCTTTTTCATGTTATTCAGCATGGACAGGACCGTGTCCTTGGAACTGCCGTCCTTTTTTCCCAGCTGCACGGTTCCATTGACCCATTCTTTGCTGATGCCGATGGTCAGGGCAGTGATATCCGCAGCCGGGTCGGTCCTGTTGGTGAGCAGCTTTCCCTGACCGCCTTCCGCATTTGCATCGTTCATGATTTTGGCGAAATGGGAGGCCAGCTCATCCAGGCGTTTCATATAGTACTGATAGCCCCTTACGTCATCCTGGACCGAAGAACCAGTGGCAACCGGGTCCCCGGTACCTTTCTTGCCAAGCATATCCAGGCTGGCCTGTATGGAGCCTGAGGCCAGCTGGATACCGGTGGCAGAGGCTTTTTTTGAAGTCTCGCCGCTGGAAGAAGCAGGGGTGAACTGGATGGAAACAGCCGTGGGGTCTGCCGGGTTGCTGTCCACAGGGGTAAGCTTGCCATAGTTGCTGCCCAGGGTGCCTTCGGTGCCGTTGATAAGGGTTAGCCTGTGGGTGGTGCCCTCCGGGTCCGTGGTATCCCTGTATACAAGCTCTACTTTAAGGTCATCGGGCCATTCCTTCCTGCTGATGATATTGCCCTTGGAATCATAGTTGTATAATTCTTTAGGAGCATCGACAATATTGCCCGAAACCGGGTCTGTCATCTTGCCGTCATGCTCCGCATCTTTAAAATAAGTCACCTCGATGGGGATGTAGCTGGCCAGCTCATCCAACAGGCTGTTGCGCTCATCCAACAGTTCCAGGCTCTGCTGTCCAAGGACCTGATTCTGTTTGATCTGGTGGTTCAGATTCCCGATCTGGCGCAAGATGTCATTGACTTTATCCACGGCGCCCTGTTCGCTGGTGCCTGTTCCGTCCAGCTTGCTCAGCTCTGCCTTTTCGGCTGCCTCTATCTGGCGGGCCGCGTCGTTGAGCAGGTTGGTGAGGGACTGCATGCGGGAACGGAGTTCGCTTTCATACACAGAGTCATTGCCCTTATCCTGTAAATTGGTAAGGGTGGACTGGACGTCGTCAAAGGCGGTGCGGATTCCGTCAATGCTGCTCTCGTCCAGGGCCTTGGACAATGTGTCCAGGGCTGACTGAAGGGTATCGGAATAACCGGACTTGTTAATCTGGGCCCTGTACTGGGCATCCAGATAGGGGTCCCGGATTTGGCTGACTTTATCCATGCTCACACCAAAGCCCACTGCAATCTGGGAACCGTTCATATAACGGGAAATGGGATTGCTGTAATTCAGGCTGGAGGTTTCAAGCTGCTGCCGAGTATATCCCTGCGTGTTCATATTGGAAAGATTCTGTCCGACTATGTCCAGACGCTTCTGGCTGGCCTGAAGGGCCGAGAAAGCAGTGGAAAAGCCGGAAAATGTGGCTCGTATCATATGGTATCATCCTCCGGATTGTTGTGGTGGCGGTATGTGCCCGCTTATACGTATCGGTCGTGAAAAAAAGAAGAAGGTCCTTTGACAGGAACGCCGTTCTCATCGCAGCCCCCGCCTGTTGTGCTGGAGAGGATCATGTTAAATTCCCTGAGCCTGACCTGAATCATCCGCTCCGCGGTATCCTTTACCTCACGAAGATGCTTAATCTGGCTGTCCAGCCGGGTGAACAGGGGGGAGAGGCGGCCGGCCTGTTCTGAGGTGGACTGACTGAGAATCTGGCGGAAGGTAAGTCCTTTCCAGCCCATGGCTTCAGCCAGCCGCAGACGCTTCTGCTCCAGTCCCCTGAGCTTTAATATATATACCTGCTCACGCTTAAGGATTCCGTCCATCCTGTCATGATATCCCAGGGAAGCGGTTTCTGCCTTTTCCTCCTCAAGCCTGGCAATGCCCTCAATGGTATGGGCCAGCTGTTCAATGGAGGCGGCAAATTCCTCCAGCAAATCCGTTGTGCCGTTCTGATTATCCATGGTTCATTCTCCTTCATTAACGGTAGCCCAGTAATTTCTCGGCTATGCGCCTGGCGTCGGGACGATAGGTTCCTGACTCCACCTGCTGCTTTAAACTCAGCACCCGTTCGCTGCTTACGCCGGCCTCCAGTCTGGCCGCGGCCTCCCTGGCAAGTACACGGGCAAAGGACATATCATCCTCAGGATAAGGGGACTTGTTAAGTGATATCTTATCGTAATCACCGGCTTCCCTGCCGGCAGACGTCTTTTGTGTGTTGGTGGCGGAGGTAATGGACCGGTAATCCGGAAAATCCGTGCTGCCGGTAAAAAATTTGATGTTCATGACACCCTCCTTTCATTCAGTGCTCTGATGGATTCCCATTGCTGCTATACGTAATTTATCGGCGCTTTTTGACCGGGGATAAGGCAGTTTCGAAAAAAAAGAGATAAAATTTTTAGAAATAACCCTAATGGTTATGGAGGACTGCGCCGATATATATAAAGATATAGACTCATTTTCTAAGTATAGTTCAGTACGGAGGTATTATGGCTAATATCTTACAGGTGACCGGTCCTTCCCTGAATCCGGACAACCGGAACATATCAGACAGCCAGAGGATTGCGGAGCAGGGGAACAGCCAGAAAATCCAGAATCCGGTGGACCCGTCCCGTGTTGTCAGGGCGGACGGGCAGGAGGAAGGAAAAAGCGGGGATGCCACAGGGGAAAAAAGCTATAGCATAATTGACTATGAAAGCAATTACGGGGCTTTCATCAAAAAACTGGGGGAGGGCATGGGACTTCCCAGGCTTTTGGAACAGCTCTTTTCCAGGGAAACGGCCGGACTGCTGTTCGGGGACCAGGCGGAGGTAGGGGAGCTGGTAGAGAGGCTGCTCTCCTCGGTCAGGGTGGATTCCCCGGAAGAACTGCTTTCCTTCCTTAAGGGGCAGCAGCTTTCCCAGGCCAAATTTTCAGGTCCTTTTTTTGACGGCCTGAGGAACATCCTGTATCAGGATGCCTCCGGGAATATGAAGGAAGCGGTCCTGGCCTTTTTAAAGACATATAACGATTACTCATCCGGAGGCCATTTCCTTCAGCAGATGCATACCCTGACAGATGATATAAGCCATCTCCTGATGAGACCCTTCAGGGATGATTTCCGGCAGCTTATAGGGGGGATGGACTGGGGGGCGGCCAATGGGAATACGGCAGCCAATACAAGCTTCCTTAACAGCAGGCTGATTCCCTTCCTGTCCAATTACGTATCCAGGACCCATGATTACGGGGCTGTGCGGGACGCTGTCATGCATCTCATCTTCCATGCGGTGCGCTATGAGAACGGAAGCATGGACCGGCTTCAGCAGCTGTTTGACCGTGTAGCGGGAAGCCGCGGCGTGGAAGCTTATTTTAAGGACAATGCCATGCCTTCCCTGGACAGCATACTGGATGCCCACGGACAGCCGAAAGAGGGCGGTTTTGCAGATGCATTCTCCTCCCTTTTGTTAAAGGGAGCCAACGGGGAGGCGGGACTGGAGAATATCCAGCAGTTTTATCAGATCATGAACGGCATGCTTTTGAATGAAAGCGTATACCTTCCCCTTCTGCATATCCTGTTCCCCTTCCAGTACCAGGGAAAGAATGTGATGTCTGAAATCTGGGCGGACCCGGACGCCGGCGGGGAAGCCGGGGATGAGGGCCGGAAGATAAAGATGCTGTTCCACTTTGACGTCCAGGGGTTAGGCAGGTTTGAAATGCTCATGATATTTAAGGACAGGGTGGTGGACATGCAGCTTGGGGTGCCGCCTGTCCTTGCAGGCCAGTCCGGGGATATAGAGGAACATGTGGCCGGAATCATGAAGAAAAACGGCCTAGGCCTAGGCCGCATGCTGGTAAGGGAAAGAGCAGGCAGCCTGAGGATTGAGGATGTATTTCCGGAAATAAGGGAAAAGGAGAGGACCATCAATGTCAGGATTTGAGGAACTGATGAAAAAGAAAGCCGTTGCCCTTAAATATGACGCCCAGAAAAACGGGGCGCCTGTCATTGTGGCTTCCGGTATGGGGTATATGGCGGAGAAAATCACGGAAGCCGCCATGGAGGCAGGGGTCCCTGTATACGAGGATGATTCCCTTGCCACGCTCTTAAGCCAGATGAAGCTGGGGGCGGCCATCCCCCAGGAATTATATCAGGCTGTGGTAGACATATACATATATTTCCTGGGATTTGTACCGGAGGGGGTTCCGGAGGCACAGGAAAGGTCCGGTATCCCAAAACAGGATGATAGCAAGGAAAGGATATAAGGAGGAACAGCGGATGCCGAACAGGTGGATTAAGAGGACAGCAGCCGTCATACTGGCCTGCTGTCTGGCACAGGGGGGCTGCATCACATCCATGGCAGCCACCAAGCCCATCAAATCAGTGAGCGTGCGGGTGAATTCCAAGCTGGAGGCCGGAAGCACCCTGCCCGGCATAGACGTCGGGACAGGAACCCCGGAAAAAGGCAAGGTGATGGTGTCCGGAGGCAACAGCAAGTATCACGTATCCAGGGCGGAATGGGTGGACAAGGCCGGGGAGGAGCTTAAGTCGGCAGACGAGCCAAGGATGAAGGTCACATTGGAACCAGAGGATGTGGGGGAGGATTATTTCCTTGCAAGCTATAAGTCATCGGAAGTTAAAATCAGCGGGGGTACCTTTGTGTCCGCAAGGCGGGACGGGGACAACCTGGTGGTGACCCTCAGGGTAAACGGGGTAAAGGGGGAGTACGACCCTCCGGGGGATGCCTTCTGGAATGAAAAAAACCTGGGCGAGGCCAGATGGGACAAGCCGGAGAATACCTCCGGGTATTATGAGCTTCAGCTGTTCCGGGACGGGAAGTCTGTCCACAAGGTGTCCAAAACCTCGTCAAACAGGTACAATTTTTACCCGTACATGACAAAGGAAGGGGATTATACCTTCAAGGTAAGGACCATACCGTCAACGGATGTACAGGTGAAATACGGAAAAAAAAGCGAATGGATTGAATCCGGGGAGCTGCAGATTACGGACCGGTATGTATCGGATGGCAAGGGGCAGCAGAAAAAGGACGGCTCCGTAATCCGGGGAACCGCGGATACGGTTGGCTGGGTAAAGGAAGAAGACGGCTGGAATTACCGTTATCCGGACGGCAGCCTGGGCAGGGGCGGCTGGGAGCTGATTGATGGCCTGTGGTACTATTTTAACATGGACGGCCTTATGCTTACCGGCTGGCAGAATGTGGACGGGCGGTATTATTATCTCCAGCCCGACGGGCAGATGGCTGTGGGATGGGCCAGGGTCGGTCAGCAATGGTATTATTTCCGCCCGGAGGAAGAGGCCGGGGAACCCGTGGGTTCCATGGCCGGGCCGGGCTGGAAGGTGATTGGGCCTTACTATTACTATTTTAATGATGACGGCTCCCTGTATACGGGCTGGCTTTCGTTCAATGGAAAACGGTATTATCTGAACACGGTGGACAACAGCCTACAGGGCGCCATGTTCACCGGATGGATCATAAGGGACGGCCAGACCTTTTATGCGGATTCCAACGGGGAGTTGGTGGAAGGCTGGTGCCAGATAGACGGGAACTGGTATTATTTTCATCCGGGTTCATACGAGATGGCAAGGGATACCCGCATCAGCGGATTTTATGTGAATCAGGATGGAATATGGACACAGTAGCAGGAGGTGGCTTTAATTGAAGAAAAACAGAATGCTGAAGGCGGCCCTGGGACTGGGGGCAGCCATGTCGCTTTGGCTGGGGCTTAGTGCCTACGGCGCCCAGTCCAGTGTGATAGAAAGCGTGAACGTAAGCTTTAAGACAGTATACGGGGAGCCGGAGGAGATACCTGAACCGGAGGTTACGGTCAGCGGCAAAAGCTGCTCCCTTGGGGATGTGCAGTACCGCACGGATTATGACAGCTGGAAACCGGGGCGCAAGGTCCGGGTGGAGGTTACGGTGGTGGCAGAGGATGGAAAATACTTTCCCGCCACCCTGAACCGCTCCAAATGCAAGGTCACGGGCGCTGACTTTGTGTCAGCCAAGGCCCTGGATGATTCCAGCCTTCAGGTGAAGGCGGATTACCGGCCGGTCACGGTGCTGGGCGATACACAGCAAGCAGGCTGGAGCAGTACCTCCAAGAAAAAGGCCGTGTGGAAGTCCGTGGAATACGCGCCGGGTTATACCCTGACCCTGTACGGTGATAATAAGGTGGTTAAAAGGATAACCGTGGAAAGCAACAGCGTCAATCTGGCCGACTATATGACGGACATGGACAAAACCTATTATTATGAAGTGAAGGCAGTGCCTGTTACCTCGGATGAGAAAAAGTATCTGAAGGAAGGCCAGTATGTGACCTCCACAGACCAGGAGTTTGACTGGGAGGATTACGAGAAGGAAGAAAAGCGCAGCCAGGGACCTGGGGACGGCGGCTCCTTTAAAGGGGATAATTATGTGATGCCGGACGGTTCAAAGGCAGCTGACACATGGAAGCTTGTTTCCGGCAAATGGTACTACTTTGACGGCAGCGGCAGCCGGGTAAAGGGCTGGCTCCAAACAGGCGGCAGATGGTACTACATGGACCAGGGCGGCGCCATGTGCACGGGCTGGCTCAGCCCCGGGGACGGCTTCTGGTATTATCTGGGAGAAAATGGGGACATGCTAACGGGCTGGATACAGCCAAGCCCTGGAAAGTGGTATTATCTGGAACCGGACGGGCGTATGAAGACCGGATGGTTCAATGACAACGGAAGCTGGTACTATCTGGACGGCGATGGAAGCATGGCTTTAAACCGTACCGTGGACGGATGGAACATAGGCCAGGACGGAAAGGCCTCAAGATAAGGTGTACAGGGGGCGGAAATAAATATTGAAACACGCCCCAGGATGAAAGGAGCAGGATAAAATGGGTTTAATCACATCGGCTGCCCAGGCTCAGGCCGTCAGGCAGCAGGGGGAAGGAGCTGACAGCCGGGTTTCTTCCCGGGACAATGCCTTCCGGAATGTGCTGAAGAATGGGATTTCCGGCGCTGCCCAGGACATGGATGCCATATTTGAGGAGGCGGCGGCCAGATACAGCCTGCCGTCCAAGCTGATACGGGCAGTGGCAAAGGCGGAATCTGATTTTAACCCCAGAGCCGTATCACATGCAGGAGCCATGGGGGTGATGCAGTTAATGCCGGGAACAGCCAGGAGCCTGGGGGTGTCGGACCCCTATGACGCCAGGCAGAACATCATGGGCGGCGCCAGGTATCTGAAGGAAAACCTGGACCGGTTCGGGGATGTAAGTCTGGCCCTGGCCGCATACAACGCAGGACCGGGAAGCGTTCAGAAATACGGAGGCATCCCTCCCTATAAGGAGACCCAGAATTATGTCAAAAAGGTCATGGCTTATATGGGGGAGCCTGGTTTGAAGGCGGGCAGGACCGTCACGGCTTCAAGTGACAGCAGCCAGTACCCTGCCATGCTTTATGCCATGAATATGGGGACAGGCAGCCGTATCCTGTCATCGGGGTCCGGCAACAGTTCCTTTGGCGGGGGAGGAGGCCTGGCCCTCAGTTCCCTTGACGGGGGAGGAAACCTGGCCCTCAGTTCCCTGTATGGAGGAAATATCACCGGCAGCGGCCCCCTGGCCTCATCTGCATGGATGGATAACCTGTCCATCCGCCAGGAAGGGGACAATATAGTCATGGACAAGGAAAGTTTTTCCAGCCTGGTGCAGATGATGCGGATTCAGATGATGATGAATGCGGACCGGGAAGTGGGAGTGCTGGTATAAGGGCAGGAGGAGTAACAGGAATATGGTATTAAAAGATTGCAGCAGGTGTATGGTTTACACCCCAAAGGGACAGCGCCTGTCGGAAGCAAGGGTCGTTCATGCAAAGGACAGTGTCACACTGTTCTTTTCTGATTATAAGTTTCAGGATTCCCGGTTTCAGGCCAGGGTGGATTTTTACGACGACCAGTGCGGCCTGATCGTGGCCAAGTGCGAGGTCACCATACGGAGGAATCCCGCGTATCTGGAAACAGGGGAACCGTGGACGGCTGACTGCCGTATCCTGGATGTGAAGAATGTGGTCCAGCGCCAGCGGGATATACGGGCCAAGGTTTATCTGGAGGTGGAGTTTGAGCTGGGCAATGGCAGACATTTTTACGGAACCATCCGCAACCTCAGTGCGGGAGGGCTGTATATGACCACGGTCCAGCCCCTTAAGAGGGGGGATGCCATATCCTTCTCCTATTGTTTCCGCACCCTGGAGCGCAGGTTCCATGTGCTTATCCTGTGGGCCAAACGCGCGGAAGGCGGAAGATACGGATATGGCTGTAAATTTTTAAGGCTGACGGACGGGGCCGAGGCAGCCATACGATCCTTTGTATATAAAAGGCTTCTTGATAAGAGAAAGGGCATTACATGAAGATAAATCTGGTGATGATTGTCAGGAACGAGGAGCGGTCCTTAGAGCGCTGCCTGAAAAGCGCAGAACATCTTGTGGATGATATAATCATAGCCGACACCGGTTCCGCGGACAGGACAAAGGAAATTGCACGAAACGCAGGGGCCCTGGTCCTGGAATATGAGTGGACCGATGATTTTTCCGCTGCCCGCAACTTTGCCCTGGACCATTCGGATGGGGACTGGAACCTGGTCCTGGACGCGGATGAAACCCTGCGTCCTTATACCAGGAAAGGTCTGGAGGAACGCATATCCAGGCTGCGGGCTGCATACGGACAGGCGTGGATGGGAGCCATTACAAGATATGATTCCTACCATGACGGTGACGGAATCAGTGTCAGCACATCCCTGATTCCAAGGCTTCTTCCCCGGGGCGTAAGGTATGGGGGAATTATACATGAACAGCCGGACACAGGGATTGAGTGTTATCCCCTTCTGCTGGAGGCGGACCACGACGGGTATCTCAGCGGTGATAAAGGGGAGAGGAACCTGCCTTACCTTGAGAAAGCGGCCCGTATGTACCCCCAGGACCCGTATTACAGGTTCCAGATGGCAGCCACCCTGCGGAATATGAAACGGCTGAAGGACAGCCTTGACTGGTTCCGCTGTTTTTATGAAAAGGTGCCCGGACAGGCAGGATACCGGACCGAGGGCATACTTTTATACCTTTATACCCTGCTGGACCTGGACGGCCCGGCCTGTCTTCATGAAGCAGGGGACATTATCCGGCGGGAGAAGCCGGTACTGGGAAAACGGGCTGATTTTTGTTTTTTATGCGGTCTTTTTTATATGAAGCTGGTGCTGTCGGATGTGGGACAATACCGGCATCTGCTGCCTGAAATAGAAAACAGCTATCTGGAGTGCCTGAGGATAGGGGAACACCCGGAACAGGGAGGCGTGGTTGGCGCGGGTTCCTTTAAGGCGGCCTATAATCTGGGGCTCTGGTATGAGGTATCGGGTAACGGGGAAAAGGCAGCGGAGTATTACAGACAGTCAGCCCTTGCAGGATTTGAACCGGCTGCAAGGCAGCTTAAGGAAATGTCTGTGAAAATGAGCCGGTGATGCATCCGGTATGGTTTTTTGTCCAAACCATCAATTTCTTCTTATAAACCGGGAAGAAACGCCGATAAACAAAGTAAAGGAAATGAAATGATGAAGCATATCGGTGATTCTCTATAGATACTAAGATATATGCCGAAATAGATACGGAAAGGTGGAATGGACAGGTGCAGATACAGAACAACATAGCATCCGTGAATTCATCCAGAAATCAGAAAATCATTAAGGGCAAACTGGATAAATCCTTAGAAAAACTATCCTCCGGATTCCGGATTAACCGGGCCGGGGACGATGCGGCCGGATTGGCCATTTCTGAACTGATGCGCAGCCAGATCAGGGGGCTTGACCAGGCCATGCGCAATGTAAATGACGGCGTAAGCATGACCAATACAGGGGAAGGCGCCCTGACGGAAATCCACTCCATGCTCCAGCGGATGAAGACGCTGGCCGTGCAGTCCGCCAACGGGACCTATAGCTCCGTGGCCAGGGAAAATATCGAGTCGGAGCGGCTGCAGCTGCTGGACGAGATTGACCGGATCAGCCAGACCACGGATTTTGACGGTATTCCTTTGTTTAAGGAGTATCCCGGAAACCTGCCCCCCGGATATGTACCCCCGGAAAAGGAAGGCGAAATAACCCTCCAGATAGGGCACTCCGAAGCCGAGACCCTGGATGTGGAACGGTATTATATGGGAAGCAGGGAGCTTCTTTTAAAGGATATGGATTTCACCACGGTGGACAACGCCAACCAGGCAGTGGATACCATTGAGGACGCCATTGAGGCGGTGGCAGATGTGAGGGCATCCTTTGGCGCGTCCTTAAACCATCTGGAACATACCAGCAGCAACCTTGGGGTGACAAAGGAAAATATGACTGTGGCTGAGAGCCGTATCCGGGACACCGACATGGCGGAGCAGATTACAGCCTATACCACGGAGAATATCATACTCCAGTCCTCCAATTCCATGATGGTTCATGCCAACAGCCTGCCGGACCTGGTGATTCAGCTGCTCCAGGGATAAATCAGGCTGCAGGGATTAATCTGGATTTACAGCAGGAAGTTTTGAAAGAAAAATCATAGAAACCCTTATATATATTTGGAATTTGACGATATTCAGAATGTAAGGCAGCTTAATATAAACAGAGCTTTGCAGATACGTTACATAAAGGGCCCTTATGGACGTATGGGCGGGGACAGGGAGGTTCCTGCCGGATATATTTAAAATCAAGGAGGAAATATTTATGGTAATTCAGCATAATATAGCGGCAATCAATTCTTACAGAAACTTAGGTACCAACCAGAGCGCATTGAACAAGAACCTGGAGAAACTGTCATCCGGTTACAAGATTAACCGTGCAGGCGACAACGCTGCAGGACTTGCTATTTCTGAGAGCATGAGATCCCAGATTAACGGCTTGAACCAGGCAGCAGCCAATGCCAACGATGCCATCGGTCTGATTCAGACAGCAGAAGGCGCCCTGACAGAGGTTCACTCCATGCTTCAACGTATGACAACCCTGGCAACCCAGGCAGCAAACGGTACATACAACTCTGTTGCCCGCGGCAACATCCAGTCCGAGATGAACGAGCTGATTGCAGAGATTGACCGTGTTGCAAACAACACGGACTTCAACGGTATTAAGCCGCTGGAGAGCAAGAATGGTTATGGCGCAAATCCGAGTGCAGTTGGAGGCGCGATCAGCGCTGACAGACCTGGCAGTACCCACAAGATGACCTTCCAGATCGGTCCGACAGCCGGTGAAACAATTCTGGTCAGCGGACAGTCCATGACGGTTTCTGGTATATTTAATGCTACCAGGTCTTCCTACAGCGGAATGGCCAGTGGTACCATGGGTACGGGCCACATCCTGTATGTTGGTACCACCACCACAACCTACGCCAACAGAGCCATCACAGCCATCAAATCAGCTATCGACACCGTATCTTCCTACCGTGCTAAGCTGGGTGCTGCCCAGAACCGTCTGGAGCACACCATCAGCAACCTGGAAGTTACTTCTGAGAATATCACAGCAGCTGAGAGCCGTATCCGCGATACAGACATGGCTGATGAGATTACAAACTACACCAAGAACAATATCCTTCTGCAGGCTGCCCAGTCCATGCTTTCCCAGGCAAACGCAGCTCCTCAGGGCGTATTGAGCCTGTTACAGTAATTCTTTAACAGCAATTGGTACTGGTTCCGCCCTTTCAGGCGGGACCGCCTTAAGAAAAAGCCATTTCAAAAGCAAGAAGCTGAGAAATGGCTTTTTCCTTTACAGACAGAAGGCATGGAGGCATTATTTTGGAGAGACAGGGAGAGGTGCGCATTTCCCAGTGCATGATTGTAAAAGATGAAGAAGAGAATATAAGGAAAGCCCTTTCATGGGGAAAAGGGATTGTCTGGGAGCAGATTGTGGTGGACACAGGAAGCAGGGACCGTACGGTTCAGATTGCAGAATCCATGGGCGCCAAGGTTTATCATTACACCTGGAGCGATGATTTTTCCGCGGCTAAGAACTATGCAATCAGCAAGGCCCGGGGGGAGTGGATTGCATTCCTGGACGCGGACGAGACATTTGCTCCGGGAGACGGGGAAAAGCTTCCGGGGATTTTAAGACAGCTGGAATCTACCAAGGCAGAGGGGATAGCGGCTGGATGGATGCAGCTGGATGAAGAGGGCAGGGTCAGCGCCGCAGGAACCCAGATCCGCATCTTCCGCAACCGGGCTAATCTGGGCTACCGGAGGAGGATTCATGAACAGCTTGGACGGATGGACGGAACCCCCATGCATATTGCTGACGCCACAGGGGAGCTTTCCATTCTGCACAGCGGTTACAGAGGGGCTGCGTGGGAGGAAAAAAAGGTAAATGGAAGGAACCTGAACCTGATCCTTAAGGAGCTGGAGGACCATCCCGGGGACTATGAGATGATGGGGTATCTGGGAGATGAATATTATGCGGCCGGGGATTTGGATAAGGCGGAGTCCTGGTACAGGGAGTCCATTGCATCCATGCCTTCCGTGCTGGATGAAAGGGACCAGAGAAGCGCGGCTACTTTTACATATCTTCTGCAGATTATGGAGGAGAATGGGAATGACATAGATGAGATGAAGCTTATTTATGGGAAGGCTGCGGGACTTCTTCCCAAGGAAGCTGACTTTGATTATTTAATTGGGACATATCTTGCAGCGGACAGGGATTATGCGGAAGGAGTATTGTACCTGGAACGGGCGCTGGACAAGCTTCAAAGATATGGAAGCAATAACCGGGCCATGCTCATAGGCAGCCATTTACGGGAAACATATGAAAACCTGGCTCTTTGCTGCCGGAAGACCGGAAAGGATGAACGGGCGGTCAGTCTGTGTATCGCCGTACTCAAGTCTGCTCCCTATTCCATGGAGGCATTGTACCTTCTGTTGGAGGCATTCAGGGGAAATGATTTCCGCCCGTCCGTGGCTCCTGAAAAAGCCATGGGTATACTGGAACAGCTGTATAGTCTCCATTCGATGAAAGACAGGCTGTTTGTCCTGAAAGCGTGCTCTAAACTGGGATGGCCGGAGCTTGAGGCATATATAAAAAGGCGGTTTACAGCGGAGGAGCTGTCATACATCCGTTCAGCATGGCCCGGCGTCATATCTGCCGGTCCTGAAGAAATAAACTCATAGAGAGGGAGGAACGTAAGATGGGATGCGCAGATGTGCGGCTATCACAATGCATGATTGTCAAGAATGAGGAAACAAACATTGAGCGGGCATTGTCCTGGGGAAAGGACATTGTGTATGAGCAGATTGTGGTGGATACGGGCAGCACGGACCGGACCGTTGAGCTTGCCCGGGCCATGGGGGCAAAGGTGTATGATTTTGAGTGGATTGACGACTTTGCGGCTGCTAAGAATTATGCAATCAGCAAGGCGTCCGGGGAATGGATTGCCTTTTTGGATGCAGATGAGTATTTTCCTCCGGAAGAGGCAGAAAAGCTGATGCCGCTGCTAAACAAACTGGCAAGGACACGGTATTATGTCATGCTCACATCCTGGATGCATGTGAGCCGGGATGAGAAAATCTTTGCAGGCGGCGTACAGACCCGTATCTTTAAGCGGATGGAAGGCCTGCGGTATAAAAAAAGGATTCATGAGGAACTGGAACTGAACGGAGGCAGTATTGTTGAATGCACCGTGGATGCCAGCAATGAATTAGCCATCTTCCACAGCGGGTATGATCTTAGTTCCAGCGAGGATAAGCAGAAGGGGGAACGCAATGCCAGGCTGATTCTTATGGAATTAGAAGAACACCCGGACGATTATGATATGATGGGGTATTTGGGAGATGCCTATTATTCAATCAGGGATAATAACGAGAGGGCAGAGGAGTGGTACAGGAAATCCATTGACCGGATGCCGGCACATATTGATGAGTACGACGTGAGAAGCGCGGTTACCTTCTGGAAGCTCATGACTATTTTATATAAAAAGAATGATGAGCAGGCCATGATGGAAATTTATGACAAGGCAATCCGTCTGATTCCGAAAGAATGTGATTATGATTATGTTGCAGGAAAATTCTATGTGGCAAAGCAGGATTTCAAAAAAGGCGCATATCACCTGGCCAGGGCACTGCAGATCCTGGATAAGCATGGGAGTGTTAACAGAGGGGAGCTTCTCACCGGCAATCTCCAGGGAACCTGGGAACTTCTTGCCATGTGCCATTATCAGAACGGGGACCTGGATCAATGCGTGAAATGCTGTACCGCCCTATTGAAGGCGGACCGTTATCTTATGTCAACCCTGGTCATGATGCTTTGCGCCTTTAAATGGGATGAAGAAAGGGATGCAGCCAAGGCAGCTAATGCAGCCAAAGCCGCTAAGGCCGCCGATGCCGCGGATGTGGCCATGTTCCTTGGAACCCTCTATGACATGAACCGCTTAAAGGACCGTATCTTCATCCTGCGGGCTGCCATGAAGGCGGATTACGGGAATCTGGTGAAGGTGGTCAGGGGCACTTGTTCCCAGGAGGAACTGCAGTGCTTTGACCAATCCATGGAACAGAGAGGCCGGCAGCCTTAGAAAGGCGCCGGTTATCTGTTTTCCATATCATTACAAAAATGCATGAAATCATCCATTATCCGCCGCCCCTTCCGCCGCCTCCCCTACCTTCTCCGGCCCAACCGCCCACAGCGGCGCCCCGTTGTCATGGCTTTGTTTCAGCTCCGCCATAAGCTGGCCCAGTTCCCATTCTTTTGTGCTGTTCTCATAACTGTTGGGGTCTGCGATATGGACATTCCCGTTGTCCAGATACTCTGTAATCAGGATAAAATGTCCGTTATCCGTAAGGGCGCCCTTTCCCATGAGGGCAATCAGGATATGTCCGCTGTCCAGCAGTGATGCCGCATTCCCGGCCGTCCTTTGGTTTACGCTCTCTACCTGGATTCCGTGGGCTGATAAGGAATCCTGTATCAGGTTATGGTAGGAACCTCCCTGGGGAGCGTAGCAGCCATTGGCGGCAGCCCAGTCCGCAGCGGACACAGGAGTGGCGGAGGTGGTTGAAAAGCTGTTGATTATCATGGCAACGGCAGTGGGACCGCAGCCATATTTCTTCATGGGGTCCTGTCCTCCGTACAGATAGTCGCCCCATCTTTGGTCAGCCTGGTTGTAATAAAGCATGGGTCCCATGGCAGTGTTGAGCATGACGGCGTAGGAGGCCCCAACCTGTTCCGGTTCCTTATCAAGGGTCAGGTCATCCAGGCGTCCAAGTTCCTGTGACACTTCCAGGTAGGGGACAGACGGGGAGTCTGCTCCAGGCTGTCCCTGGTCCTGCTGCGGTTCTTGTTCCGGTCCGCCGGCACCGGCTTCCTGGATGGGACCTGCGGCGCCGGAAATAAAGGAATCAGGCGCAGGCTCAGATGTCCGGCCGGACATGCTGCGGTATAAACGGTCCGCCTTTTCCAGGACAGAGGGACCCATGTAAAAGGAAAGGCTGGCCGTCATAATCAGGGCCGATATCAGGATGCCCCCTCTGATTAAAGCCGGATAAGAAGGGGGCTGCTTTCTTTTTTTCACATCTTTCTTTTTCTTCATATCCTTTTTCCGGTCCGTATCAGGACTTGGAGAGCCGGTTTACAACTGCCTGCGGGATGGACTGCAGGGGGGACTGGACACAGACAGCCCCGATTTTATAGGCTTCCATGGGCATACCGTATACGACACAGGTCTCCCGGTCCTGGCCGATGGTATAGGCCCCGTTTTTGCGCATGCGCAGAAGCCCGGCCGCCCCGTCTGCCCCCATGCCGGTCAGAAGGATGCCGATGGCCTTTTCCCTGACCGTGTGGGCCACGGAATCAAACAGCACGTCCACGGAAGGACAGTGGCCGTTCACTTTTTCGCCGGGGCTGCACTGGACCGCATAACCAGCCCCCATACGTACCAGGCGCATCTGCTGGCCTCCCGGCGCCAGAAGGGCCAGTCCGGGGCGCAGCCTGTCCCCGCCCCTGGCTTCCCGGACCTCAAGTTTACACAGCCGGTTCAGCCGCTCTGCGTACATGGCTGTGAATCCGGCAGGCATGTGCTGGGTTATGACAATGCCCGGCATGTTGACGGGAAACTGTTTTAAGACCTCCAGGATTGCCTCGGTGCCTCCTGTTGACGCGCCGATGGCTATGACGGTCCCATTATCTGATTCCGGTTTAAACTGTGATATTACCTTACCGGATATACGGCGGGCGGAGGTGACCGGCGCTGCCTGGGATGCGGGGACGCGGATTTTGGACTGGGAAGCCACAATCAGTTTGGAAATAAGCATGGACAGGAAAGCATCCTTACTCATATGGCTGTTCATATCCGGTTTTCTCACAAAGTCCACCGCCCCGGCAGCCAGGGCGTCAAACACTTTTATGTTGAGGGAGGATACCAATATGACAGGGAGAGGATGCCTGGGCAGCAGTTCTTTTAAAAAATCAAGACCTGACATCCCCGGCATTTCAATATCCAAGGTCAGGACGTCAGGCTTAAGGGCGGGTATTTTCTTTCTCGCATCAAAGGCGTCTGTTGCATATCCTATGATTTCAAGATGTTCATCCTTTGAGAGCTGGGTAATCAGCCAATTTCTGTATACTGCTGAATCATCAATGATCATCAGCCGGATTTTACGTTCCATATCATATCCTTCTTTCTGGTAAATCAGTGTAAATAACCATTACCGTACCTTGCGGTAAATGGCAGGCATTAGGTAATGGTAAGGGCATTCTGTCTTGTTAAGGCTTTCTGAGTGCCCGATAAAAAGATAACCGCCCGGTACGGTTGCGTTGTAAAAACGCCGTACCAGGTCCACCTTTGTGGGCTGGTCAAAATATATCATCACATTCCGGCAGAAAATCAGGTCAAAGGGCCTCCTGAAACGGATGGGCTCCATCAGGTTAAAGGTCCTGAATATGACGTTCTGTTTGATGGCAGGCGCGATGCAGTAGGAGCCGCCGCCGGTTTTGACAAAATACTTCTGTTTCCAGGATTCCGGCACACGGCCCAGGCTTTCCTCCTGATAGGTGGGATTCTGGGCCGTGTTCAGTATCTGCTGGGATATGTCGGTGGCCAGGACCCGGGTATCCCAGCATGAGGCCTGGGAACCGAAAAATTCCTTGAGATACATGGAGATTGTGTAAGGTTCCTCGCCGGAGGAGCAGCCCGCGCTCCAGATGGAGAGCACACGGTCCCGCTCATGGGCCCTGGCCAGGTTGGGAAGGACCGTATCCTTCAGATAATTAAAATGAGCCTCTTCCCGCATGAAGTATGTATAATTGGTGGTCAGCTTATTGAGCATGCTGGTTACCATATCCCGGTTCTGACCGGAAATAATCTCATCCACATAAGGTTTGAAGCTGGTGTAGCCATTGGCCGTAAGCATGTTTGAGAGGCGGCTCACGATGAGCTGCCTCTTTTTTCCAAGGTCAATGCCGTAATTTTTTTTGATATAGGTGTAAAGCCTGTGAAAATCTTCATCTGTTAAAGTTAGCATATCGTGACTCCTGTGGAATATCCTGGCAATTAATACTGGTAGTTGGCAAGGGCGTGGCAGTCAAAGGACATCAGCACACCGCCGTCTTCTATGTTTACCATGCCGTCCAGCAACTTCTGCTGACGCTTAACAGGAATGGGCCGTACGTCCTGGAAATTGATGTCCATGACCTGGCGGACCGAATCCACTACAATACCCAGGGAAATGGAATCAACGTTGAGCACAACAATACATGTCTTGTTGGTGTATTCCACCTCCGGCTTGCCCATGCACAGACGGATGTCCACCACCGGAAGGATCTGTCCCCTGAGGTTAATGATTCCCTTAATGAAGGACGGGACCAACGGAAGGGGGGTGATGGCATAGGCGTTTATGATTTCAATTACATATTTTGTACTGAGGAACAGGACAAGACCTCCTGATTCAAAGGTAAGGCAGCGCTCCACTGAATTGTTCATATCCTCGTTTTCCGGTTCCTGTCCATTCTGGATTTCGATTTGTTCTGACATCATTCATCCCTCCGCGTGTTATATATTTTCAATGGCAGCAGCATGCAGGCTGAGTATATCAAGTATAATGCTGATATTACCGTCCCCCAGGATGGTGCATCCGGTTATGCCGTAATTTTTAAGTTCAAAGCTGTTTAAGTAAGTGGGCAGCGGTTTGACAACCACCTGCTGTTCGCCGATCAGGTCATCCACGAACAGACAGTAGGAGCGGTCGCTGGCCTCCACCCAGAGAAGGATGCCGTCGTCCACGGAAGTGACCTCTGTATCCAGACGGTAGAAGTTATGGAGCCGGATAATGGGGTAAAAGCTTCCCATGCGCTCCACCATCTCATTGCCGTATTCATCAAGGATGATCTGATTGTCTTTTACCTTGAAGGACTGGCGGATATTGGATATGGGAATGGTGAAAATGGAATTTCCCACCGTTACCTTCATCCCGTCCACAATGGCAAGGGTAAGAGGAATCTTCATGGTCATTGTGGTGCCGGCTCCGTCCTCGCTTGCGATGGAGACAGTGCCGCCCACGGATTCCACATTTTTCTTAACCACGTCCATGCCCACGCCGCGGCCCGAGTATTCCGTCACAGCCTGGTTGGTGGAAAAGCCGGGAACCATAATAAGGCTTAAGGCTTCCTTCCGGGTATATTCGCTTTCCGGTTTGGTCAGCAGTCCCTTTTCCTTGGCCTTGGCTAAGAGCTTGTGGGGGTCCATGCCGTATCCGTCGTCTGACACGGAGATGACCACCTCGCTGCTGGTATGGGAGGCGGACAGGATGATTTCACCCTGGGGGTCCTTGCCCGCGGCAATACGCTCTTCTTTTGTTTCTTCTATGCCGTGGTCCATACTGTTGCGGACAATGTGCATGATGGGGTCCTGGATACTGTCCACAATGGTTTTATCCACTTCCGTGTCCTCGCCGATGATTTTAAGGCGCACATCCTTGCCCAGTTTCTGGTTCATGTCCCGGACAATCCGGTTCATTTTCTGGAACACGCCTGATATGGGGACCATGCGCAGGGACATGGCAATATCCTGCAGATCGTCCGTAAGCTTGCGCAGCTGCCGTCCGGATTTCATGAAGTTGTCAAAGCTGTCCCTGGGAAGAAGCTTCAGTTCAGGGGAGGAGGTGACCATGGATTCAGTTATGACAATCTCTCCCACAATATCCATCAGGCTGTCCAGCTTCATCAGGTTCACACTGATCAGGTTCTGCTTCACAGGCGCGTAGTTTGGCTGCGGTGTGCTGCCCTGGGCAAAGGAACCCGGTGTCTGGGCGGGAGCGGACGGGGACGCCGCCTTTTTATTATCCTGCCCCTGGTCGGGCGCGTCCTGTTTTGGTTCCGTATCAGGGGAAACAGACATATCCAGCAGTTCATAGGACCGGATATGGTTCTGTGATTTGATGATATCCTCGGCCTGGGCAGCAGTCTCCCGGTTGCTGAAGGTCAGGAAGAATCCGTTTTCAACAATGGTCTGGCAGGAATCCGGGTTGCTTTCCATGTCCGCGGGATAATAGTTGAAATCCAGTTCACATTCTTTTAAGGAATTGGCTATCATATAGGCGCGGAGGTTTTCCATGCCCACTCCCTCCTCAAGGAAAATGTGGAGACAGCACACTGCCTCAGGGTCCGAAGGGAGGGACCTGTTATCTGCCTTGTCCGCCCCGTTTTTAGAGCCGCAGGGGTCTGGGGCGCTGCCTTCCGGGCTGCTGATTTTTTTTAGGAAACCGTTAATTTCCAGGGCAAAGGAATCCAGATTATCTGACAGGGGAGCGCCCTGCTCCACCTTTTCCACTTCACTTCTCAGAAAGTCCTCTGACCGGAACATAAGGTTGAACAGCTCTTTTTTATGTTCCTGGTTCAGGGATTCAATCCCTTTGTCACGGATATAGAAGAATAAATCCTCGATATGATGTGCGATTATAGAAAGGGAACCGAATTCCATCATGGCAGATGACCCTTTGATGGTATGCATAATCCGGAAAATTTCATTTACATCATCAGATGAAAACTCCCCGCTTTTTTCGTCTGCAACAAGCATCTCGTCTAACTGGTCTAAAAGGGAATTGGTTTCATACAGATACGTATCAAGCATACTTTCCATACCATTATCCATTGTGCTTACACCGCCTTCTTTAAAATTTTAATCATAGTAAAACCATAATTATTTTATCGGCACAAAAAATAAAAGCATAAGGGAAAAGTGAGGACAGCTTGGAATATATTAAAATTTTGTTATATTATGGCGCAAAATGCCGATATACATATTGTGGAATTATGAGAAAGGCGGGAAAAAACATGCGGGAAAACATGAAACAGCAGATGAGGGATATGCTGTCTACCCTGGGAAGGGCGGAAGCAATCCTGGATTCCAGGACAAAGAAGCGGGAAACAGAGGAGATTGCCCGGCTCCTTGAGGATATGCAGGCATCGGCCATGGCAATCGGCACAGCCATAGAACAGGTGGAGGGAGACGGCACGCAGACGGTAAAGCTTCTGGAGGATTACTGCGAACTGCTCTGGCAGTATATGGTGGAGGAGGATTTAAAGGAGCGTTTCTGCAAGGGCAGGCAGCTGGCAGGCAAGCGTGGGGAAATCGGTTCCAGCCTGGAGGCTGAGTTTGAAGTGCGGCTGGAAATCGTTTTCCTTGTGTGCAGAAGCCGGGCCTGGAAGCAGATGGAACGTTTCTACCATCTCATGAAGGATAAGGCAGACTGTTATGTGCTTACCGCATCTTATAAGGAAGAAGATGCATCAGGGGAAGAAGCCGTGATGCATGATGAATCAGCACTCATACCAGAGTCGGTAAAGCCGTTTGGATTCGGACAGTATGACATCCGGGAAAGGAAGCCGGACATGGTCTTTACCGACGGCCCTTATGCCTGTCCGGGCCAGGGGGGAATCCGGCCGGATTATGATTTCATGGAAGTCAGGGAGAACGCGGGGATGGTGTTTTACATGCCCTTTTATGAGGATGAGGAACTGGCAGAGGAGGACCACTGCCGTATACCGCAGGCCCTATATTCCGATATCATCCTGGTCCCGTCCGGGAAGGTCAATGAAATATACGTGAACGCCATGAGCCGCCTGGATAACGGAAGGGACATGATAAAGAAGATTTATGTATTAGATGGTCCGGACGGGTACGGGGCGCTGGCGGATGTATGGAAGGAAAAGCGGTAAAAGCGGTAACTAAGTAAACAGATTTATAAATAAACAGAAGTGCAGGGAATCAGAAAGGAGATATGAAAGTATGGATTTATTGACAGGAATCGCATCAGCCAGTATGGACCTTAAGAGTACGCGTCTGATGACAGATATGAATGTGGCAATGCTGGGCAAGACCCTGGATACGGCACGGGAACAGGGGCAGGCGCTGCAGCAGATGATGGAGTCAGCAGTACCCACAGCGGGAAACCCGCATCTGCTGGATGTATATGCTTAGCCGGTTGAAGCATACGGGCAGGAAGCAGGCTTAACAAGATTTTAACATGTTCCCCGGGAAAAGAAGTTAAGAAAATAAAAAGGGTGTCGATATATAAGATATAAGGAAGAAAAAGGAAAGGACACGAATAAATATGAGAGACCTTAAAATTGCTAAAAAACTGACAGCCGTATTTGCAATCATTATCGCGTGTTTCTGTATTGCCGTGGTTGCCACAATTCTGGGAATGAATAACGTGGGAAACAGTTATGAAAGCTTTTATGTAAATAGTCATGAAGCCATCGTACGTTCCTCCAACATCCGGATTCAGCTTCAGACAGCCATTAAGAGCGTATCCCTGGCCACAGTGGATTCTGATTCATCCAATACGAATTCTTATGTGTCAGAAACAGAAGAGGCCATGAACATGGTAACAACAGAACTGGAGTGGTTCCGGAACAATTATGATGGGGATTTAAGCCTTCTTAACCAGTTTGAGTCCAAAATGAATGCGGTTAAGGATTTAAGGAACAAGATATCAACCCTGGCGCTGGAGAATACGGCAGCGTCAAATGCATCCGCCCAGCAGCTCTTAACAGACGAATATAACCCGAAGGTCAATGACGCAATTGAAGACCTCAGAAGTTTTGCGGATTCCGTTGATGTCCTGGGACAAAAGGATTTTGATACCTCCACCCGTGTACGGAATATGCTTTTAATTGTGGCTATCCTGCTTTCCGTGGCAGCCATTGTGATTGCGGTAATCCTGGCTCTTATGCTGATTCGTGCCATTGTGCCGCCGATTCGGGAAATACAAAAGGGAATGGAGGAGATAGAAGCCGGAAACCTGGATGTCCAGCTCAAATATGAATCCAGGGATGAGCTGGGACAGCTTTCAGACAGTGTCCGGGGCATGGTGGATTCCCTGAAAGCCATTATCCATGATGAAGATTACCTGTTTGCAGAGCTGGGAAATGGGAATTTTGACGTCCAGACCCGTAATGCGGATAAATATGTGGGCGATTTTACCTCCATACTTACCTCCATTATTAAACTGAGAGATAATCTCAACAGCACACTCATGCAGATCAACCAGTCCGCGGACCAGGTCTCAGCCGGTTCTGACCAGGTCTCATCCGGCGCCCAGGCCCTGTCCCAGGGAGCCACGGAACAGGCTTCTTCTGTGGAGGAGCTGGCGGCTACCATTAATGAAATATCCGGCAATGTAAAGGCCAATGCGGAAAATGCCAGGGAGGCCAGCCGTAAAGCGGCTCAGGTCAAGGACCAGGCAGGGGAAAGCAGCCGGCGCATGCAGGAGATGCTTTCTGCAATGACGGATATCAGCAGCAGTTCGGGCGAAATCGGGAAAATCATCAAAACCATTGAGGATATTGCCTTTCAGACCAATATATTGGCGTTAAACGCAGCAGTGGAAGCTGCCAGGGCAGGAGCGGCAGGAAAAGGTTTTGCCGTGGTTGCTGATGAGGTGCGCAATCTTGCCGGCAAGTCTGCGGACGCTTCCAAGAATACATCTGCCTTGATTGAAGGTTCCCTTCACGCAGTGGACCGGGGCACCAGGATTGCCAACGAGACAGCGGATGCCCTGAACCAGGTGGTGGACGGGGTCCAGAGCGTAACCGTAACCATAGATAATATTTCCCGCGCCAGTGATGACCAGGCTGTTTCCATTGGCCAGGTTACCCAGGGCATTGACCAGATATCCAGTGTGGTCCAGACGAATTCAGCCACAGCTGAGGAGAGTGCTGCTGCCAGTGAGGAGCTTTCAGGCCAGGCCCAGATCCTTAAGAACCTGGTGGGGCAGTTCCAGTTAAAGACAGATGGAACAGGAGCGCGTGGTCCGCAGTCCGCGCCTGCACCGGTACATGCACATACGGATATGTCCGGTTTCGGATATGAAAGCGGGGAAAAATACTAAAAGGGTGCTGCCCTTAAGCCGGTTTTCATGGGAAGGTTAGTATGAACATATTATTTGTAAAATATTTTCTTATTGGGGCGGTGGTTATCGGGGTATTTACATATATAAATAGCCGCCGGTAAATGGAACTGGTATATAAAAGGCTGTAAAACCAGCATCAACAGGTTGGTTTTACAGCCTTTTTTTCGTGTTGGTGTAAAGATTTTGTTAAGATTTTATTATTTGTGTCAAAATAATGCCGATATATGATGTAAGGAGGTAAATACAAATGAAAAATTTAAAGATTCGTTCAAAACTGTTTATTCTTGTGGGGATGCTGATAGTGGGGCTGATAGCGTTGGGAATGACTTCCCTCAGCTTCATGTCTAAGATTAACGGCAGCAGTACCATACTGGCGGAGAACTGGCTGCCGTCCACCATAGCAGCGGAAGAGTTAAATACCCTGACATCGGATTACCGTATCAATGAATTTGCCCATATCGTGGCCCAGGACCAGAAAAGCATGGCGTCCTATGAGACGGAGATGGAGCGTATTAAGGGGGAAATTGATGCGACATTCAATAACTATACGTCCAATCTGGCGACAGATGATACAGACAGGAGCATGATGGAGGATGCCAGGGCTGCCTGGCAGGAATATCTTTCCATCCATGACAGGATGATTACACTCAGCCGTGAGAATCAGACCCAGGAAGCCATGAGATTGGTAAACGGAGAGGCCAAAACCCTCTTTGACCAGGCATCGGCAACTCTGCTTAAGGTGGTGAACTTTAATACGGAGGGCGGGACCCAGGCCAGTCTGGATGGCGACGAGCTTTATTCCGGGGCGCGGCTCATCATGACAGCAGTCATTATCCTGCTTGTTGCGGCAGGAGTTCTGTGTTCCGTCTATGTGGTCAGGAGCATCACTTCCCCGGTTAAGGAGATTGACCAGGTGGCAAAGAACATAGCGGCCGGGAACCTGGACGAGGAAATCCGTTACAGCTCCAGGGACGAACTGGGAACCCTTGCAGTCAACTTTAATTCAACGGTGAGCAGGCTGCGGGATTATGTGAATTATATTGATGAGATTTCCAAGGTTCTGGACCAGGTGGCAGAGGGGAATCTGGTGTTCCAGCTGACCTATGATTATGCAGGGGAATTTGCCAAGGTAAAAACAGCCTTAACCAATATATCGGATTCCCTTAATAATACCATGGCCCAGATCAGCCAGTCTTCTGACCAGGTGGCAAGCGGCAGCGAGCAGGTATCCGACGGAGCCCAGGCCCTGTCCCAGGGAGCCACGGAACAGGCTTCCTCCATTGAAGAGCTGGCAGCCACTGTCAACGAGATATCTTCCCAGGTAAAGCAGAATGCGGATAATGCACAGAATGCCAGCGACCGGGCCAATGAAGTGGGAAATGAGGCAGCGGAGAGCAACCGGAGGATGCAGGATATGCTGTCTGCCATGGGGGAAATCAGCGAACGTTCCAGCGAGATTGGAAAAATCATTAAGACCATTGAGGACATTGCATTCCAGACCAACATCCTGGCGCTGAACGCTGCGGTGGAGGCTGCCAGGGCAGGCGAGGCAGGGAAGGGATTTGCGGTTGTGGCGGATGAGGTCAGGAACCTGGCCAGCAAAAGCGCGGAAGCATCCAAGAATACGGCGGCACTGATTGAAAGCTCCCTTAAGGCAGTGGAGAATGGAACGAAGATTGCGGACGAGACGGCCATGTCCTTAAATGAGGTGGTGACCGGTGTGCAGGATGTGACGGGAACCATCAATGAGATATCAAGCGCGTCAGAGGCACAGGCCAGGTCCATCTCCCAGGTGACCCAGGGCATTGACCAGATATCCAGCGTAATCCAGACCAATTCCGCAACGGCAGAGGAAAGCGCTGCTGCCAGTGAGGAATTATCAGGCCAGGCCCAGATCCTTAAAAACCTGGTCAGCCAGTTCCGCCTTAAGACCACTGGAGGAAGCAGCTTCGGGACACAGGCTGAGGCCCATGCATCAGTCAGCAGGCCGTCCTCTCCTGTATCGGCAGGCGGGGATAAATATTAAAGTATGAAATTGGAACATAAAAAATAAAGTAAAAAATAAACCCCATGCTGATCTGTACCGGTTCAGCATAGGGGATAGGAATAAGCCCGCCAAAAGGCGGGCTTATTATGTGGTTTCTCTATAATGCTTTCTTATAGCCCATCATATGATTGGTCAGTGCGTCTATGTTCAGTTCAAAAATCAAACCATCCTGTTTCTCACGTTCCAGCACGTTGCGTATAAAAGAAGTCTGTCCAACCACATGATTTTCCTTTTGCTCTATGACAGTCAGATTCTCCACGGATATAATTTCGTCCACAACAATTCCCCACTTTGTCCCGTCCAGCAGCAGCACCATTTCCTTATACACCGAAGAACGGAAGACATCCTTTGTCTCATCCAGCAGCTTCAGTATGGCAGGCATATAATTCTGCTTCACATCCTCAAGGATATGGTTCCGGCACTTATCAAGCTCACATGTGTTCTCACTGGTTTCTGCGCAATGTTCTATATTATCCGCTGCCATGTGCAGCCTCTTATGAGGATCGTCAATCTTTCGCAAATGGAAATTGACCACATTGTTCTCCGATGTAAAACTGTCATACCATCTTCCAAGGGCGCACTGGTGCGGGTCTCTTCCAAGTAAAAAGGGAGTCCCTGCCGTGACAGCCGTCTCCAGTTCATTTACCCATTTAATGTGGTCCTGCTTACGGGCATCTATCATCTTCTCAAAGTCCCTGCATTCTTCTGCCAAAGACTTGAATCCAAATGTAGTGCGTAAATCTAACATCTGAATCACCTGATTGCGATAACGAAACATCCCTGTCACAGTTTCCGGACTCTCAGGTATCTTATCATATTGCGGAAGCTGAACTATCGTGGATATGCATTCGCTGCTTACACAATAGTACGTGTCCACTAATTTAAATACAATATAAGGATACTTGATTTCTTTACTCATAATGTTTTTTGTCGCCCCCCCATTCACTTTTATTTTATTGTAGCACTTCTTGCTGCAAACTACAATTATATTAAAAATATAATTACAAAAAGTGCTAATGTAACCACCATGTTTTGCCGATATATAAATAAGCGGGAATCATTATAAATGATCTCTCAGAATCTTGATGGTTCATGCTGATAAAAAGGGAGCCTGAAAGCCTGGATTTTACTGGCTCAGAGATTCCGGGATAATATTATAAATCCGAGGAGGATCATTATGTGTAAAAAAATGAAACAATCTACCTTGATACTGTTGTTAAACGGCGTAACAATTCTGGCTTTGTTCTTTATGGTATTCTGCCTTGTGTGTTACAGCCGGATAACCACGAAACTTAACACCGCAAACAAATACCGCTATGAACTCACCTACAATGCCAATCGTTTTATGAACGGCTCATCTTATCTCACCAATGAAGTAAGGGCCTATGCTGCCACCGGCAATCAGGAGCATTATGATAACTACTGGAATGAAATTAATCACCTTAAAAACCGTGATATAGGCGTAGAAAAGATGAAGGAAATTGGTATTACTGCAATCGAGCAGTCCATGATTGACGAGATGTCCAATCTTTCCAACACCCTTGTTCCTCTGGAAGAAAACGCCATGAAGAATGTAATGGCCGGCAATGAAGCTGCTGCCATAGACTATGTATATGGGAAAGAATATGAATCCTCCGTGGCGAAGATTAACCAGATAAAGTCGGATTTCCTTGCAACTCTGGACGATAGAACTTTAAACGAGGTGAACCGGCTTACCGGTGTCAGTTATATCATATTCTGTTGTTTTGTAGCTGTGGTTTTTATGATAGTCGTTCTTCAGATTATAACCTTCCGGTTATTAAAAAGCAGGCTTTTGAAGCCCGTTGTGGAGATTAAAGACCAGATGTATGAAATCGCATCCGGCAACCTGTCCCACCCGTTTAATCTGGAACCGGATACATCTGAAATTGGTATGCTTGTTAACTCCATTCACAGCACCAAGACTGAGTTGAAAAAATACATAGAGGATATTGCCAACAAGCTGTCGCTGATTGCTGAAGGAGATATGAACCAGACCATAGATATCCAATACCTGGGTGAGTTCCTTCCTATTCAGAAATCACTCATCAGAATCCTGGATTCCCTGAACGATTCTCTTCAAAAGATACATATGACAGCAAACGAAGTGTCCTTGGGCTCTGACAATGTGGCCGCCAGTTCCAGCATCGTATCACAGGGCGCCTCCGAGCAGGCTGCGGCAGTGGAAGAGCTGTCCGCTAATGCAGAAGAAATTTCCTCTCACTTAGACCGCATTGTAAATAAAGCTGAATCTGCAAAATCCTGTTCCACTGAGGCCGCCCGGCAGCTGATGATAGGAACCCGGCAAATGGAAGAACTTTCGGAAGCAATGGGTGTAATATCCGGCTCTTCCAATCAAATCAGCGGAATTATCAAGACGATTGAAGATATCGCGTTCCAGACCAATATACTGGCTCTTAACGCTGCCGTGGAGGCTGCCAGGGCCGGGGCTGCCGGAAAAGGCTTTGCAGTCGTTGCAGATGAAGTGCGCAACCTGGCCGCCAAGAGCTCGGAAGCCGCCCAAAATACAACTGTGCTCATTGAAAATACGTTGAAATTGGTTGAGAAGGGTGTCACATTAACAGGTAATACCATGGCCACTCTGAAACAGGTAGGCAAGGGAGCGATGGAATCAACGGACATGGTGGATGAAATTGCAGCCGCGTCTGCAAGGCAGCAGGAAATCCTGTCTCAGTTCACCGAAAGCATTCATCAGATTTCAGAAGTAATACAGTCGAATATGAATACTGCTGAAACTACCTCAACCGCTTCCGAGGAACTGCGGGAGCATGCCAGGAGCCTTGAAAGCGCCATTAATCAGTTTAAACTCCGGCAGTAGCATAATTCTCCGGTATCCGTTGTATTTATGAACCTTATTATTTTCATAAAAATGCCGATAAAATTACTATAAGCTTTTTTGGGTGTGAAAATATGACAGTTTAAAGGAGTGGGGATTATGAAAAGTATACGTATGAAAATCGTTGCATGCATGCTTATTGCCATACTGACCTCTTTGGTTATAGTGGGCGGAATAAGCGCGTGGCTCAACTACACCAGTACAATTGACACACTGGGGCAGACCATGACCGAGATGGCTGACACGGCTGCGGAACGTATTGAAGAGGAACTGAATGCATATAAAAACATTGCATATGTCACAGGCTGTATCCCAACGCTTTCTGACCGGACAGCCACAGTGGAGGAAAAGCGGGCTGTTGTTGAGAACCAGGCCCTTTCCCACGGACTTCAAAGAGGTAATATAATCGGTTTGGACGGAATCAGTATCCTGGACGGCAATGACTACTCTGACCGGGCCTATGTAAAATCTGCCATGAAGGGGGAGACTGCGGTGTCGGAGCCGTTAGTCAGTAAGATAACGGGCCAGCTGAGCATCATGGTATCAGCTCCAATCTGGGAGGGCGGAGTTCCTGGAAAAAAGGTTGCAGGGGTGGTGTATTTTGTACCGAATGAGACATTTTTAAATGATATAGTGGCCTCTCTTCAGGTTAGTCCCAACGGCAGCGCCTATATCCTTAATAATGCCGGCTACACAATTGCCCATAAGAATATGGACAATGTAAAAAACAGGGAAAACACGCAGGAAGATGCAAAAACAGATAAAAAACTGAAGGACCTGGCTGCCCTGGAAGTCCGCATGACATTGGGAGAATCTGGTTTCGGGCGTTATGAATACGGGGGAAGCAGGAAGTTCCTGGCCTTCTCACCGATCGAAGGCACGGAGGGCTGGAGCCTTGCAATCAATGCGCCCACAAAAGATTTTACCCAGTCCACGGTTAACGGTATTATAATTACAATCATACTCATGGTGGTATTCCTGGCAATATCCTCCTATATGGCCTACAGGCTGGCCAGACAGATCGGAGAGCCGGTAAAGGACTGCGCCCAGCGGTTAAGGCTGTTGGCAGAGGGGGATTTGGATACACCTGTTCATGAGATACATACCGGGGATGAGACACAGATACTGGCTGATTCGGCCAGAACCCTTGTCCAGGGTTTCCGGCTTATGATTCAGGATATGGATGAAATGCTGGCAGAGATGTCAAGAGGCAACCTGACTGCGGATTCTAAATGTGAAGAAGCATATGTGGGGGGCTACAGGGGACTTCTGGATTCTGCCAGAAAACTGAGTGCACAGCTGAGCGACACCCTGCGCCAGATTAACCAGTCAGCGGATCAGGTGTCAGCCGGGGCAGAGCAGGTATCAGCCGGCGCCCAGGCCCTGTCCCAGGGAGCGACGGAACAGGCCAGCGCCATTGAGGAACTGGCTGCTACGATTAACGATATATCCGGGAAAATCATAGCAACTGCCGACAGAGCCGGGGATGTCCACAGTCAGAGCAGCGAGACCGGAAGGGAAGTGGAGCAGTGCAATGAACAGATGCTTGAATTGGTAAATGCGGTCAGGGACATAGGCGAGAGCTCTTCACAGATCGGAAAGATTATAAAAACCATTGAGGATATTGCGTTCCAGACCAATATCCTGGCCCTGAACGCAGCGGTTGAAGCTGCGCGGGCCGGTACTGCAGGCAAAGGCTTTGCGGTGGTGGCGGATGAGGTGCGGAATCTGGCAAGCAAAAGTGCGGAAGCATCCAAAAGTACATCTGTTTTAATCGAAGGTTCTGCCCGTTCCGTGGAAAAGGGTATGAAAATCGCGGACGAGACAGCAGCATCCTTACAAAAAGCAGTGATTTCCACTGAAAATACGGTAAAGGCGGTGGATAAGATAACAGAGGCCACGGCAGAGCAGTCCCAGGCCGTCTCCCAGGTGACGCAGGGGGTGGATCAGATATCCAGCGTGGTCCAGACCAATTCTGCAACAGCGGAAGAAAGCGCGGCTGCCAGTGAGGAATTGTCAGGGCAGGCAGTGATACTTAAGGAACTGGTGGGGCAGTTTAAAACCAGGTAGTTGTCTGGGCCATGACAGATATAAGCAGGAATACAGGACATCTTACAGAAAGCCAGCCGGTTCTTCCGGCTGGCTTTCCGGTTATACTTGCAAAACAAAAGAGGGTGAGTTAAAATAAGAAAGAAAACTAAATGACGCAAAGAAAAAAACACAGTCCCGGCCGGTAGTCCGGGCGCAGTAATAATCTGTCAGTAACCTGCCTCCTCGGTTGTCCGTTCTTTGCTGTAAAAAGCGAGGAGTGTTTTTTATGCAAAAAAGCAGACTGACAGTTTATTTCAATGGTACCCTGTGGATTGGAGTGTATGAACGTATTTCGGATGGCCGGTTGGAGGCATGTAAGATCTTATTTGGAGCGGAGCCCAAAGATTATGAGGTCTGTCAATTTCTGTTGCAGAACTGGAATAAACTCCGGTTTAGCCCGCCTGTAGATATTGAGAAAAAGACGGAGAGTAAGATTAATCCAAAACGAATGCAGCGCATGATCAAAAAACAGCTTGAATCAAAGGGAACCGGTACCAAATCCCAGCAGGCCCTGAAATTGCAGCATGAGCAGATAAAGACAGGCAGGAAGGCGGTCAGCAGAGAGAAAAAGGAAGCGGAGGCCAGACGCCAGTTTGAACTGAAACAGCAAAAAAAGAAAGAAAAGCACAGGGGCAGGTAACACTGCCTCTGTGTTTTTAAAAACCAAGAAAGTGAGGGTTGCCATCCATGAAAATAGACCGACTCATCGGTATCCTGTCTATCCTGCTCCAGCGGGAAAAGGTAACCGCCCCCTATCTGGCGGAAAAATTCGAGGTGTCCCGGAGGACCATCAACCGGGATATAGAGGATATCTGCAAGGCCGGAATCCCTCTTGTTACCAGCCGGGGACCCGGTGGAGGGATTTCCATTATGGAGGGATACAGCATGGACCGTACCCTGATTACGTCCGGGGAAATGGATGCAATCCTGGCAGGCCTCAGAAGCCTTGACAGCGTATCAGGGTCAGCCAGATACCGTCTGCTGATGGACAAGCTGGCCCTTGGAAAGCAGGATTTGATAAGCAGTGACAGCAGTATTCTCATTAATCTCTCGTCCTGGTACCGGCAGTCACTGGCGCCTAAAATACACCTGATTCAGGAGGCCGCAGAAACACGTCGTCACATACGTTTTACTTACTATTCGCCCATGGGGGAAACCAGCCGTACAATAGAGCCGTATCTGCTGGTATTCCAGTGGTCCTCCTGGTATGTGTGGGGATTCTGCCTGATGCGCCAGGATTACCGGCTGTTTAAGCTGAACCGTATGGTGGATTTGGAATGCTGCCAGGAGGTCTTTGATAAACGTATCCTGCCGCCTTATGAAAATGAGGCGGACCGTCCTTTCCCCATCCGTTTTCTGGTAAAAGCCCGGTGCAAGCCTTCCATTAAATGGAGGATTGTAGATGAATTTGGCCCGGAGACTCTGGAGGAACTGCCGGACGGTGATTTTATGTTTACAGCCGGATACTCGGACAAGGAAAACCTGTTCTGCTGGATACTGAGCCTGGGAGACCAGATTGAGCTTTTGGAGCCCTGCGAATTCCGCGGGGAGCTTGCAGAGCTGGGACGCCGTGTCTATGAAATTTACAGATAGATACCAGAGCAGTCTGTAAACATGACAAACAGATGTCCTGTTTCCTGCGGTAAAATGAGTTCATAAAACATGACGTACGCCGTGTGTAAAGTGCTGAAACACAGCATCTAAGTGCTCATAGCAAGGAGGAAGGATGATGGAGAATATTGTGGCATGCTGCGGATGTATCTGCAATGAATGTCCTTATTACCAAAAGGAATGCGGGGGGTGCCCAAAGATACAGGGAAAACCATTCTGGCTGGAATACACAGGGGAGGAGCGGTGCAGTATATACCGGTGCTGCGTGGAGGAAAAGAAACTGCCCCACTGCGGCAGATGCAGTGAACTCCCGTGCAGCCGGTATGACCAGCAGGACCCCGCCAGGACGCCGGAGGAAAACGCGGCAGGCTTAAAAAAGATGCTGGAAGTACTCCGGTCCCTGGATTGACAGATTACATATCAAACAAGGAGGACCCAATATGGCTTCCAGCCTGGAATATGTTCAGTATGTAGCTGCGCAGTTAAGCGGCGCAGGTGCCATTTCCTATAAAAAATTATTTGGCGAGTATGGCCTGTGGTGCGGGGGAACGTTCTTTGGAACGGTAGAGAACAACCAGTTTTATATAAAGGTGACAGAAGCAGGACATAAGCATCTCCCGGAAGCAGAACCGGTGGCACCTCATGGCGGCCGTCCGGGAATGTATCTGGTGGAGGAGCTGGATGACAGAGAGTTTCTGACCGCCCTGGTCCTGGATACCTGCAGTCAGCTTCCGGAACCGCCCCAGCCAAAGCAATCTGTGTCAAAGCCATCCCAACCAAAATCAGGGAAACGAAAATCTTAAAACCAGAGCCGGGAATGTAAAAAATATCCGGAAAAAACAGCAGCCCATGTCACCGAAGGAAAGTGATACCGGGCTGCTGTTTATGGTTCCCGCAGCGTCCCTGCAGGTTTATGGTTCCCGCGTATGGTTTCCGCGAAAATAAATACTTCCACAATCCCGTATTTTATACTATAATAAAATAGTATGACGAAAATTATAATATATTAGGAGAAGATACATATGGAAAGAAAAGTAGGAACAATCTCGAGAGGAATCCGCTGCCCGATTATCCGTGAAGGGGACAATCTTGCTGAAATCGTGGTGGACAGCGTTTTGGACGCAGCGGAAAGCGAAGGCTTTGAGATCAGGGACAAAGATGTCATTTCCGTGACAGAGTCCGTGGTTGCCAGGGCTCAGGGCAATTATGCTTCCATTGATGCCATTGCAGAGGACGTGAGGGCAAAGCTGGGCGGAGAGACCATCGGGGTCATTTTCCCGATTCTGTCCAGAAACCGTTTTTCCATCTGCTTAAAGGGAATTGCCAGAGGAGCAAAGAAGGTGGTGCTGATGCTCAGTTATCCCAGCGACGAGGTGGGGAATTCCCTGGTATCCTTAGACCAGGTAGACGAGGCCGGCATCAACCCTTACAGCGATGTGCTGGATTTGAAGCGCTACAGGGAACTGTTCGGGGAGAATAAGCACCCGTTTACCGGAGTGGACTATGTGTCCTATTACTGCCAGCTGATTGAAGAGCAGGGCGCAGAGGCCCAGGTGGTATTTGCAAATAATCCCAGAGAAATCTTAAATCATACCAGGAAGGTGCTGACCTGTGACATCCATTCACGTATGCGCACCAAGCGCATCTTAAAGGAGGCAGGAGCCGAGGTGGTATGCGGCATGGATGATATCCTGAATGCCCCGGTGGACGGAAGCGGCTGCAATGAAAAATACGGCCTTCTGGGCTCCAACAAGTCAACCGAGGACACCATTAAGCTGTTCCCGCGGGATTGTATGGATTTGGTGAACGATATCCAGAAAAAAGTCCTGGACCGCACAGGAAAGCATGTGGAAGTTATGGTATACGGCGACGGCGCGTTCAAGGATCCGGTTGGGAAAATCTGGGAGTTGGCTGACCCGGTGGTATCTGTTGCCAATACAGAGGGACTGGAAGGCACGCCAAACGAAGTAAAATTAAAATATCTGGCTGACAATGATTTTAAGGATCTGTCCGGAGAAGCCTTAAAGAATGCAGTTTCCCAGAGAATCAAGGAAAAGAAATCCGATCTGGTGGGCGACATGGCATCCCAGGGAACCACGCCCAGAAGGCTTACCGACCTTATAGGCTCTCTGTGCGACCTTACCAGCGGTTCCGGCGATAAGGGAACACCGGTTATCCTGGTTCAGGGATATTTTGACAACTATACAAACTAAGCCATAAAAAAAGAGACATGGAGGGCTGAAGGCTTTTATTGAGCGTTCAGCCCTCGTTTTAGGAGGTTACAATGGGAAAATTAAAACTTGGAATCCTGGGCAATGGCTATCTGGCCGATATTATAGTGGAAGCCGGCCTGAAGGGAATGCTGGATGAATATGAGCTGGTGGGAGTTTTGGGCAGAACCAGGGAAAAGACAGAGCTTCTGGCAAAAAAAGGCGGGTGCCGGGCATGCAGCACCATAGACGAGCTTCTGGCGCTGGCCCCTGACTATGTTGCGGAGGCAGCTTCGGTCCAGTCGGTCAAGGACTGCGGAGTGAAGATTCTGGCATCCGGTGCCAGTATGATTGTGCTGTCCATCGGAGCGTTTGCAGATAAGGAATTTTATGGACAGGTAAAGGAAACAGCTGCCGTCCATGGAACCAGGGTGTACATTGCATCCGGTGCAGTGGGAGGTTTTGATGTGCTGCGGACCATATCCCTTATGGGACAGGCAGAGGCAGGCATCAGGACCAAAAAGGGACCAGCATCCTTGAAGGGAACCCCGCTTTTTGAAGAGCGCCTGATGGAGGACACACAGGAGAGCCACGTATTCCATGGTAATGCAAAGGAAGCCATTTCACTCCTTCCCACCAAGGTGAATGTGGCTGTGGCCTCATCCCTTGCGACCGTGGGTCCGGAGGATACCCGTGTGGATATATACAGCGTTCCGGGCATGGTTGGGGATGACCATAAGATTACATCCGAGATAGAAGGCGTGAAGGCTGTTGTGGATATTTACTCCAGTACCAGCGCCATTGCCGGCTGGAGCGTGGTGGCGGTTTTGCAGAATATTGTATCACCCATTGTATTTTAGGAGGAAATGGACATGTTTAAAAAATTAGTGGCAATAGAGCCTGTGAACCTGGTTTCACAGGCAGAGGAGGAGCTGCGCGGGTATGCAGGGGAGATAACATTGTATGAAGATGTTCCGTCCGGTGATGAGGAAATCATCCGGCGCATCGGGGATGCGGACGCAGTGCTGGTAAGCTACACATCCAGAATCAGCCGCTATGTAATTGAGAGCTGTCCCTCTATCCGGTACATTGGCATGTGCTGCAGCCTCTATTCGGAGGAAAGCGCCAATGTGGACATTGCCTGCGCCAGGGAACGGGGCATTACAGTGCTTGGAATCAGGGATTACGGAGACAGGGGAGTGGTGGAATACGTGCTCTGCGAGCTGGTGCGTTTCCTTCACGGCTTCGACCGGCCCATGTTTCGGGATATGCCGGTTGAAATCACGGATTTAAAGGTGGGTATCATCGGAATGGGCGTGTCGGGAGGAATGATAGCGGATGCCATGAAATTCATGGGAGCGGATGTGTCCTATTACAGCCGTTCCAGGAAGCAGGACAGGGAAGACCAGGGGCTGGTTTACAGGCCTTTAAAGGAACTGCTGGCCCGCAGCGAGGTGGTCTTTGCCTGTCTGAATAAGAATGTGATTCTGCTTCATGAGGAAGAATTCACACAGCTGGGACAGGGAAAAATCCTGTTCAATACCTCCATCGGACCTGCATTCGACCTTCCTGCCCTGAAAACATGGCTGGATCAGGGAAATAATTATTTTATCTGTGATACAGAGGGCGCGCTGGGAGACAGCACCGGCGAACTGATTCGCCATCCGGGCGTATTCTGCGCCCATATCTCTGCCGGAAGAACAAAGCAGGCCTTTGATTTGCTCAGCAAAAAGGTGCTGGATAATATCCGTACATATCTGAACCAGCAGTAGATGGAACCGGCAGACGGATGAAATGGTATGAATAAAATAAACATATAAACAGGAAAACCGCCCTGCCGGAATAGTTCTATTCTGACCGGGCGGTTTTCCCTTACGTTTCCTGCTCATCAAATTTAAAATCGCATTCCTCCAGGTTTCTGCATATTTTTTCCATAGTGCCGCAGAATGCTTCCATCTCATCCTGATCCAGTCCGTTCCATATAACCTCATCCACCATCTCCAGCACCTTGCGTACCCTGCGGGCCTCTGCGGCACCATCGCCGGTGAGGCATATCAGATAGGATCTGCGGCATCCCGGATCCTTTTCCCTTACCAGGTAGCCGGATTCCTCCAGACGGTCCAGGGAGCGGGACATGGTGGTTACATCCATATGGCAGAGATCTGACAGTTCTTTCTGGGTGATATGGTCCCGGGCCAGCAGTACATCCAGGATGCGGGCGTGGCCCTGGCCGAAGGTAAGGCCGATCCGGGTGAAATGGGGCTGCATCAGATGTTTCCTTGCCCTTTCCGCCCTCACCAGAAGGCGGCGCACTTGCTCTTGTTTCATCATGGTTCATGTTTCCTTTCTCTATTCCAGTTCAAACTGGCCTGTGTACAGTTTATAATACCGTCCTCTCTGGTCAATCAGTTCTTCGTGGCTACCGCGCTCTATGATTTCTCCCTTTTCCAGCACCATAATGGCCTTGGAGTTGCGGACCGTGGACAGCCTGTGGGCGATGACGAAGACAGTGCGCCCGTCCATCAGCGCATCCATACCCTTTTCAATGAGTTTTTCCGTCCGGGTGTCAATGGAGCTGGTGGCCTCATCCAGAATCAGCACAGGCGGGCGGGAGATGGCTGCCCTTGCAATGGCCAGGAGCTGGCGCTGGCCCTGGGACAGGTTGGCGCCGTCGCTGTGAAGGGGCGTGTCATATCCCTGGGGCAGCCGCCGGATAAAGGAGTGGGCATTGGCTACCTTGGCCGCGTTTACCACGTCCTCGTCTGTGGCATCCAGCCGTCCGTAACGTATATTGTCCGCTATGGTTCCGGTGAACAGGTGGGTATCCTGGATTACCATGGAAAGGGAACGGCGCAAATCGTCCTTTTTAATGGTTCTTATGTCAATGCCGTCATAGGTTATGGTTCCCTGCTGTATTTCGTAGAAACGGTTTACCAGATTGATGATGGTGGTCTTTCCGGCGCCGGTGGAACCCACAAACGCGATTTTCTGCCCCGGTTTCGCATAAAGGCTGATGCCGTTCAGAATGGTTTTCTCCGGCGTGTATCCGAACACAACCTGGTCGAAACGCACATCCCCCTTAAGGGGAATGAGACGGAAGCCGGACTGGGAGCCGGTATGGGGCTCTGCCATATCAGCCGGACCTTCGTGCGGCACCTTCCAGGCGAAACAGTGGGTGAATTCCCTGCATTCTTCCCAGCCGCCCTGGTCGTTCCTGCGCACATTACACAGCGTCACAGTGCCTTCGTCCAGTTCCTGGATCTCGTTCATCATATCAAAAATACGTTCGGCTCCGGACAGGGCAGCCAAAAGAAAGTTAATCTGCTGGGTAAACTGGTTCATGGGCATGGCGCTCTGGCGCACATACACCAGATAGGACGCCAGGGTCCCCAAATCCGTTAACCCTGACAGGACGAACAGGCCGCCCACACAGGCTGACAGGGCATAGTTTACATAAGACAGGGCCACAATGGTGGGAACCGTCATGCCGGAATAGGTCAGGGCCCTGGTGGCCGCTGTCCGGAACGCCTCGTTGCGGCGGCAGAATTCCTCGTAGTCCTGCGCCTCATGGTTAAACACCTTTTCCACCTTCTGTCCGGCCACCATCTCCTCCACAAAGCCGTTGATGCTTCCCAGGTACTTCTGCTGCTGGATAAAATACTTCCTGCTCCTTTTTCCATTATAACGGATGAACAAAACCATGAGAAGCAGAAAAACCATGACAATGAGGGAAAGACGCCAGTCCAGCACCAGCAGCATGGTGATGGTCCCTGTTATGGTTATGAAGCTCTGTATCATCATGGCAAAGCTGTTGTTAAGGGCTTCGCTGATGGTATCCACATCGTTGGTAAAACGGCTCATCAGCTCCCCGTGGGTATGGGCGTCAAAGTAGGTCAGGGGAAGGCGCTGGGTGTGCCGGAACAGGTCGGAGCGGATTTCGCTCACCACCTTCTGGGAAATATGGACCATCATCTGATTGTAGGCATAACAGGAGAGTGCGCCGCACAGGTACAGCCCTCCCATGACCAGCAGCATGTTTACAAGCCCCGGTATGTCACCCGGGAGAATGAAACGGTTGATGACTGGTTTTAACATGTATGTTCCTGAAATGCTGGACAGGGCGCTGACTGCCACCAGGAGGGCGATGACCAGCATATACCACTTGTGCCGGCCCAGGTAGCCGAACATCTGCTTTAAGGTCCGTCCGGTATCCTTGGGACGGTTATAATTTGCTATTCTTGCCATTACAGATTCGCCCCTTCCTGCTGAGAATGATAGATGTCCTGATAAATCTGGTTGGAAGCCAGCAAGGTTTCGTGGCTGCCGACCGCGTTCACCCGTCCGTCCTCCAGTATGATGATTTGGTCTGCGTGGGCAACGGAGGATATGCGCTGGGCAATGATGATTTTAGTTGTATCCGGCATGCTCTTTGCCAGTCCATCCCGGATTTTGGCCTCTGTGGCCGTATCCACGGCGCTGGTGGAATCATCCAGAATCAGCACCCTGGGAGACTTTAGGATGGCCCTGGCAATGCAGAGTCTCTGCTTCTGTCCGCCCGACACATTGACGCCTCCCTGGCCCAGCTCTGTTTCATATCCCCGCTCCAGGCGGTCGATGAATTCATCCACGCAGGCAATGCGGCAGGCCTCCTCGATTTCCTGGTCCGTGGCTGTTTCCCTGCCCCAGCGCAGGTTATCCTTTACTGTCCCGGAAAACAGGGTGTTTTTCTGGAGCACCATGGCGATGGAATCCCTCAGTCCTTTAAGGGAGTATTCCCGGACCGGGCGGCCGTCTATATAAACAGTGCCCTTGGTGACATCATAGAGCCTGGGAATCAGCTGCACCAGCGTACTCTTGGCAGCGCCTGTCTGGCCAATGATGCCCACGGTCTGTCCCGGCTTTATATGGAAGGAAATGTCTGAGAGCACATATTCGGCAGCCTCCTGATTGTATTTAAAGTACACATTCTCAAACCGGATATCACCGTGCTTTACTTCCAGGGTGCTGGACGCATCCTCCCTGATGTCGATTTCCTCATCCATGACCTGCGAGATACGCTTCCAGGAAGCCAGGGCCCTGGTGGTCATAAGGAACACATTGGAGAACATCATCAGGGAATTTAAAACCTGCATCACATAGCTCAGGAAACCGGTGAGCTCGCCCACCTTCACGCCACCTATGGTGACCAGCCTGCCTCCGAACCACAGGATGCACAGGATGGTGGAGTACATGACTAACTGCATGGCCGGCATATTGAGGACTGCCAGGCGGAAGGCTTTTTCCGCTGTGAACTGCAGATTGTAATTGACCTCCTCGAATTTCTGAATTTCATAATCGCCCCGGACATAGGATTTCACCACACGGATGGCGGTCAGGTTTTCCTGAATGATGCGGTTTACCATGTCGATGGCGCCCTGCATCACACTGTACAGGGGGCGCACATGGCTGATGATGAAAAACAGCAGCACACCCAGAACAGGGGCAGCCACCAGAAACACCAGTGCCAGCTGCGGATTGATGTAAAAGGAAGCGGCCATGGCGGTGAGCATCATGACCGGTGAGCGGAAAGCGGGCCGCATGCCTGTGGCAACAGAGTTTTGTATGGTGGTAACGTCGCTGGTAAGGCGGGTCACCAGGGAAGAACTGCTGAAATGGTCTGTGTTGGCAAAGGAAAACTGCTGCAGCTTTGCAAACTCCGCCTTGCGGATTTCGGCCCCCAGTCCCTGGCCGCAACGGGCCGAGAACATGGCGGAGCCCTGGCCCAGCACAAGGGAGATAAGGGCAAAGAGAACCATCTGCAGCCCCTTCATCAGGATATAATGGCGGTCCCCGGTGGCTACGCCCACATCCACAATGGAAGCCATGACCAGCGGGATGATTAATTCAAACACGGTCTCGGCTTCAATACAGAAAACAGCCAGGACCGCGTCCCTTTTGTAAGGCTTCAGATAAGATAAAAATTCCTTCATTCCGGAATCCTCCTTCATTGAACTGTAACATAAGTTACATAAGTCAAATAAATGCATTCGCAACAATTGCACATACAACTATTGTATGCTCATGTGTTGAAAATGTCAATTGTGTTGTGATATACTTTTAGATATGCGTAAGAAGGTAGTTGAGAATGTATTTGAGAATGTAATGGGAAATGTAATACAGACCTAAGAAAAAGAGGAGAAAAACATGAGAAGGATGATTTCTGTGCCGCTTATACTGGCGGCTGCCGCAGCTCTGTCTTTCCTGCCGGTACAGGACTGCCTGGCCTATGGGCCGGGAGACAGCTGGTATTATGACCATTACCGCAGGGGCGGCCCCGGTGTGGAGTATGATTATGGGACTGCGCCGTCAGGGACCTATGATTACGGCGGCCCATCAGCGCCTCAGGGCAATGCCCAGGTTACCACAGATAATACGGTCAGGGCTTACCCCGGCTTTAATACCAATGTGCCGGATACGTCCACGGCCCAGTTTGATCCCGGATACTGGTGGGATCCCAATGATGATGACTGGGATGACTGGGACGACTGGGATGATGACGACTGGTGGTATTACAATGGAGGGCCCGGGGTCCAGTACGGCCAGGGCTGGAGATACAGTCCGGGGGGCTGGTGGTTCCAGCTCTGCGGCGGCAGCTGGCTGTCCGGGGGCTGGCAGCTGATACATAACCGCTGGTACCGCTTTGACCAGAACGGATATATGCTGACGGGATGGTTCACGGACAGCGACGGAAACCGGTATTATCTGAATCCTCTGGATGACGGCACTCTGGGCATGATGCGCACGGGCTGGCAGATGATAGACGGACAGCTTTATTATTTCAATACCCAGTCCGACGGTACCATGGGACGGCTGTTTGTGAATACCACAACCCCGGACGGCTATGTGGTGGGAGCGGACGGGGCTTTGGTCCGGTAGCTATTCCAGGGGCCGGACACTGTCCTGCTCGATCAGTTCCACAGGGGTCAGTACCTTGACGGTCAGCACCTCATAGTCGTCAATCTGCTGAAACAGCAGTCTGGACGCTGTCTGGGCCATAAGGGGCGCATGGATTTCCACGGTGGTAATCTTGGGCATGGAGTATTTTGCCTGGTCCGAGTTGTCGTATCCGATGACGCTGATGTCATCCGGAACCCTGAGGCCGGCCTGGTGGATGGCCTGGATGGCCCCCAGGGCCAGACGGTCGTTAAAGGCCACCAGGGCAGTGGGATAGACGGTGTTTTTGGCCAGCATCTGCTCCACGGCAGCCAGCCCTGCCTCAAATTCCCAGGAAGTGCCGCCCAGGCAGAATTCATTTTTTAAGGATAGCCCGGCCTCCCGCAGGGCTGTCACGCAGCCCCGCCAGCGCTCGTTGTTGGTGGTGTAGCGGCTGTTGCCGTTGATGATGCCGATGGATTTGTGTCCCCGTTCAATGAGATACCGGCATGCGGTGTAGGTCCCGCTGAAGTTGTCGGACAGAATGGACGGCATGCGCTCATAGTAACTGTTTATCAGTATGGAAGGAATCCTTAACTCCAGGGCCCGGTCCAGATGGCGGTGGGACACGTTGCTTACAAAGAAGATGCCGGAAAATCCATTGGCCTGCACCAGTTCGTCGAAATGATCCGTCTCGTCCAGGGTGGAGTAAACCAGGGTATACCCCAGCTTCTGGCATTCCTTTTCCGCACGGTAGAACAGCTGGGAATAAAAGGGCTGGGTAATGCGGGAACTGTTGTTATCCCCTCTTGGAAGAAGGAAGGCAATGGGGCCGTTCCTCCGCTCCGGGCGCAGCACGGGACGAGACTGAGTCTGTTCCTGGTCCGGCCTCCACACCACCACGGTCCCCTTACCGGCCCTCTTTTCAACCAGCCCGTCATCCACCAAAAGCTGGAGCGCCTTGCGGACCGTTGTCCGGTCCACCTGGTATGTCTCTCCAATCTCGCGTTCCGAGGGAAGCAGGGCGTCCCTTAAATACTCACCGTTCTGTATTCTGTCTTTTAAATCCTGATACACCTTTTTATATAAAAAAGTCTTGCTTTCTTTCTGGCTTGTTTTCTGGCTCACAATGGTTCCTCCGTTCTTTTACATACCTCATGTTGTATTTTTTATATTATCACGGAACCCATGAAATCACAAGCCGGAACCTGCCATAAGCCGTAGCCTGCCGTAAGCCGGAACCTGCTGTCTGCCGGTTATTCAGCCATGGCCTTTTCAAAGGCATCTCTCATGAGCTGCTCCGTCAGAGGGCAGGGGTTGCAGGTAATATGGCCTGTGGTCTTTTTCACTGTCTCAATGATGAAATCCATATCAGGAGTTTCTGTGATGTAGGGAGCCAGGGAAACAGGGGCGTTGATTTCCCTGCGTATTTCCCTGACGCGGCGGATGGCGTTCAGGGCGTTTTCGCGGTCCGTACAGCCTGCTTTGGAAACGCCCAGGGCCTTTGCCACATTGGCGTATCTGGACTCGGCGTAATCCAGGTTCAGTTCCATGGAGCCGGGAAGGAAGATGGAGCAGGCATCGCCGTGAGGGATTTTGTACATTGCGCCCAGGGGCTGCGCCATGATATGGGCAATGCCGATTCCGGCAGTTATGGCAAGCCCTCCCAGATAGCTGCCCAGCATCATATTGCCCCTTGCTTCCAGGTCCCCGGGATTCTGGCATGCATCTTTCAGGCTTTGGTTGATAAGCTCGATTGCCTTCAGGCCGTACATCTCGGTCAGGGGGCTGGCATTGAGGGAAACGTAGGATTCAATGGCGTGGCTCAGGGCATCCATGCCGGTTGCGGCCGTTATCTTTGCCGGAAGACCTGTGGTGAGGGAGGGATCCAGGATTACAATGTCCGCAATCATGGTGGTGTGGTAAAGGCTCTTTTTCAGACCGTTGTAGTTGTTGAGCACAACGCTTGTCTTAGTTGCCTCGGCTCCTGTGCCGGAGGTGGTGGGAACAGCGATGAACAGGGGAGGAACAGCGGTTACCTGCTTTCCGTTCATCTGGTAATCCTCCACATTGCCGCCGTTCACGGCCAGCATGCCGATGGCCTTGGCCGTGTCAATAACGCTGCCGCCTCCAAGAGCCAGGGTGCAGTCACAGTGCTGGTCCAGGAAAATGTCCCTGCCTCCGTTAATCATGTGCAGGTCCGGCTCTCCTGCTACCTTGTCATAGCATACATGCTCAATGCCCGCTTCAGTCAATGCCCGGGCTATCCTTATGTAACTGTCCGCGCTGCTGCTGTAGGCGGCAAAAAATACCTTCCTGCACCCGTACCATTTTAAAAGTCCGGGAATTTCACTGATTTTGTTTTCTCCAAAAATGACCTGACGATTGTTCACGATTTCAAACATAATATGAATCCTCCTGCTGTATGTTTTGTTGTTTACATGGTTAAAAGATACATGTAGGTAATGAATGTAAAAATGTTATGGGATAATAATACAACATGTTGTATTTGATTATGCCTTAATAATAAACCTGCAAATGAGAAAAGTCAATAGTAAATTGCGAAAAAAAGCAAATAAAACTACAACTGGTAGTATGAAAGCAATTTACATTATTAAGGAAACAATACAGTTTCTATAAAAAATCTGAAAAAACCCTTGTAAAAACATACAACATGTGCTATTATTTGAGGCAAGAGGGGATAGTATAAAAGTAAAACATACAACAAGTTGTATCAAAACAACTGACAGGAGGAATATTTCATGAGAAAGAGATATCTGCTGGCCATGGGTTTGCTGGCCATGGGACTGGCCTGTAGCGGATGCTCCAAGAGCAGCGGACAGCTGGACGGGGGAATCATAAGAATCGCTTACAATCAGGCGCCCACCCATCCTCATTACCAGGCGCTGGAACGCGCAGGGGAGAGGTTTAAGGAGGCCACCGGTGGGAGATATGAGTTTTTGATTTATCCCAATGAGGTGCTGGGGGACCAGAGAGCCACCCTGGAGCTGATACAAAACGGGGCAATCCAGATGGCCATTGTCAATAACGCCATGGTGGAGAATTATAACAAGGATTTTTCAATCCTGGGACTTCCTTATATATTTGATTCCCAGGAACACCAGAAGGAAGTATTTACCTCCGGCATCCTGGATCCGCTGTTTGAGTCCACCAAGGAAGAGGGCTTTGAGGTCATGGCGGCCTACACCGCTGGATCCAGGAATGTGTATACCGGCAAACCCATTGAGACGCCGAAAGACCTGGACGGCATGAAGATACGTGTTATGGAATCGCCTACCATGGTTGCAATGATGAAATACATGGGTGGTGTGGGAACCCCCATGAGTCAGGGCGAGGTGTACACAGCCATTCAGCAGGGGGTTCTGGACGGCGGCGAGAACAATGAGATTACATATGTGGACCTGAAGCATTATGAGGTTGCTCCTGTATTTTCCAAAACCCAGCATGTGATGATACCCGACCTGGTGATTGCGGAAAGCGCATATCTGGAGCGCATGAAGCCGGAGGATCGGGAGCTTCTGACGCAGATCCTGGAAGACTCTGTGGAGGATGAGTTTAATCTCTGGAATGAACAGATTGAGACGGCCAAGGAATCTGCCAGGGAACATGGAGTCACCTTTGTGGATGTGGATATCAAACCGTTCCAGGAAAACTGCAAAAAGCTTCATGAGGAGGCCACCAGCGGTTCTGTCTTTGGGAAGGAACTGTACGACGGGATTCGGGCGCTGGCCAGATAGATGAGGATATAACAGGAGGATATGACATGGAGAAGATGAAGAAACTGTTTGACCGGGTCCTGGAAGTGAGCTGTATCGCCCTTATGTCGGTGATGACCATTCTGGTCACTTATCAGGTGATTACCCGCTATATTTTCAATAAGCCCAGTGCTGTCAGCGAGGTGCTGGCAAGGTATATGTTTGTGTGGATGGTGCTTTTGTGCGCTGCCTATGTGTTTGGATTAAGGGAGCATATGAACATTCCCTTTGTAAAGGACAAGCTTCCGCCCCGGGGAAGAATCGTGTGCGACATTGCAGGAGAAATCATCATTGCCCTGTTCGGACTGGGAGTGATGGCAGCCGGAGGCTATATGGGCGCAGTGCGCCAGATGGGCCAGATGGATTCCGCCCTCCAGGTATCCATGGGAATTATTTACGGAGCCATCCCGCTCAGCGGAATCAGCATTGTGTTTTATTTTTTCTACAATGTCACGGCACTTATGAAGGAATTTAAAAACACGGCGTGCAGTAAGGAGGAAGCGTAATGGATGTTGCTGTTATAGCAGGAATTATAATGATTATTTCGGTGGTTGTCATGCTGGTAATGGGCGTGCCCATCGGCATCAGTATCGGTATGTCGTCGGCGCTGGCCATGATTACCATACTTCCCTTTGGTCCGGGCATCGTGACCTGCGCCCAGAAGATGTTTACCGGTGTAAACTCATTTTCACTGCTGGCCATCCCCTTCTTTATCCTGGCCGGCAACATTATGAACAACGGCGGCATTGCCATACGGCTGGTTAACTGTGCAAGGCTTATCAGCGGACGCCTGCCCGGTTCCCTGGCTCAGACCAATATTGTGGCCAATATGCTGTTCGGCGCCATCAGCGGAAGCGGAACAGCCGCAGCCGCAGCCATCGGCGGCACCATGGCTCCTATTGAACTGGAAGAAGGATATGACAAGGATTATGTGGCTGCGGTCAATATTGCGTCAGCCCCCACCGGACAGCTGATTCCGCCAAGCAACACGCTGATTGTGTACGCCACTGTGGCGGGAAGCGTATCCGTGGCAGCCCTGTTCATGGCAGGTTACATACCGGGCATTGCCTGGGGTATTTCCCTGATGTTTATTGCGGGATACATGGCAAAAAGGAGGGGGTACGTGTCAACCTTTTCCGTGACTCCCAAAGAAGCGCTCAAGGTGCTGTGGGATGCCCTGCCCAGCCTGCTCTTAATTATCATTGTAATCGGCGGTATTCTGAAAGGCGTGTTTACTGCCACGGAAGGTTCTGCCATCGCGGTGGTTTATGCCCTGATTTTAAGCCTTTGCTACCGCTCCCTGAAAATAAAAGACCTGCCGTCCATTATATTGAGTTCCTGCAAGACCACCTGTATTGTTATTTTTATGATTGGCGTGTCATCCATCATGTCATGGGTCATGGCCTATACCATGATTCCCACTGCCATTGCCAACGCCATGCTGTCCCTCAGCAGCAATAAGTATGTGATTCTGCTGCTGATGAACGTGATTCTCCTGGTGGTGGGAACCTTTATGGACCCGACGCCGGCCGTGCTGATTTTTACGCCTATTTTCCTGCCCATCTGCCAGAGCTTTGGCATGGACCCGGTGCAGTTCGGCATCATGATTGTATTTAACCTGTGTATCGGCACCATTACACCGCCGGTTGGGGTGATTCTGTTTACGGGGTGCAAGGTGGTGGGAATATCCATTGAGGGCGTAATTAAGACACTGCTTCCCTTTTTTGCGGCCATTGCAGTGGTGCTTCTGCTGGTAACCTATGTGCCGGCCATGTCCATGTGGATTCCGTCCATGCTGGGACTGGTGAAGTAGCGGATATTTGTTATGAAACAGGTATGGGATTGACACAATAAAATGGAGGATAAATAAAAATGAACGATTGTTTTTACTGTGAAAATGGAGAGAAATTAAACAGCCTGATGATTGAGGTGTGCAAACTGGACTATTCCACGGTGTACCTGAACCGTGACCAGAAGCATAAGGGAAGATGCATTGTGATGTTTAAGGACCACAAGACAGAGTATTTCCAGCTGACCGAAGAGGAAAACAGGGGATATTTTGCAGAGCTGGCAAAGACAGCCCAGGCTGTCTGGAACCTGTATCATCCTGATAAAATCAATTATGCCACTTTTGGGGACGGCGTGCCCCATGTACATGTACACGTGGTTCCCAAATACAAGGGCGGACTTCAGTGGGGAGAGGCGTTCCATGATGATGTGGAGAAAGTGCTTCTCTCGGAGGAGGAATATCAGGAGATGGCAAAAGCGCTGCGGGAAGAGATCTGTAAGCCTGCATAATCCCCTGTGAAAAACAGAAAACCCCGGCGCCTGTGGCAAGCAGGCGCCGGGGTTTTCTGTTTTTGTCGTATGGTAACTTTAAGACCAGAAGCAATTTTTTCTTTTGTATCCTTATTTATATGGTAACTGTATGGTAATCCGTTTCTTTTGTATTTTGGTTCAATGCCTGGGAGCCGTTCCATCCGGTATGTGTGTGTGATGGAGTGTAATGCAATATTGGAATTTCGTGCGGCTTTTTGCCGCCCTTTAGGTTTATGATTGTATGTTCCGGAATCCCTGTCCCCTGGGGCTTTCGCGGCTGACCGTTCCTGCCCCGGCATCTTTCTTTCATCCGTTCATAATGTTAATGCAGGGCGGGGCTTTTTTATTGCAAAAAAAAATTGCCGCTTATTGCCAGTGTTCATAATATGTGATAATATAAAGGTTGTTTTACAGAAAAGAGGATACAATCATGTTACAATATCTAATTGTGTGCCCGTTGGTGTTCCTGGCCGGACTGGTGGATTCCATTGCAGGCGGCGGCGGGCTTATTGCTCTGCCCGCATATCTCATTGCAGGGGTGCCCGCCCATGTGGCCCTGGGTACCAATAAACTCAGCTCAGCCATGGGCACCACTGTTTCCACGGCCCGGCTGGCAAAGCACGGTTTTCTCAAAGGAAAGGTGCTTATGGCGGTGTGCTCCTCGGCGGCCGCCCTTATGGGTTCGGCTCTGGGCGCCCATCTGGCCCTCATGGTGCCGGAATCCGTCATCAAGCACATGATGATTGTGGTGCTGCCCGTTGTGGCGTTTTACGTGCTCAGGAACAAGGATATGGGAGCCAGGGACAGGACGGAAGACATTTCCAGAAATAAGGTATTTGCCATCTCCATGGCGGCGGCCTTTTGTGTGGGGGGATATGATGGCTTTTACGGACCCGGAACAGGAACCTTCCTTATTCTGATTCTCACAGGGGCTGCCGGGATGGACGCCCGCAGCGCCTCCGCCCAGACAAAGGTAATCAATCTTTCCTCTAATATAGCGGCCCTGGTGACCTTTATTGCCACCGGAAATGTTTACTACCCGCTGGGGCTTACAGCAGGCGTGTGTTCCATTGCGGGACACTACATCGGGGCAGGCATGGTGGCCCACGACGGCCAGAAGGTGGTCCGTCCCGTGGTACTGGCGGTGCTTGGGGTATTGTTCATTAAAATAGTAAGCGGCACATAAGCGGCCCGTAAACAGCACATAGGAAATAGGAGAGAATCACATGAAATGGAAAAAATTTACATTAACTACCACGACACAGGCTGTAGACCTGATTAGCAGCATGTTTGACGACATTGGTATAGAAGGAATCGAAATCGAAGACAATGTGCCCCTGACAGAGAAGGAGACAAAGGGGATGTTTATTGACATTCTTCCTGAGCTTCCTCCGGACGAAGGCGTTGCCAGGATAAGTTTTTACCTGGATGATGACGCGGATGTGGCGGATTACCTCAGACGGGTGGAAGAGGGCCTGGACGAGCTGTCCCCATTTGCGGATCTGGGAGCCAGGACCATCACCGCGTCGGAGACAGAGGACAAGGACTGGATTAACAACTGGAAACAATACTTTAAGCCCTTTACAGTGGACGATATTCTGATTAAGCCTACCTGGGAAACCATACCGGAGGAGCACAAGGACAAGCTTCTGGTGCAGATTGACCCGGGAACGGCCTTTGGAACAGGCATGCATGAGACCACCCAGCTGTGCATCCGCCAGCTGAAAAAGTACGTGAACCGGGACACCTTGGTGCTGGATGTGGGAACAGGCAGCGGTATCCTGGGAATCACAGCCCTGAAACTGGGGGCAAAAGAGGTGTGGGGCACGGACCTGGATGAAAATGCCATCAACGCCGTAAGGGAGAACCTGGAAGCCAACAGCATTCCTGAAGACAGGTTCCATGTACTCCAGGGTAATATCATAGACGATGTTTCCGTCAAGGAATGGGCGGGATACGGTAAGTACGATGTGGCAGTGGCCAACATACTGGCGGATGTTATTATTCTGCTGGTGGATGAGATACCGGCCCATCTGAAAAAAGGCGGTATCTTCATCACCTCCGGCATTATTGATATGAAGGAAGAGGCGGTGAAGGAGGCCTTTGGGCGCTGTCCGGAGCTGGAAGTGGTGGAAATCGCATACCAGGGAGAATGGGTGAGCGTGACCGCCAGAAGGAAATAGGATGAATAAGGAAGGACCTGAGGGAAAGCCATGCATCATTTTTTTGTGAACCCTGAGCAGGTGGAGGACGGCCTGATAAGGATAACCGGATCTGACGTGAACCACATAAAGAATGTCCTGCGCATAAAGCAGGGGGAGGAAATGCTGGTCAGCGACGGCACCGGCAGGGACTACCTGTGTCAGGCGGAGGAAATCGCCGGACAGGAAGTCACGGTACGGATTCTTGAGACAGAGGAGGAGGGGAGAGAGCTTCCTTCCAGAATCTGGCTCTTTCAGGGACTGCCCAAATCTGATAAGATGGAGTTCATCATACAGAAGGCTGTGGAGCTGGGGGCGGCAGGCATTGTGCCTGTGTCCACCAGGAACACGGTGGTTAAACTGGACCCCAAAAAGGAAGAGGCCAAGGTCAAGCGGTGGCAGGCCATTGCGGAAAGCGCTGCCAAGCAGTCCAAACGGAGCCTGGTTCCCAGGGTATCCGGCATTATGACCTTAAAAGAAGCCTTTGACTATGTGGAAAGCCAGGGATTTTCCGTGCGTCTCATTCCTTATGAACATGAGGCGGGGATGGACGGCACAAAGACGGAGCTGGATGCCGCGGGGCCGGGACAGGACATTGCTGTGTTTATCGGCCCGGAGGGCGGTTTTGATGAACGGGAGATAGAATTGGCCCTTTCAAAAGGCGTGCGGCCTATCAGTCTGGGACGCAGGATACTGAGGACGGAGACAGCGGGGCTGGCCCTGCTGTCGGTGCTTATGATGCGGCTGGAAGGGGCGCTGTAAAGGAGTTTGTATAATGGAAGCATATTTTGACAATTCAGCCACCACCCGCGTGTTTGACAGCGTGAGGGATATTGTGGTAAAGACCATGACGGAGGATTACGGCAATCCCTCCGCCAAGCACAGAAAGGGAATGGAGGCAGAGCAGTATGTGCGCCAGGCAGCGGCGGACATTGCTAAAACATTAAAGGTCAGGGATAAGGAAATCCTGTTCACCTCCGGCGGCACGGAATCCAACAACATGGCTCTCATCGGCACAGCCATGGCCAACCAGAGGGCCGGAAAGCACATCATCAGCACCAGAATCGAACATGCCTCGGTTTACAACCCTCTGGCCTATCTGGAGCAGCAGGGATTTGAGGTCACATATCTGTCTGTGGACAGCCAGGGCCACATTTCCCTGGAGGAACTGGAAGCAGCCATCCGTCCAAATACCATCCTGGTATCCATCATGTATGTGAACAACGAGGTGGGCGCCATTGAACCGGTGGAGCAGATAGCATCCCTTATCCATGGGAAGAATCCGGCCATCCTTTTCCATGTGGACGCCATCCAGGCTTACGGCAAGCTTACCATACGCCCTAAGAAGCAGGGAATCGACCTGTTATCTGTCAGTGCCCATAAGATTCACGGCCCCAAGGGAGTGGGTTTTCTCTATATAGACGAGAAGGTGAAGCTCCGTCCCCTTCTCTACGGAGGAGGCCAGCAAAAGGACATGCGTTCAGGCACGGAAAATGTTCCTGGCATCGCGGGCATGGGCCGGGCGGCCAGGGAAATCTACACAGACCATCAGCAGAAGGTGGAGTATATTACCGGCCTGAAAGACTATATGACAGACCGCATGGCGTCCCTGCCGGGCGTTACTGTCAACAGCCGCAAGGGAATGGAGAGCGCGCCCCAGATTGTCAGCGCAAGCTTTCAGGGTGTGAGAAGCGAGGTCCTTCTTCACGCCCTGGAGGACAAGGGAATCTATGTTTCTTCCGGATCCGCCTGTTCTTCCAATCACCCGGCAATCAGCGGAACCTTAAAGGCCATCGGGGTCAGGCAGGAACTGCTGGATTCCACGCTGAGATTCAGCTTCGGCGTGTTCAACACAAGAGAAGAGATAGACTATTGCATGGAAGTCCTGGAAGAGCTTCTGCCGGTGCTGAGAAGGTACCACAGAGGCTGAACCGTGTAAATGATTCGGCCCCGCAGGACAATGAAGGGGACGATTAAGCGACAGAAAGAGGTAAAAGATGCAGTACCAGTCATTTTTAATTAAATACGCAGAGATTGGCACCAAGGGCAAAAACCGATATATGTTTGAGGATGCCCTCATAAAGCAGATCCGCTATGCGCTGAAAAGCGTGGAGGGGCAGTTTGACGTCACCAAGGAGTCAGGACGCATCTATGTGAAGGCGGAAACAGACTATGATTACGACGATGCGGTGGAGGCGCTGAAGCGTGTATTCGGTATCGCGGATATCTGCCCCATGGTGCAGATTGAGGACAAGGATTACGAGAACCTGAAACAACATGTGGTGGAGTACATGGACCAGGTTTATCCGGATAAGAACATCACCTTCAAGGTAAATGCCCGCAGGGGGGACAAGCAGTATTCCGTGACTTCGGAGCAGATTAACCGCGACATGGGGGAGGTGATTCTGGAAGCGTTTCCCCAGATGCGTGTGGACGTCCATCACCCGGATGTGATTCTCCATGTGGAGGTGCGCCAGAGGATCAACCTGTTTTCACTGATGATACCCGGACCCGGAGGCATGCCTGTGGGAACCAACGGCAGGGCCATGCTGCTGCTGTCCGGCGGCATCGACAGTCCGGTGGCAGGCTACATGATTGCCAAGAGAGGCGTGAAGATAGACGCAGTGTATTTCCATGCCCCGCCTTATACCAGCGAACGGGCAAAGCAGAAGGTGGTGGACCTGGCAAACCTGGTGGCCAGATACGCGGGCCCCATCAATCTCCATGTGGTGAATTTCACGGACATCCAGCTCTACATTTATGATAAGTGCCCTCATGAGGAGCTGACCATCATCATGCGCCGCTATATGATGCGGATTGCCCAGACCATCGCGGAGCGCACCGGCTCCATCGGCCTCATTACAGGCGAGAGCATCGGACAGGTGGCCTCCCAGACCTTACAGTCCCTGGCAGCCACCAATGAGGTGTGCACCATGCCTGTGTTCAGGCCTGTCATTGGATTTGACAAACAGGAAATCGTGGATGTGTCTGAGAAAATCGGCACCTACGAGACATCCATACAGCCTTACGAGGACTGCTGCACCATTTTTGTGGCCAAGCATCCGGTGACAAAGCCCAACATCAATGTAATTCACAGTTCGGAGCGCCGTCTGGAGGAGAAAATCGACCAGCTGGTGGAGACTGCTCTGGAGACCACGGAACAGATTCTCTGCCAGGGGTAAGGGAAAAAAAGACCGGTCTGACATGGAAGCAAACACAAAAACAGACCAGTCCGCTCAGGGAGCAAACGTCAAAACAAACGCAAAAAAGAGTCTGCCTCGGCAGACTCTGATGGTTTCTGATGACCTATGTGCTTTGTCACGCTGCCTGGGCAGCGGATGAAGAATCAGCAGATTAAGCGATGATGTATGGTGATAAGATAGCCAGAATGTCATCAACGCAGCTCTCGGCATGGATGTTCAGGTCGATTGGCTTGGATAAATCCAGGCTGAAGATGCCCATGATAGACTTTGCATCAATCACATATCTGCCGGAAACCAGATCAAAATCAACATCAAACTTAGATAAATCATTTACAAATGACTTAACCTTGTCAATGGAATTTAACGAAATACGAACTGTTTTCATGAGAAAAACCCTCCTTGTGGTAAGTGTGTATGGATTATGTTTGCAGTGAATCCTGCTTTGCTTTAATACTACAGACAGGGGGACTAAAAGTCAATAGTGAGATTGCATGAAAAACGCAGTAACAATATGGTAATTTGGTTAGAGTTCCATAGGGCGCAAGCCATGTATAAAGGGTCGCAACAGACCGTAAACAGGAGGTTTTACAATGCCAAAAGCAGCCCTGCATAACCTGGGATGCAAAGTGAATGCTTATGAGACAGAAGCCATGCAGCAGCAGTTAGAGGAGCGCGGTTATGAAATCGTACCCTTTGACCAGAAGGCGGACGTCTATATTATCAATACATGTTCCGTGACCAATATCGCGGACCGCAAATCCCGCCAGATGCTCCACCGCGCAAAGAAGTTAAATCCTGAGGCTGTGGTGGTGGCGGCGGGCTGTTATGTCCAGGTGGCATCCGACGCCCTGAAGGAAGATGACAGCGTGGATATCATTGTGGGCAATAACAATAAGGCGCGTCTGGCGGATATTCTGGAAGAATACATGAAGGACAGGCAGGGGGATGAAGGCGGCTATGTGCTGGATATTGCCCGGGCCCGGGAGTATGAGGAGCTTCATGTGAGCCGTCTGGGAGAACATACCAGGGCATTTATCAAGGTCCAGGACGGCTGCAACCAGTTCTGCAGCTACTGCATTATCCCCTATGCCAGAGGCAGGGTCAGAAGCCGGAAGCCGGAGGATGTGGAGGCTGAGGTTAAAGGGCTGGTGGCCCGGGGGTACAGGGAAGTGGTGCTTACGGGAATCCATTTAAGCTCCTACGGAACAGAGCACATGGAAGGAAGCCCGGTAAAGGGCGGAGACTGGGACAGCGGTCCCCTGTGGGATTTGATAGAGCGGATTCACCGGGTTGAGGGACTGGAGCGCATCCGTCTGGGTTCCCTGGAGCCGAGAATCATCACCAGGGAATTTGCCGAAAAGCTGGCCGGACTTCCGGAATTCTGCCCTCATTTCCACCTCTCCCTCCAAAGCGGCTGCGATGCCACATTAAAACGCATGAACCGCCATTATACCACGGAGGATTATCTCAGGCGCTGCGGCATACTCAGGGAGATCTTTGACCACCCGGCCATTACAACGGATGTGATTGCAGGGTTTCCGGGAGAGACAGAGGAAGAGTTTGAGGAGACCAGAAGATTTCTGGAGACAGTGCGTTTTTATGAGATGCATGTCTTTAAATATTCCAAACGCCAGGGCACCAGGGCGGCTGTCATGGAGGACCAGGTTTCGGAGCAGGTAAAGGCCCGGCGCAGCGACGTGCTGCTGGAGCTGGAAAAGACCATGTCGCGTGAGTACAGGGAGCGCTTTGCAGGCAGCCGGGTATCGGTCCTGTTTGAGGAGGCAGCTGAGATTGGGGGAAAATGGTATATGATGGGCCATACTCCTCAGTATGTCAGAGCAGCCCTGCCGCTGGAGGACGGAATGAACCGGGAAGAGTTTGGCGGGCGTATTATGGAGCTTTTTGCTTCCGGGCTGCTGAACGATGAGATGTTAAAGGTGGAATTTTCTTGAAAAAAGGAACATATTTCCGAAAAGACGGAAAGATTGTGCGACATTTTACAGAAACATGACAATAATTAGAAAAAATTAAGAAAATAATCTATTGCCGAATAGCAAAATATAATGTAGAATAGAGAAGAATACTTAAAGGACGTGATGACATGGGCAATATAAAAGATACTCAATATTTTCAAGCTGTTCAGGACAAAAAGATAGAAGTAAGCGACGTACTGGAGCAGGTATATATTGCCTTGACTGAAAAGGGGTATAATCCCGTGAACCAGATCGTGGGTTATATCATGTCTGGGGACCCGACTTATATTACCAGCCATAAGGGCGCCAGAAGTCTTATCATGAAGGTTGAGCGGGATGAGATTCTGGAGGAACTGATGGCTGTGTATATTGATGCCCGTCTGAAATAAGAACTGTTTCAGACTGGTTCCGGGGCAATTTACAGAGGCGCTCCAGGGGCATCCGGCCCGCCACGGGCAGGCAGGATATGCGGCGTGAATAACAGAAGGCCCGGAAACGGGCCTTTACAGTAATGTACGGATGGATATGAGTGGGATGCATTCAGTTGGCCATAGGCCAGCTGCTTTTATGGTGCATTCCGATTTTTTGCGTTTACCGGAGGAATTGAATATGAGGATAATGGGTCTGGATTTTGGCTCGAAAACAGTTGGGGTGGCAGTCTGCGATCCTTTAGGTATCACTGCCCAGACAGTGGAAACAATCACCAGGGCCAGCGAGAATAAGATGCGTCAGACCCTTGCGAGGATTGAGCAATTAATTGGTGAATACGAGATTGAACGTATTGTTCTTGGTTATCCTAAGAATATGAACAATACAGTGGGCGAGCGCGGGGAAAAGACCCAGGAGTTCAAAGCGGCCCTGGAAAGGCGTACCGGTCTTGAGGTTATCCTCTGGGACGAGCGTCTCACCACAGTGGCGGCAGAACGGGTTCTGATTGAAAGCGGTGTTCGCAGGGAAAACAGAAAGAAAAGCGTGGACCAAATTGCGGCAGCCATGATTCTGCAGGGGTATCTGGACAGCCTGCAGTATAGTTAGGATGCAATTGGGACATGGACAATGCGGCCGGTCGCGTCAGGCGTGACAGACAGGCGCCAGGAGAGAAGAAATGGAAGAAAAGACGAGAGAAGATATGATTACCATGGTGACGGATTCCGGAGAATCCGTGGATTTTTATGTGTTGGAAGAAACAAGGATAAATGCAAGGAGTTATCTGCTTGTGACAGACGCGCCGGAAGGCGAGGACGGAGAGTGCTATATCCTTAAGGATATGTCAGGACAGCAGGACGCTGAGGCCGTGTATGAGTTTGTGGAAGACGACAGCGAACTGGACGCACTGATGAAAGTGTTTGAAGAACTGTTAAGCGATGCAGATGTGGACCTTGAGAAATAGATAGAAAGAAAGATTGGAGGAATCAATTTGAATTTAGAAGAAAAAGAGAATACGGCAGAGGTGGCGCCAGAGGCAGCTGCACAGGCAACGAATCAGGCCGTACAGGAAAACAATGCCCAGGAAGCCGGTGTCCAGGAGACAGCGGGAGCTGCGGCCCCACAGGAGCAGCCTGTGAAGAAGTCCCAGAACAGAAGACCGGCCCAGAAAAAGACCGCTTCCAAGGAACAGGGAGGAAATGGGGAAGCCCAGAAAAAGAAAAATACGGGTTCCAGACAGGGTCAGGCAAAGAGCAGGAGCGGACAAAAGGGAGAGAACCAGACCGGAACTGCTGCCAGGGAGTCCAAGGACAGCGCCGGCGCAAGGTCCTCCAAGGGAACCGGCAGCGCAAAGGCGTCCAGGAATTCCGGAGAGTCCAAGGCGGCCAGAGGTTCAGGGGAGTCCAGGAATTCTGGAGAGTCCAGAAATTCCGGAGAGTCCAAGGCATCCAGGAATTCCGGGGAGTCCAAGAACTCCAGAAATTCCGGTGAATCAAAGGCGCTTCCCGCACCGGCCAGACAGAAGGCACGGGATGGAAAAAAGGACGGAAAGGGCAAGCTGAAAATCATTCCATTAGGCGGTCTTGAGCAGATTGGAATGAACATCACCGCCTTTGAGTATGAGGACAGCATCATTGTGGTGGACTGCGGACTGGCCTTCCCGGGGGACGACATGCTGGGCATTGACCTGGTTATACCGGACGTGACCTACTTAAAGCAGAACATTGACAAGGTGAAGGGCTTCGTCATCACCCATGGCCATGAGGACCATATCGGCGCCCTGCCTTATATCCTGCAGCAGGTCAATGTGCCTGTATACGGCACAAAGCTGACCATTGCCCTGATTGAGCATAAGCTGGAGGAGCACCGCCTCTTAAAGAACACCAAGCGCAAGGTGATGAAGCACGGACAGTCCGTGAACCTGGGATGCTTCAGAGTGGAATTCGTGAAGACAAACCACAGCATCCAGGACGCATCCGCCCTGGCCATATTTACACCGGTGGGAACCGTGCTGCACACAGGAGACTTTAAGATTGACTACACGCCGGTGTTTGGGGATCCCATTGACCTGCAGCGCTTTGCGGAGCTGGGCAAGAAGGGCGTGCTGGCCCTGATGGCAGACAGTACCAATGCCATCCGTCCCGGATTCACCATGTCCGAGCGTACGGTGGGAAAGACATTTGACGCCATATTCGCGGAGCACCAGAACAGGCGCATCATCGTGGCCACCTTTGCCTCCAATGTGGACCGGGTTCAGCAGGTGGTGAACACGGCATACAAATACGGGCGCAAGGTGGTGGTGGAAGGCCGCAGCATGGTGACTATCATGGATATTGCCAGCAAGCTGGGGTATATCAATGTGCCGGAGGGAACCCTCATCGACATTGAACACCTGAGGAACTACCCGCCGGAGTCCACGGTGCTCATTACCACGGGAAGCCAGGGCGAGTCCATGGCCGCCCTTTCCAGGATGGCTGCCAGCATCCATAAGAAGGTATCCATTGTGCCGGGAGATGTGGTGGTGCTGAGCTCCACGCCGATTCCCGGAAATGAAAAGGCAGTGGCCAATGTGGTGAACGAGCTGTCCATGAAGGGCGCTGAGGTAATCTGCCAGGATACCCACGTATCAGGACATGCCTGCCAGGAGGATCTGAAGCTGATTTATTCCCTGGTGCATCCAAAGTTCTCCATCCCCATCCATGGCGAGTACCGCCACCGTATGGCCCAGAGGGAACTGGCCCAGTTTATGGGTGTACAAAAGGAAAATGCTGTCATGGTCAACTCCGGCGACGTGGTGGCCCTGGACGAGGACAGCTGCGAGGTGATAGACCACGTTACCTGCGGAGGCATCTTCGTGGACGGCCTCGGCGTGGGCGATGTGGGCAATATTGTATTACGGGATAGACAAAACCTTGCACAAAATGGTATTATTGTAGTAGTATTGACGTTAGAGAAGCACAGCAACCAGCTGCTTGCGGGGCCGGATATTGTGTCCAGAGGCTTTGTGTATGTGCGGGAATCCGAGGATTTGCTGGAGGAGGCCCACACTATTGTGTACGACGCAGTGCAGGACTGCCTGGACCGCCATGTCAGCGACTGGGGTAAGATAAAGAACATCATTAAAGACAGTTTAAGTGACTTTTTGTGGAAGCGCATGAAGCGCAATCCCATGATTCTGCCAATTATCATGGAGGTATAACAGATAACGGACCGGTGTGCTGCCTGGGCGGCAGCACACCGGTCCGGGATACCGCGGTCATGAAGACGCCGGGCAGGATAAGAGGAATGGATTATGAGCAATAGAACTAGGGAAATCAACAAAATCACCACCACCATAATCGGCATATCCGTGAAGCTCATGGTATATGCCTTGATTATCCTGCTGCTGTATGAGGCGGTTGCCAGGGGCTATGCCTTTGGCCATGAGATATTTTTTGCCGAGGCAGTGGACGAGGCCCCCGGACAGGATATGGTAGTCCAGATTGATTCAAAGGAATCCGTGTCTGACGCTGCGCAGTTTCTTGCGCATAAGGGGCTTATTAAAAGTGAGTTTGCCTTTATTTTCCAGAGCAAGTTCTATGACTACGACACCATCTATCCGGGCACCTATACCCTTAATACGTCCATGACATCCAAGGAAATACTCCAGCTTCTCAATGAAAAGCCGGAAACCGAAGACAGTGCAAAACCGGCCCAGTCCGGCGGCGCCAAGGCAGCTGAAGCCAAGACGTCCCAGGGCAGGACATCTGAGAAGGAAAACGGGGACAGCGGTGCTTCGGGCCAGGAGACATCTCCGGCTGCGGCAGCTGCGTCCCAGGACGGTGCAGCCGCAGCGGCAGAGACAGACGGGGAAATACCGGCTGACGCGGCTCCTGGGTCCCGGTCAGGGGAGGATGCCCTTGACTCCCAGGAGGCCCAGGCCAATGAGCAGACCTATGAAGGCGAGGACCAGGAGATGGAAGGCGGATGGATTGAGGATGCAGCAGAGGATGGAACCCAATGATTGTAAATGACAGGATTACGGACTATATACGTTCCCTGGAATCCAGCCAGGGCAGCCTGCTGGATTCCATAGAACAGGAAGCGGAAAGGGACCGGGTGCCCATCATACGCAGGGAAACCGCAGCCCTTTTAAGGACCCTGGTGGCAGCCCTGAGACCGGCCCGTATATTGGAGATAGGAACCGCTGTGGGATACTCTTCTCTTCTCATGTGCCGTGTGATGCCGGAAAACTGCCGCATCACCACCATCGAGAAGTATGAGAAACGGATTCCGGCGGCCCGGGAACATTTTAAAATCGCAGGTGAGGAAGGGCGTATCACCCTTCTGGAAGGGGATGCAGATGACCTGCTGGCCGGACTTAAGGGCCAGACCTTTGACCTGGTGTTCATGGATGCCGCCAAAGGCCAGTACCTGCACTGGCTGCCCATGATTCTGGAGCTGATGCCTGAAGGGGGAGTCCTCATATCGGACAATGTACTTCAGGACGGAGATATCGTGGAATCCAGATTTGCAGTGGAGCGCAGGAACAGGACCATCCACAGCAGGATGCGCCGGTATCTCTACGAGCTTAAGCACAGAAAGGGACTGGAGACAGCCATCATCCCCATAGGGGACGGAATTGCCGTCAGCACCAAATATACGGAGAGAGTGGAATGAGAAAGACAGAATTACTGATACCGGCCGGAAGCCTGGACGTGCTGAAAACAGCCGTTGTTTACGGGGCAGATGCCGTATATATCGGAGGTGAGGCCTTTGGCCTGCGGGCCAAGGCCCATAATTTTTCCAATGAAGAGATGAAACAGGGAATTGCCTTTGCCCATGCGCGCGGGGTCAAAGTCTACGTGACGGCCAATATATTGGCCCATAACGGAGACCTGCCGGGGGTGGAGGCTTATTTTGAAGAGATGAGGGATGTGGCGCCGGACGCGCTCATCATATCAGATCCGGGTGTGTTCGCCATTGCCAGAAGAGTTCTTCCTGACATGGAAATCCATATAAGCACCCAGGCCAACAACACCAATTACGGGACCTATCTGTTCTGGCATGGACTGGGGGCAAGGCGGGTGGTGTCTGCAAGGGAGCTGTCCCTGGCGGAGATCCGGGAAATCCGGGACCACATACCCCAGGATATGCAGATAGAGAGCTTTATCCACGGCGCCATGTGCATATCCTATTCCGGCAGATGCCTTCTGAGCAATTATTTTGTGGGAAGGGATGCCAACCAGGGCGCCTGCACCCATCCCTGCCGCTGGAAATATTCCCTTGTGGAGGAGACCAGACCGGGAGAATATATGCCTGTATATGAGAATGAGCGTGGCACCTATATATTCAACTCCAAGGACCTGTGCATGGTGGAGTATATTCCGGAGATGATGGATGCCGGAATCGACAGTTTCAAGATAGAGGGAAGGATGAAAACAGCTCTCTATGTGGCCACTGTCACCAGGGCCTACCGCAGGGCAATTGATGATTATCTGAAGGATCCGTCTGTGTACAGGAAGAATCTGGCGTGGTACAGGGAAGAAATTGGAAAATGCACCAACCGCAGGTTTACCACTGGCTTTTACTTCGGCAAGCCCACTGCGGATGACCACATATATGACAGCAGCACCTATGTAAAGAGCTACACCTACCTGGGGACCGTGGAAGAAACGGACAGCCTGGGCCGGTGCAGGATTGAACAGAAAAATAAATTTTCTGCGGGGGAGACCATTGAGGTGATGAAGCCCGACGGACAGAACCTGGAAGTTACAGTGGAGTCCATAACAGACCATGAGGGCAAAGAGCAGGAGAGCGCTCCCCATCCAAAGCAGATTCTGTGGGTTAAGCTGTCCGGGGATGTGTCTGTTTTTGATATCCTGCGGAGAAAAGAAGAGGCCGTGGATTAGACAAAGCTGAGAACTGGAAGAGACTGGAAATTTGATTGTCCGGAATTCGGGAGGAAGAAACTGCGCCTGGGCTTTATTGGCTCCGGCAGACAGGAGGTGCCTTGGGATGTTAGATGGAGTACTCATTGGGCTGGCAGTGCTTTGCGTTGTTTATTTTATAATCATAGTTGTGTATGCAGGCATAAGCACCTCATTTGCCTTCATATGGCTGTTTTTTGCGGCCCTGCTTGTATTTCTGGTATATGGAAAATGGTATTATGCCAGAAATATGGAACGGATCCCCCGCTGGGTGCCGGTGTCGGTGGTTACCACCTGTATTGCGGGAGTGGCTGTGCTGGGAATCCTCTGTATCCTGGTATTTCTGGGAGCAGCCACGCCGGGAAAGGCCAACCTGGATTATGTGATTGTGCTGGGGGCCAGGGTCAAGGAACATACGGTCAGCAATTCCCTGAAAAAGCGTCTGGACAGGGCCATTGTCTATGCGGAGGAGAATCCGTACACCATTCTGGTGCTTTCCGGCGGCAAGGGGCCGGGGGAAGCAGACAGCGAGGCCCAGGTCATGTATGATTATCTGGTGTACAACGGGGTCAGTCCCAGGCAGCTGCTTATGGAGTCCGATTCCACCAGCACGGTGGAGAACATTGCTTACAGCAAGATTGTCATAGAGCAGGACCGGATGAAGGACAAGAAGGAAATCATCCCCATGCCCGGAAAGACAGGCTCGGTTCCTTATGCCATTGCACCGGACAAGCCGCTGGAAATAGGAGTTCTCACCAGTAATTTCCATATTTACCGTGCCAGGCTTACAGCGGAAAAATGGGGATTTGACAACGTATACGGCATATCTGCGGAATCCGACCCGGTTCTGTTTATCCATCTGTGCGTGAGGGAATGTGCTTCTATTTTGAAGGACAGGCTCATGGGGAATATGTGACGGTATGGACGGAACATATGAGATGGCCGGTGTATGGGCCGCGGGAAAAATGGCAGAATAGCTATTATCACCATATGACTGAATGAACGATAGAATGGAGAGATTGAAGCAATGGCAGATGGAAGGAATCTGGAAAAGGTAAAAGAGCTGGCCGCTTACCGCGTGTCAGAAGAGATGTACGTGGAGGAAATGGACTCCAGGGCCATGGTGCTGGAACACATAAAAAGCGGCGCCAGGATTTTTCTGATGTCCAATGAGGATGAGAACAAGGTGTTCTATATCGGTTTTCGTACACCGCCCGATGACAGTACGGGACTTCCCCATATACTGGAACACAGTGTACTGGAAGGCTCGGATAAGTTTCCGGTCAAGGACCCCTTTGTGGAACTGGTAAAAGGTTCGCTGAACACGTTTCTGAATGCCATGACGTATCCGGATAAGACCGTATACCCTGTTGCCAGCTGCAATGACAAGGATTTTCAGAATCTGATGGACGTATATCTGGACGGCGTTCTCCACCCGGCTATTTACAGGGAGCCAAAGATATTCCTTCAGGAGGGATGGCACTATGAACTGGAGTCGCCGGAGGATGAGCTGGCTATTAACGGCGTTGTCTATAATGAGATGAAAGGCGCTTTTTCTTCACCGGAAAGTGTTCTGGACCGTTTTACCAGAAATGTGCTCTTTCCGGATACGACCTACTCCAATGAGTCGGGCGGAGATCCTGCCGTGATACCGGAGCTTACCTATGAAAAATTCATTGCGTTCCACCGCAATTACTACCATCCGGCCAACAGCTATATCTATCTCTACGGGGACATGGATATGGCCCAGAAGCTTACATGGCTGGACCAGGAATATCTGGGACAATATGACAGAGAGGACTGCCATGCAGACTCGGCCATAGCTGTGCAGCAGCCCTTTGAACAGCCGGTCCAGAGAGAAATCACCTACTCTGTCACAGAGGAGGAAGGGACAAAGGACAGGACCTATCTTTCCATCAATACCGTGGTGGGTACGGATTTGGATCCGGTACTTTATGTGGCCTTCCAGATTTTGGAATATACGCTGATTAACGCGCCGGGAGCGCCCTTGAAGCAGGCATTGATTGATGCGGGGATCGGTCAGGATATACTGGGAGGCTATGACTGCGGGATTCTGCAGCCGTATTTTTCCGTCATTGCCAAGAATGCCAATCCGGAGCAAAAGGGTGAATTCCTTGCAGTTGTAAAGGGAACGCTGCGAAGGCTGGCTGACCAGGGGATTGACAGAAAGAGCCTGTTGGCCGGACTAAACCTCTATGAGTTCCGTTACCGCGAGGCGGACTACGGTTCCGCTCCCAAGGGCCTCATGTACGGACTCTGGTCTCTGGACAGCTGGCTGTATGACGGGAAGCCCACCCTCCATCTGGAATACCAGAAAACCTTTGACTATCTGAAAAAGGCGGTGGAGGAAGGCTATTTTGAACAGCTGATACACCGGTATCTGCTGGATAATCCTCATGAGGCGGTTATCACGGTGCGCCCCAGGGTGAACCAGACAGCTGAGGAGGACCGCAATCTGGCTGAAAGGCTGAAGACCTATAAGGAATCCCTTGGCAGGGAGGAGCTTGAGGCCTTGGCTGCCCGGACCAGACAGTTAAAGGAGTACCAGGAGGAGCCGTCACAGCAGGAGGACCTGGAAAAAATTCCCATGCTGCAGCGGGAGGACATTGAACGGGAAGGCGGCCGTTTTTCTTATGAGGTCAAGATGGAGGACGGAGTGAACGTTATCCACAGCAACCTGTTCACCTCCGGAATCGGATATCTGAAGGTGCTGTTTGACACCAGCCGGGTGCCAGTGGAGGACCTGCCTTATGTGGGGCTTCTTAAGGCAGTGCTGGGATATGTGGATACGGAGCACTACAGCTACGGGGATCTGACCAGCGAGATTTACCTCAACAGCGGCGGCGTGAGCTTTGCGGTGTCGTCTTATCCGGATGCAGCGCATCCAGGACAGTTTACAGGGGCCTTTGTTGCCAGCGCAAAGGTGCTGTACCATAAACTGGACTTTGCCTTCTCTATTCTGGCGGAGATTCTAACCCGATCCAGACTGGATGATGAAAAGCGCCTGGGTGAAATTCTGGACGAGACCAGGTCCAGGGCCAGGATGAAGATGGAGGATGCTTCCCATGGAGCGGCGGTTGGCAGGGCTTCGTCATATTTCTCTGCGTCAGCGGCCTTCAACGATATGACCGGAGGCGTTGGATATTATCAATTTCTGGAGGATGTCAGCCGCAGGTTCGCGGAGGATGTTTCCGGCAGAGGACAATTGATTGCCAGGCTTAAGGATGTCTGCGCCCGGCTGTTTACATCAGATAATCTGCTGGTGGCATACACGGCTGATACAGAAGGCTACAGCAGGCTGCCTGCAGAACTTAAGACCTTCCGGTCAGTCCTTGGAAAGGGAGACGGGAGAACGTATGAGTTTGTATTCCGGCCGGACAACCGCAATGAGGGCTTTAAGACAGCGTCCCAGGTTAACTATGTGGCCAGATGCGGCAGCTTTGCGGGAAAGGAAGCCGGAGGAAGAAAACTGGAATACACAGGAGCGCTGAGAGTCTTAAAGGTCATCATGAACTATGAATATCTGTGGATGAACCTGAGGGTAAAGGGAGGTGCTTACGGATGCATGAGCAGCTTCAGCCGCACGGGCGACGGATGCCTGGTATCCTACAGGGACCCCAACCTGGAAGCCACCAACCAGGTGTATGAAGGAATTCCGGATTATCTGAGAAGCTTCTCCATTGACGAGAGGGACATGACAAAATATGTCATCGGCACCATGAGCGACGTTGATACGCCTCTTACGCCTTCTCTGAGGGGAGCCAGGAATCTGTCGGCATACCTTTCCGGTGTGACGGATGAGATGGTGCAGAAGGAGCGGGAACAGATTCTGGATGTGACCCAGGAGGATATAAAGGCACTGGCTGATATTGTACAGGCTGTGCTGGACACCAGGGCGCTGTGCGTGATTGGCAATGACCAGCAGATTCGCGCCCAGGAGAGCATGTTTGGTGAGGTGAAGAACCTTTACCACTAATTTTAAGGAAGAGAGAATTAAATGGAAGAGAATATACAGAAGAAATCGGGCTTTGTTACGTTGATTGGACGTCCCAATGTGGGAAAGTCCACTCTGATGAACCACTTGATTGGACAGAAAATTGCAATTACCTCTGATAAGCCCCAGACAACCAGAAACAGGATACAGACCGTGTACACAGATGACAGGGGCCAGATTATCTTCTTAGATACCCCTGGCATCCATAAGGCCAAGAATAAGCTGGGCCAATATATGGTGAACGTGGCTGAGCACACTCTGAAGGAAGTGGATGTGATTCTCTGGCTGGTGGAGCCTGCCACCTTCATCGGCGCAGGCGAGCGCCATATAGCGGAGCAGCTTAAGAATGTAAAAACCCCAATCATTCTGGTAATCAACAAGATTGATACGGTAAAGAACCAGGATGAAATCCTTACCTTTATTGCGGCCTACAAGGATGTCTGCGATTTTGCGGAAATCGTACCTCTCTCTGCATTGAAGGATAAGAATACGGATCTGCTGACTGAGCTGATTTTCAAATACCTGCCTTACGGCCCGCAGTTCTATGATGAGGACACGGTGACGGATCAGCCTATGCGCCAGATTGCTGCTGAGCTTATCCGCGAGAAAGCGCTGCGCCTTCTGGACGACGAGATTCCCCATGGCATTGCGGTGACCATTGAGAAGATGAAGGAGCGCAAGGGCGGCCTGATTGATATTGAGGCCAGTATTGTATGTGAGAGAGAATCTCACAAGGGCATCATTATCGGAAAGGGCGGCAGCATGCTGAAACGCATCGGCATAGAGGCCAGGAAAGAGATTGAAAGCATGATGGACACACAGGTGAACCTGCAGCTGTGGGTTAAGGTAAGAAAGGAATGGCGGGACAGCGAGCTGTATATGAAGAACTACGGCTACAATCAAAAAGAAATTTGAGAAAAAATCTCACACATTAATGTTGATAACTGTTGGTTTTACAACGCTGACGGTGGAAAAACCACAGGGATTTGACAAGGGTCTGATGGAAATGCTGAGAGGAGGAAGAAACTGGAAATGAGAGAGACAGTAACATTAACTGGGATGGTTCTCCTTTCGGCTCCCTCCGGGGATTTTGACCGGCGTCTGGTGCTGCTCACAAGGGAGAGGGGGAAGATTACGGCCTTCTCCCATGGCGCCAGAAAACCGGGCAATCCTCTGATGGCGGCCAGCAGGCCTTTTTGTTTTGGCAATTTTAACCTTTATGAAGGCAGGAATGCCTACAATCTCCAGTCAGCCCAGATTACCAATTATTTTGACGGGCTGTCCACGGACATGGAGGCAGCCTGCTATGGCTCCTATTTTCTGGAAACCGCAGCTTATTTCGCCCAGGAAAATCTGGACGGCACAGAACTGTTAAAGCTCCTGTACCAGTCCCTCAGAGCTCTTTTGCGTCCGGCCCTTCCCAACCGGCTGGTGCGCAGGGTTTTCGAGCTTAAGAGTATGGTAATCAACGGGGAATATACCCAGGACCCTCCGGTTCCGGTCTCTGATTCCTGTCATTATGCCTGGGAGTATGTTATCTGCTCACCGTCGGAATCCCTTTATCAATTTGCGCTGAAGGAAGAAGTGCTGAAGGAATTTGAGTTTGTTGTGGAAAAAAGCAGACGGTATTTTGTGCGCCATGAGTTCCGTTCCCTGGAAATTTTGGAAACCCTGACAGCATAAAATCCGTCATAAGGCTTGAAATTATGGCATTCAGAGGATATAATATGTCCATATGCCCGGTACGGCGGCAAAGAAGTATGAGGAAGGAATATTTATGAAGAAGATTGTGAAGGGGATTCTGCTGCTGGCAGCGGCTGCTGCGGTGGTTACGGGATGCTCCAGGATAGGCATGGGGGGAGCCGAAGCCCCCACTGAGAACAGCGTCTACGTGGCAGGCGACGGCAGTGTCAGGTGGGCTTCGGTGGAGACTTACCAGCAGGGCAGTTATACGGAGGACGAACTAAAGAACTCGGCCGGACAGAAAATCATTGATTTTAACAGCGGACTGGGTAAGGCTGCTTCCTATGAGAATGCGGAAGGCTCTGAGAAACTTCCGGTGGCCATTGTTTCAGCCAGCATGGGGAACGGAACAGCCACATTGGTTACGGAATACGACGCTCCGGGCCGTCTCATTGAATTTGCCCAGGAGATTGGAGATTATAATGTGCCGTTCACCCAACTGGATACAGGCAGGGTGGCAGCCATGTCCGGTGAACTTGCGGAGGTTTCCTTTCAGGATGAGAAGGGGAAGGCGGTGGACCAGGAGACAGCTCTTAAGGACGGACAGAGCATGGTGGTCAAGGCTGCGGGTCAGGGCGTCATTGTGACGGAGAAAAAAATCCAGTTTGTAAGCGAGGGCTGCGTCCTGAAGGATTCCAACCGGGTGCAGACTTCCGGAGAGGGAACCAGTTACATCATATTAAAGTAATTCTTATAATTTAATTTATATTAAATCTATAATTATTAAGAAGAGAGGATGCAGATATGGAAAAGACAATGGAGAAAATCGTGGCATTGGCCAAGAACAGGGGCTTTGTGTATCCAGGTTCTGAGATTTACGGCGGCCTGGCCAATACCTGGGATTATGGCAACCTGGGTGTGGAACTGAAAAATAATGTAAAGAGAGCCTGGTGGCAGAAGTTCATCATGGAGAGCCCCTACAACGTAGGCGTTGACTGTGCTATTTTGATGAATTCCCAGACATGGATTGCCAGCGGACATCTGGGCGGATTCTCTGACCCTCTGATGGACTGTAAGCAGTGTAAAGAGAGATTCCGCGCAGACAAACTGATTGAGGATTATAACGACGCCCATGGAATCCAGATGGAAGGCTCTGTTGACGGCTGGTCACAGGAGCAGATGAAGCAGTACATTGATGACAACAATATCTGCTGTCCAAGCTGCGGCGCCCATGACTTCACGGATATCCGCCAGTTTAACCTGATGTTCAAGACATTCCAGGGTGTAACAGAGGATGCCAAGAGCACGGTTTACCTGCGTCCTGAGACTGCCCAGGGTATTTTCGTTAACTTTAAGAATGTACAGAGAACTTCCAGGAAGAAGGTGCCATTCGGCATCGGCCAGATCGGCAAGTCCTTCCGCAACGAGATTACGCCCGGAAACTTTACATTCCGTACCAGGGAGTTTGAGCAGATGGAGCTGGAATTCTTCTGTAAGCCTGACACAGACCTGGAGTGGTTTGCTTACTGGAAGGAATTCTGCATCAACTGGTTAAGGTCATTAGGAATCAAGGATGATGAGCTGAGGGCCAGGGACCACTCTCCTGAGGAGCTGAGCTTCTACAGCAAGGCTACCACAGACCTGGAGTATCTGTTCCCGTTTGGCTGGGGCGAGCTTTGGGGCATTGCAGACAGGACTGACTATGACTTAAGCCAGCACCAGAAGGTGTCCGGACAGGATATGTCCTACTTTGACGATGAGACAAAGGAGAGATACATTCCTTATGTTATCGAGCCCTCACTGGGAGCTGACCGCGTGACGCTGGCATTCCTGTGCGCTGCTTATGATGAAGAGGAAATCGGGGAAGGCGATGTAAGGACTGTCCTTCACTTCCATCCGGCCATTGCTCCTGTAAAGGTGGGTGTGCTTCCTTTGTCCAAGAAACTGAATGAAGGTGCTGAAAAGATTTACACCGAGCTTTCCAAATATTTCAACTGCGAGTTTGACGACAGGGGCAATATCGGTAAGAGATACAGGAGACAGGATGAAATCGGAACTCCATTCTGTATTACCTATGACTTTGACTCAGAAGAAGACCATGCAGTAACAGTCCGCGACAGGGATACCATGGAGCAGGTAAGGGTTCCGATTGCTGAGCTTAAGGACTACTTTGCTGAGAAGTTTATGTTTTAGAAGATAAAAGGACACTGCATGGAAATGCAGAAGAAAAACCTCCGCGGTTCCGGGAAGGAACTGCGGAGGTTTTGTGCTGGGAACATTTAAATTGGGATCATTTAATTGGGATCATTTAATTGAGTTCATTTCGTTTGGATTCATTTCGTTTGGATTCATTTCATTTGGATTCATTTCATTTGCTGTCATTGCCTGGCCGATGGCTTCACCCATCCGTACCCTGGTTTCCACATCCAGGGCAGTGTTGCGCATGATATCTCTGTCAATGGCAACGGTGCCGGGCTGGAAGAGCAGCAGGATGGAGGAGCCGCCAAAGGCAAAGTAGCCCTTTTCCTGACCGCGGAACACATCAATGCTGGTATAAGCTTTGTGGTGATTTACAATTTTCCCCACCATAAGAGCCCCTATCTCCATCATCAGCACTGTGCCGAAGGTACCGGTGCGCAGCAGGGAATACTCCCTGGAGTTTTCTTTGTAGACAGGACGGCGGCTGGCGGCTGCCGGATTGACTGTGTGGAGCACGCCGGGAATCCTGCGGTAAGAGGAGCGCCGTCCGCGGTCCACATAGGCATAGCGGTGGTAATCTGATACAGTGAGCCTTAAGAGAAGGGCGGTGCCGCCGGCGTAGCGGGCAGCCAGGCCGGAGTCCCTTAAAAGCTGCTCCAGCGTATATTGGGTGTGCTTGATGGTGATACGCATGTTATTGTGGATGGGATAAACGCTTGCAAACCCGTCGCAGGGGCTGCACAATATATGGTCCCTGGCGTCGAAAGGCCTTGCCTCCGGCAGCATTCTGCGGGTAAAGAAGGCATTAAATGAGCGGTACCTTCCGCCGGCCGGTGTTTCGCAGTCCTCGGCGCAGATACCGGCAGACTTCATAAAGCCGGGAATGATGGGCGCTGACAGTGGCGAGTCCAGAAAAACGCCGCAGATTTTGGAAAAAGCCGGATGGACCAGCGGTTTTATGAGCATACGTCCCAGAAAGCTGGCATATAGATTCTCCAGGAAACGGTCCTGGAGGGTGCTGCCGCCCAGGGAACGGCCGGTTCTGTCTGCATATTGCATGGAATCACACCTTTCTTTATTATCAGAAGAAATATATCTTAATCAGTGCACAGGATACAATGGCGACCAGAAGGGTCAGCATTTTCCAGCCGGGTTTGCGCAGCGGGAAATTAATGATGAACAGCAGACCCACGGTGAGGATGCAGATGTGAAGCTCTGACAGGAATCTGTGGCCCAGCAGAGGGCGCAGGGTGCAGAACAGAGGCAGAATAATGGCTATGGAGGTGATGGGAAGTCCCTGGTAGTACTTGCGGGCTTCATCTGTCTCATCCTGCCGTTTTTCTTCCATGACATTAAAAAATGCCAGGCGGATGACACCTGCAATCAGATAGAATACCAGTATGGAGATGCCTGCCGGTCCCCGCATACCGATGGAATAGCACAGTATCATGGGAAAAGCCCCGAAACAGACCACATCACAGAGAGAATCAATCTGGATTCCGAAGCGCTTTTCATCTTCCGTGCGGTCTTTTTTCAGACGGGCCACCTTGCCGTCAAACATGTCGCACAGACCGGAGAACGCAAGACAGAACAAAGCGTATTTTGCAAACCCCTGGAAGGTGAGAATCATGCCCATGGCTGCGGAAGCCAGTCCCAAATATGTCAATACAACCGTGTAGCTGTAAAATCCTATCATAAAATACAACCCCAATCATTCGTCCTTTTGGTCCTTGCTTTATAAGGACAATATTATCATTATATCAGAAATCCGGGAGGAAACAAGGAAAAACAGGACTTTTGTTCATAAAATTTAGAAACCTTTTATAAACGAAAATTAGTTATTGTGATATACTAGCAATAACGGATGACAGACTGTCTTTGTTTTCGGACGGAAGCGAGTACTGCATTGTATAGGAAGCTTATACGATGCAGTACTCATAATGTCAGACCGTATCATGACAAAGGAGGATGGGGCTTATGAAACTGAGGACCCGTCTTGCGGTGGCGTTTTTAACCATAACCATTGTTCCCATGCTGCTGTTTTATCTGCTGGTTCTTGCACTCAGCAATTATCAGACCAGGTCCTTCACCAAGGAGTACGGACTTACGGAGCAGGTGGATCTGTTCTCAGGCAATTCCATGCAGATATTTAACCGTATTACCAAGCGCTCCCAGGAGGACATCAGGAATACACTGGACAACGATCCGGGGCTCTACAACGATTTATCATATCTGGATAAGGTCAACGCTGAACTGAAAAGCCATTATGCATATCTGATTGTGCGAAAAGGCGATACCATTCTGTACTGCGGTGACAGCAATAAAGCCGCAGGGGAGGCCATATGCGCCCAGCTGCCCAGGTTTGATATGATGAAGGGAGACTTACAGGGCGGCATTTATCTGGACGGCGAGAGCCAGCACCTGATCAAGCAGATGGATTTCACCTTTCCGGACGGCCAGGAAGGAAGCGCTTTTATTATTTCCAATGTGGATGACCTGATACCGGAAGTAAAATCCATGATAAGGGAGATGCTGATACTGGGTGTCACTATTCTGGTGTTTGCGGGCATTGTGCTGACATACTGGGTATACCGTTCCATTCTCAGCCCGCTGAACAAGCTTCAGGAGGCCACGAAGAAGATTCGCGACGGAAACCTGGAATTCACACTGGATGTGGACGCGGATGATGAGATAGGCCAGCTGTGCCAGGATTTTGAGGAAATGCGTATCCGGCTTAAGGAGAACGCGGAGGACAAGATACAGTATGACAAGGATAATAAGGAACTGATCAGCAATATTTCCCACGATTTGAAAACACCGATTACGGCTATCAAGGGATACGTGGAAGGCATACTGGACGGTGTGGCGTCTTCGCCGGAAAAGCTGGACAAATACATCCGTACCATATACAATAAGTCTAATGATATGGACAGGCTGATTGACGAGCTGACCTTTTATTCCAAAATTGATACAAATAAGATTCCCTATACCTTCAGCAAGATCAACGTGGCCCAGTATTTCCGGGACTGCGTGGAGGAGGTTGGCCTGGATATGGAAGCCAGGGGGATTGAGCTGGGATATTTCAATTATGTGGATGAAGACGTGGTCATCATTGCCGATGCAGAGCAGATGAAGCGTGTCATCAATAATATCATCAGTAATTCCGTAAAATATCTGGATAAGAAAAAGGGCATTATCAATATTAGGATAAAGGACGTAGGCGATTTTATCCAGGTTGAAATAGAAGATAATGGAAAAGGCATAGCAGCAAAGGACCTGCCCAATATTTTTGACCGGTTCTACCGCACGGATTCCTCCCGCAATTCAGCCCAGGGAGGAAGCGGTATAGGTTTATCCATCGTGCGCAAGATTGTGGAGGACCACGGGGGACGTATATGGGCCACCAGCAAGGAAGGAATCGGAACAGAGATACATTTTGTTCTAAGAAAATATCAGGAGGTTTTACAGGATGAGCAAGATTCTAATCGTGGAAGATGAGGAGAGCATAGCAGAGTTAGAGAAGGATTATCTGGAGCTGTCCGGCTTTGAGGTAGAGATTGAAAATGATGGAAGTTCCGGTCTGGATAAGGCGCTGAAGGAAGACTATGATCTTTTGATTCTGGATCTGATGCTGCCCGGTACAGATGGATTTGAGATATGTAAGAGAGTACGGGAAGTAAAGAACACGCCCATCATTATGGTTTCGGCCAAAAAAGAGGATATTGACAAAATCCGCGGTCTGGGACTGGGAGCAGACGATTATATCACCAAGCCATTCAGCCCAAGCGAGATGGTGGCCAGGGTGAAGGCGCACATGGCCAGGTATGAGCGCCTTATTGGCAGCGGGCAGCCGGCCAATGAGCTGATTGAAATCCGCGGCCTGAAAATAGATAAGACAGCCCGGCGCGTGTGGGTCAACGGGGAGGAGAAAACCTTTACCACAAAGGAATTTGACCTTCTGACCTTCCTTGCCCAGAACCCGAACCATGTGTTTACCAAAGAGGAGCTGTTCAGCAAGATATGGGATATGGAGTCCATTGGGGACATTGCCACTGTAACGGTGCATATTAAGAAGATTCGCGAGAAGATAGAGTTTAACACGGCCAAACCGCAGTATATTGAGACGATATGGGGGGTTGGGTACCGGTTTAAGGTGTGATATTGACATAACACTAAATTTAGTGTAATATAAAGATAGCTAAGAAAGTAGCTAAGACCATGTGGACACAAAGCGAAATCCCGTGTATGCCAGTACACGGGATTTCATTTTAGGTTAGCTGTCTTTATGTTTTCTGTCTAACCATTTGCATATGTAGTAGCCAGCTACACTTGCCATGACAGAAAATATGAAAGTAGTTAAGAGTTCCATGCAGACACCTCCTTCCTGCTGGAAAGAGTCGACAGCATATTCATTATATCTTATACAGATGGAGATGTCTATGGAACAAGAAGGATGATAACATTACTTTTCCTCATGGTAGTATGAAACTCCTGTACTACCACAAATACTACCGAAAGCAACACGGCTAGAAAAAAGTGAGAGGGAAAGAAAAGGTAAGATGTGGAAAGTTCCTAGAGATAACAAGGGATAAAGAGGTATAAAACTTTAGGCACGGTTAAACCAGGGACAGCTTATGTGCTACCGGTTTAAGGTATAACATTAACATGACACTTGATTTGGTGTAAAATAATCTTAGCCAGGAAGTTAAGTATGTCCATTTGGACACAAAGCAAAATCCCGTGTATGCCAGTACACGGGATTTTGCTTTGGCTATATGGTTTCGGTCCATCCATTTGCTCCCGAATATTGGAAGAGCTTACATAATTGAGACGGAAATGAACCGGGCTGGGCTTTTGACGGATTCAGGGTTATTCGCAAAGTTATGTACATACAACACCGAAAGTTCGCATATACGATTGAACAACGCATATGTGAAAATGACAGAAAATGAAAGTGCTTACAGCGATTTTACCTTAAAATTTAACAAATTTTCACGGAAAAACTCTTTACTCGCGAAATCTTTGTGATATAATGAACGAGGTGGACGGACAAGACATATATATTTGTTCCGTTCAGAAATGAAAGGCATAAAACAGAGCGTAGAATGCCAGTCTACAAGAACATGAGGAGGAATTAACTTATGGCAAAATGGGTTTATAAGTTCCACGAAGGCAGTGCGGCAATGAGAAACCTTCTTGGCGGCAAGGGCTGCAACTTAGCAGAAATGACAAACCTGGGAATGCCCATTCCACAGGGATTTACTGTTACAACAGAGGCTTGTACCGAATATTATAACTGTGGCAAGCAGATTTCACAGGAAATTCAGGACCAGATTTTTGAGGCAATTACCTGGCTGGAAGGTATCAATGGCAAGAAGTTCGGCGATACAGAGGATCCGTTACTGGTTTCCGTACGTTCCGGCGCACGGGCGTCCATGCCTGGTATGATGGATACAATCCTGAACCTGGGATTAAACGACGTTGCAGTTGAGGGATTTGCAAAGAAAACCGGCAACCCAAGATTTGCTTACGATTCCTACCGCAGATTCATCCAGATGTATTCTGACGTTGTTATGGAAGTTCCAAAGTCCTACTTCGAGAAAATCATCGACGAGATGAAAGAAGCAAAGGGCGTACATTTTGATACAGATCTGACTGCTGATGATTTGAAAGAGCTGGCAGCAAAATTCAAGGCTGTTTACAAAGAAGCTATGAACGGCGAGGATTTCCCGCAGGATCCTACCGAGCAGCTGATGGGCGCTGTTAAGGCTGTGTTCCGTTCCTGGGACAACCCACGTGCCATCGTATACCGCCGTATGAACGATATCCCCGGCGACTGGGGTACTGCTGTTAATGTTCAGACCATGGTATTCGGAAATAAGGGCGAGACCTCCGGTACAGGTGTTGCGTTTACACGTAACCCATCCACCGGCGCAAAGGGAATTTACGGCGAGTACCTGATTAATGCACAGGGTGAAGACGTGGTTGCAGGTGTACGTACACCACAGCCAATCTCCAAGCTGGCAGAGGACCTTCCGGAGTGCTATAAGGAATTTATGGATCTGGCTATGAAGCTGGAGAACCATTTCCGGGATATGCAGGATATGGAGTTTACCATTGAGGAAGGCAAGCTGTACTTCTTACAGACACGTAACGGCAAGAGGACTGCTCCGGCAGCCATCCAGATTGCCTGCGATTTAGTAGATGAGGGCATGATTACACCAGAAGAGGCTGTATGCAGAATCGAGGCTAAGTCTTTAGACCAGCTGCTGCATCCAACCTTTGTACCGGAAGCACTGAAGGCCGGCGAAGTAATCGGAAGCGCGCTTCCTGCATCTCCTGGCGCTGCAGCTGGTAAGGTATACTTTACAGCTGACGAGGCTAAGGATGCCGGCAAGGGCGGCAGAGGCGAGAGAGTTATCCTGGTTCGTCTGGAGACATCCCCAGAGGATATTGAGGGTATGCACGCTGCGCAGGGTATCCTGACTGTCCGCGGCGGTATGACCAGCCATGCAGCAGTTGTTGCACGCGGCATGGGTACCTGCTGTGTATCCGGCTGCGGCGAGATTAAGATTGACGAAGAAGCTAAGGTATTTGAACTTGGCGGACATACATTCCATGAGGGAGATTACATTTCCCTGGATGGTTCTACAGGAAAGATCTACAAGGGTGACATCGCTACACAGGAAGCTACTGTAAGCGGTAACTTTGAGCGCATCATGGAGTGGGCTGACCAGTTCAGGACCCTGCGTGTACGCACCAACGCTGATACCCCTGCCGACACCCTGAACGCAGTTAAGCTGGGTGCTGAGGGCATCGGTCTCTGCCGTACAGAGCATATGTTCTTTGACGCAGAGAGAATTCCGAAGATTCGTAAGATGATTCTGTCCGAGACAGTTGCGCAGAGAGAAGAAGCATTAAACGAGCTGATTCCATTCCAGAAGGGCGACTTCAAGGCCATGTACAAGGCTCTGGAGGGAAGACCTATGACCGTTCGTTACCTGGATCCGCCTCTGCATGAGTTTGTTCCTACCGATCCGGATGACATCAAGGCACTGGCTGATGATATGGGAATGACGGTTGAGGATGTTAAAGCCAAGTGTGCAGAACTTCATGAGTTCAACCCAATGATGGGCCACCGCGGATGCCGTCTGGCTGTTACCTATCCGGAGATTGCCAAGATGCAGACAAGGGCTGTCATGGAAGCTGCAATCGAGATTAAGGAAGAGTGCGGATATGACATTGTTCCTGAGATTATGATTCCATTGGTTGGCGAGAAGAAAGAGCTTAAGTACGTTAAGGACGTAGTGGTTGAGATTGCTGAACTGGTTAAGAAGGAGAAGAACTCCGATATCCAGTACCACATCGGTACCATGATTGAGATTCCGAGGGCAGCCCTGACTGCTGACAAGGTTGCAGAAGAGGCAGACTTCTTCTCATTCGGAACCAATGACCTTACACAGATGACCTTCGGCTTCTCACGTGACGATGCCGGCAAGTTCCTGGATTCCTACTACAAGGCTAAGATTTACGAGTCTGACCCATTTGCAAGGCTGGATCAGGAAGGCGTTGGACAGCTGGTTAAGATGGCTGTTGAGAAGGGACGCTCCACAAAGGCAGACCTTAAGTGCGGTATCTGCGGCGAGCACGGCGGCGATCCTTCATCCGTAGAGTTCTGCCATAAGATTGGACTGAACTATGTATCCTGCTCACCATTCCGTGTTCCGATTGCACGTCTGGCAGCAGCACAGGCGGCGTTGAACAATAAGTAACATCGTGGTTTACGCTAAAACTATTAAGTGATTTTGTAATCAGTGCTTGATATAATATAAACAGGCAAAAGAGATTATATTTATTTGAAGCACAAAGGGAAACCCTCAGGACTGCAATTCCTGAGGGTTTCATTTGAGTTAGTTGTCGTCCTTATTTCTGTCTAACCCCTGCATATGTAACGGGCAATTACATTTACCATGACAGAAACAATAAAGGGGATAAAAACAGTTGATAAATGCGGCATACCATGGATGGCGGACTCTTCGGAGCCCGCTTTTCTGTACTCTCAGCCGTTTTATTCTTCCCGGCCGCTATCTCCATACGGAACGGGTGGTTGAACTTCCGGGCGTTGTCTGCCGCATTTATAACCCAGCGCAGAACTGATTTGGCTGCTGGCAGACAGCAGTGCTGAGAGATACCGGTCCATGGCAGCTGGTTTTATATTGTTGGTTGTTCCTGAGACGCCCAGACTGTAATTTACTTCGCCGCGATAATCATAAATAGGGGCGGCGATACATCTGACGCCTAAAGCTATCTCTTCGTCGTCCACTGCATAGCCCTGGCTGCGTATGATTGCCAGCTGTTCCATCAGAATGTCCATGTCTGTAATTGTTTTCGGAGTATAAGCTGTCAGGGGGTAGTCCTTTAACAAACGCACAGCAGCGAAAGGGGCGCGGAAAGCAAGGATGCATTTTCCGACAGAGGAACTATGCAGCGGCTCCGCCATGCCGACAGTAGCGGACAGGTTATATACCTTATTTGACTGGACTTGATCTACTACATAGGCTGCATCGTTATTGAAGGCACATAAATGTACACTTTCATCCAGTTCATCATAAAGTTTTGTCAAAAAGGGACGGGCAATTGTTATGATATTAATATTACGTTTTACGCCTTCTCCCAAATATAAGATTTTAAAGCCCAGGCCATACTTTTTTGTTGCAGGATCTGCCTGCACCATATCATGTTTTTTCAGAGTCTCCATTAACCGGGAGACAGTGCTTTTATTTACACCTAATTCTTCCGCAATTTCTGTAACGCTTGCCGTGTTTTTCTGTTCAAGAATTGACAGAATTGTCATTGCTCGATCAAGAGATTGTATCATTTTATCGCTCCTATAAGAATCCTTGCCGGTATCAATTCCGGCATCAATATTTTTTATGTTATCTACCGATTTCCCCAACAGTTTTGGATCGAATCCCCCACCCCATATGGATTTCTCTCATTATAACATATATCTTACATTAACACTACTTTGGCAAATATGACTATAAATACCTTATTTATTTGTTGAAAAAAGACAAAATTACCCATGGTTGCATAATGCGCAATCGAGTTCCCGATTGTGTATTGTAACATATTCTCGTTATGATATAATCAAATCCAAGAAAGCGGTAATTTTAACCGAACTGATTACCAGAAGGAGGAAGTAAGTTTAAATGGAAGCAAATGTCTAGAAAGAGGCGGGGAAGATGGAAGCACATGAAATTAAGAAGGATATAGAGGAATAATTATGAATGAAATGATGGAACAGAGAAGAAAACGTGCGAAAGAGATTAAAACACACGGCACAATTCGTAAAGCTGTGGAAGCGGGCAGCCTGGAACAATTTCAGGACATCAGCCTCAGCGAGGCAGTTGTGTTAGGGTTAATAAATCAGGGTGTGAAGACCTTTGTGGGTATTTTCGGTCATGGAATGACTGATGTCGGTGAAGTGCTGCGTATATATGAAGAAGAAAGTGCTGTTAAGACGGTTAATGTCCGGAACGAAGTAGAAGCTTCCCATGTGGCGGCAATGCTCAGATGGAAATATAATGAGGTTCCGGCGGTTTTTACTTCCATTGGACCGGGTGCCTTACAGGCCGCTGCCGGATCGCTGGTTCCGTTGGCCAATGGCCTTGGCGTCTATTATTTGATGGGTGATGAAACCAGCCACAGTGAAGGGCCTAACATGCAGCAAATCCCCAAAAGAGAGCAGGAACTGTTTCTGCGGCTCCTGTCAACATTTGGGCCTGCATATTCGCTGCATACGCCGGAAGCAGTGTTTACAGCGTTGAAAAGAGGAGATGCGGCAGTCCATGGTAGAGCAAAACGTACACCATTTTACATGCTTCTTCCCATGAATATCCAGCCCAAATTAATGGAAAGCTGCAATCTGCTTGAGTTTACTGAAAAATCAGAGGAGTCAAAAGTTATAAGCACAGATATGAGCGTTTTCAACGCCGCACTGGAGGCTATCCTCGATTCGTCCAGGATTACAGTCAAAGTTGGAGGCGGAGCAGCAGATGTCACGGCCGAAGTACTGGAGGAATTTTTAGAACTGACAGATGCTGTATATGTACACGGACCGCAGGTACCGGGCTTATATCCATATTCAAAAAAGCGCAATATGAGTGTTGGCGGTTCCAAGGGTTCAATATGCGGAAATTACGCTATGAACGAATGTGATTTAATGATTGCCATTGGAGCAAGAGGCGTTTGTCAATGGGACAGTTCAGGAACCTCGTTTCGTAAGGCTAAGAAAATTATAAATATCAATTGCGATTACGATGACCTGGCCCAATATAATAATTCTGTGCGCATACAGGGTGATGCAGAAGAAGTACTCTTAAAAATAATTGAGCTGCTGAAAAAAACTGAAAATAAAACATCTGACCCTGAGTGGCTGAAAGAATGTACGGATAAGAGAATGGAGTGGGAGACCTATAAGCAGCTAAGATATGACAATCCTGTCTTGGTGGATGAAAAGAGGGGAGAGTCCATTCTGACAGAGCCAGCAGCCATCAAAAAGGCAGTGGACTTTGCGGATATGCATGGCTGCGTAAAAATATTTGACGCGGGGGATGTTCAGGCAAACGGGTTCCAGATTGTAACAGATGAAAAACCGGGACAAACAATAACAGACACAGGCTCATCCTATATGGGATTTGCAGTATCCTCCATGCTTGCTTTTGCACTGGCAGGAGGAAAAGATTACCCTGTGGCCTTTACCGGTGACGGAAGCTTTATGATGAATCCCCAGATATTAATTGACGGGGTTCAGCATGGACTCAGAGGCATGATTGTTTTGTTTGATAACCGGCGTATGGGGGCTATTACCAGTCTGCAGCACTCTCAATATGACGTAGAGTATAAAACCGATGATTCAGTTATAGTAGATTACGTTCAAATGGCAGAAGCAGTCAAAGGGGTGAAGGGATTCTATGGCGGAGCTACGGCCGAGGAACTTGAAAAAGCATTAAGCCAGGCATATGAGTATGATGGTCTGTCCCTGGTGCATGTCCCCGTATATTACGGCAGAGACGAGCTGTCCGGCCTTGGTTCTTTTGGGGACTGGAATGTTGGAAATTGGTGTGAAAGGGTCCAGAAACTGAAACACACGATTGGCTTTTAGGCCTTTTAAGAGCACTGCATTATCTGAGGAAACGGTCATGTGTTGTTGTGAAAACGGATGACTTAAAAAAATGTACAATAAAAAAGGAGGAAATATTCTATGAATTATGAAATTCCAGAAACAATGAAAGCATGGGTCTTGGGAGATCCTGGAGTACTTACGTTGGAAGAGAAACCGGTTCCGCGGCCTAAAAAGTCAGAGGTACTTGTAAAAATTGATGCGGTGGCTATTTGCGCCACTGATTTGGAAATCATTGAAAACGGACCACCCGCTATGATTCAAGGCGGTCTGCCTTTTAATAAGGGCTTTACGCCCGGACATGAGTATATGGGAACCGTTGTTAAGCTGGGAGATGGTGTTGATGAGTATAAAGTTGGCGACAGAGTGGCAGTGGAAATCCATGCCGGCTGTTCCAGCTGTGAGCGCTGCCGCGAGGGCATGTATACTTCGTGCCTGAATTATGGCAAAAACTACGAAGGCAACGATAAAGGCCACAGAGCCAATGGTTTTACAACGGACGGAGGCTTTGCGGAATACGCTATCAACAATGTAAATACGTTGTGCCATGTGGGCGACAATGTTACTGATGAAGAGGCAACCCTGATTGTGACGGCCGGAACTGCAATGTATGGTTTAGATACCCTTGGCGGTTTGATTGCAGGTCAGTCGGTGGTTGTAACCGGACCAGGCCCCATTGGTCTGATGGCGGTTGCGGTCGCTAAGGCTTTGGGCGCCAATCCGGTAATTTTGACCGGTACAAGAGATAACAGACTTGAGCTTGGTAAAAAACTGGGGGCAGATTACACTGTAAATGTCAGAAACCAGGATGTTGTCAAGGCGGTTAAAGAAATTACAAATGGTGAAGGTGTTCACTATGTAATGGAATGCTCCGGCGCCCCAAATGCTGTCAATGAAGCAGCCAATATGGTCAAAAGGGGCGGAAGAATCTGTCTGGCCGCTTTTCCGTCAAAGCCTGTTGAGGTTGATGTGGCAGCTTTGGTCCGCAATAACATTTCTCTCTTTGGCATCAGAGGCGAAGGCAGAAGCGCTGTTCACAGAGCGGCTTCCCTGATTAGCGAAAAGCGCTTTGACGCCTCCTTGATTCATACTCATACATTTGGCTTTGGGGATCTGCTTACAGCCCTGAAATATTCAAAAGAAAGAATAGACGACGCAATCAAAGTAGTTGTGAAGATTCCGGGCTAGGAGAGTAATTGTATGCTTCAATACAAAAAATATTATATGCCGAAATCAAAGGAAGAACTTTTCCGTTTGATGGAACATAATGCTCATTCCTTTGATATTATTTCCGGAGGAACCGATCTGCTTGCAGAAGAAAGGACTCCTTTTAACGGTCAGGACTCTGCAATTGATATCAGCAGCATTGAAGATTTTTCCATAATTGAATCTAAATGCGGGTTTATAACAATTGGGGCAAATACCAGAATACAACAGTTTTTAGAAGAACCGGAATTAATTGACACTGTGCCTGTTTTGAGGCATGCAGCCAGTTACTTTGCAGATCAGCAGATACGGGAGATTGCAACAGTTGGAGGCAACCTGGCAAACGCATCTCCCTGCGCTGATTTGATACCGCCTTTATTGGCCATGGATGCAACGGTTCATACGATTAGGCAAAACGATAACGATATTTGCATGAGTGATGTACCGCTATCTGATTTTATTAAAGGGGTTGGCAAAACTTCGTTGTCGGAAGGAGAGGTTATCCAGTCAGTTACATGCCCCATATTGAAAGATTACGGGTGTGCCTTTAAAAAAGTCGGGCTTAGACGTTCTTTGTGTATTTCAACCGTGAACTCTGCCTTTTTAGTAAAGGCCGATGAAACGAATCAATATTTTAAGGATGTCAGAATTGCGTTTGGAGGAATCGGACCGGCTCCTGTAAGATTAAATGAAATCGAGGACAATTTGAAGGGAAACCGTATTTCAAAGGATATGATTCTGAAGATGGCCGAATGTATTCCCGGAGATATTGTTAAGTCCAGAAGCAGAAGAGAGTATAGAAAGACAGTCATCAGAAACTTTTTGCTGGCCGGTCTTTATGAATCACTTGCAGAAATTAATATTGTACCGTGTTGACCAAATGCCGAAGACGCAAAAATGCATCTTAAAAGAGTGGAAAATTATGAATGCAGAACTTGTAAAGATAGAATTAAAAGTAAATGGCAAAAAAGTTTGTAAATATGTTGCTCCGTCAATGAGACTTGCGGATTTTTTGAGAGAAGAGCTTCATTTGATTGGAACAAAAAAGGGCTGCAATGCAGGAGAGTGCGGAACTTGTTCTGTTTTGATTAACGGCGTACTGAAAAAGAGCTGTATGATACCGGTTATCAAAGCCAATCACTGTGAGATTCTGACCATAGAAGGCATTGGAACTGACGGGTTGAGTATTATACAAAGATGTTTCATAAAAGCCGGGGCTGTTCAATGCGGTTATTGTACTCCGGGTATGATTATGGCAGCGACAACCATATTAAAAGAAAACAGGCATCCTGATAAAGTCGAAATTAGAAGACGTCTCGGCGGAAATATATGCAGATGCACAGGCTACGTCAAAATAGTTGAAGCCATAGAATTGGCACGGGATATCCTGAATCATGACCAAAGCGCTGATTGTCTGGATTCCATTGTTCCGGATACAGGCAAAATCATCGGTTCACGGATAGAGAGAGTGGACGCCAAGGGGAAGGCTGCGGGCGCACTGGAATATGCGGCCGACATGACGATGCCCAGAATGCTTCATGTCCACCTTGTCAGAAGCCGGGAGGTTCATGCTGAGATACTGAAGATTGATTATGAAAAGGCACTTACGATGCCGGGGGTTGAAACGGTTATTACCAGTAAAGATGTGCCGGGCGAAGATGGGTTTGGTGTCTACTATCATGATCAGCCCGTTCTGGCAAAGGGTAAAATCCGCTTTTATGGAGAACCGGTTGCAGCTATTGTAGCTGAAACGTTAGAAGAGGCGGAAGAAGCTGAAAAATTAATTGAGATTACATACAGGAAGCTTCCTGTTGTCTCTGGTATTGCCGATGCAATTGGCTGTAAATCAGTGGTTCATGATGATTACCCGGACAACGTGGTTTCTTTCACATCTGTTATAAAAGGCGATGTTGAAAACGGTTTTAGAAACAGCGATATTATTGTTGAACAGGATTATTCTACACAATGTGTGGATCATGCCTATCTTGAAACGGAAGCAGGTCTTGCGTATTGCGATCCTGACGGAGTATTGGTGGTAAAATCATGTGATCAGGATATCACTCATCACCGCATGCTTTTGGCGAAAATTCTTGACATGCCCATCAATAAAATCAGGGTTATCATGACGCCTGTGGGCGGCGGCTTTGGCGGCAAGGAGGATATGATTTATCAGGGTATTTTAGCCATTGCCGCGCTTAAAACAAAACGGCCTGTAAAGCTGGTCTTTTCCAGAAATGATTCCATGATTGGAAGCTGTAAACGTCATCCTGTTTTAATTCACCATAAAATCGGATTGAGGAAAGACGGCAAAATACAAGCAGTTGAAATAGATTTAAAATCAGATGGGGGAGCCTATTGTTTTTCCACAAAAGGAACAGTGGCTAAATCAGCCATATTGGGAGCGGGACCTTACGAAATAGAGAACGTCAGGGTTATCTCAAAAGGTTACTATACAAACAATACGCCTTCCGGGGCAATGAGAACGTTCGGAATCTTACAGCCGACCTTTGCAATCGAATCAACGATGGATATCTGCTCTGAACGTTTGGGAATTGATCCAATTGAACTGCGTTTAATAAACGGAGTAAGGGACGGAGCTGTTACCCATACCGGGCAGGTACTGGGGAGTGTGAGCTATTGTGAAACACTGAACCAATGTGCACGGATGGCCGCATGGGAACCGGGGCCGTCTAATGTAAGAGGCCGGGTGAGAAAAGATGTAAAGGGCAGCCAGACTGTACAGCCTTACATACCAGGCAGTGAGTTCAAGGCACCTGCTGCTGTTGAACTTTGTAAAGCAAGATTTAAATACGGGCGCGGTGTCGGAACCGGGTGGTACGGAATAGGACGCTGCGCAACGGTTGATAAGGCCGGAGCATTTGTCGAAATTGACGACGGCGGCACTGCTATGATATTAACCGGTGTTACTGAGATTGGCGAAGGTATTCTGACCGTTTTAACACAGATTGCGGCGGATGAACTTGGAATGTATCCGGAAGATATTACCATCGGGGATAACGATACAGCAAGATCTCCTGAAGCCGCCCATGCCGGTGCCAGCAGACAGTCGTATATGATTGGCAATGCGGTATTAAATGCATGCAGGGATGTAAAAGGGAAATTTATAAGGGAAATTGCAGCCTACTGGAATGTTGATTCTTCCTCAATCTGTATGAGGAACAGAAGAATTTTTGTGCAGGGCCACTCCCGTTATGATCTTTCTCTTAAAGAGGCCGTTGATATTTGTAAAAAGGTTAGGGGCTATGTTCCTTTGGGTTCAGGCACATATACAGCTCATCATGAAGCCTTGGAGCCGGTGAGCGGAGAAGGCAATCCCTGGCAGGCGTATGTGTTTGGAAGCCAGATTGCGGAGGTTGCCGTTGATACGTTTACAGGAGAGGTTCATGTTCTTGGCATCTGGGCTTCCCATGATGTTGGAAGAGCAATCAATCCTCAGGGGATTGAAGGGCAGATCGAAGGTGGCGCTGTTCAGAGCATAGGACAGGCTATTATGGAAAATTTTGTATTATCTGAAGGTGTGCCAGTAAACAGGAACTTTGCAAAATATATTCTGCCTACCAGCGTGGATGTGCCGATGTTTTGCACCAGTCTGGTTGAAAACAGGGATCCTTTTAGTCCCCTTGGCGCAAAGGGAATTGGAGAGCCGGCTCCTCTGCCCACAATACCGGCAATTGTGAATGCCATTTATGATGCCGTGGGGGTACGGGTCACTTCACTTCCGGCTACACCGGAAAAGATCTTAAATGAAATGTCTGAATAATCATCTTCGTTTCTCACCGCGCAGTCAGATTATCAGATAAAATGGAGAAAATTGATTATGAGTAATATAAATAATGTATCGGGTACATCGGGTGGTTTATCAGTAAATGCAAAAAGATGGATTTATATATGTATTAGCCTTATTGTGTTGGTATTTATTAAGAATGTCAGCTTTCCGGCATCAATTGCTACGATAAAAGATGCAACGCTGACACCGGAAGGACAGAATGCACTGGCTGTTTTGATTTTTGCCCTTCTGCTCTGGATAACAGAAGCGATTCCGTTCCACTTTACAGGTCTGCTGGCAATGGCGCTGTTGGCCCTGTTCGGTGTCGATTCCTTTGGAGGCATTGTTAAAACCGGTTTTGGCAACATTAATGTTATATTCTTTATCGGCGTATTTATCTTAAGTGCGTTCATCAATAAATCAGGGCTTGGAAAAAGGCTTGTTAATGTATGCCTTTCAATCACCGGAAACAGCACTAAATATGTTATATTAGGCTTCCTGGTGGTGGGCGTGCTGTTGTCAATGTGGATTTCCAACATGGCTGTTGCTGCCATGCTTATGCCGCTGGCCAAGTCTCTTCTGGATGAGGAGGGATTAAAGCCGCTGGAAAGCAACTTCGGTAAGGCATTGCTCATTTCTGTGGCCTGGGGCAGCTTAATCGGCGGATTTGGAACTCCTGCAGGAAACGGCCCAAATCCATTGGCCATTGGCTTTATGAAGGATATGGCCGGAATTGATGTTTCATTTCTGGACTGGATGATATACGGGGTTCCGATTTCACTGATTCATATTCCCATTGCATGGGGGCTGCTCTTATTGGCATTCAAGCCTGAAATGAAGTATCTTAAAAGGACAAATCAGGAGATTAGGAATGAATTCAAAAATCAGCCCAGGCTATCCCGGGATGAAAAGGTTACTTTAATTCTTTTTGTTGCAACGGTTGCGCTATGGGTGTTTTCCTCACAGCTTTCAGATCTGTTGGGCGTTGATATTCCAATTGCTTTGCCGGTTATTTTAACCACAATGCTGTTTTTCTTCCCGGGTGTCAGCAAAACGAAATATAAAGAAATAGAGAAGGAAATGTCCTGGAGCAGTATCATTTTAGTACTTTCCGGCGTATCCCTGGGAATGGTGCTCTACCAGACAGGAGTTGCAAACTGGATCGCGCTGGGGCTGTTAGGAAATCTGGGCGGATTAAGCCCCATTCTGATGATTTTTGTGGTGGTATTAAGTGTATCGCTGATGAATATTACGCTTTCCAGCGCCACGGTATCTGCAAGTATTGTTATTCCTATTATTATAGAGCTGTCTATTAATCTTGGGATATCCACGTTGGCCATAGCATTTCCGGCGGCATTGGCATCTTCACTGGCGTTTATTTTAATTACATCTACTCCGACAAACGTAATTGCATATTCAGCGGGGTATTTTTCAATCAAAGATTTTGCAAAGGCAGGAGTCCTGATGTCGATTGTGTCCTGTGTAATCGTGGCTGTCGTTATGTACGGCGTTGGACTGTTAACAGGATTGTACTAAGAAGCAGAAGGCAATCTGGTTATGGCGAAAGGAGGAAAGGGAACATGAAAATCGCGGTTATCAATGAAGTAAGTGCTTCAATCAGAAATGAAGATATTGTCAACGCATTACATAAGACCACCAATGCAGAGGTACTGAATGTGGGGATGAAGAATCCGGAACAAACCCCGTCTTTAACGTATATTCACACCAGTTATATGGCGGCTGTTCTTTTAAATACCGGCAGCTGCGACTTCGTTATTGGGGGATGCGGCACCGGACAGGGTTTTTTAAATGGTGTACTGCAATTCCCGGGGGTGGTGTGCGGTTTGATCGTGGAACCGTTAGACGCCTGGCTCTTTTCACAAATAAACGGAGGCAACTGCGTGTCCCTGCCGCTTAATAAAGGATATGGCTGGGCGGGCAGCATAAATCTGGAGTATATTTTTGAAAAATTGTTTGCAGACCCGGCCGGGGCAGGTTATCCTAAGGAAAGAGCGGAGAGTCAGGCAATGAGCCGCCAGACATTAGCAGGTATCTCAAAGCTTTCCCACAAAGATTTTACAGATATTCTTAAAGCTTCGGATCCGGAAATATTAAAAGCAATTGCGGGAAGTAAAGATTTTATGAAGGTCTTGGCGGATGGCGGTGAAAAGGCAAAGGCAGTCCTTGAATTACTGGGGGAAAACAGGTAAGAGAGGTATTATATGGTACAGTCACTGGCGAGAGGAATTGAGATTTTATCAATCATTCAAGAAAGAGGAAGTGCGACAATTGTGGAGGTGGCATCCGTTCTTGGGGTGGACAAAAGTACGGTTTCCCGCCTGATGGCAACGCTGATGCACTATGATATGGTAAGTATTGACCCGGTCAGTAAGAAATACCGGCTGGGATTTCGGAATCTGTACCTCAGCGAAGGAGTTAAAAAAAATTTCAATGTGGCTATTGTAGCGCGGCCCTACCTATACAAAATTTGTGATGATACCAAAGAAAGTGTCCATCTGGCGGCAATGGGAAATCGCAAAATGTATATTGTGGATCAGGTACGGAGCCAGAGGGAATACAATCTTTCGGCCCAGATCGGAATGATTGAAGCGTGGCATTGTTCCGCTGTGGGAAAATGTGTTCTGGCTTACAAACCTCCGTCATTTATTGAAGACATCTTCCGCGACTATGATTTTGAACATTATACATCCAATACGATTACAACCTATCAGAATTTAGAAAAAGAGTTAAAGAAGATTAGGGAGCAGGGCTATGCCCTGGATGACGAGGAACGCACGTTGGGGGTGAGATGCCTGGCAGTACCGGTTTTCAATTACAGCGGCAATGTCAGCTGCTGCATCGGTATTTCTGCTCCCAAGGAGCAGATTACTGAGGCAACCATTAAGAAATATACATTATGCATGAAAAAATATGGCAGCCAGATAAGCAAAGAATTAGGTTACGGATTGTATCGCAGTTAAGATATGCTGTGGAAACAAAAACAGAAAAGGATATTTAATATGAGTAATTTTATAGATAAATTTAGCTTGGCGGGTAAGAAGGCAATTGTGACCGGCGGTGCAAAGGGGCTGTGTAATGGAATGGCACAGGCGCTCCATGATGCAGGGGCCGAGGTGGTTCTGCTGGATATTTTGGATATGGTTGGAGATTCCGCCGGGGAGATGGCAAAAAAAGGTCCCATGGTACATGCGGTAAGGGGCGACCTGACCAAAACAGAAGAGCTGGAGAATATATATAATGAATGTTTGGAGAAGCTGGGAGGCAGGGTGGACATATTGCTGAATGGAGCTGGCATACAGTTTAGGGCTCCGGCTGTTGATTTTCCGCATGACCGCTGGGAGAAAATTATTGCCCTTAATATGAATGCGGTATTTTATATGTCGCAGCTGGCCGGCAAAACAATGCTGGCGCAAAAATATGGTAAGATAATCAATATAGCTTCCATGACCGCATTTTTTGCCAGTGTGTTGATTCCGGCATACAGTGCCAGTAAAGGCGGGGTGGCACAAATAACAAAGGCACTGTCCAATGAATGGGCCGGTCAGGGCGTGAATGTTAACGCAATTGCACCGGGGTATATGGCCACTGAACTAACTGCCAATATAAAGGAAGTAAATCCAAAGCAATATGAAGAAATCACCAGCCGGATTCCCGCGGGGCGCTGGGGCAGGATGGAGGATCTGCAGGGATTGGCGGTCTTTCTGGCATCCGATGCATCATCCTATATTTCCGGCGCGGTGATTCCGGTTGACGGAGGCTTTATGGGAAAATAGAAGGCGGGCAGCTGGCTTTCCTGTATTCCCTGGGCGTACACTTGAAGAAGCGCACAAACATCTGGGAAAAATTACTGGGACTGTTGAATCCGCACATGCCTGCTATGGAGGATATGCTGCTGTGGGGGCTGCGAAGGAGCATGGAAGCCCCCTGGGTTACTCTGTATTTCAGCAGATACTGCAGGGGAGAGGTCTGGATGGCGCGTTTGAAACACCGCAGGCACTCACGCTCTCCGATATCCGCAGCCCTGGCAATCTGGGCCAGGTCCAGGTTTTCTTGAAAATGTTCATGGATAAAACTTATCATTTTTTGGATACGTATATTATCCGTATCCGGCATTGGTTTGCTGGAATCCATGGCATGGGAATAGTACATATACAGGCAGCAGCATATACAAGACAGTTTTTCACGGACCACAAACTCGTATCCCAATGGTCCGCCGCAAAATGCATCAAAGGCAGCGGTGAACACGGCCGCAGGATTTCCGGCTCTTAAGTCTCCGGCAAGATAGTCAAATGGACAGATGTCAAAACTTCTGCACTGAAGAAGCGGTGCCACGTACCTCCTGGAAAACACGGAATCCTTTTCTCCGGTTACCAAAAGAGGGTGAAAGACCAGAGAGTGGAGTTCGCAAAGGGGCTCAGCCGCGGCAAAATGCAGTATATTGGAATTGACGACAGCGCCTTCCCCCTGTTTTAGATGAAGGGTCTTACCCGGAACCTGCAGTCTCAGATGTCCGGACTCAACATAAATAATTTCCAAATCCTCATGCCAGTGCCAGGGAACCACATCCCCGGCACTGTCTGTATATACAGAAGAATATCCTGCACAGGGAAAGTCCGGCGTCCCATGGGGCTGCAGTTCCCTTCCTGTGCGGTTTAAATTCAGGGTACAGTCCTGTAATGCCATGTCAGTCCTCCGATTGGTCGTTTTTCTTATATTATAAGTCGGGATTTGGGTTGAATCAAGAAGGAAAAGACGATATTCTTTTGGTGTGTATTTATTATATGTTTTATATGCTTTGCGCGCAGGAGGCCGTATCGGGGGTTCCGAGTGCTCAGTAACAGGAGGATGAGATGTTTCAATTATTACTTGTGATTATTTATCTGGCGTTTATCAGTCTGGGACTTCCGGACGCGCTTCTGGGTTCAGCATGGCCGTCCATGTACCGGGAGCTGGGAGCTTCGGTGTCCTATGCAGGCATTATCAGCATGATTATTGCCGGCGGCACCATAATTTCCAGCCTTTTCAGTGACAGGCTTATCAGGAATTTTGGGACAGGAAAGGTAACGGTTGTAAGTGTTGCAATGACGGCAGCAGCCCTGTTTGGCTTTTCCTCTTCCCATTCCTTCCTGCAGCTGTGTGTTTGGGCCGTTCCCTATGGCCTGGGAGCAGGCAGCGTGGATGCGGGACTGAATAACTTTGTGGCGCTCCACTATAAATCCCGCCACATGAGCTGGCTTCACTGCTTCTGGGGTATCGGCGCAACGGCAGGACCCTATATCATGGGCCTGTGTCTGACACGCGGCTTTAAGTGGAATTCCGGTTATATGGTGGTGGGTGTGATTCAGATTGCGCTGGTGGCCTGTCTTGTGCTGTCGCTTCCTCTGTGGAAGGTAAAGAAAGATGGAAACAGCGGACAGGATACCACCCACAGGCAGATTACCCTGAGAGAGGGGCTGCGGCTTCCGGGGGCGAAGGCGGTGCTGACTGCATTTTTCTGTTACTGCGCCCTTGAGGCTACAGCCGGTCTGTGGGCCAGCAGTTATATGGTGCTGCATAAGGGGATTGCTCCCCAGACAGCGGCCAAGTGGGCTTCGTTTTTTTATCTGGGGATTACCCTGGGCAGACTGGCCAGCGGTTTTGTCACGGACCGGCTGGGAGACAGGAACATGGTGCGCTGCGGGCAGCTGACTGCCTTTGCCGGAACTGTGATACTGCTCCTTCCGGCCGGTGACGGAGCGGTACTAACAGGACTTATCATGGTGGGACTGGGCTGTGCTCCCATCTATCCCAGCCTGCTTCATGAAACGCCGGATAACTTTGGGGTGCAGTATTCCCAGTCCATGATGGGCATGCAGATGGCCTGCGCTTATGTGGGATCCACATTTATGCCTCCGCTGTTTGGGGTGGCGGCAGAGCGTATCAGCGTAACGCTGTATCCCGTGTGTCTGGTCATATTTGTTGTATTGATGATTGGGATGACAGAAAGGATGGGGAGGGTTCAGAATGGAAAAGTTAATGGACTTACACATGCACAGCTATTACAGTGATGACGGCGAATTCAGTCCTGAGGAGCTGGTGAGACAGTGCGCCATGAGCGGCATCCGCGTCATGTCCATTGCGGACCACAACAGTGTGCGGGCAAACGACGCGGGCAGACAGGCGGCCAGGAGGGCCGGAATCAGGTATGTTTCCGGCATAGAGATAGACTGCACGTTCAGAGGTGTGAACCTTCATGTACTGGGGTATGGATTTGACGATACCAGTGATGATTTTGCCGACATCGAAGACAATATAAGCAGTCAGGCAGCGACGGCATCCAGGCAGATGCTTTGCGTAACCAGGAAAATGGGATTTGACGTAACAGAGGAGGATATGGAGGAACTGGCCGGAGATTACTACTGGAAGGACCGGTGGACCGGGGAAATGTTTGCAGAGGTGCTCCTTGGCCGGGAGGAATACAAGGACCATCCCCTGCTTCTTCCTTACAGGGAAGGCGGGGCAAGAGGCGATAACCCTTATGTGAATTTTTACTGGGATTTTTATTCTCAAGGAAAATGCTGTTATGTTAAAATGGAATATCCAAAACTGGAGCAGGCGGTTGATATCATACACAGGAACGGGGGATATGCGGTGCTGGCACATCCGGGGGTTAATTTAAAAGACTGCGGGGAATTGCTGGATCCCATACTGGAGACAGGAGTGGATGGAATAGAGGCATTCAGCAGCTACCACTCGGAGGAACAGGCGGGGTTTTATCATAAGGCTGCGCGCGGCAGATTCAGGATGATTACCTGCGGAAGTGATTATCACGGAAAGACAAAGCCGTCTATCTCCATAGGCGGCCATGGATGTACGGTTCCATATGAGGAAATGGTCCGGCAGCTGGAGCGTATTCTTGGTGAGAATGGTTAACTGAAAAATTTATATATGGCAGTCATTGGCAGTTGGCGTCTTTAAAAAGGACGATTGCCGGTGGCTGCTGTTTTTGTTTATGGGAGAACCCCTATACAGAATCAAATATCAGTGACAAATGTCACTGCTGTAATGACGGACAGCATCTATAACCGGACTGGATTATATTTTATAATGAAAACATGAAAAGAAAATATGTATAGACGGTATCGGAAAGACGGATAGAAAGGGGAATGGGTATGGAGTGGTTTATCATTTTGTTAATATGGCTGGTGGCTCCTTTTGCTGAACTGGCTGCCATAATAGTTTTGGCTGTTGCCAACAGCCGGTATAAGAGAAGGATATGGGAACTGACAAGGGGAACTGACAAGGCGGATACGGGAATGCAGGATAAAGGGCCGGCGGATATAGAGATACAGCATGAAAGACCGGCGGATATAGGGATACAGCGTGAGAGGCCGGCGGATACAGAGATACAGTATGAGAGACTGGCGGATATAGAGATACAGCGTGAGAAGCCGGCGGATATAAAGATACAGCATGAAGGACCGGCGGATACAGAGATACAGCATGAGAGGCCGGCGGATGCAGTGACACAGCATGAAAAGTCAGCGGCATGGTATGGGCCTGGGCAAGCAATTGTAGTACCAGAGGACTTTGAGAAAGCTGAGTCTGCCTGTCGGGTGCCGGAAATACCTCACAAGCAGACAGCTCTGGTCAGGGCGCCGAAAATAGATGGGGGGTTCTTCCAGGGGACGGCAGCACTGGTGATCGGAGTGATATTTGTGGTACTGGCCGGATTGATTTTCGCCACCACGGCATGGCATGTGCTGCCCAGTGTCTGCAAGGTGATTATGGTCCTGGGGGGATCCGGTTTGTTTTTCGGGGCAAGCTGGGCAGCTGAAAAATATTTTAAGATTGAGCGGACAGGACAGGCCTTTTATATTCTGGGCAGCGTGTTTTTATTTCTTACCATATTGGCGGCTGGATATTTCGGGCTGCTGGGTCCGGAGTTTATTTTAAAGGGAGAAAACCGTTACCGTGTCCTGCTGGCAGGCAGTATAGCCACGGAGATAGCTCTTTTTTCCAAAATCAGGAGATTTCATAACAAGGTCTATACCCAGGCCTGCCTGTGGGGAATGACGGTCAGCATGTGCTTTTTGATGGGAGCGTTAAAGCTTGAATGGCCGGATTGCATGAATGGTATGATGTATTACTCCTTTCTTTTGATTGGGGGAAATGAGGTTTACAGGAGAAAATCAGGTTTGCAAGGCAGCATGAACGCCCCGGCGGATCGGTTTATAGACGAATTTATGGGTGAATTCGGCCTTTTTGCAGCGCTCCAGTTCTGGATAATAAGCGGAATGATGGCTTATAAAGCTGTGGCAGGCGGGATTGGATTCATAATAGGAATACTGTTTCTGGGAATTTGGGAAGTTACATTCTGGGATACCCTGGCATTTGGGCTGATGGCAGCCGGGACCGCCCTTGTGGCGTTGCGGCGCAGGAGCCCGGAAATGAAGATGCTTCACAGTCTGACCATGATGATTTTCTTTCAGTATGCAGGCTTCTGTATCCCCGTGGATTTTACATATCAGGTATTTTTTGGGGCAGCCATGACCGCGGTATGGTTTCTGGCTGAGAGAAGGTTTAAAAATCCTCTTAATAATCTGGCGGGCGGATGTGTTTTTTCCGCTGTTCTGGCAATTGACATGGCGGTACTGCTGCTGGATATGCTGTTTTCCAGGGACAGTCTGGGAAATCAGCTGGCAGCATCCGCAGTGGTAATTCTTCTGGCGGCGGTCATGGCGGAGTGGGGCAGACGGTACCCGGTACTTCGCGGCAGCGTTGCGGCAGTGCTCTTTGCCCTTACCCTGACCGGATGGGAGGTTTTTAATAGAACATTGGGCATGGATGTGGGATACGATGTGGTTGTATGGGGGTATGTGCTGATTGTGTCCATATGGGATATGATGAAGAAAGACAGATTCTGTATTCCCATACTGGCCATTGGCACGGCTGCGCAGGCGCTTGCCCGGCTGGAGAATCAGGAGACTCTTTCTTTTTTCCTTCTTCTGTCTGTTTACCTGCTGGTGAAATCCTTTGGCAGGGAGGGGACGGCGCGGGAACGGTTCATCAGGGGCAGTTGTCTGTATTCCCTGGCAGGCGTGTATCTTCTTGCAGAAGGTGCGACCGCAAACGGCGTGCTCCGGATGGTGTGGACAGCGGCGGTATACGGTCTGGAATATGCATCGGTTATCCTGCATGACCGCAGCAAAATCAGGGATAGGTTCTGGAATTGTACAGGTATGACAGTATTCCTGATGATGATGGGGGCATTTTACAGCGATCCATCTCTGGCGCTCTGGAATATGATTCTCTGCATGGCGGTATTTGCAGTCATCTATGTGATGCTTTACCGGAGCGGCTGCAGCTGGCTGCATCTGGCAGCCGCAGCCGCTGTACTCCCCCTTCCCATGATAGCAACGGCAAGGTATGGTTTGAACGAAAACCAGGTATATGGCGCCACGGCGGCGCTGCTCATCCTTTCGGGGATTCTGTTCCGGCGGTTCAGACCTGTTATGGTACGCCGTGAAGGGGAGAGCGTAGGATGGGACGTGGACTGGTTCCACATCCTGGTCATCTTTGTCCTGATACCCATGGCATGGGAGGCAGGACGCGGATGGCAGTGCGCGTATATTCTTTTGACAGCTCTGTATGTACTTCAGTTTGCAGTGCTGGAACACTGGAAAAGGGCGGCGTTTACGCTGGCAGCAGCTCTGGCAGCAGCGGCATTCTGGCGCCAGCCGTTTATCCGGTGGCCGGAGATGCTAAGCCTGGAGATACAGCTGATTCCGGCTGCTGGTTTTATCTGGAGTCTGGGCCGCATATGGGGGGACAGAAAAGAGATAACAAATTTGCAGACGGTTCTCTACTGCCTGTGCCTGGGGGCCATGGCATCGGATGCCTTATCTACAGGAGCCGTATGGGATGCGCTGATACTGGAGGCTGTCAATCTGGCTGTGTTCCTCCTGGCGCATATGAGAAAATGTATGAGATGGATTCGGATTTCCGGCATCATCATGATACTGGTGGCGCTTTACATGACAAAAGATTTCTGGCTCAGCTTGTCATGGTGGGTCTATCTGCTGGCAGCCGGACTGGGACTCATTGTCTTTGCAGCGGTGAACGAAATGAAGAAGCGTTGACGGGAAGCGGTGATAGAGGAAGCGGTGATAGAGGAAGCTGCGGTAGAGGAAGCGGCGGTAGGGTAAGCGGCGGTAGGGAAAGTGACCGTCTGCAATTCTTTTGACACACAGCGGCAGAGCGGCTATAATCAAGGGTACAGGCCATGCCTGCGCCCTGTTTTGCCTTATAGGTGAAAGTAACGGGAAAACTGCCCGGAGGAGGTTTGGGATATGCTTGATATCATGCTTAGGATTGCCTATCTATCCGCCATTGGCCTGTCTCTTTACACATCAGGCTGGCTGCTGATGAAGGCAGATAAAACCAGGACCACAGGAGCTTTGGCAGCCTGTCAGCTCCTTATCATTATTTGGTGTATGCCACAGCTGTTTTCGGCTTTGCCCATGACAAAGGGGATGAAGTATCTGGCATATGGTATTTCCTACATAGGAATCAGCTTCATCGGACCGGCATGGCTGGAGTTTGCGTTTCTCTACAGCAGGAGAAAACTGGGGCATGGGGCGGAACTGTTTTTATTCGGTATTTCGGCTGTTAACTATTCGGTTCTCCTGACAAATGAATACCACCATTTATTCTATACCAGTTTCGAGGTGGCTCAGGTGGTGTACGGGCCTGTATTTTACATTCATATGGCCTATACCTATATCTGCGTCCTGGCCGGCATGGCTGTGGTGCTGGCGGCTTTTAAAAAGAACCGTGTGGCGCTGGCGCATATTGCCGTCATATTGCTGGCTGCAGCAGTGCCTCTGGCTTTTAACCTGCTCTATATGACGGGGCTTGTGAGAACAGGCTTTGACCTGACGCCTCCTGCTTTTTCCCTGACCAGCGTTCTCATGCTGCTGGCTGTGTTCCGGTATGATTTCCTGGATGTCAATACCATGGCCTTTGATAAAATATTTGATTCCATTGCAGAGGGTGTGGTGGTGTATAACAGGCGTGATAAGATTACCTACTGCAACGGGGCTGCCGTACATTGGCTGGGGCTGCAAACCGGAGATGATATGGAACCGCTCAGGCGAATCCTGGGGGAAAAGGGCGCAAAAGCAGATTGTGCGGATTCTCAGACACCTGTATTTACGCTGGAAGACAATGGTGAAAGGAGAAGGCTGGAGGTCAGGCAGTATATCCACAGGGATAAGAAGGGGGATATGGTTGCGGGAACCATTATGCTCACAGATGTGGGAAGATATTACCAGCTTTTGGAGCAGGGCAGGGAACTGGCTGTGACCAATCAGAGTCTTGCCATTGAAAAAGAGCGCAACCGCATTGCCCAGGAGGTGCATGACACCGCCGGACATACGCTGACCATGATAAATTCGCTGCTCAGGCTCATACGGATTGGATATAAGGAGGAGAGAGGACAGGAACAGGACAAGCGCATAGAGGAGTACCTGATCCAGGCCCAGGAGCTGGCCGGCAGCGGGATCCGGGAGCTGCGGTGTTCCATCAATAATCTCAGGCAGTCCGCCTCCTATGGACTTATCTCCCAGGGAGTATACCAGCTAACCGGCAGTGTGAAGGAATTTGAGGTGGAGGTGGAGATACAGGGAGAGGACAGGCAGGAATATTCCCATTTGTCTCCGGTGGTTTATGACTGCCTCAGGGAGGCCATTACCAACTGCCATAAGTATGCCCATGCAACCCACATGGATGTGATACTTAAATTCGGCGCAGACAGCCTGAGCCTGTATATGTTTGATAACGGAAAGGGATGCCTCCATATAGAGGAGGGAAACGGAATCCGCGGTATACGCCAGAGAACAGAGCAGGCAGGGGGAACAGTCCGGTTCATATCCGAATCCGGGGAAGGATTTCAGATATATATATGCCTGCCGTACGGAAACTGAGGGCGTCGTGTGCCGTGTGCCGGCAGATAAGGGATAGAGGAAAAAGGAGCAGAACCATATGATAAAAGCAGTGATTGCCGATGATATCCAGATATTGAGACAGGGGCTAAGGGCCATACTGGAGCAGGACAAAGACATACAGGTGGTGGGGCTGGCCGCTGACGGCCGGGAAGCGTGGCAGCTGTGCAGGAAGCACAGACCGGACGTGGTGCTTATGGATATGCGCATGCCGGAATACGATGGCAGCTATGGGATTACCAGAATCAAGGAGGACTATCCGGATATAAAGGTGCTGGTGCTCACTACCTTTGATGACAGGGAAACCGTGGATGCAGCCGTGGGAAGCGGTGCTGACGGGTATATCTTAAAGGAGATGGAGGATGACAAGGTCATCCAGTCCGTCAAGGCTGTATGCGCCGGGATACGGGTTTTTGGAGGAAGCGTATTTGAGGGGATGCGCCGTCAGATGGCGCCCGGCAAAATAAAGGCAGACATGGCCGGGGATTTGACGCCCAGGGAACGGGATATCATGCGGCTGGTTGCCCGGGGAATGGACAACAGGGAGATTGCGGGGGCGCTATTCCTGGCAGAGGGGACGGTGCGCAACAACATCTCCCGTCTGCTGGAAAAGCTTAAGCTAAAGGACCGGACCCAGCTGGCTGTATTTGCAGTCAAGCATAATCTGGATGAATAAAAATGGCCCTTCAGGCGCGTCCGGCCACAGCATTGACCTGGGTTTTGAAGGATTCCACCGGTATATAGTGCTTGCTGGATACCAGTATCCGGCTGTTTTCATCATATAGTGTCTCCTGGACCAGAATAAAGGAGGCGTGCTGGGAGAGCATGTACTTGACGGCTGTGAAATTGCCCGTGGTGGTGTAGGAGAGCTGGCAGGTGCTGCTGACGGCATCCTCATATACACCATGCTCCAGGTATTGGAATAAATCTTCTTTCTCCCTTAAATCTATCTGTTTCCCGGATATAACCTCGATGGGAATGAAGCTGAGGCTGTAGGCGCACGCCTTTCCGGCGCTTTTATACCAGCGGTCTGCGATCACCACCACGGCAGTTTTCCGCTTCAGGTTCTGACTGATGGATTCTGTGGGAGGTTCTATGCGAAATTCCATCTCTGTCTCGTCAATGGATCCGGACAGAGTACAGCGGACCGGGTGCTGTGTGACCTCCAGGCCCGGCATACTGGCGCCGGGATTGCGTTCGCTGATGAAGTTTCCCTTACCGCGTATGTTGATGACCAGATTGTCCTCCTGCAGCAGAGCCAGAGCCCTGCGCAGGGTCATGCGGCTTACATCCATCTGCAGGGCCAGCTCCGGTTCGGAGGGAAGCTGGCTGCCCGGAGGATACACGCCGTCCTGTATCATGGAATACAGGCGGTTATATACTTTTACATGTTTTAATTTCTTTGCTTTCTCAGATAATACATCTGCGTCCATAGGTTCACCCTTCCTGTGTGGCTGTGTCACAATTCTGGCTGTATCACAAATCTGGCTGTATCACAAAAATATACAAGTCCTTATTCAACATCATAATTCCCAAAGGCTGATTTGTCAATAAAATAGACATGTCTAGTTGTACAACAGACTAAAACCAGTAAAACACCATGAAAAACCGCATATTTATTGTCAATATACACAAAAATTGACTATGATAATTGTAAAATATTCCATCTAGAAATTATACAAGTTAAATGATATTATACAAGTAAGCAATAAACAGACAAATAAACAAACAAATAAACAAACAAACAAAAACAAAAGCGCAGATGCCGGCAGGAATGCAAGCAGATTCAGGTAAAGGCGCAAACAAAAAATCAATTAAAAGAGAGGGTAATTATTATGCAGAACTATTCAGGAGAAGAAGGATTACAGTATCATTTACAGATCAGGAAGGGAGACGTGGGACGGTATGTCATCATGCCCGGAGACCCGAAGCGCTGTGAAAAGATTGCAAAGCATTTTGACAACGCGGTACTGGTGGCGGACAGCAGGGAGTATGTTACATACACCGGTTATCTGGACGGGGAAAAGGTAAGCGTGACCTCCACGGGCATCGGCGGACCGTCTGCATCCATTGCCATGGAGGAATTGGTGCTGTGCGGGGCTGATACATTTATCCGCGTGGGAACCTGCGGCGGTATGGACATGGACGTGAAGGGCGGGGATATCGTGGTCGCCACAGGCGCCATCCGAATGGAGGGCACCAGCAGGGAATACGCACCCATCGAGTTTCCGGCCGTGGCTGACCTGGATGTGACCAATGCCCTGGTTTCCTCGGCAAAGGCGCTGGGATATACGTATCACGCGGGAGTGGTGCAGTGCAAGGATGCGTTTTACGGGCAGCATGAGCCCAAACGCATGCCGGTAAGCTATGAGCTGTTAAACAAGTGGGAGGCATGGAAGCGCATGGGCTGCAAGGCGTCTGAGATGGAATCCGCAGCCCTGTTCATTGCAGCCAGCCACCTAAGGGTGCGCTGCGGTTCTGATTTCCTGGTGGTGGGTAACCAGGAGCGCCAGGAGGCCGGACTGGATAATCCCATTGTCCACGATACAGAGGCAGCCATCAAGGTGGCGGTGGAAGCCGTCCGCAGACTGATTCAGGCAGATAAGCAGGCTTAAGGAGAAAGGTAAGGGGTGGGGACAAATGAAGATATTATTAAACCTTACAGGTATCCTTTTGGTACTGGCCATCATGTATCTGATTTCCTGGAAGAAGAAAAACATATCCGTCAAAATGCTGGTCAAGGCAGTGATTGCCCAGTTCCTGATTGCAGTGATACTGGTAAAGGTTCCGGCCGGCCGTTACGTGGTGTCCAGGGTATCGGATGCAGTGACCAGCGTCATCAACTGCGGTCAGGATGGTTTAAGCTTTGTGTTTGGTTCACTGGCAGACAGCACGGCTGCCACCGGATCCGTTTTTGCCATACAGGTCCTGGGCAACATTGTATTCCTGTCTGCCCTGGTAAGTCTTCTTTACTATATCGGAATTCTGGGATTTGTGGTAAAATGGATTGGTAAAGCAGTGGGTAAGCTTATGGGCACCTCCGAGGTGGAAAGCTTTGTGGCGATTGCCAACATGTTCCTGGGACAGACCGACAGCCCCATTCTGGTGAGCAAGTACCTGGGCCAGATGACGGACAGCGAGGTTATGGTGGTCCTGGTTTCCGGCATGGGCAGTATGTCCGTGTCCATACTGGGCGGTTATACGGCCCTGGGTATTCCCATGGAGTATCTTCTGATTGCCAGCACACTGGTGCCGGTGGGCAGCATTATGGTGGCCAAGATGCTTCTGCCCCAGACAGAGGAGGTCCGGGAAGTGGGAAGCGTTAAGATGGACAATAAGGGGAATAATACCAACGTGATAGAGGCAGTTGCAGAGGGAGCTGTCACCGGCATGCAGATGGCGCTGTCCATCGGCGCGTCCCTGGTGGCCATGGTGGCGCTGGTGGCAGCGGTGAATAAGCTGTTAGGCGTCTGCGGTATCAGCCTTCAGCAGGTATTTTCCTATGTATTTGCCCCCTTCGGCTTCTTTATGGGCCTGGACCCTTCGGAAATACTTCTGGAAGGAAATCTCCTGGGAAGCAAGCTGGTCCTCAATGAATTCGTGGCGTTCCAGCAGCTGGGCTCCATGATATCTTCCATGGATTACAGGACAGGGATGATATGCGCCATTTCCCTGTGCGGGTTTGCCAATTTCTCCAGCCTTGGAATCTGCGTTTCAGGCATCGCGGTCCTGTGCCCTGAAAAGAAAAGCACCCTTGCCCGCCTGGTGTTCAAGGCCATGTTAGGCGGTGTGGCGGTAAGCCTGATCAGCGCCATGGTGGTGGGCCTGGTCACATTATTTTAAGGAGGTCGTAAGATGGGAAAATATAAACGTATCTTTGTTGTGGTCCTGGATTCACTTGGAATCGGGGCAGTGGAGGATTCACCGGAATATGGAGACGTGGGGGTGGACACCCTGGGACATATTGCCCGGGAGGTTCCGGGGCTTAAGATTCCGAATCTGAAAAAGCTGGGCATGGTCAACCTGCACCCCTTAGAGGGTATGGAGCCGGCAGAACACCCCTTGGGACGTTACATGCGTCTGAAGGAGAGAAGCCGTGGCAAGGACACCATGACGGGACACTGGGAGATGATGGGGCTTCTTGTGACCACGCCCTTCCAGACATTTACCAGCCACGGTTTTCCGAAGGAACTGATAGACGAGCTGGAGAAGCGGACCGGACGTAAAATCATCGGCAACAAGAGCGCCAGCGGAACGGAAATCCTGGATGAACTGGCGGAGGAGGAGATTCGGGAAGGCCATCTGATCGTGTATACTTCCGCTGATTCCGTGCTTCAGATATGCGGCAACGAGGAGACCATGGGACTTGACAACCTGTATCACTACTGCGAGATTGCCAGGGAACTGACCCTGCGGGATGAGTGGAAGGTGGGACGTGTCATTGCCAGGCCCTATACCGGCATGAAGAAGGGCGAGTTCAGGCGCACCTCCAACCGCCATGATTACGCGCTGAAGCCATATGGAAGGACTGCCCTCAACGCCCTTAAGGACGCGGGATATGATGTGGTGTCCATTGGCAAGATATACGATATTTTTGACGGCGAGGGTCTGACTCAGTCCAACCATTCCAACTCGTCTGTCCACGGCATGGAGCAGACCATCCAGTATGCTAAAACGGATTTCAACGGGCTTTGTTTTGTGAACCTGGTGGATTTTGACGCCCTGTGGGGACACCGCCGCAATCCGGAAGGGTACGGCAGGGAGCTGGAGCGCTTTGATGAAAAGCTGGGAGAGCTGCTTCCGCTTCTGGGGGAGGACGATCTTCTGATTCTCACCGCGGACCATGGAAACGACCCCACCTATACAGGCACGGACCACACCAGGGAACAGGTGCCGTTCATCGCCTATTCTCCCTCCATGGAGGGCGGAAAGGACCTGGGCAGCGCAGATACATTTGCAGTCATCGGAGCCACGGTTGCTGACAACTTTGGGGTGAAGATGCCGGAAGGCACCATAGGGACTTCGGTTCTGAACGAATTGTAATTTGGAAGAATGCCTCTTGGATTTTTCCCCGGGGGCAGCTGACTGACGGATAGAAAGGATAGAAAATAATGGATAAGAAGGACATTTTAAGCAGGGTAGACCACACGCTGTTAAAGCAGACAGCTACCTGGGAGCAGATAGAAAAGCTGTGCAGGGAAGGCTTGGAATACGCCGCCGCCTCTGTGTGCATTCCTCCCTGTTATGTGAAGCAGGCAAAGGATTTTGTGGGGGATAAGCTGGCTGTCTGCACCGTAATCGGATTTCCCAACGGCAACATGACCACCGCGGTGAAGGTGTTCGAGACAGAGGACGCGGTGAAGAACGGTGCGGACGAAATTGATATGGTCATCAACATCGGCCTTGTAAAGGCGGGACATTACGACCAGGTCCTGGATGAAATCAGACAGATTAAGGCTGCCTGCGGCGGCAGATGCCTGAAGGTCATTATCGAGACCTGCCTTCTGACAGAGGAAGAGAAGAAGGAAATGTGCCGTGTGGTCACGGAGTCAGGGGCGGATTTCATCAAGACTTCCACCGGATTTTCCACAGCCGGCGCAACGCCGGAGGACGTGGCCCTTATGAGGAAGTACTCAGGCCCCGAGGTCAAGGTCAAGGCAGCCGGCGGAATCGCATCCATTGAAGATGCACAGCGTTTCATAGAGCTGGGCGCAGACCGGCTGGGAACCAGCAGGCTGATTCCATAGGCGGCAGCCGGGCAATCAGCGGGAGTTATTCAAGAAAGTATCTGGACGCAGGAGCATTGGTGTGATAGAATTTCTACAGCAGTTTGGCTACCAATCACATAAGCGAGGATACATAAGATGAAATTGATGGAAAAACATCCATTGGTCATGATAATCATAGGAATAGCCGGTATATCATTATCGGCTATTTTTGTTAAATATTCCCAGGCTCCGTCTGTGGTCACAGCCCTTTACCGCCTGATGTGGACCGTGGCGCTGATGACGCCTGTGGTTTTGGGACGGAAGGACTGCAGGCGGGAACTGAGGGAAACGGACAGAAAGACAGTCCTGCTGTGCGGGGCCAGCGGAGTGTTCCTGGCCCTGCATTTTACGGCATGGTTCGAGTCGCTGAACCAGACTTCAGTGGCCAGTTCCACTGCCATTGTGTGCACGGAGGTTATATGGGTGGCGCTGGGATACTGTCTGTTCATGAAGGGGAAGATATCTGTGCCTGCCGGCGTAAGTATCCTTGTGACGGTGGGCGGAAGCCTTCTGATTGCCTTTTCTGACTACTCCGCCGGGGGAAACCATTTGTACGGGGATGTGCTGGCCCTTGCCGCGGCTGTATTCTGCGCCGTATACACCCTCATTGGGCGTCAGGCCAGGGGTTATATGTCCACCACGATTTATACCTACATTGTCTATGTGTTCTGCGCCCTGGCCCTGGGGCTGGCAACTGCTTTTAGCGGACTGGCCTTTACGGGATACGGAGTGAGGTCCGTGGTTGTGGGCCTGCTTCTCAGCGTGTGCTCCACTCTTTTGGGGCACAGTATTTTCAGCTGGTGCCTGAAATTCTTTTCCCCTTCCTTTGTATCTGCCTCCAAGCTGTGCGAGCCTGTGGCTGCTGCTGTCTTTGCGCTTTTTCTGTTCAGGGAAGTACCCGCGCCCCTGCAGATAGCGGGGGGTGTGGTGACAATCGGGGGCGTTCTCCTTTATTCTCAGGTGGAAAAGAAAGAAAATGACGTTTTAAAAGGAAAATAGTAAGATAAAACTGCCAAAAAAGGTGGAAATTATCTGGAAAAAATTATATAATAGTGATAATAAGTAACAGTTGTAACCTCCCGGGAGGCATTTGCTGGGTTGGACTGGAAGGGGGTATCACTATGAATGAAAAAATAGCTCAGTTAAGAAAGATTCTGGATGATAGTACCTATACTGTGGCTCTCTGTGGTTCCGGTATGATGGAAGAGGGCGGTTTCATCGGTATTAAGAAGCAGGATAAGGCTTATGACATTGAGAACCGGTATGGCTACGGTGTTGAGGAAATGTATACCAGTGCATTTTATAATACCCGTCCGGAGCAGTTTTTCGAGTTCTACAAAAAGGAGATGCTTCACAACGCGCCAGGGGACACTGCTTCCGGCCCGGCCCTGGCTGCCATGGAGAGGGCCGGAAAGCTCCAATGCATCATAGACAGCAACATCTATGACAAGGCCCGCAGGGGCGGCTGCCGTCATGTCATAAACCTTCACGGAAGTATTTACCAGAACCAGTGCCCCAGATGTAAGAAAAAGTATCCCATCGGATATATGGCGGGTGCAAAGCGGGTGCCAATCTGCAGGGACTGCAATGTTCCCATACGGCCCATGATTTCCCTGATTGGAGAGATGGTGGACAGCCAGAACATGACTAAGACCACGGAGGAGATAACAAAGGCAGATACCCTGCTGCTGTTGGGGACTACCCTGGCTTCCGAGGTGTTCTGCCAGTACATACAGTATTTTGCCGGGAGGAGCATGGTAATCATACATAAGCAGGAGCACTATCTGGATAAGGACGCCAATCTGGTGATATTGGACCATCCCATGAATGTGCTGCCCCAGCTGGGGTATGGGGAGGAGAAAACGGAAGAATAGATATATTTTCCTTTCGATTTTCTTACATTGGTTTAGAATTTGGGATTATATGGTATACTAAACCAAATAGAAATAAGCGTAAGGAGATGGAACAGGATGAAATTCAGAAAATGTGCTGCTGCCGGAGTGCTGGCACTGTGCCTGGCGGCGGCCGGTCCTCTGAGCGCCCTGGCCGGGCAGAATGCAGGACCGGGGGCAGCTTACCAGCCTTCTGTCAATGGGGTGAACATCTATGTCAGCAAGATGGGAAATACGCTGACGCTGAAACAGTATGCCCAGACCATAGGAACCTGGCCCGTAAAGCTGGGACGGCGGTCCGAGACAGGGGACAAGGTGCAGGAGGGAGACGAAATCACGCCCTCCGGATCGTTCTATGTGTGCACAAGAAATGACCAGAGCATATGCTATCTGGCTCTGGGATTATCCTATCCCAATGCCGAGGATGCAGAGCGGGGCCTGAGAGACGGCCTGATTAATGAGGAACAGTATAATGCCATTGTGGAGGCAAACAAGGCAGGCATACAGCCGCCCTGGAATACTCCTTTAGGCGGGGCCATTGAGATACACGGGGACCAGGGAGGAGGAACCTCCGGCTGTATCGCGGTTACAAATGATGTGATGGATATTCTGTGGGAATACTGTCCTCTGGGAGTTCCGGTAACAGTTGGGCCGTAGTGATTCAGAGATACCGTTATCAGGCCTGGTTAAGGGATGAGGATGGTTTGGAAGGAGAGAATCATGTGCAGGAATAAAAAGAAAAACAACAATGTCTGGCTCCATGCAAAGCCTGTAAGCTCAGCGGCGCCTGCATGGAGTAATATGTGCCGCTGAGATGAATGCTGGCTTTGCTTCCTTAAGAGTGATGAAGATAAGGAGTGAGCCGACATGAAATATGTCAATGCAAAGGCAGTCCTCCCCTATCACCTGGTGGAGGAACTGCAGGAATACATACAGGCCGGATATATCTATATCCCGGCCAGGGAAGACCGGCACAGGGCCTGGGGTGAGCAAAGCGGCTGCCGCAGGGAGCTGGCGGAGCGGAACGCCGGAATCGTGGATGCTTACCGGCAGGGGGTATCCCTGGAGGAGCTGGGGGATAAGTACTGTCTTTCTGTCCACGCCATACGAAAAATTGTATATCAGAAGTAAACCATGGGGAGCCGCAGTGCGCGGCTCCCTTTTTCGGCAGGTTTGAGTGGCGTATATCAGGCTGATGCGGAAACCATAATACAGAATTCTACAGAAGAAAACAGTAGATTGCATATCCGTTTCCCGGGAGATAGGATAGAGTCACCGGAAATAAGGAAACAGAAATAAGAAAACAGAAATTAAGAAAAGAGGTGTTTTATCATGCAGACATGTAATATGGTGCAGGCCGGATATGGAGAGGCGGACATCACGCCGGATAATCCGTCTGAGATGGTGGGATTTTACCGTCCGGATAACCGTTCCAGGGGCGTGAGGGATTCTTTAAGGCTCCAGGCATTGGTATGGGAGGCTGACGGCGTCATGAGCGGCCTTATTGTCATTGACAGCCTGGGCTTTACAGTGGAGCTGTCCAATGTCCTGCGGGACAGGGCGGCTGCTGCGCTTCACACGGGAAGGGAGCGGATTATGGTATGCTTTTCCCATACTCACAGTGCGCCCAATGCAGCGGAGGAACCGGATTACTTTGAAATGGTATGCCGGCAGGCAGATACGGCTGTCCGGAAGGCCGCGGGAAAAATGAAATCCATGGAGGCGGCCTGGGGGATTGGGGAAAACACTGTGGGGGTGAACCGGAGGAATGAACCGGAGCAGATGGACGGGCGGTTAGGCATTTTAAAGCTGGCGGCCCGGGACGGAAAGGAACCGGAGGTCCTTCTTATTCGCGTGACAGCCCATGCAAATGTACTGTCCGGGGATAATTATTTTATCTCCGCAGATTATATGGGGGCCGCAAGGAAACGGCTGGAGGAAGCATACGGCTGCCCAGTGATGATGGTACAGGGAGCTGCCGGGGATATCCGTCCCAGATATCATCAGGACAACATGGAATATGTGGAGATTCACTGCTGGGAGATGGCCCGGAAAGGATTTTCACAGGAATACAGGCAAAAATATGTGCCCCAGAGCCGCCGGGCCCTGGAACAGATGGCGGAAGATATGTTCCGGTCCGTGGACGCTGTGTATGCCTCATTGGTGCTGATGCCCTTAGAGCGCGTGGAAATCCGCTCTTCCTTTTGCCGGTTTGCGGCTGATGTGCCGGACATGGAAAGGGCAGAGGAAATTGCAGAGGAGGCGGAGAGGGAAGGCGAAATTGACGGGAGGATGTGGCTGAAGGAGGTGAAGCGCCTTCTGAATGAAGGCATACAAAAGCAGTATGCTGACATAGAGATTCAGTATCTTTTTGTCAACCAGGGCTGTCTCTGCGGTGTTCCCAATGAGGCCATGTGCCGGATCGCCATTGATATTTGGAAGGAGGCAGAGGCACCGCTTCTGTTTTTCAACGGCTATACCAACGGATGCAGCAGCTATCTGCCCACCGCAGAAGAGTATGATAAGGGAGGATACGAGGTGCTGTGGTCCAACCTGGTATATTTTCCCTATCATGGCCGGGTCATGCCTTTAAACAGGGACACGGCCGGGAAAATGGCCGCGCAGGTGGTGGAGGATTGGAGGAAGAGCAGATCATAAAGCATCCTAAGAACCAGGAGTATCAATAGCAGACAGGGACTGTTTTCGCCGGCCATACACCGGTGGCAGACAGTCCCTGTAATGGTTAATAATTAATCATCTTCCTCAGGAGCCAGCTCCGTGGTCTCCTTCTCAGGCGGCATGGCCAGTGAGAAGATAATAAAGCAGATGAAGGCAGCCGCCAGACCCGGAATGATGGGCTGGCTGAACTTGATGCCGAAAAGCATCCCCTTTGAAATGTGTTCCAGATATACCACCACGATGGTGCCGGCGATCAGGGAGGCGATGGTGCCTGCCGTGGACGCCTTTTTCCAGTAATGTCCCATGACATATGGGAAGAAGGAACCGGCTGCTCTTAATGTGAAGCAGAACATCAGGATGGATACAATGCTCTGTGTGTTAAAGAGAGCGATGAACATGGAGGCCAGGCCCACCAGACACATGACGATTTTTGTAACCTTCATGACGGACTGGCTGGATGCATCCGGCTTCAGCACTGCCTTATAGATGTCATTGGCAAAGATGGAGCCTGCGCCAAGGAGATCGGAGTCAGAGCTGGACATGGTGGCGGAGATGATGCCTGCGAACAGAAGTCCGCATATAAGGGCCGGCATGGTGTTGATGGCAAGGACCGGCAGGGCGTAACGCGCGCCCACTGACTCAAACTGCGCGGAGCTGAATTTGCCCATATTGATTAGGGCCAGCGTGATGATGCCCAGGATGGTGGGAATAAAGGCGTAGATAAAGTTTACCAGGGCTGCCAGCCAGGCGCCGCCCTTGGCTGCCTTTTCGTCCCTGGCAGCGTAGAATCGCGACACAGCCTCCTGCCCTACGGAGAAAGTGGCTGTATACATGATTACAAGGGAGATAATTCCAAACAGATCATAGCCCTGGAACAGGCTCAATGTGCCCTCTGGTATGTTGGATGCAACATTGTCCCAGCCCCCCGCGTAATTCATGGCAAAGGGAACTGCGATAATCATGCCGATGACAATCAGGAATACCTGGACAAAGTCTGTCAGTGTAACGCTCCAGAGACCGCCCATGATGGAGTAGACCGTAACAACAACAGCTACAATGATAACAGCCACCTGGTAGTCAATATTCAGCATGGTGGACAGGATGACGGCAGAAGCAATGAACTGTCCGGCGGTAAGCCCCACCAGGGGAAGAAGCATGATGACGGCTGTTATAATTCCGCAGGATTTTCCGTAACGCCTGCGGAAATATTCAGGAACCGTCTTGACCGTGGCTGCCCTGAATTTGGGAGCCACGAAGCTGAGGATGATAAAGGCGATACCCATGGTGGTTATGTACCAGGACGCGCTGAGTCCGAAGCCTGACATACCGTTCTGTACCACGCCCAGGGAGCTGCCGCCGCCGATTTCCGTGGCTGCCAGGGTACCGGCCATGAGAAGCGGTCCCAGACGGCGTCCGGCCACCATGAAGTCGGTGTTGGTGGATATCTTGGTGGATGAGTACCAGCCAATCCACAGCATGAAAAGCAGGTAGACGATTACGATGATTGTTACAATTACATTTGAACCCATAAAACCCCTCCTGTTAAAATGTTTTTCTTACCTTTATTCTACCATAGGAGCCTGGGTGGAATAAGGACCATTTCTGCAGAAAATATACCGATTATGATACTTTGCAGGGGAACTTGACTTATGGCATAAATGCCAATAAAATATAGGATAGGCTGTGCGCCGTACAGCAGTTTTATGAGAGAGGGGGTCCCGGGTATGTATAATGTGGCTGTCTGTGACGATACAGAAGAGGAACGCCTTCAGGCAGCAGAATATGCCGGCCGTTTTTTTGAACGGGAAGGCATTGAGGTGCGTATAGATACATATGCCGCCGGAAGGGAGCTTCTGGAGTCGGGCAGGGAGTATGATTTGTATCTTCTGGATGTGCTGATGCCCGGAATGAGCGGCATTGACACCGCACAGGCCCTGGCGGAAGACAAGGATCATCCGGTGGTGGTATTTATCACATCGTCCCTGGAATCAGCTGTGGAGGGATACCGCGTGGAGGCAGCGGGATTTATTTTAAAGCCTGTGGAGGAAGAGAACTTTTGGTCCACCATGGAGCGTGTGGTGAGGCGCAGGCTGGGAGTGAAGAAGGCTGTTTTGTCCGTGGTCCATAACCGGGTGAATGTGGAGCTTCCCCTGGAGCGCCTGGCCTGGTTTGAGAACCGGCTTCACCGTGTTTTTGTGAAGCTGACGGATGGGGAAGTACTGTCCGTCAACCAGAAGCTGTCTGAGCTGCAGCTGGTTCTGGAACCCCATGCCCAGTTCCTGCGCTGCCATCAGAGTTACCTTGTGAATCTGGACTATGTGGACAAGCTGGAAGATTCCTGTTTTTACATGCGGGACGGACAGATGATTCCCATATCCAGGAACTTTTATAAACTGAGCAAGAATGCCTATTACCATTACCGTCTGAAATGAGGTACCTATGAACGACGCGGCATGTACTGTCTTTATGAATCTGATTAACCTGGCTGTGCGTATGATGCCCATTTTTGTATGCCTGGATCCAAAACACAGTTACAGGGAGAACATAGCAGCCATTTCCGCCTACCTGTGGGTCATCATGATATCCATGGAATCCATATTCCATATCAGCCCCCAGGTCTTTTTTGTGTTCCGGGGCATATTTTCCTGTCTTTACTTTCTGGTGCTCCTTGTCTTTTTTAAAGGAACCCTGCTTAAGAAAGGATTCCTGTACATATCCGCGTGGCTGTTCGCGGTCCTGTCCGCATCGCTGAACGAGTTTGCTGCCTGGATATTAAAGGGGCATGTGTCCCTGACATACGGACAAATCTGTGTGGCGGTATCCCTGCTGTGGGCCTGCGGGTTTTATGTGTTTGTGCGGTTTTGGCTGAGGGATAAGGTAAACCGGCTTTTTGACCAGTTATCCAGGCGATCCTGTTCCCTGCTGCTGACATACCCTTCTGTCTCCCTGTTCATCCTTTTTATCGGGAACAACACCATATTCTCATCGCGTTCCCTGGCTGAGCGGGGACTGGAGGACGTGCTGTTCTATCTGGCGCTGTGCATCATGATACTGGTGCTCTATGTGCTTATTCTGAGCAGCACCCTGGAAATCATGTGCCGCCGCAGGACAGAGGAGGAGCTGCAGTTTGCCAGGCAGCTTATCAGCCAGCAGAGGGAGCATTATAACCAGACCCTGGATTACATTGAACAGGTGCGCATCATCAAGCATGATTTCCGCCATCACATCCATGCCCTTCTGAACATGGACAGGGGAGAGCGGACCAATTACCTGATGAATCTGAAGAGGGAGCTGGACATGACGGCTGAGATGGTGTTCTGCCAGAACCAGGCCGTAAACGGGCTTTTGCAGGAGTATGCCTCCAGGGCAAGGCAGGATGGGGTGGAGTTCACTGCCAGGGTGGATTTAACCGCCCATGTACCGGTGGACGATTTGACCTTGTGCATTGTCACCGGCAACCTGCTGGAAAATGCCCTGGAAGCATGCCGCCGCCTGACAGGACCGCGCTTCATCCTGGTCCAGGCCAGGTGGCTGGACGACCACCTTATGATGCTGGTGGAAAATTCCTACAACGGGCAGATTAAGAAGAACGGAAGCAGGATACTGTCCAGCAAACGGGACGGCGGTCTGGGCATACTGAGCATAAAGCGCATACTGAACCAGCCGGGGGATGAGTTTGATGTGGATTACAATGACACCACCTTTACGGCCATGGTGAAAATCGTGGACAGGGCCCTGGGATAGGATGTACTTTCCGGCTCTTTTCCGGCTCAGGACAAGATAAAAGCATTGCAATCTTCCTGAAACCATGTATAATGGTAGTTGTAAATAAACGGGGAGCTCACTTAAGTGGGCTGAGAGTAAGCTGTTCATGCTTAGACCCATTACCTGATTTGGATAATGCCAACGTAGGGACCATAACGGACGATTGCCGGCGGAGCACCTGTTTTGGTGTTCCGCTTTTTTTGATATGCGGAACGATTCTGTGTGGTATCAGGCATGGGCGCCGGAGCTTCCCGGCGGCGGATTGGGGGCACCACCTTCCGCCGCTTTATAAAATTAATGCGAAAAGGAGAATGACAATGAAAACAGCATTAACAATCGCTGGAAGCGATTCCAGCGGAGGCGCCGGTATCCAGGCAGACATCAAGACCATGACCGCTCACGGGGTATATGCCATGAGCGCCATAACGGCACTAACTGCCCAGAATACAACCGGCGTAACAGGAATCATGGAGGTAACTCCATCTTTTTTAAAGGAACAGTTAGACGACATATTTACGGATATCTTCCCGGATGCAGTAAAAATCGGGATGGTTTCCTCCGGCGGCCTGATAGAGGCCATCGGGGACAGGCTGGCATTTTACAGGGCTGCCAATGTGGTGGTGGATCCGGTTATGGTATCCACCAGCGGTTCCCGTCTGATCAGCAGTGAAGCCATAGAGGCGCTGAAGGAAGTCCTTCTTCCCATGGCAAACCTGCTGACTCCCAATATCCCGGAGGCAGAGGTGCTGTCAGGAATGGAGATACATAATCCCGGCGACATGGAGACGGCGGCCAGGGCCATCGGGGAGGGCTACGGATGCGCCGTGCTTCTTAAGGGCGGCCACCAGCTCAATGATGCCAACGATCTGCTGTACCGGGACAAGAAGCTGAAATGGTTTAAAGGCAGGCGGATTGACAATCCCAATACCCATGGGACAGGCTGTACCCTGTCCAGCGCCATTGCCTCCAACCTGGCCAAGGGCATGGATATGGACCTGGCCGTGGAGCGGGCCAAGGTATATCTCTCAGGCGCGCTGGAAGCCCAGCTGGACCTGGGAAAGGGAAGCGGACCAATGAATCATGGATTTGCCATCCGGGGCGAGTATTAAGGGGGAATGAGCATGAAGGAAAAGATAAGTATAAAGGAAAAAGGGACCTCCGTGTCTGCCAACAGCCTTATATGGTTTGGGGCAGGGGTATCCATAGCTGAGATACTGACAGGCACATATCTGGCGCCGCTGGGATTTGGAAAGGGGCTGGCAGCCATTGTGCTGGGCCATGTGATTGGCTGCGCCCTGCTGTTCATGGCAGGACTCATCGGCGGATATACCAGGCGCAGCTCCATGGAAACAGTGAAGATGAGCTTTGGGCAGAAAGGAAGCCTGCTGTTTTGCGGGCTTAATGTCCTGCAGCTGGTGGGCTGGACCTCCATCATGATTTATGACGGCGGGCTGGCTGCCAACGGCATTTTTAACGCAGGCCTGTGGGTCTGGTGCCTGGTGATTGGCGGTCTGATTCTGGTGTGGCTTTTAATTGGAATCAGGAACCTGGGAAAAATCAATACGGCAGCCATGGCAGCGCTGTTTGTGCTGACTCTCATCCTGTGCAGGGTTATATTTGCCGGCAGCGGGGAGCCGTCCATGGAGGCAGACAGTTCCCTGAGCTTTGGGGCCGCAGTTGAATTATCGGTGGCCATGCCGCTGTCCTGGCTGCCCTTAATAAGCGATTATACAAGGGAGGCCGAGAAACCCTTCAGGGCAACGGCTGCCAGCGCCCTGGTCTACGGCCTGGTGAGCTGCTTTATGTATGTCATCGGAATGGGAGCAGCCATCTACACGGGCGAATATGATATATCTGTTATCATGGTCAAGGCAGGACTGGGAGCAGCAGGGCTTCTCATTATTGTGCTGTCCACCGTGACCACCACATTCCTGGACGCTTATTCTGCCGGTGTATCCAGCGTGTCCATCACACACCGGATTAAGGAAAAATGGGCGGCAGTGGCAGTGACCATTGCCGGCACCGCCGCAGCCATGGTATACCCCATGGATAATATTACGGATTTCCTTTATCTGATTGGATCTGTGTTTGCCCCTATGATTGCTATTCAGATTGCGGATTATTTTATCATCAGGCAGGACCATGAGGCGGAGGAGGCCAATCTGCCGAACCTGCTGATCTGGCTGGCTGGTTTTGTAATCTACCGCATACTGATGCGGGTGGATACACCTGTGGGAAGCACCCTTCCCGACATGGCGGTCACCGTGGTTCTGTGCGTGGTGTGCCGCAGGGTGATGTCTGCCTGCTGCGCACTGCCCGGACGGGAAAATGTGACAAAAGTATGATATTTCTATAAAGTCCTTTACGGGAAGGCTTAATAGTGATAAGGTACTATTTAGCTTTGCAAGGGACAGAGAACGGTGTGACCGCAATGGTCACGCCGTTTTTCTGCGTCCAGGGGTAGATTTCGCAACAACAGGCTCGGAAATCACAGGAATCTCTACATCATCCACGAAGTTGAAATAGATTTTTACCTTCTGTACCCGCTTGCCACTGGATTTGTCCGGTGCAAACACCTCGATTTTTTTGATATACTCATTGACTATCGTAGGTGTCAATTCCGGCACATCCACATACTTCTGGGTCAGAGCGACAAAGGCGTCTACATCTGCACTCATGGTTTCCCGCGTTTCCAGCCATTCTTCCGTCACTTCGATTTCGAGCTTTAACCGTTCCTGTTCTGCCTCGTAATCGGCGGTCATTTTCTTGTACCGCTCCTTGTTCAGATCGCCCAGGACAAAATCCTCATAGAGTCGGGACAGAAGAACATCCAAGTCAGCCAGCCGCTTCTTGGCCTGTTCCACTCGCTTCCGATCTTCACGGATGTTGCGTTCCTGATCGGAACGGCGGCATTGCAGCCACTCCTCCTGAAAGCCCTCCACGTCCTGCCGGATATAGGCATTGACCGCACGGATGCGTTCCAACACCAGTTCCCGCAGTACATCTTCCCGGATATAGTGGGCAGAACAGGTGCCTCGGCCGCTTTTGTAGCTGGAGCATACATAATGGTCTTGCTTGCCGTCAAAGCTCTTGCAGGTAGCAAAGTGCAGCTTGTTCCCACAATCGGGACAGAACAGAAGCCCGGAGAACAATCCTTGCCGTTCCGCTTTTGTGGGACGGCGTTTGTTTTTTCGCAGCTCCTGCACTCTGTCCCACTGAGCCTGAGAAACGATTGCTTCCTGCGTATCAGGGAAGATACACATATCTTCGATGGCATTGGGAATTCGCTTCTTCAGCTTATAGGACTTGGAATAGGTCTTGAAATTGCAGGTACAGCCGGTGTACTCCATCCGCTCCAGAATACCCGCAACCGATTGACCAATCCAATGGTAAGGGCGCTCCGGCATCTTCTTGCGCTTTTTCGGGTCAGGATGGTTTTCCGACTGTTTGGCATACAGCGCCTTGGTAGTCAGCACCTTATCCTGCTCCAGTATACGGGCAATCTGTTCCGGCCCCTTGCCGTCAATGGCAAAGTCAAAGATGCGCTTGACTACTGGGGCGGCATCCTCGTCAATGATCCAATGGTCTTTATCGGCTGGGTCAGTGCGATAGCCATAGGGCGGTTTTCCCAGATGCTTTCCGCTGGTGCCTTTTTGGCGGAATACGACACGCACTTTTTTACTGGTGTCCCGTGGATACCATTCGTTGAACAAATTGCGAATAGCGGCAAAACCATCGCTGTCACCACGTTCGCTGTCCACACCGTCATTGACGGCAATGAAACGTACATCGTAGCTGGGGAAAATAATGTCCGTGTACTGCCCAACGGTCAGATAATCTCGGCCAAACCTGCTGAGATCTTTGACCAGCCAGCAACCGACAAGACCCTGCTTAACCAGCGCAAAGCCTTCCTGTACGCCGGGACGGTCAAAATTGGTTCCCGTATATCCGTCATCCACCAGAATTTTCAGGTTGGTGTAGCCATGCTCGGCTGCGTACCGGGTTAAAAACTCTTTTTGATTCTGTATCGAATTTGATTCTCCATCCAGTGCATCCTCATTGCTTAGGCGGCAGTACAGGATGGTGATTTTCTGCTGATCCAACATAGCGTCCTCCTTTACGGTTGGGTCAGCTGACAGAATCGGTGTGCATGGTGATATTGTAGCATGAATTTGAGTCTGTGTCATGAACAAAGCGCCTCCTTATCCGAGAAAATGAGCCGTTTTACCTTGTGGGTAAGCGGCTCATTTCCGTCACATACAGTCTCCAGCAGATACCAGGTATTTCCGATTTTTCGCTCTACCGTACCTGTAAAAGGATTCATTCGGTTTTCCCAGCGTTTCCGGCATTCTTCCAGAAAATCAATCGGCGGCTCAAAAATTGGGTCAAAGCAGGATTCGATGTCGATTTCGGCACAAGCGTTAATCAGCTTTTCCGAAGGAGAATCATCGAGCACCAGCTTATTGAGTTTTGTTGTCAGATTGGTCATAAGCAAAAATTCCTTTCTGTTAAAGTTCCATATCTTGCGATTTGCGGCGAGAAAGTTGATCGTGCTGCTTTATTTGCCGGGTCCGGGTCAAAATGGCGTCAAGAAAAGCCCGCACCTTTTCGGGTGCGAGCTTGACAGCTTCCAGATAAGGCCGTGCCTGTTCTTTTAGCGATTCATATCGCTGTTTCCAGACAGCGGCACTTTTTTGTGCGCTTTGCAGTTTTTCTTCCAAACGGCTGTTTTCCGCCTTGGCAAGAATCCCATTGACCGCATAGTCTTTGAGCGTATCGCACTCAGATGGAGTGAAAGTGACATTGCCGGTGATCGTCTTTTTCCCCATAGAACGGATTTCCTGTACAGTCAAGGCGGTGGTACGCTGCTCTTTGGTCTGTCTTTGCAGGGATTGCAGCTCTTTTTGCTTTTTCTCAACAGCAGCCTGTGCGGTGTCCAGCGCCTGCTCTGTCTGAGCGATTTGGACGGTCACATCTTCCAGCCGCTGCTGCTCCTGTGCCACCTTGAACTGGGTCACCGTCAAATGTTCCTCGGTGCTGCCACGCTCTCCACGCTCCACATCGGTATATCCGGCAGCTTTCATATGCTGGTAAAAATCATCCTGTAAAATCGAGTAGGATTTCTTTAGGACGGGCTTTCCATTTTTCTGTAAAACGGGATTCCCGGCTTCGTCCAGCGCCGGTTGGGACAGCCACTTTTTGCTGCGGCTGACCTGCATAATGGTCTCCTTGACCGTGCCCACCAAAGCCTTATCCTTGCACCGCTTCGACCAGAGAATCTGCTTTTCCACCACTGGGACATACACCACATGAAGGTGGTAGTGGTACACATCCTGTCCCAGAGCTTCCGACATGGCCCGGTTGATCTCATCAGCGTGCATGACGGCAGAGAGGATATACTGTTCGCCGCCCACAATCTTCACGGCGGCTTGATAGGCTTCGGCATAAAACTGTTTGGCAAACTCATAGCCGCCGTGATTGTGGAAATAGGCGGAGTTCACATCAAAAATCAGTTCTCCATAGTGGATGGCGTCCGGTTTCAGTCCACGGGTGGAGATCGTGCCAGAAGATTCCATCTGTGCAAACAGTTCCGTATAGCTGGCGGATGGCTTTTTGAAGTGGACGTTATAGCTGAGGCGTTCCGGGATAATATCCGGGTTGCGGTAGCTGTCTTTTTCCCGTTCATTGTGCTTTTGGGTGTTGCCGATGTCCTTGTCCGGGACATCCACATTTCTGGCGCTGATACGGTCGATTCCGTCGTTTCTGGCCATAAAAATCAGCTCCTTTCTGCTGTGTGGCAGACGACTGGGGGATGGGGATGCACTTCCTGCGGGAAGTGTAATAACCCACTATGACACTTTCATCCCAGAGGGCTGCAAAGTGCCGTGGGCTCTCCCGAGGGGCTCTCCGAGGGGGAATTGCGGTCATTGCGATGACCGCTGCTGGATACGGAAAATCCGTCTGCGCTCCTTTTCCATATCCAGCCCGAATGCCTGCTCTCCGACACCGGATCGCAGTCCTTCGTTGTCAGCGAAAACATCCGCTTTTTCGCTGACTGTCCATCAAAAGCGGTTCGCTGCTTTTAATGGGAACAGGGGTTACGGTTTGGCCCGTTTCTGCCAGATAAGGTCATAGCCGAGAGCATCAGCAAGCTCAACCGCTTCCACATACCGCAGAGACTCCCGCTGGAGCTTGTTGGACAGGTTGGAAACGCTGTCGCTCCAGCCGTAATTCTCGGAAAGCTGGTCAACAACCTCCTGCATCGTGCAGCCGGAACGCACGATGTACGACTTGATTTCATTTCTCAAATTGGATTTCATAGAAAACACCTCATTCTTTCGTAAACTCAGTTTTCCGTGAAGCATATTCGCTGCACGGTTCGGTAAACACGGATAACATTCAAAAAATTGCTCAGGATTGCGTCCATGAAGAACTGTCTGCAACAGCACCCCATCGACTTTACGATTAGGTGGGCTTGCCGCCGAAACGGTGAATAAAGCTGCCTTTCCGCATACCAGCGTCACTGTTCCGCAAATCACCGAATGATGATTTGTGTTCTGCTTACGGTAATCTTTTTCACTTTTTGCACAACCATTGACCGGAAAGCGGCTATTTTAGGAAATCTCTGAGCTGAACAATATAAAAATGAACTTTGAATTTTTGCGTTCGTGCGTTCCTCTGTTCCAAAAACTGCACCTAATCCGGAACGCATGAACGCATGAACAGAAGGTTTTGAGTTCCCTTACAACTCCATAGGCGAGAGCAGAACATAAATGCCCATATACCCCCGGCACCGCTTTCCGCCGCCGATGTGCAGATTGCTGACCGGCTCCAAATGATAGCGTTCTGCGTTTTGGCTGAGCTGGTTTGCGAAACTCTTTGGGGACAGTGGGTTTTCTGCGTTATCCTCACACCACCGCTTATAGGCAGCATACAGATTTTTGGTGCTGGCTTCATAATCGGCCTTGAATGCCACATAACCCTCAGAATCGAGGAAGTCCAGAATGTTGTTGGCATCCCGAACAGAGGAAGAGATATTGTCCTTGGCTCTCTGGCTGATGGTAAAGTGATAGTGATTGGCGATCAGCCGCCGCAGCCCCTCCAGCATCCAGAGGAAGATCCCCTCTTTTTCGGCAATCAGTTTCTCGGCAAGAAACGGATCATCGAACCGCTCCGCAGGCTTGTCCTTGGTGGTCAGAATAATCTGGCGGCGAAAGAAACCGTCGCTGCGGTCGTGAAGTGCAGTCAATGCCCCGTTGCCGAAACAGAGGAAACGAACATAAAGCTGTCCCTGATAGCTCTGTTCTTTCTTCCGTTCCAAATCCATCCGCAGTTCTGCTGTCACAATGGATTTTACATAGTTGGTTTTGGTCAAGGCGTTCATGTCCAGATCATCGTCCACCATCAGCAGCTTGCCTTCCAGGTCGGCTCTGGCAAAACGGTTGTTTTCTACCTTCTGGATAGAAGTGGTGTTCATGTTTAGCCCGAAAATGGCGTTCATCACCACACCAATCCGGCTTTTGCCCTCGCCGCCCTTGCCGATCAGCATAAGCATTTTCTGTCCTTTAGTGGACGGAATCAGGCAGTAGCCCAGATATTCCTGCAAGGCGGGAATATCCTCCAGCTCCAACAGTTCCGAAAGAAAACGCAGCCAGTGTTTCGGTGCGGGAGCATCAGCCCGATAGGACACCGGCAGGCGGTTGCTGCAATACTCTTTTTCCTCCGTGAAAGTACCGTCCAGGAAATACGTGCCGTTAGCCACATGGATACGGTCACATTGCAGGGGCAAAGGATCTGCGTATGCCGCCAACTTCAACGCTTTGATCACCTGTTCCACCGTCTGTGCAACCTTGGCATGAAGCCAGGGCGAGATTTCCTCATAAATCGTCCGCTTCAATTTGTTCTCATCCGGCAGCTGTCCATCCACGGTATAAAAGCGATCGTTGATGCAGTGCATGGGATGCCGGGACAGAAAATCCCGGCAGTATTCCGGCTCGACGATTTTCCTCTTATCATTGATCCATACAGGGTTGTTCATGGTATCGCTCCTCTCTCAGGCGGGCCTGTAATTTGCGGATGTATCCGTTTTCCGTTAGTTCGCCCACAATTTCACCTCGTTCATAGGAATCGCCTTGCAGCAGGATGTCCCGCTGAAACTCCACCCAGGGCAGACGGTGACAGGCTTCCACAAATCGCTTATCCAGCGCATCTTCCGGCGCTTGCGGCGCATACCGTTTTTTCCAATCCAGAAGCAGCCGCCGGTATTCGTTCAAAACAGAAAAGCACAGCTGCTCGTTTTCACGAAGCTGCTGTGCTTTGGTTTTCTGCTTCCATTTTTGACGAATGGATTCCGGCAAGGGCTTGTCCGGCGCAAGGTGAAAGTCCGACGCCAGTTTTCGGGCCGCATCATACAGCCGAATGTCAAAGAGCTTGGCAGTCAGGTCAATCACGTCTCCATGTTCCCCACAGGCAAAACAGTGGTAGTGGTCATCCGATACATACAGACTCGGATGACGATCATTGTGGAACGGGCAACAGGTCATACCGTTTCGCCTGACTTGCAGCCCATAGTGTTCAGCAGCTTGTCTTACAGTAACCGCTGCCTTTACCATCGTAAAAATATCCATCTCATGTTCCTCCTTCATCTTTGTACAGGTTTCTCCTGTCACCTCAATGTACGGAGAAAAAGGGCATAGTTCAAAAAATCCGTCAATTCTGCAAGAAAATAAAATACCGCTTCCAAAACTTGCAGAATTGCAAGATAGAAGGCGGTAGGATTCTCAAAATATGCATTGAGATTATTCCTGTTATGGAATATAATAGGAGATAGAATTGCAAACAATGAGGGCTGGTTATGAAATATCTTTCTACGTTTGAAATTGCAGAGAAATGGGAGATTTCTCCCCGACGGGTCGGCATCCTCTGCAACCAGGACCGGATTCCTGGCGCACAAAGAGTGGGAAGCCGCTGGATCATCCCGGAGGATGCAGAAAAACCAACCGATGCCCGCATTAAAAGTGGGAAATACAGAAAAGAAACGAGGTGATCTGCCTATGGGACAGGAATATCTTCCCAGTGAAACCCCGCAGCAGAGACTTCAAGATTTGATGAAGGAACATAAAATCACGCAGGCAGAGCTTGCTTCCAAAATTGGTGTTGCTGAAAGTTCCATCAGCCGGTTCCTGAAAGGAACGAAAAATAAGCTGACTACTGAGCAGATTATCAGCATTGCCCGCATTTTTCATGTGTCCTCCGATTTTCTGCTTTGCCTGACCGATGTGCCGGACAAGAAGAATTATGAGATTTCTGAGCTTGGACTTTCCGCCGAAGCGGCGCGGAACCTCTATATTGGACGAGTAAATCCAGCGGTGGTAAGCCGTTTATTGGAAAACCGCCGCTTTGCTCAGCTAACGAACATGATTTCCCTGTATTTTGACGAAACGATGGCTTCCGGTTTTACGGCACAGAATCAAATTTTACAGTCTTTAAGTTCCATGCTTTTAGCAGCAGGAAAGGAACAGTCGGACATCAGGAAAGCATCGCAGCAAGCGGCACAGACGGTTTCCCTGAATAAAGTTCCGGTCTATCAGGCGGATCTGACCAATATTCAAAATCAATTTATGGCGGTTCTTCGGGAGATCAAAAAAGATATGGCCTCTGAGAAAGGGATTTCTCAGAATATGACAAAAGAGCTTACCGAGCAGATGTTTTCAGAATTGACAAAGGGTCAAGACCTCCGGCATCCGTCAGTTTCTCCTGAGCAACTTGCTGCCATGATTGTACAGCCTATTTCCCAGACGGGGCTGGCAGAAGAAGGAGCTTTGTCAGAACTACAGGAAGCGCTACTCCACATGATGGAAAGTATGCAGAAAAACCAGAATGATGAAAAAGATGACAAATGAACGGCTCTGCGCCTTAGCACAGCAGGGAGATATTCGGGCACAGGAACAGCTGATACACAATAATCTGAGATATATCAGAAAAACTGCAAATGAATTGTACATCAGTGTTGGCCTTGGAAACAGTGAACTGGGCATTGACCATGATGATCTAATTCAGGAAGGGAGCATCGGTTTGCTGCGGGCAATCTCCCTGTATGATCCTGCGAAAAAAATAAAGTTCCTGACCTATGCGGGACCAGCTGTCCGAAATGCCATGATGGATTTGATTTCCTCTGCGTTTGCGACCTTTGAACAGCGGATGCAGTCTGACAAAAACGGTATCCCTATGGAGAGAATCAATCTGGATGATCTGCTTCCCGGCGAGGATTCCGTGCAGCGTTCTGACCTGATTGCTGATCCTTATGCGTCAGAGCCGGAACAGATGATGATGGAAGAAGAAAATCGGAAAGAATTGTATGAGGGTCTGCGGCGCCTCTCAAAACGGGAACAGGTTTATCTGCTCTATCGTTTTGGTTTTGAGGACGATATGGAGCATCCTCTGGTGGGAACGGCTCTGCATTTCCATCTCAGTGAGAGCCGGGCAAGGTCAACTGAGGCGTTGGCGCTGGACAACCTTTGGCTGGAACTTCCGTGGTGGTATTAGTGGGTTTCGCTGGGTTGGGGCGGGGATGATATACCTCTGCTTCCTTTTCCGGACAGGCGGATTTTGCTTTTGGGCAAATCATGATTTCGTCCGTGGCCGCACAAAATTTGCCTGTCCAACTGCCGCCGAAACGTGATTGTCACCCGCTATCTGCCCGCACAGCAAATGGCGAAGCCAACCCCTTTCCAGCGTCAGCCGGAAGCAAAGGTATAATACACTCTAATGCCAGAATGAACCGAGGATATAATTTATGAAATATTATTTTACAGATAATTGTTATTGGGATAGTGAATTAAAGGAAGTTATCCGCAATGAAATTCCTGTGCGTTTACCAAGTTCACAAAAAAAGCTACTTGAGTGTCTCTTGAACAGCAATAGGCATTTTGTTTCCCATGAGACTTTATATTTTGTTATGACCGGTGATGAAAATCCATACGGTGACTGGAAAGCTTCATTAAGTAACAAATTCACAAGAAATAAGGCGTCCGAAAAAGGTCTCTTGATACGAGTGCCTGAAATAGAACCCCTCTTTGAAAAGTCTAAAAGTCAAATTGGTGGCGGATACAAAATTTCTGTTCCTGACGAAAATATCATCAATATAATTGCTGACCGTGCAAGTTTATGGGATGAATATCGAGACATTTGGCATTCCAAGAAATATTGGGAAAGCCAACAAAAGAAAGCTCATGCTTTTGACCAAGATTGGCTTTCTAAAAAGACCAAACTGTATTTGCAGGGGGAGCAATGCAGCTGGCCATTGGTGTTTGCCTCTTCTCGATATGCTCCAGTACAAAGAGATGTTGTTGAGGAACTGATAGGTGCGATCGAAAATGAAATCGGTGCTATTGTTTTAACCGGAGCAGGTGGCGAAGGAAAGACCACCATTCTGATGCAATTATGTGCGGAACTGTATAGGGCAGGAAAGAACGTCCTTTATCATGCGCCCACACATAAATACGATATCCCAGACAATGTAATTGATGGAATCTTTCTTGTGGACAATCCCGCCAACACACCAGAGTTCAAAAGTTTCTTAACAAGGATAACAAAGGAAGGGCTTACTGTTGTTATTGCTTCAAGAAGTAATGAATGGGTAACATTAAAAGAAACACTTTTCGATGACACGAAGAGAAGTATTAGAGAAATTGAACTTCCCCAAATTTCAGTCTCTGAATCCAAAGCGTTTGCACAATATCTCAAGACACATATCTACTGGATAAAACGAAGTGTTGTTGAACTTGAGAAACTTTTCTTCAAGGATTCATATGGCTTTCTGTATGCTTCGATGCTTATGGCAGTATACAACTCCGATTCCTTGGAGAAGATTGCAGAGGAAATTATTGAAAGAATCTCCAAATTCGAAAACGGAGCGACAACCTTAAGGATTTTGGCGGCCATTGTTTTTGCAGAGCAAGCAGGAACCGCCATCGGGACACGTACATATAGAACTTTGTGTAAACACTTTTCTGTAGATGACAGGGATGTAAAATACTACTTGCGAAAAGAAGTCGTGTTGAACGGGACCGTGTATCAAACAAGACACGAATCCATTTCTCAGCTGTTCTATAAATATCTGTTCAGGGATGGTGATTGGTGGAGTTACTTAAATGTGGAAGAACGAGAAGATGTAATCATTGCCGTTCTTGATATTTATTTTAGAGATGTGGAAAAATCTGTACGAGACTATAGGCCAACAGATCCTCGAGTGGTTGAAATAGCTAATCTGTCTATAAAAGCATTTGAGGTTATCGACTATGAAGAAACAGAACTATTCATAAGTCAACGTCTTTTTGAATCTTGTCAACAACACGGACATGCGATTATCGATAGAGTTTATCATCACTCAAACAATGATAATGTTAAATCCGAATTGGCAATGAAATGCTTTGAACACAAACTTCCTGTATGGGAAATTTACAACCATTGGACAAGATACCTTCTTAATATATCAGAACATGATATCTCAACCTTTGAGCTTCTTAGAACACTGTGCGTCGAGATGCGTGCGCCGGTTAATCTATGGATAACATGGGTGAATGCTCAAAAGAGTTGTGCAACTACTAACGAAGTGGACACTGTACGAGAAATTTATCTTTTAGGTACTGAATATTTGCCAGATAATTCGAGTTGGTGGGGACATTGGGCATCTTTTGAAGCACAAAATGGAAATATCGGCGATGTTGGTGACGTGTATACCGCCAGATGGATATTTGACCAAGGATGTGAACAAAAGGGGTGTGATCCCCATTTGTGGCTTAAATGGGCTCGATTTGAACGCAGCCTCGGTAATTACGGCGATATTGAAAAGAAATATACTGCAAGGTGGATTTTCAAGGAAGGCTGTAGCCGTGATGCTCACAATCCTCAGCTATGGCTGGAGTGGATTGACTTGGAGTGCCAAATCGGGAACTACGGAGATATTAGCTCACCATATACTGCACGATGGATCGCAAAGAAAGGATGTGAACAAACTTCCAGTACCCATATCTGGATAAAACGTGCAGAAATTGAAATAGTGTCAGACAATATAGGGGATATTTCTTCCGAAGGTTCTGCTCGTTGGATCTTATACACTGGAGTTAACAAATATCCTAAAGCCTCTCATATTTGGATTAAATGGGCGGAATTAGAGGAAAGCGTAGGTAATATCGGAGATTATGAAACAGCAGGCAGCGCAGCTTGGATTTATCGCACTGCTTGTACACAAAACGGAATAATAACTGATGCGGCAATATGGTTAAAGTGGACAGATTTTGCTGTAAATAATAACATGACTATGCATTGTCCTATTGTTGATGAATTCACTCCGTCCAAAATTCTGAAATGTGCTTGCATAGACCACAATATACCAAACTCTCAAGTGTGGATGAAATGGGCAACTATAGAAGAAACCATTGGTAATGTTGGTAGCTATAATATTCCGTATAGCTCTGCATGGATACATAAGGAAGCCTGTATGCGAAATATCGATGAAGATGAACAAGTTTGGGTAGCATGGGCGTACTTTATAGATCGTAACAAAGAAAATGTGGAGTTGTTGTCGGATTATCCTCCTGATGCGGTTCTAAGAAACAAATGCTGTTCGGGAACAAAAGACGTATCTCCTTGGATTGCGTGGGCAGTTGTTGAAGAAACAAAAGGAAATATTGGTGATTATTCTACAGCATATTCAGCCGCATGGCTTTATCAAGAAAGCTGTGTAAATCAGAACCCAACAGGAAACTCTACCTGTTGGCTTAAGTGGGCAAGATTTGCACATAAACACCCTTTATGCAACGAATATGGAGTGCTGATCACTGCTGAATATGTGCTTGAATATGCTCAAAGAACATGTACTGCATTCAGCAACCAATTATGGATCGATTTAGCCAATTTCAAGGAAGAAATAGGATATCAAAAATCATAACCCGGATCATAGCCCCAGCAACAAAATAGTTGCTGAGGCTATGATTTTTTATTCCCCATGTTTCTCCTAAAAATCCCCAAGTTTCTTGTATTGTTGCCCCCAAGATGGATTCTTACAATATAAACAGTCAAAGGAACAACAAAATTTTAGGGGGAATTAAAATGAACACTAACAGAATAAATGAAATCGTAGCCAGTTTTACATCTTTTACCAAGGATGCTTACCACAAGACGGAGGTTCTTCCGGAACTCTTTGCACTTCAAGCCGAACTTGTGGAGAAAACATTCGCTGAAGGCACGGAAACGGCAGAACTCAAAATTTGGGATGTCGAGAGACGCTTGGACGAAATGAACGCTGAATGTGGTGGCATTGTAACCAAACAGCTTGAAGCTTTCAAAAAGGATTGCAAATATATCTGCAATCTCATCAAAGCTGAGATTTCCGGTAATCGTGGAGAAATGAAGGCGTTTGACAGCCTTTCCCGTATTCACGGCGAACATATCATCTTAAAGAACATCGAGCTTTCCAATAATGAGATGTGTAGCGAACTTGACGCTGTAGTCATCACTCGCAACGGTGCTTTTATTGTAGAGGTAAAGAACACAAGCCGAAATATCTTTATTGATGAAGACGGAAATTACTACAGAACCGGTGAATTTCTCAGATGGGACTCCCACATTAGAGAGAAAATGCAGGTCAAAGAAAGCCTTCTCCGTGAGGTGCTTAATGCAAAGGGGCTGGCAGATATTCCGATTTATGAAATCGTTGTTTTTACCAATAACAGAATTGAGGTGCAGAATAAGTGCAGAACTTTGAAGACTTGTTTCCTCAGTCAACTGCCTTATATCATTGACAAATGCCGTGACACAGCTATCTCTTTCACGGAGATGAATTTTGCTGTCCAAGCAGTGTCTGAAGCTAACATCGAGAAATCTTATCCATTTGAGTTCGATGTAGACGCATTTAAAATGAACTTCGCTAATATTCTTGTTGCTCTGGAAGAAGCAAAGGAAGCTAAGCAAAACAACTGGTTCAAAACCGTCATTGCTTTCTTATATCAGAAGACAGTAAAGTATGCACATACGGCTGCCGCACTTGCAATTGCAGTTCTTTCAGCTTTTGGTTCGGTCAACGGTCACTAAATTCGGAGGAGTAAGATGAATGGAGTTTTCAAAGGAATGTTGGTGATATTGCTTATTATTTACATAGTCTCACCGCTGGATTTATGTCCCGGACCGGTTGATGACATTATCCTGTTATTATGCGCCATAGGTGGAGGCGCATTAAGTTCCACCTACGATGATTAAGGAGGTCAAATATGAGAATCAAAATTTTACAAGATGGCGACAAAGTAATTGGCGTAACAAGCGACTTCGTAGCTGTGGAGAGAATCAGCGGTGAGGTGGATATCATCCCTCTCGGCAAAGATGAATCGGGTATTTGGGTTGATACAGAACATATCACTACTATTGGTTATGGTGATAATGTTGTAGAAGTCGAAACTGAAAACGGTGTAAAAATCACGAATTTTTAAGGAGGATAAAATATATGGCTGGTAAGAAAGATAGAGCCGTTGTAGCGGTTATTTCAGATTTGACACAAAATCAGGCGGCACAAATCTCAAAAGATATTATGAAGTCAAAAGCAAAATATGCTCCTCTTGGCAGGGGTACTATAGCTTCAGGTCAAAAGAGCAATGTCGGTTCGCTTATTCAGGGCGGTATTAGAAAAATGATTGGAGGTTAATATTATGGCAAAGCGTTCATCAGCACACATTAAGGCGCAAAAAGCAGGCCGAGCAAGAGATTATGAAACCTGTCAAGCTTGCGGCTCAAAACAGAAAGTCCAAGGACATCACATATTCGATCATCAGTTTTTAGGAGCGGCAACAGCAGAAAATATCATTTCGCTCTGCCACGACTGTCACAAGAAAGTTCATAGTGGTAAATTGGATATCTGTAAATTTTAATAATGGAGGAAGAAAAAATGGCAAAATTCAAGGTGTTATTTGACGGTGAGTACGAGGATGAAATCTTTGATACGGAAGAAGATGCAGAGGAATACGCTCTGTACTTGTGTTCATGCACCCGTGAAGGTACGGAAATTCTACATATGTCTAACCCCGGCGATTATGACTATGATGAGGATAATTCCGAAGATCCGGACTACGAGATCGTAGAAATCGATGAAGATTAACCAAACATTTTTAGGAGGACAAGGTTATGAATAAGAGAATAAAGATATTTGGGATTGTTGCCGTTATACTTAGCTTGGCAATGTGTCTTGTTGGATGCGGTAGCAACGAGAAAATCAATAAACCCGATGGCAGTGATACCGTACAAGAAAAGCTCAACATTGAGGACATTGCTTGGAGTGTTAACGAGGGCATCGTTGACGGTGATCGGTATGTTCTTCTTAACTACACGAACAATACCAAGTATACGATAGCAAGCTTTGGAATCACATTCAAAGAAAAAAGCGGCGTTACTGAAGAAGAAAAATCAAAATTCTATTCGGATATTCAGAAAAAGTTTGAAGCAAGCGATGAAGATATGGAAGACCTGAAAGAGCAAGCAATTTCTATGCACGCCGAAACAGAAAGGATTGTTAATCCGGGCGAGTCCGTTTCAAATGTAAACTGTTATTACTACGGCGGTTCCTTTTATCTGAAAGATATAAACCACTATAACTTAGTTGAGCCTGATATTGCGACCATTAAATACATCGATACGGATAAAATTTTTACCGTATATTATGATTACAGTTCAAAAAAGTATTCTGCCGAAGCAGAAACAGAGATAGCATATCAATGGTCACAAACAGACCTCGGTAGCAAAATTCCGAAGCCGGATGTGAAAGTGGTGGAAAGCGGCAGAGATGATGAAGTTATCTTTATGTTTGATGCATACGGCTTATCATTAGAGCAGTTTAATGCTTATGTCGAGGAATGCAAAGGCCTTGGATATACGGTTGATCCGGGTAGTTTTGAAGGATTCTATTCAGCTGATAACACAGAAGGATATAATGTCTATTTATATTACGATGAAAAAGACCATTCAATGAGTGGTACTATCAAAGCTCCCGAAACAAAAAGCGAATAGTCTATAGTAAATTCATAACTTTTTCGAATTTTGCAAAGATAAAACCGCCCGCAGGATTTTCCAGCGGGCGGTAATGCAGTTAATCATCAACTGGATTATATCTGGTAACAGCTTTCAGATATTTTACGGGATCACCGTTTAGTATCAAGTCTGCATACTCAGCTGGGGCGTTATAAATTAGATAGTCCAGTTCAGATTGTTCATACATATTTTCGACAACCTCATTTTCCACGGCGATGGCATTAATGAAAATTAGTGTACCGTCTACCAAACGAAGTTCAACGCAGCCTGTGTCCATGTTAAATTCACAGGAAAGTAATGTTTTCATAATGCTATCCTCCAATATAGGCTCTGTTAACAAGAAAAACTCCCGACTAATTCCTGTTAGGAATCAGACGGGAGTTTCGTATGCACCCGAAAACCGTCAGCTAACAGTTGATAAGTGATTTAGTTCCTTATCACTGTTAAGCCAAGGCATTGCAGGTGTTACAATATGCTCTGGCAGTCCGGGTGACATAACGCCCAGATGTCTATTACGGGAAAATGGCCGGACAGAAAGACGGCGGACTGGTTTTCCCATAAGAAGAGGAGCGGAATAAATGAAAAAATGGATGTGTATATGTGCGGCAGCAGTACTGGCAGTTTCAGCCCTGACCGGGTGCAGCACCAGCGCAGGGGCCGCAACAACGGCGGCGCAGACCGAGGCGGCCACGACAGATGCAGCCAAGGCGGAGACGGAAAAAAAGGAGACAGCCAAGACAGCAGAGGCTCCGGAGAAAGGCCAGGATACAGCCTCAGAGGAAATTGCGGCAGCGGCAGGCAAACACCATGTAAAGATTAACGTAAAAGACTACGGCACCATTTCCGTGGAGCTTTACGGGGACGAGGCCCCCATCACAGTGGCTAACTTCCTGAAGCTGGCAAAGGACGGTTTCTATGACGGACTTACCTTCCACCGCATCATAAGCGGTTTCATGATTCAGGGCGGCGATCCCCTGGGCACGGGCATGGGCGGTTCTGACCAGGAAATCAAAGGCGAGTTTTCCAACAACGGAGTGGAGAACCCACTGTCCCACACCAGGGGAGCGATTTCCATGGCGCGTTCCCAGATAAAGGACAGCGCCAGTTCCCAGTTCTTCATTGTACATGAGGACAGCACATTCCTGGACGGGGATTACGCCTGTTTCGGATATGTGACAGAGGGCATGGAGGTAGTGGATGCCATCTGCAAGGATACAAAGGTGGAAGACAACAACGGTTCCGTGGCAAAGGACAACCAGCCTGTCATTGAGAGCATAGAGGTAGTGGACTGATAAAGGTACTGGTATACGAAAGAATCCGGGTTTCCCTGTTTTTGGGACCCCGGATTTTATATTTTTATGAAGAATTCTTACATTTTTGATTTTCATATTGAAAATATGGTGAAGGGCTGTTATGTTAAGAAGGCGTCCTGCCGTTTTCAGGCAGGAGAGGAAAAAAATGCAGTAAATATCAATAAAAGGCAGGGCAGGATTGTTTATGCAGAAGTTAAGGAAGAGGACATGGATGGGAAGGCTGGCTGCAGTGGTAATGGCAGCGGCTGTGCTTGTGCTGGCAGGGGCGTTTGTGTCCCTGGCGGATGAGAGCGGGGATACAACCCGTTTTGTATCCGGTACAAAAGTCAACGGCGTGGGAGTGGGCGGACTGACCGTGGATGAGGCCAAGGCCAGAATCGAGGGTTTTTATGCCGGTGAATACAATCTCACCATCAGGGAGAGAGGCGGACGCCAGGAAACCATAGCAGGTACGGACATCGGTTACAAGGTGGAGGTTCCCGAGGGACTTAAGGCCATACTGGATGCGCAGAACGCAGCCGGACGTGTCTCAGGACCGGATGCGGATAACTCCCATACCATGGCCATGACAGTGACCTACAGCCAGGAGGCCCTGGGGGCAAGGATTAAGGCTCTGACCCTGATAAGCGGCTCCGGCATCACTGTCACTTCCGATGCCCGCATATCCTCCTATGAGGAGGGACAGCCTTTTTCCATTATACCGGCTGTCCAGGGCAATAATGTGGACGAGGCCAAAACAACGGAGGTGATTACCGCCGCCGTAAAAGCAGGGCAGAACTCAGTGGATGTGGACAGCGCAGGCTGTTATTACCAGGTTAATATATGGGAGACAGATGAGAATCTTATCGCTCTGTGCAGCCGCATGAACCAGTACCGGGACATGAGCGTTAATTATGTGTTTGGCAGTGAGAAGGAGACCCTTGGTGGTGAGACCATAGCCACCTGGATAACAGGAAGCCAGGACGGGGTGCCGACGGTTGATCTGGAGAAAATCACGGCCTTTGTGACAGAGATGGCGTCCAGAAGGGATACGGCCGGAACTGCCCGCGTATTCCATACAGCCACAGGCAAAGATGTGGAGCTGACAGGCCCCTACGGCTGGAAGATAGATGTGGCGGGCGAGGTCCAGGCCCTGGCAGCCCTGATTCAGGCCGGCCCCGCAGCCGGTCCTGTGGACCGGGAACCCGTATACGCCATGACGGCAGCCAGCCGCACGGCTCCTGATTGGGGCACCACATATGCGGAGGTGGACCTGACAGGACAGCATGTATACATGTTCCAGGAAGGAAACCTGGTGTGGGATGCACCCTGCGTCACGGGAAACATATCCAAGAATTACGACACGCCCCCAGGCATCTACAGCCTGACCTACAAGGAAAAGGACAGGATACTGAGGGGAGCCAAGAAGGCGGACGGAACCTATGAGTACGAGAGCCATGTGGATTACTGGATGCCCTTTAACGGAGGCATTGGTTTCCATGACGCCACATGGAGAAGCAAATTCGGCGGCACCATCTTCCAGACCAGCGGAAGCCATGGCTGCATCAACCTTCCGCCGGAAAAAGCCAGCGTGCTCTATGACTTGATTTATAAGGGAATGCCTGTACTCTGCTACCAATAACAGGCATGATGGGCCGGGAATCTGTTCCCGGCCCATTGTGTAAAATGTATGTCCCGGTCCCGGATTCCAGTGATATTTTCTACTTGCAAATTGCAGGTTAAGAGAGTACATTATTGGGATGAAATTCATGGAAACAGAGAGGAATACATACATGGCCGCAAATGTGACAAAGGATATGACGGAAGGCTCCCCGGTAAAACTGATACTGGGATTTTTTATCCCTATGCTGTGCGGGCTGCTGTTCCAGCAGCTGTACAATATGGCGGATACCATCATCGTGGGCAAGTGCCTGGGGGTTAAGGCCCTGGCAGCGGTGGGATCCACCGGCTCCGTCAACTTTATGATTATCGGTTTCTGCCTGGGGGTGTGCAGCGGTTTTGCCATTCCGGTGGCCCAGAAATTTGGGGAAAAGAACGAGAAGGCCCTCAGACGGTTTGTGGCCAACAGCGCGTGGCTGGCAATCCTGTTTTCAGCGGTTATGACTGTGACCGTGTGCCTGTTATGCCGCAATATCCTGGAGCTGATGCAGACGCCGGAGGATATTATTGATGGGGCCTACAGCTATATCTTAGTAATCTTCCTGGGTATCCCGGCCACCTATCTCTATAACCTTCTGTCCTGTACCATACGTTCCCTGGGCGACAGCACCACCCCTCTTATTTTTCTGGTGTTCTCATCTGTGGTAAATGTGGCTCTGGATTTCTTTACGATTCTGGTCCTTAAGATGGGCGTGTCAGGAGCTGCCTGGGCCACCATCACGGCCCAGGCTGTGTCAGGAATCCTGTGCCTGCTGTACATGAAAAAGAAATTTGCCATTCTTAAGATGAATGATGACGAGTGGAGGCCGGATGCCCATTATATGAAGATTCTGTGCAACATGGGAATTCCCATGGGGCTGCAGTATTCCATCACCGCCATAGGAAGTGTAATCCTGCAGACCGCAGTCAATTCCCTGGGCTCCATGGCAGTGGCCGCGGTGACGGCAGGCAGCAAAATCAGCATGTTCTTCTGCTGTCCCTTTGACGCCCTGGGATCCACCATGGCCACCTTCGGCGGACAGAATGTGGGGGCCAGGAAGCTGGACCGTATTGACCAGGGCCTGAAAGCTGGGGCTGTCATGGGCTGCGTCTATGCCGTCATAGCCTTTGCAGTGCTCTGTATCTTCGGGCAGTGGATTGCCCTCATGTTTGTGGATAAGGGGGAAGGGGAAATCCTGAGGAACACGCGTCTGTTCCTCATCGGCAACAGCCTGTTCTATATTCCGCTTGTCTTTGTCAATGCGGTGCGGTTCATGATACAGGGACTTGGGTATTCCAGGCTGGCCATTATTGCCGGGGTATGCGAGATGGCAGCGCGCTCCTTTGTGGGCTTTTGCCTGGTGCCTGTGTTTGGATATATAGCGGTGTGCATCGCCAGCCCGGTGGCCTGGATTGCCGCGGATCTGTTTCTCATACCGGCTTACCGCCATGTGATGAAGAACCTGAACCATCTTTTTTATGGAAGGAGCAGGGCCACAGCTACAGACACTGCTGAATGATTGGGAAAGCAAAATAAAGAAGCTGCGGGAGAAAATCCAATGAAGGATAATGCCGCAGCTTTTCTGATTCATGAATACCACAAATTTGTTATTTTCCAAAACTCTCTTTATTCACCAAGGCCTGCAGGAGAGCGTTCCCAGGGGAGCACTGGCTGAAGCTTGTAGTCCACAATCAGGTCCTTGCGGCTGTAGAGCCTGCGGAAGTTGTTCAGTATCCGCTTCATGACCATCTCACCCTTTTCCATGGTCACGGTGGGAAGAAGGACGATGTACTGGCTGATGCTGTAACGGGTGTACACATCGCTGCAGCGCAGGGAGTCACGGATGGCATGGTTCAGATGCTCCATGGCCTTGTTGAGGACCGTTGTCTTCGGGGCATGTCCGTCCAGGTCACCGATGGTGAGCAGACACAGATAGATGGAGTCCCCTGTACGCTCGATGGCCCTGCGTTCCAACTGGAACAGGTCGTGGAATACAGGATATTCACAGTAAAAAGCCCCTCCTGAGGCTTCCTCCTTAAGCGTCTCCTGGATGGAATCCAGGTTTGTATTGATACCCTGTTCCTTGCTGCGGATGGATTTGTATAAATCCTTAAAATGGTCCGACGGAGAAATGGAGAATTCGTTATAAAACAGGTCCAGGGTATGGTTGTATTCTTCAATCGCCTGACTGGTGTGACCGTCCCTGTAGAGGGAGTATACCAGGTGGTAGTGGAATTCTTCATCAAAAGGCTCTATCCCTACTGCTGTCTGGCAGATGGATGTTATTCTGGAAAAATCCTCCTTTTTAGTAAGCAGCTCTACCGTCTTATAAACCAGTTTCTGGTACAGGGAATGGTAGTATGTACTGATGGGGATAACCCAGGATTCATATTCGGATTTGGGAAGGAAATCACCTTTGTACAGTTCCAGTCCCTCAAGGCAAAGGTTAAGGGCCTCGTCCTCATCCATGTCATGGTTCAGGACTCTGGTACAGATGGACTCGAACTGGTCGATGTCCAGGACGGATAAATAGTCCTGGGTCCAGCAATAGGAACCTCTCTGCTGGACTAACAGCTTCTGGGGAGGAATTCCCAGGGGCTCTAACAGCTTGCGGCTGCGGAACATCAGGGTTTTAAGGGCACCGCCCGGGTTGACGCCGGGGTCGTCAGCCCATACGATGTTGATAAGTTCACCGGGGCTGATGGATTTCTTTTGGAATACCACCAGATATTCCAGAAGGCACCAGGGTTTTTTTGACTGGTTGCTGTTGTCGGTTATCTCTTTATCGCCAACCCTGAGGGAAAAACCGCCCAGGGTTTTTATATAAATAGTAGGTTTATCTTCCATAACGGATGCATTCATGTCTGCTCTCCTTTGCAAAACGGGGTCATTCTAAGATAAGTATACTAACCAGAGCCATAATTGTCCAGAAAAAAAATACATAAAAAAGCGGCCAGGTGTTCTTTTGTAACCGGATTGTAACCGGAGGCTGTTATAATGGTAACAGGTTTAATGGGATTACTATGTCAATTTATTAGAGAAATGCAGGTGAATATATGTCGATTGCAAAAACAGGGACCCTACCGGATTCGTACAAATATGTAAATATAGCCATTGACAGCTTTGATGGCCGCCTGTTACAGGGAAGGCTCTACCATGACAGTCTGGAGGAGGAAATCCCCTTTGGCTGTATATCGGAGATGGCTATTTGTCTGGAAAAACTGTTCGATGAGCTCCGCTATCCCATGAAGAGTGTGGACCATAGGTCCTTTGTGGGAATAAAACATGGCAGTTCATCCTTAAGGTGTGGAGTGGAGGCAGGAAAGAAGCGGCTTCAGGGAAAACTGGCCGAGTTCTGCCTTCATGTGAAATACAGGTTTCATTCCACGTGGCAGGGTGATATAATGGACCTGAGAAACGGCGGCACCTATTCTTTTGAAAGCTTTTTGGATCTGATGGAGTATCTGGAACGTTCTCTCGGACACGGAAGTGATATTATGCACGGCCTGGGCAAGCGGATGTGCGAGGTGTCTGTGCGCAATTCCAGCCATTTCGTCCTGGGCGGGGACGTATCCCATCCGGCCGTGGCGGACCGCCGGGAATTTGCCAGTGAGTTTGAACTCAGGGATGAAGTGGAGCGTTTTCTTCTACCTCTTGCGGATGGCGGGGAGGAAGGAACCATTATCAGTCCCAGAAGCGTTTTGGTCAATGCAGGGGGCTTTGGCCCCATGACCTTTGTTATAAGGGTCATGTTCAGAAGGAACGCTACCTGGCAGGGAACCATCTGCTGGAAGGAAAAGCGCAGACAGATTAGTTTCCGCAGCTTCCTGGAGATGCTGCTTCTGATGCAGGAGGCAGTGGCTGACAGCGAAGGATGGAACGAAGAGCTCAAAGCGGCCTCCGGCCATATGGGATGACAGCAGGAAAGGACACATAATCATTTATGGATCAGAAAAAAGGAAAAAGCAGGATACGGGGCGTCATCATCCTGGTTTTACTGGCCGTGATGCTGGTAAGCGGTGCCATGAGCATCCACAGCTGGATAGAGGACAAGAGGACCAGGGAGGAATATGAGCGGCTGGCCGAACTGGCCAGGGAGACTACTGCGCAGCCGTCCACGGAAGCAGTGACAGAGCCCGGGACAGAGGAACCGGAGACAGAGCCCTATGTATCTCCCATCAATTTTGAAGAGCTGATGAAGGAGAATCCGGATACCATCGGATGGATCCGGGTGCCGGATACCAACATTGATTACCCCATTGTTCAGGGAGAGGACAACGATTTCTATCTGAATCATGATTTTTACGGCAAGGAGAATATTGCGGGGGCCATTTACCTGGATTTTGAGAGCCAGGGAGATTTTGTGGGACGCAATAATGTGCTGTACGGCCATAATATGAAGAACGGAAGCATGTTCAAGGACGTGAACCGGTACAAGGACGAGGCGTATTTTAAGGAGCACCAGTTTTTCAGCATCTACACCCCTGACCGGGAAATCAGGTTAAAGGCAGTGGCCGCCTACTACGGGGAGGCCCAGCCTATTGTGCGGAAGACCAGGTTCAAATCCCAGGAATCCTTTGACGCCTTTGTGCATGAGATGGTGAAGCCGTGCAGCTACGGCGTCGAGATTACATATCCGGCCAGGACCCTGTACACCCTGGTTACATGCAGCTACGAAATCAATGATGCCAGAACCTTCCTGTTTGCCGTGGAGGTGGATGAGGACGGAAACCAAATCCAGCCTGATGATGTATTCTTACAGCGCATGGATGATCTGATGGGTGACAAGGCACAGGAGACAGCCGGGGAAACCGTTCAGGAAACAGCGGACAGGGCAAAGGAAAGCCAATAGCAGGAAATGATTATATATGACAGCCATGAATTCCCAGTTAAAGGATTTATGGCTGTTTTTACAATTATTTATACCTTTTTCCTGCATAAAAAAACGTATTTGGGTATTGGAAAACAGAACGAGTTATGTTATACTTAGCACGTTAGGCGCATATATGCTTAAGAAAGTAAAGTGCGCCATGTTTAATAGGGCAAGGTTTTAGCTGTTTGGGATTGCCGGTCATCAGATGACAGTGGAGTCATACCTGTGAGGATGGGTGTGGCTTTTTTCTTAGACAGTAAAGCCTGGAATATTTTTAAGAGGAGAGATTATTATGAAAATGAGTGCAAAGAAAGTTTTAGGCCTGGTTCTGGCCGGCGTCCTTGCTGCCGGTTCTTTGACAGCATGCGGCGGAGGCGGCACAGCGGCAACAACAGCAGACACAAAGGCAGAGGCAACAACCGCAGCCGGCGATGCCAAGGCAGAGAGTGATGCCGCTGCAGACACCACAGCAGCAGACAGCGGAGAGAAAAAGACGCTGCGCGTGGCCATGGAGTGTGCATATGCGCCTTACAACTGGACCCAGCCCGATGATTCCAACGGCGCGGTTGCCATTGCGGACAGCAATGAATTTGCTTACGGATATGATGTCATGATGGCAAAGAAGATTTGCGAGGAACTGGGCTATGACCTGGAAATCGTACGTCTGGACTGGGATTCCCTGATTCCGGCTGTTACCACAGGTCAGGTTGACTGTGTTATCGCAGGACAGTCCATTACTTCTGAGCGTCTTCAGGCAGTGGATTTCACTGAGCCATATTACTATGCAACCATCGTTACCCTTGTAAAGGAAGGCAGCAAGTACGCGGATGCCAAGAGCGTGGCGGATCTTGCAGGAGCCACCTGTACTTCCCAGCAGAGCACCATCTGGTACAACACCTGTCTGCCTCAGATTCAGGATGCCAATGTCCTGGCGGCCACTGCCAGCGCTCCCGATATGCTGATGTCCTTAAACGCTGACAAGTGCGACCTGGTTGTTACAGACCAGCCTACAGGCAAGGGCGCTCTCATCGCTTATCCTAATTTCAAGATGATTGAGTTTGGCGGCGGCGATGCTGATTTCCAGGTGACGGATGAAGATATCAATATCGGTATTTCCTTAAAGAAGGGGAATACAGAGTTAAAGGATGCCATTAACAGCGTTCTCACAAAGATGACAAAGGATGACTTCTCCAAGATGATGGATGAAGCTATCTCTGTTCAGCCTCTGGCAAACTAAGCTGCCGTCAGGCGAAAGTACGTGAAAGAGTAAGGAGAAGGGATATGCCAACAGATTTTTTCGGCCGTGTTATGGTCGTATTCAACCGATACGGTATGTCGATGCTCCAGGGCGCAGGCGTAAGCCTTAAGATTGCCCTGGTAGGTACCCTGGTGGGCTGTATCATAGGCTTTGCCGTGGGTATTGTCCAGACCATACCAAGTGAGCGGGGGGACAACCCGGTTAAAAGGGCCGTGCTCTGGGCTGTGAAACTGATTCTGAACGCCTATGTGGAGTTTTTCCGCGGAACGCCCATGATGGCCCAGGCCATGTTCATTTATTACGGGCTTCTGCCCATGTTAGGAATTAATATGTCTATGTGGGGCGCCGCCTATTTCATTCTTTCCATCAATACAGGCGCTTACATGGCTGAGACAGTCCGCGGCGGAATCCTTTCCATTGACCCGGGCCAGACAGAGGGAGCAAAGGCCATCGGCATGACCCATGTACAGACCATGCTCTATGTGATTCTGCCCCAGGCTCTGAGGAATATCATGCCTCAGATTGGCAATAACCTGATTATCAATATCAAGGACAGCTGCGTGCTCTCTGTTATCGGCGTTACGGAGCTGCTGTATAAGACAAAGGCTGCTGCGGGAGCCCTGTACATGAATTTCGAGGCATATACCATCACCATGATTATATATTTCATCATGACATTCACCTGCTCCAGAATCCTTCGATGGTGGGAAAACAGGATGGACGGCGCGGACAGCTACGACCTGGCCACCACCGACACCCTGGCCCATACCAGCGGTATGTACCGGTTCCCGGATGAAAAGGATAAGAAGAAGGAGGATGCGCGATGAAAGGAGACAGGATATTAGAAATCCGTCATTTGAGCAAAACCTTCGGTACCAATCCTGTGCTTAAGGATATTGACTTTTCAGTCAGCAGCGGGGATGTGACCTGCATCATCGGCGCGTCGGGTTCCGGAAAATCCACACTGCTCAGATGTCTGAATCTTTTGGAAACGCCTACCACAGGCGAAATTATGTACCATGGAACCAATATTGCCGATAAGAAGGTCAATGCGCCCCAGTACCGCTCCAAGGTGGGAATGGTGTTCCAGAGCTTTAATCTGTTTAACAACATGACTGTTTTGGAGAACTGTATGATCGGACAGGTCAAGGTGCTTAAGAAGAACAAGACAGATGCCCACAAGAATGCCATGTATTACCTGGAAAAGGTGGGAATGGCTCCCTATATCAACGCCAAGCCCAGACAGCTTTCCGGCGGACAAAAACAGAGGGTGGCCATTGCCAGGGCATTGGCCATGGAGCCTGAGGTGCTGCTGTTCGATGAGCCCACATCGGCACTGGACCCGCAGATGGTGGGAGAGGTGCTGGAGGTTATGCGCAAGCTGGCCGGAGAGGGCCTTACCATGATTATCGTCACACATGAAATGGCCTTTGCCAGGGATGTGTCCAGCCATGTGGCATTTATGGCAGGCGGCGTGATTGTGGAGGAGGGAGAGCCCTCACAGATATTTGGTGCGCCGAAACAGCTTCAGACCCAGGAGTTTTTAAGCAGATTTATGCATGGGTGACGGAGGCTGGCTGGCCGCGGCCGGCAGCAGGGAGTCCATATGGACCGCAGAACCAGGAAAGTAAGATAATGTGTAAGATGATGCATAGAACGATGCATAGAACGATGCAAAAAACGATGTATAAAACGATGCATAAAATAAAACGGAGCAAAGGCTTAGGGGTCTCGGCTCCGTTTTTTTCATTTGGGCTGCCCTGCCATTATTCCCTGTCCGATGAAACAGCCTTGGTGACATATGGGTAGAGATCCTCATAGGCCTCCTTCTCTGCCTCGTCCTGGGGCAGGGAAGGAATCAGGCCGGTACAGTCCATGGTGGAGCAGGCTTGTATGTCAACGTCAAAATCGTCTTTTTCCTTGTGATCCATTTGGGATTCACCTCCTTGTGATGCGCTTATGATTGAATCTTAACCATAGTTTGCGCAAAGGCGGATGATTCATACTGGCAGATCAAAAGCAGGGCAGCCATTTTTGTCATACGTTATTTTTTGTTTTTTCTTTTAAAGCGGCTTCTACGAAACCTTTAAACAGCGGATGGGGCCGATTGGGCCTGGATTTAAGCTCCGGGTGGGCCTGGGTGGCAATGAACCAGGGATGACCGGGGAGCTCTATCATTTCCACAATCCGCCCGTCGGGGGACAGGCCGGAGAGCATCATGCCGCATTTTACAAGCGCGGCGCGGTAGTCGTTGTTGACCTCGTACCGGTGCCTGTGGCGCTCATAAATAGTGGCTTCGCCGTACAGGCCATAAGCTTTGGAGGTCTTGTCCAGGACGCAGGGGTAGGAACCCAGCCTTAAGGTGCCGCCGATGTCCTCCACTCCGTTTTGTTCCGGCATCAGATGGATGACAGGATGGGTGGTGGCAGGATTCAGCTCCACGCTGTGGGCATCCGCGTATCCGGCCGCATTTCTGGCAAACTCCACAATGGACAGCTGCATTCCCAGACAAAGTCCAAGGAATGGTATGCGGTGTTCCCGGGCATACTGGATGGCGTGAATCTTTCCGTCAATGCCGCGGTCGCCAAAGCCGCCGGGAACCAGGATACCGCTCACATCTTTGAAGATTTCGGGGGCATTTTCCGGCGTGACTGTCTCGGAATCCACCCATTTGATGTGGACCGCGGCACGGTTGGCCACCCCGGCGTGCTTCAGGGCTTCCACCACGGAAATGTAGGCGTCGTGAAGCTGGATGTATTTGCCTACCAGGGCCACGGTCACATCCTGCTTTGGATGCTTCCAGGCCTCTATCATGGCCCTCCAGTCTGCCAGCTCAGGCTCCGGACAGGGCAGATCCAGGCATTCACAGGCGGACTGGGCCAGATGCTCTTCCTCCATTACAAGGGGTACTTCATAGAGCACGTCCACATCCAGGTTCTGGAGTACGTGATGTTTGGGAACATTGCAGAATTGGGCGATTTTCGTCTTGATGCCGTCGTCCAGGGGGAGTTCGCTGCGGCAGACTAGGATATCGGGCTGAATGCCCATTCCCTGAAGGTCTTTTACACTGGCCTGAGTCGGCTTGGTCTTAAGCTCTTCTGAGGCTTTCAGGTAAGGTATGAGAGTGACATGGATGATGCAGGTGTTGCCTGGGCCTGCCTCATGCTGGAACTGGCGGATGGCCTCTAAGAATGGCTGGCTTTCGATGTCGCCGACCGTGCCGCCGACCTCGATGATGGCGATTTCCGTCTCGTTTTCCGTGTAGTTGCGGTGGAAACGGCTTTTGATTTCGTTGGTAATATGGGGGATTACCTGTACGGTTCCGCCGCCAAAGTCTCCGCGGCGTTCCTTCTGCAGGACCGTCCAGTAGACCTTGCCCGTGGTGACGTTGGAATTCCTGGTAAGGCTTTCGTCGATAAAACGCTCATAGTGGCCTAAGTCCAGGTCTGTCTCGGCGCCGTCATCCGTCACGAAGACTTCTCCGTGCTGGACCGGGTTCATGGTGCCGGGGTCGATGTTGATGTAGGGGTCGAACTTCTGCATGGTCACTTTGTAGCCTCTGGCCTTTAACAGGCGGCCGAGCGATGCTGCAGTGATGCCTTTTCCCAGGCCGGAGACTACGCCGCCGGTTACGAATACGTATTTGACTGGCATGATGGGGATACCTCCTTTTCTTGTTGTGGATAGTGTGTGACTTGTTTGATATAGTATCAAAAAAATAACTGAAACATTATACATCCTCATTGAGAATAAATCTAGGACTTTTTGTAAAAATTTAAGAAAATTAATTGTTCTTTTCTTGATTTATGGGGAGACTGACACTATAATGGTAGAGAATGGGTTTTTGCTGGAAATTGATAGATGACCCATTCAGAGGGAGAATTTGTACAATATGGATAATAATAACAAACAGGACCCGAATATGAAAAGTAACTGGCAGACCATAACCATGCTGGTGGTTGCTGCCATACTTACATTTATCGTGGTCAGCAGTATGAACAACTATCTGAATTCCAAGAAACGTCAGGAGTTGTCCTATAATGAGTTCGTCCAGATGGTGGAAGCCGGCGAGGTGGACTCCATCAAGGTGGGCAGCACGGAAATCACGGTCATCCCTAAGAAGGGTAATACTAAGTATTCCCAGAATCTGGATTATTATGTGGTGAGACTGGAAGGGGATTATGATTTCGTCAACAGGATACTGGATAATAACGTGGTTACCAACCGTGAGAAGAGCGACAGCAGCACCCTTCTTCTGGTCCTGCTGAATTACGCTGTCCCATTCCTGTTCCTGCTGTTCCTTATGAACTTCACCATGAAGCGCATGGGCGGCGGCGGAATCATGGGCGTGGGCAAGTCCAATGCCAAGATGTACGTCCAGAAGGAAACCGGCATCACCTTCAAGGATGTGGCCGGTGAGGACGAGGCCAAGGAGTCGCTGACAGAAATCGTGGATTTCCTCCACAATCCGGGCAAATACACAAAGATTGGTGCCAAGCTGCCCAAGGGCGCCCTCCTAGTGGGCCCTCCCGGAACTGGTAAGACCCTGCTTGCCAAGGCAGTGGCAGGCGAAGCCCATGTGCCTTTTTATTCCCTTTCCGGTTCTGACTTTGTGGAAATGTTCGTGGGCGTGGGCGCGTCCCGTGTCCGTGATTTGTTTAAGAACGCCACTGAGAATGCCCCATGTATTATCTTTATTGATGAGATTGACGCCATTGGACGCAGCCGTGACAGCCGTATGGGCGGCAACGACGAGCGTGAACAGACCCTGAACCAGCTTCTTTCCGAGATGGACGGATTTGATTCCACCAAGGGACTTCTGGTGCTGGGCGCCACCAACCGTCCTGAGGTCCTGGATCCGGCCCTTCTTCGTCCTGGACGCTTTGACCGCCGCGTGGTGGTGGATAAGCCGGACCTGAACGGCCGTATCAATATACTGAAGGTACATTCCAAGGATGTGCTTTTGGACGAATCCGTAGACTTTAAGGAGATAGCCCTGGCCACATCAGGCGCAGTGGGCGCCGACCTTGCCAACATGATGAACGAGGCAGCCATCAATGCGGTTAAGCACGGGCGCAACGCAGTGTCCCAGAAGGATTTGTTTGAGGCGGTGGAAGTGGTTCTTGTGGGTAAAGAAAAGAAGGACCGTATCATGAGCAAGGAAGAGCGCCGCATTGTATCCTATCATGAGGTGGGCCACGCTCTTGTAAGCGCGCTCCAGAAGCATTCGGAGCCGGTGCAGAAGATTACCATTGTGCCGAGGACCATGGGCGCTCTCGGATATGTTATGAATGTGCCTGAGGAGGAGAAGTACCTCAACACGAAGAAGGAGCTGGAGGCCAGGCTGGTAGAGCTGATGGCCGGCCGTGCCGCCGAGGAAATCGTATTTGAGACAGTTACCACGGGAGCGGCCAACGATATCCAGCAGGCCACCAACCTGGCCAGGGCCATGGTTACCCAGTACGGTATGTCTGATAAATTCGGCCTTATGGGACTTGAATCCCAGGAGAACCAGTACCTGACAGGCCGGGCCGTATTAAACTGCGGTGATGCAACGGCAGCCGAGATTGACCAGGAGGTCATGAAGATACTGAAGGATTCCTACGATGAGGCCATTCGCCTCCTGAGCGATAACAAGGATGCCATGGACCAGATTGCCGCATTCCTCATTGACAAGGAGACAATTACCGGCAAGGAATTCATGAAGATATTCCGCAGGGTTAAGGGTATTCCTGAGCCGGAGGAACCAAAAGAGGATGATGACAAAGGCACGGCTTCGCAGGAGCTTCATGCAAACCCGGAAACCCAGGCTGACCGGGGAGAGCGGGAGAATCAGGCAGAACAGGCCAATCCGCAGGAGCAGGTAAACCCAGAGGAACAGGCCAATCCGCAGGAGCAGGTGAATCCAGAGGAACAGGCCAATCCGCAGACACAGTCAAATCCGGGAAACCAGTCAGGACCGGAGGTTTCAGACAGAGGCAATGAGCCGGAGAAGAAAACCGAGGATACAGTGTGGAGTCATCCTGGAAATGACAGAAATCTGTAGCATTGAATCATAAAAGCAACAGGCGCCGGGGCTGCGGGGAAGCAGCCCCGGCGCCTGTTTTATAGGATGGAGGGAAGGACGGGAACATCGCAGGATGTTCGTAATTTTTAGCAGAAAATGGTAAGACAGCCGGATAGCCCTTGTACCGGGGAGGATTATTTAGTATAATAATACATATAGAAACCGATGTCCGTACCATTGTAAAAGGGGGCGTTTTTATGGATAATAAGTATGTTAAGATACATACCACCGGCTGTAATGCACCGCTTAAGGTTACACCGGGACACTTTGCCACCAACCATGCCCATATCAATTATTATCTGGATATGACCACCTTAAAGACCAGGCTCAGCGAGGCCCAGGAGATAGCAAGGAGCTTGTCGGGGCTGTTCCTCTATGACACGGTGGTAGATACCATTGTGTGTCTTGAGGGAACCCAGGTCGTGGGCAGTTTCCTGGCTGAGGAACTGACCAGCGCCGGTGTTCTCTCCATGAATGCCCATAAGACTATCTACATCGTGACTCCGGAGTTCAACAGCAACAGCCAGATGATATTCAAGGAGAACATACTTCCCATGATTCGGGATAAGAATGTCATCATCCTGACCGCGTCCGTGACCACAGGCCTGGCACTGAACAAGGGAATCGAGTCCATCCGGTATTACGGCGGTAATCTGAGAGCCATTACCGCTATTTTCAGCGCATTGGAGGAGCTCAACGGATTCAGGATTACATCTATTTTCGGAAGGAAGGATTTGCCGGATTATACGTATTATGACTACAGGGACTGCCCTCTGTGTAAGCAGGGACGGAAGCTGGATGCGTTGGTGAATGCTTATGGGTATACCAGTTTGTAGTGAAACTCTGTGATATAAGTGATAGAACTATAGATCAAAGGCCGGGGAGCATCGCTTCCCGGCCTTTACACGTCTTATTTCTTTTTTTTCCCCAGATAAGCCGCCTTCACAGACTCATCTGCCAGCAGCTCCCTGCCGGTGCCTGACAGGGAAATCCGGCCTGTTTCCAGCACATAACCCTGGTCAGCAATACGCAGGGCCATGTTGGCGTTCTGCTCAATCAGAAGAATGGTCACGCCCTGTTTGTTGATTTCCTTTATGATGTTGAATATATCCTGGACAATGAGAGGGGCCAGGCCAAGGGACGGCTCATCCATCATCATCAGCTTTGGATGGCTCATAAGGGCCCTGGCCACGGCCAGCATCTGCTGCTCCCCTCCTGACAGAGTGCCGGCTAACTGCCAGCTGCGCTCCTTTAACCTGGGGAACAGGCTGTAGACCCATTCTATATCCTGGTCCAGGGAATCGGTTCTCAAATAGGCTCCGATTTTTATGTTCTCGATAACGGTCATGTCCGGGAACACCCGCCTGCCCTCAGGGACAAGGGTGATGCCCTTTGACACAATATCAGGGGTATCCATGCCTAACAGCTCTGTACCGTCAAACTGGATGGAGCCTGCCGAGGCTTTTACAAGTCCTGCGATGGCCCGCAGGGTGGTGCTTTTGCCTGCTCCATTGGCGCCTATGAGGGTGACAATGGATTTCTCCGGTACCTCAAAGCTGATTCCCTTTACAGCCTCGATACCGCCGTAATTTACTCTTAAATCATTAATCTTCAGCATCTTCACTCACCCCCAGATATGCTTCTATTACTTTTGGATTGTTCTGGACCTGGTCGGGCGTGCCGTGGGCTATGAGCTTGCCAAAATCCAGCACGTAAATGCGGTCTGATATCTGCATGACCAAATCCATGTGGTGCTCTATCATGAAGATGGTCAGGTGGTAATCGTCCCTGATTTTGTGGATAAAATCAGTCAGGTCCTGGGTTTCCTGTGGATTCATGCCGGCCGCCGGTTCATCCAGAAGGAGCAGGCTGGGACTGGTGGCCAGGGCTCTGGCAATCTCCAGACGGCGCTGGAGTCCGTAGGGCAGGGAGGAGGCGATTTCGTTCTTTAAATGGGCCAGTCCCTGCATTTCCAGAAGCTCCATGGACTCTTCGCGCATGAGTTTTTCCTCAGCATGGTTGAGGCGCAGTGTGGCTGAAAACACATTCTGCTTTGCCCGCATATGTTTGGCAATCAGGACGTTTTCAAAGACAGTCAGGGCGCCGAAGAGACGGATGTTCTGGAAGGTCCTGGCAATGCCCAGCTTGGTAACCTGGTCCGGTGTCTTGCGCACGGGAGTCAGGTCCGTGGGGGTTATATCGCCCTCATAGAGGCGCCGCATTTTGCCCTGGGGCGTATCGGCCAGTATGACCTCACCGTTAAAGGATACGGAACCAAAGGTGGGCTGGTAAATACCTGTGACACAGTTGAAAGCAGTGGTTTTGCCTGCCCCGTTGGGCCCGATGAGGGCCACGATTTCGTGTTCATTTACATCCAGGGTCAGTCCGTTCACTGCCACGACGCCGCCGAACTGCATGGTGATGCTCTCCATATGCAGTACATTTTTTACGCTGTTTTCCATGTTGTTCATCAGTGGATGCCTCCCTTCTTGGCGGAAGAGGGCTTTTTCCTGCCTCTCTTAAACTTGCCGGGAATGCCCCGTATGAGCCGGAACAGTCCGTCCCAGGAGAATTCGTGGTTTCCCATGATACCGCGGCTGTAGAAGAGCACAACCGCCATCAAAAGGATGGAGAAAATGACCATACGGAATCCCGAGCGGAACAGGGGAACACTTACCCCGGCAATGGTCAGTGGATCGTCGAAGAAGCGCAGCAGCTCCCTGCCTGCGGTGACCAGGAATGCGCCTGCCACGCTGCCTGTAACGCTGCCGATGCCGCCTAAGACCACAATCAGCAGGATATCATATGTAAGGGCTACCTGGAAGGTTTTGGAGTCAATGGATCGCATAAACATGGCCAGCATTCCGCCTCCCACTCCTGTGAAGAAGGAGGAAATCACAAAGGAAAGCTCCTTGTAATGAAAGAGGTTGATTCCCATGGACTGGGCAGCTACCTCGTCCTCCCGGATGGATTTAAATGCCCTGCCGTAGGAGGAGTTAATGAGAAGAACCATCAGGGCAATACACAGGGCGGCCAGGCCGAATACCGCAAAGATATTGGGAAAGCCCGGTATACTCTTAAGACCGTAGGAACCGTTGGTAATGGTGTCAAACATGGGGGCTGCAATGAACGCCCGGATAATTTCCGAAAAGCCAAGGGTTGCGATGGCAAGATAATCGCTCTTTAAGCGCAGTACCGGGATTCCGATAAGGGCAGCCATGGCTGCTGCTGCCAGTCCGCCAAGGAGCAGGGCCACGGGGATGGGCAGCTGGATATTGGCAATGACCGGTGATATGCCGCTTACATAGTATACGCTGGCCCTGGATCCCACCGGGATGGTAAAGATGGCAACCACGTAGGCGCCGATGGCCATAAATCCTGCCTGGCCCAGGGAGAACAGGCCCGTAAAGCCGGTCAGCAGGTTCATGGAAACAGCCACCACCGCATAGATGGCGCTTCTCTCCAGAATGGATATCTGGTAGCTGTATTCGGCAGTGTCAGACTGCAGGAATGCCAGGAAACCGATGATTATTACCAGGGCAATGAGGGTATATAGTTTGTTCTTGTTCTTTGTCATATTCTTCATGTCCGCCACCTCACACTTTATCGGTCGTCTTCTCACCAAAGAGTCCTGTGGGACGGATGAGAAGCATGACAATCAACAGGATAAACGTAAATGCATCGCTGAAGGTAGACTGTCCCATGGCCACCAGGGCTGTCTCTCCAAGCCCCAGGATAAAGCCTCCGATGACAGCTCCGGGAATGCTGCCGATTCCTCCGAACACGGCAGCCACAAAGCATTTTAAGCCCGGAAGGGCGCCGGAGAAGGGGAATACGGTCATACGGTCCGTAAAATACAAAATGGAGCCGATACCGGCCAGCAGGGACCCCACTGCGAAGGTAAAGGTGATGGTCTTATTGATTTTAATGCCCATAAGGGAGGCTGTCTCATAATCCTTGGAAACCGCCCTCATGGCCATGCCTATTTTGGTGTGGTTAATCAGCAGAATGAGAAGATAGACCAGCACCAGGGTCAGGACAGGGGTCAGGAAGGTGACAAAGGAGGCGGACAGTCCGCCTATCCGGAAGATTTTCTTTAAGAAAGGAATCTCCGGATACCCTTTGGGCAGGGCGGTAAAGAGGTAGGTGGCCAGATTCTGCAAAAGGTAGGAAACGCCGATGGCTGAAATCATAACAGACATTCTGGGTGCGGATCGCAAGGGGCGGTAGGCCACCCGCTCTATGGTGACGCCCAGAAGAATGGTCACAATCAGGGTGACGGGAATGGCAATGAACCATGGCAGGCTTGCCATTGCAAAAATCATAAAGTATCCGGCCATCATGAAGATATCGCCGTGAGCGAAATTGATGAGGCGGAGGATGCCGTAGACCAGGGTATAGCCTATGGCAATGAGCGCATAGGCCCCGCCAAGGGAGATGCCGGTCAGGCATTGCTGAAGAAATGTTGTTAAACTCATATGAGTCTGCCTCCTGTGTTTTTATAGTAAGGTCCGTATCCAGAAATCCGTTAAAACATGCAACCAGCCCTGGAACGTCCAAGGCTGGTTAAGACTAAAGGCAGCAGCGTTTGCCGCCTGCAGCCCTGTATCCATATGTAATTCGCCAGATGCCCTATTCCACAGTAGTGGTGGTCAGGAACTGGAACCTGCCGTCCTTGATGGTCTTGATGAACGCGATATCTTTGTTGGCATCGCCGGTCTCATTAAATGTGATGTTTCCTGTTACGCCGTCAATCTCTACATTCTTAAGGGCGTCGCGGATGGCGGTGGTATCGGTGGATCCTGCGTCCTCTATGGCCTTGATGGCAGCCAGGTAGGAATCGTAACCCAGGGCGGAGACAGCCGGGATAATGTCTTCCTGCTTTTCCTTTACCAGATATTCCTTGAAGCCCTTGATGAAGGCCGCAGCCTCGTCGTTAGCCGGTTCCGCCTCGTCAAAGAAGGTGGAGATTACGACTCCTTCAGAGTCGGCGCCCGCGTTCTCGATGATGGTGGAGTTCTCCCATGTATCGCCGGCAGCAATGGTAGCCGTGATTCCCAGCTCCCTGGCCTGCTTGATGATTAACGGGGCAGTGGTGATGGAGGACGGAGCAAAGATGATGTCGGGGTCAGCCGCCTTTATGTTGGTCAGGATGGCCTTGAAATCAGTCTGGTTTGTCTGGAACTGTTCCTCGCTGACAATGTTGCCGCCCAATTTTGCAAAGGCTTCCTTAAAATAGGATCCAAGACCAGAGGAATAGTCATCGCCCAGCTGGGTAATCACGGCAGCGCTCTTTGCACCGTTCTGGAATGCGTAATTCGCCATGACCGTGCCCTGGAAGGGGTCGATGAAGCATACACGGAAATAATAATCATTTCCCTCGGTTACCTGTGGGTTGGTACAGGAACAGCCGATGGCCGGAATCTTGGCGTCTGCGAAGATCTGTCCGGCTGCAATGGACACGCCGGAGCCGTAGCTTCCCAGCACCACGCTGACCTTTTCGCTTACCAGCTTCTGGGCCGCGTTCACAGCCTCGGTCTTATCGGATTTGTTATCTACCTCCACCAGCCTGACAGCATATTCTTCGCCGCCTATGTTGACGGTGGGGTGCATCTCGTTGGCATAGCGGATACCCAGTACTTCCTGATAGCCTCCGCCTCCGTTCTCACCGGTGGTCGGCTCGAACACGCCGATTTTGATGACTTTTTCGTCTGATTTCTTGCTGCCGCACCCTGCCAGGGCACTGGCTGCCAGGCATGCCGCCATGGTCACTGCTGCTACTTTTCTGATTCTCATAATACATTCCTCCTGTTTCATTGAATTTATCCCGGACCAGTTTGTTTTGCGTGTTCACCTCACAAAGACAACTGTCCTCAATAGGAAAACAATGAGTATATTATAACAGAAATCAGAAAAAATTCAAGAAAATTCAGGAAATACTTTATATTTTAGTGCCAGGATTCCGTTTTGGCAGATGGTGGAAGTGATTTTTGTAGGCCCTTAGAAAGGTGGAGTAATGGCTGAAGCCGGAACGGAAGCAGGCGTCCGTGGCATTTACCCCCTCGCCCAGCAGGTCCCTGGCGTAAATCAGGCGTTTTTCGGTGATGTAATTTCCTATGGTACATCCTGTTTCTTCTTTGAAAATACGCATCATATGGTACGGGCTGATGCAGCTTAAGGAGGACAGTGTCCCGATGCTCAGGTCCTCGTCCAGATGTTCATTTATATAGGATATAAGGCCGGAGACCCGGTAGTTTAAGACACCCGTGGGAAGGTACTGGGCCTTGTCATCCATGGAGGCCCTGTTCAGCTCCACCAGAAATTCCAGGCATAAAAGGCGGCTCATGAGGGGACCGGCAAACTCTTCCTGCTGCCAGTTCTGGGAGCGTTCCAGCTGCTTTAAAAGGGAGAGCATGTTCGCCCGGACCTCCTCCTTCAGCCTGAGAACATTAGAATGACGGTAGGCTGCCGTGGCAAAACACCGGTCCAGGGAATCTTCGTTTTCTCTGTGCCGGTCCAGAAAATCCTGGGACAGGTAAAGGATCTGCCGCTCATAGGGCTGCCCCGGGTCCACCTCGGGCCGGTGGATCTGCCCCCGCCCCACCAGCACAATATCAAAGGGGTGAAGGGAATAGGAGCGTCCTTCTATGACATAGTTGACCTTTCCCTCCAGCAGCACCATGATTTTCAGGAAATCGTGATAGTGGAATTCATAGCAGGGACTTACCTTATCTTTTAAATGGAACAGCCGGAAGTCCTCTTTCAGGAATCCCTGGCGCTCAAACGCAGGGGCGTCATCTGTGATGGGCATGGAACCGTTACCTCCTTTTTGCATGCCGTGTCTCCGTGTGATGGAAACATTGTTTGTGGGGATATTTTAAGTATAAAATAAATACAGCATTATTTGCAATATAAAATAGCAATATATCTATATTATTATCAAAAAATGCTTGATAAAATAATGGTAAAGTTAACAGCCGGCGGAGTGAGTCAGGAGCCGGCAATGAGTACCGCTAAAACAGACCGCAGACAGGGAGGATATCTATATGAGGATTGTAGTGGAAAAATATCATGGACTGGGAAATGATTATCTGGTATACGACCCCAATAAAAACAAACTGAAGCTGACCCCTTCCAATGTACAGCTTATGTGCAACCGCAATTTCGGGGTGGGTGCCGACGGGATTCTGGAGGGACCTGTTCTGGACGGTGAGCGGATTTCCATGGTGGTATGGAATCCGGACGGCAGTGTGGCGCAAAAGAGCGGAAACGGGGTCCGGATTTTTGCCAAATATTTAAAGGACGCAGGGTATGTACAGAAAAAAGATTTTACCATTTCCTCCCAGGGCGGCGAGGCGTCCATCCATTATCTGAACGAGGAGGGCACCCGGTTAAAGGCATCCATGGGAAAGGTATCCTTCTGGAGCGACGATGTGCCGGTGGAGGGACCCCGCAGGGAAATCATCAACGAGACCATGGTGTTTGGCCGGATTCCCTATCCTGTTACCTGCCTGTCCATCGGCAATCCCCACTGCGTTATCCTTATGGATGAGATTTCAAAGGATTTGGTGTGCAGGATTGGAAGGTATTCTGAGAGCGCCAGGCAGTTCCCGGAGAAAATCAACACACAAATCATGAAGGTACTGGACCGGACCCATATCCAGACCGAAGTGTACGAACGGGGAGCGGGCTACACACTGGCTTCCGGCAGCGGCTGCTGTGCGGCTGCGGCTGCGGCCTACCGTCTGGGGCTTACGGATCCCAAGATGTTTGTGCAGATGCCGGGAGGCACCCTGGAGCTGGAGATTGACGGGGAAGGTGTGGTCCACATGACCGGAGATGTGGGATATGTGGGTGCCGTCAAACTGGGAAGCCATTTCACAGAACAGCTTCGCGCGTTAAAGTGATATCAAAAAAATAGAGGAAATTCATTGACAAATGAAATATCTGCTGATATATTTTTTATAACAAAAAGCAGGGGTAAGGGAAGGATGACGAGGGCGTCTTAAGGGGGCTCTGTCCCTGCCCGGTGGATTTTAAGGAGGCGGGAGCATGGTAATAGGTTCCCGCCTCTGCGTGTTTGTGGGTATCACAGTTTGCAAGAGAGGGAGATTATTATGAGCAAATACAGTAAAGAGGACATCATGCGTATGGTGGAAGAGGAGGATGTGGAGTTTATCCGCCTCCAGTTTACGGATATCTTCGGAATGCTTAAGAATGTGGCCATCACCGCCAGCCAGCTTGAAAAGGCGTTGGATAACCGCTGCATGTTCGACGGATCTGCCATTGAAGGGTTTGTGAGGATTGACGAGTCGGATATGTACCTGTATCCGGATTTGGATACCTTTGAGGTCTTTCCGTGGAGGCCCCAGCAGGGCAAGGTGGCCAGGTTTATCTGCGACGTGTATAACCCGGACGGGACCCCGTTTTCCGGCGATCCGAGGTATGTGCTCAAACGGGCTGTCAAGCGGGCGCAGGACATGGGATATGTGCTCAATGTGGGCCCGGAATGTGAATTCTTTCTCTTTCACACGGACGAGGAGGGAAGGCCCACTACCAGCACACATGAGATGGCGGGATATTTTGACGTGTCTCCCATTGACCTGGCGGAAAATGTCCGCAGGGATATTGTGCTGAACCTGGAGGAGATGGGATTTCAGGTGGAGGCCAGCCATCATGAGATTGCGCCGGCCCAGCATGAGATTGATTTCCAGTACACGGACGCGCTTCGGGCTGCGGACAATATCATGACCTTTAAGATGGCGGCAAAGACCATAGCAAAGCGCCACGGACTCCATGCCACCTTTATGCCGAAGCCCAGAGAGGGTATGAACGGATCCGGCATGCATATCAATATGTCGCTGTCAGACAAGGAGGGCAGGAACCTGTTTGCGGATGACCAGGATGCTTTGAGGCTGAGCAGGGACGCCTATTATTTCATGGCCGGCATTCTTAAGCACATGAAGGCCATGACCATCCTGACAAATCCGCTTGTGAATTCCTATAAACGGCTGATTCCGGGATTCGATGCGCCCATTTATATTGCCTGGTCACCTACCTCCAACCGCAGTTCCCTGATTCGTATACCATCCCCCAGAGGGGAGAGTACGCGCATTGAACTGCGGTGCCCGGATTCTGCCATGAATCCGTATCTGGCCCTGGCGGCCTGCCTGTCGGCGGGACTGGACGGAATTGAAAAGAAAACCGGACTTCCTGCATGTGTGGAGGGAAATATGTTCACCATGGAGCCGGAGGAACTGAGGGAACGCAACGTGGAGCGGATTCCCGAAACCCTTGGGGACGCCATCGAGGCATACAGCGGGGATGTTTTTATGAAGGAGGTGCTGGGAGAGCACATTTACACCAAATATCTGGAGGCCAAGGAGCAGGAATGGAGGGATTTCCGGGCTCAGGTAACGGATTGGGAAGTGAGCCAGTATCTGTATAAATACTGATGGCGCCGGCAGTTGTGAATAAGGTTTTACCTGGAGGTGGGACATGTGACTAACATCATCGTAGCGTTTTCCAAGCCGGAGGACGGGAAGAATATAAAGAGCATATTGGTCCGAAACGGTTTCCAGGTAGTGGCAGTCTGCACCTCAGGCGGTCAGGCCCTGTCGGCTGCGGACTGTCTGAACGGGGGAATCGTGGTGAGCGGTTACCGGTTTGAGGATATGATGTACGACGAGCTGCGCCAGTGCCTGCCGGGAGATTTTGACATGCTTCTGATTTCATCGCCTGCCAGGTGGGGCGGACAGTGCCCGGACAGGGTTATCTGCCTGCCCATGCCCCTTAAGGTCCACGACCTCTTAAATACCCTGGAGATGATGGTGCAGGCCCAGGAGAGGATCCGCAGAAGGAGAAGAAGCAGGCCAAAGGAGCGCAGCAGGGAGGAGCAGGATATCATAACAGAGGCAAAGACGCTGCTGATGGAACGGAACAATATGACGGAGTCGGAAGCCCACAGATATATACAGAAATGCAGCATGGACAGCGGCACCAATCTGGTGGAGACAGCACAGATGGTAATCAGCCTCATCCATGTGTGACGGGGACGGATAAGGGAAAGAATGATTAGAATGCCGGTAATACGGCAGGATGGAGACGGATATGGAATTTACAAAAATGCAGGGAACAGGTAATGATTATGTGTATGTGGACTGTTTTAAGGAGACGGTGAGGGATCCGGCAAAGACAGCCATCTATGTGAGCGACCGCCATTTCGGCATCGGGTCCGACGGATTGATTCTCATATGCCCCTCCCGGACAGCGGACTGCAGAATGGAGATGTACAACGCGGACGGGTCCCAGGGAATCATGTGCGGCAACGGTGTGCGCTGCGTGGGTAAATACGTTTACGACCATGGTCTGGTGGATAGGGATAAAAGGACCATCACAGTGGAGACACTGGCAGGGATCAAGACGCTGGAGCTGGAAATTGAGGATGGAAAGGCAGTGTCCGTTACCGTGGACATGGGGGAAGCAGCCCTCACATCCAGGCTGCCGGAGGATATCACGGTAGACGGGAAGGAATACCGGTTTGTAGGAATCAACGTGGGAAATCCCCATGCAATCTATTATGTGGACCAGGTGGACTGTCTGGATTTGGAGCGGATTGGACCGGCCTTTGAGAACCATGAGCGGTTCGCGCCTGACCGTGTGAATACGGAGTTTATCCATGTGGCGGACCGTAAGCACCTTGAGATGCGGGTGTGGGAGCGGGGAAGCGGCGAAACCTGGGCGTGCGGCACAGGCGCCACGGCCAGCGTCATGGCCTCCATCCTCATGGGATATACGGAGGATGAGGCGGAGGTGGCTCTGCGCGGAGGAAAACTGGTGATACGGTATGAAAGGGAGTCGGGCCATCTGTTTATGACAGGGCCGGCCGTGGAGGTGTTCCGGGGCTCTATTGACATACCCGAAGAAATATATTATGATTGATAAGGCGAATTTTATCAGTTAATACTTTAAAGCGAAAAATGTTCAATATACACTCTCAGGAACCAGACGCGCGACGGCGCGCGTCCTGGTACACCTTTTGCGGCACGGCGGCGGACATGGAAAAGACATGGCGCTGTATCCTGCGGCAAAGGGCGTATCCGGTTTTTGGGGGTGTTTTCATATTTCAGACAGGCAGAGGCCAGGAGGAAGCACACATGTTTAAGATCAACGAGAATTATTTGAAGCTGCCGGGAAGCTATCTCTTTTCCGCCATTGCGAAAAAAGTGGCTGCATATGAAGAGGCTAACCCGGACAGGCAGGTTATACGGCTGGGAATCGGGGATGTGACACTTCCCATTGCCCCGGCCATTGTGGAAGCCATTCACAAGGCGGCGGACGAGATGGGACAGGCCAAGACATTTCACGGCTATGCGCCGGATTTGGGTTATGCCTTTTTACGGGAGACCATTGTGGAAAAGGATTACAGGTTATGGGGCTGCCATGTGGAGGCAGACGAGATATTTGTATCGGACGGAGCCAAAAGCGACTGCGGCAATATCCAGGAGATATTCAGCGAGGACAGCCGCATTGCGGTGTGCGACCCTGTGTATCCCGTGTATGTGGATTCCAATGTCATGGCGGGCCGTACAGGCAGCTATGACCCTGACACGGGCATGTGGAGCAATGTGATCTACATGCCCTGTACGGCGCAGAATCATTTTGTGCCGGAGCTTCCGCAGGAGACGCCGGATCTTATTTACCTGTGTGTGCCCAATAACCCCACAGGCACCACGCTGACCAGGGACCAGTTAAAGGTGTGGGTGGACTATGCAAACAGGGCAGGGGCCGTGATTCTCTATGATGCTGCTTACGAGGCTTATATATCCGAGGAGGATGTGCCTCACAGCATATTTGAGATAGAGGGAGCCAGAACCTGTGCCATTGAGTTCCGTTCCTTCTCAAAAAAAGCCGGGTTCACAGGCGTTCGTCTGGGATTTACCGTGGTTCCGAAGGATTTAAAGTGCGGGGATGTAATGCTGCATTCGCTGTGGGCCAGACGCCACGGCACCAAGTTCAACGGAGCCCCCTATATTGAGCAGAGAGCCGGTGAGGCCGTATATTCCGAAGAGGGCAGCCGGCAGGTCATGGAGCAGGTGGCGTATTATAAGAGGAATGCCATGGTTATCTATGAAGGGCTTAAGGAGGCGGGCTACACTGTATTTGGGGGAATCAATTCGCCCTACATCTGGCTTAAGGTGGAGGACGGGATGGACAGCTGGGAGTTTTTTGACTATCTTCTGGAACAGGCCAATGTGGTGGGAACACCGGGAAGCGGCTTCGGGCCCAGCGGCGAGGGTTATTTCCGCCTGACGGCCTTTGGAACCTACGAGAATACGGTGGAGGCTGTAAAACGGATAAAGGCCCTCAGGCGGTAACAGGGGCAGGAGAACAGGGAGGAAAAGGGTAATATGGATGAGATTGACCGCAAGATACTAAAGCTTTTACAGGACAATGCAAGGGTTTCCCTAAAGACCATCGCAGAGAATACGTTTCTATCCTCTCCGGCGGTATCAGCCAGGATTGAACGCCTGGAAAAGGAGGGTATCATAACAGGCTACCATGCCTCTGTGGACCCGGTGAAGCTGGGGTATCACATACTGGCATACATTAACCTGGAGGTGATACCCGAGGACAAGGAGCAGTTCTATGCCTATGCCCGGGAGGTGCCCCATATACTGGAGTGCAGCTGTGTTACCGGAGGATTTTCCATGCTGTTAAAGGTAGCCTTTAAGAGTACCATGGAGCTGGATATGTTCATAGGACAGCTGCAGAAATTCGGCAGGACAAGCACACAAATCGTATTTTCCACCCATGTTGGTCCCAGAGGAGTGGATGTGGACGAAATTTAGTTCCAGGTTCAGTCAACATTTGTCTTACTTTCACATATGGTATAATGTAGAGTCATATATGAAGGAGAATCTGGTATGACAGATGTTAAGAGAGTCATAATTGATGCCGGCCACGGCGGCGAAGAGCCGGGCGCCATGTACGACGGGCGCCGGGAAAAAGACGATACCCTGCGGCTGGCTCTTGCCATAGGACGGATATTGGAAAATAATGGGGTGGATGTGGTATATACAAGGACCACGGATGTATACGACACGCCTCTTGAGAAAGCCCGGATAGCAAACCAGTCAGGGGCCGATTATTTTGTGTCCATTCACCGGAATGCATTCCCGGTACCGGGAACTGCAAGCGGCGCCATGACGCTGGTGTATGAGGATGCAGGTGTGCCGGCCATGCTGGCGGATAATATCCAGCGCAATCTGGTGGAAACAGGGTTCAGGGACCTGGGAGTACAGGAGCGCCCCGGTCTTATCGTGCTGCGAAAGACACAGATGCCTGCTGTGCTGGTGGAAGCGGGATTTATTGATAATCCGGATGACAACCGGTTTTTTGATGAGAATTTCGATACCATTGCCCAGGCCATAGCAGACGGTGTGCTGGAAACCATCCGGCAGCAGGAGGCGCAGAGACCGGAATATTATCAGGTCCAGGTAGGAGCCTTCCGCACCAGGATGCCGGCAGACAGGCTGGTGAATGAACTCCAGGCCAGCGGCCTTCCGGCCTTCCTGGTTTACGACGACGGACTGTACAAGGTAAGGGTTGGCGCTTTCCTCAATATGGACTATGCGGTACAGATGGAGAGGAACTTAAGAAACATGGGATATCCCACTGTGCTGGTGAGGGAACGGGCCATATACTGATGTATTTACATTGTAAATAATTTCTAAATATAGACAGGTTAATGCCGCAGGCCAAATTCTCATGGATTTGGCCTGCGGCAGCTTTACATATCACCAGTTCCAGCGCCCGTAGCGCAGTGTGACGGAGGAAATGGTTTTCACTAACGGATCCGACATCTGGCCGGGAAGAAGGCGCCATCTCCAGTTGGTGCCCACAGTGGAGGGGGTGTTGATGCGGCAGTCATTGTCCAGGCCCATATAATCCTGAAGGGGGATGATGCACATTCTGGCCTGGCTGCGCATAATCAGGCTGATAAAGGACATGTGCAGACGGCTGGCGGGGGTACAGCTGTCACAGAGATAATCCCTGGCCAGCTTCCGTTCCTGGGCTGTGATGGAGGCATACCATCCTTTGATGGTTTCATTGTCATGGGTGCCGGTGTAGGCCACACAGTTTTCAGGGTAGTTATGGGGAAGATAATCGCTGGCGCAGCCGGAATCCCTGGAATCAAAGGCAAATTCCAGTACCTTCATGCCCGGGAATCCGCTGTCCTTTACAAGCTGTCTGACGGAGTCTGTCACATATCCCAGATCCTCGGCAATGATTTCCTTTTCTCCCAGGGCGCTGCGCACGGTGTGGAAGAAGCCGATTCCCGGTCCCTGCTCCCAATGGCCTCCGACGGCAGTGTCGGAGCCGGCCGGAATGGAATAGTACTGGTCAAATCCGCGGAAATGGTCAATCCTTACCACATCATACAGTTTATAGCAGTAGGCCAGCCTGGCCAGCCACCATTCATAGCCTGTGCTGCGGTGGTATTCCCAGCGGTACAGGGGATTTCCCCAGAGCTGTCCTGTGGCGGAAAAGCCGTCAGGAGGGCAGCCTGCAACTGCGGTCGGTATATTGTCCCGGTCCAGCTCAAAGAGTTCAGGATGGGCCCATGTGTCGGCGCTGTCCATGGCCACATAGATGGGAATGTCCCCTATGATGCGGATTCCGTTGGCATTGGCATAGGATTTTAGTTTTTTCCACTGCTGGCTGAATTTGAACTGAAGGTATTGGTGGAATTCTATGTCGTAGTATAGCTCCCTCCGGTAGTAATCCAGGGCGTTCTGCCAGCGCAGGCGGATGTCCTGTGCCCACCGGGTCCAGGCAGTTCCTTTGAACCGGGCCTTTACTGCCATGAAAAGGGCGTAATCCTCCAGCCACCATCTGTTTTCATCCCTGAATTTCCGAAACTCCGGGTCCAGGCTTATGCTGCTCCTCTCATAGGCTTTTCTCAGCAGGGGGTACCGCTCTTCGTAGACCTTTGCATAGTCCACAAAATCCGGCCGGCTGCCGAAGTCGGCCTGGCTGCATTCTTCCTCTGTAAGGACGCCTTCCTGTATAAGGTCCTCCAGACTAATGAAATAGGGATTGCCTGCAAAGGTGGAAAAGGACTGGTAGGGGGAATCCCCGTAACTGGTGGGCCCCAGGGGGAGAATCTGCCAGTAGGACTGGCCGGCCTCCTTTAAACGGTCCACGAATTCGTAGGCCTCCTTTGAAAAGCAGCCGATTCCGTATCTGGAGGGAAGGCTGGTGATGGATAGTAAGATTCCGCTTTCTCGTTTCATATCTATATGCTCCTTTTTGCAGGCATTGTCCTGTTTAATATTCTGTGATGATTCCAAAATGGTCTGATACAACGGGAAAGGATGTGCCGTCGTATATGGTTCGGGAGGAAATAACCGGCACCCTGCGGCTGGTCCAGATGTAATCAATACGCATTCCCGGTATCTCTCCCTGTTCCCGCCATCCGTCAATGGCATTTGCCACGGTGACGCCTGAATCCCTGGAAGCAGCCAGGTCATATGCGTCAAACCAGCCTGAGGCCAGAATCAGGTCCCGTCCCTGGCCGGTTATGTGGGCCGGTGAGTTGAAATCCCCCATGAGCCACAGATGTTCTTCTGCTAAGGGGGACAGGCCGCTGCTTATGCGGTTCCATTGTCCCTCAAAGGGTTCTTCGCTGTCATCCCACCAACCCATGTGGACACTGTAAAAATATTCATTTCCGTATTCTGTCCGGGTGTTGATTCCAAGTATTTTTCGGGTTTTCCAGTTTTCATAATCCCGGATGACGGTGATGTAAAACTGGCTGGTCCCCAGTATGGGGGAACGGCTGAGGACGGCCAGGCCCTCGTCGTATATCCCGTACCCTACCTTGGCCGGGGTCCAGGTCCACTGGTAGGAAACACCGGCCCGGGCCAGGAGCAACGCCAGGTTAAGGGCGTGGTTGTCTGCGCGTATGACTGCCCGGGAGGCGCAGGGGGAGACTGTGTTTAAGTCTTTGGCACAGCAGGGAACATAGCCGGATTCCCGCAGCCAGCCGGAGGCTGCGGGCGGAGCGCTCCTGGACTGGTTGACCTCCTGGAGGGCTATGATATCCGGTTTGATTTGGACAAGGGATCCGGCAAAGGCGGCGAGCTTGGATTCATATTCCGGCTCCGCCAGACTGTGTGTGTTAAGCGTCATTATTTTCATACTACCTGCCTCCGGTGGTTTTCAGTTACAGAAGGCAGCTGCGGTGGGTGGATGGCAGCGGCCTGTTTACAGTATATCATTGATATCGGATTTGAGCACATCTGCTTTCGGTCCGTAGATGGCCTGGATGCCGCCGTCCTTTTTAATCAGACCCATGGCGCCCTCTGCCTTCCATTGGGGCAGTCCGGCAACCTTATCCACGTCCTTTACCGTGACGCGCAGACGGGTCATGCAGGCGTCCACCAGGACAATGTTATCCCTGCCGCCCAGAAGGGAGATGATGCGTCCGGCCTGGCTGTCACCGGATGATGCAAAACCGGCCCGGCCCTGGCTGTTCTCTGAGACAGAGTCGTCGGTGTAGTTGCCCAGTCTGCCCGGGGTGGCAAAATGGAACCTTCCTATCATAAAATAGGCGATTGCGTATCCTGCGGCAAAGAATACAGCCACACAGAGGATGAAGTTTACCAGGTCTCCGCCAAGTCCTGCGCGGATGGACATGGGAACACGCGTCAGGAATTCCAGGTTGCCAAAGGAATGAAGCCTGAGGTGGATGAGGCCGGCCATGGCAAAAGCGCATCCCTGCAGCACTGCGTATACCAGATACAGCGGAAGGGCGCAGAACATAAACATGAATTCCAGAGGCTCTGTGACACCTGTGAGAAATACGACCAGTACAGTGGAGATGAACATGGAGCGGTAATTGCGGCGCTTATCCGGGTCCACGCGGCGGTACATGGCCAGGGCAATGCCCAGAAGAAGGCCAGTGGCGCCAATCATCTGTCCCACCTTGAAACGGGCAGGGGTGATGGTGGCCAGCAGGTTCTGGTACCCGGCCATGTCTCCCGCGTCCTTAAGGTTGATAAGGTCTGTTGCCCAGGCCAGCCACAGCGGATCCTGACCAAAAACCTGGGAACCTGCGTTGACGCCCGTGAGGATGGTGTACGTGCCTCCGAAGGAGGTGTAATTCATGGGTATGGTCAGCATATGGTGCAGGCCGAAGGGAAGGAGAAGCCTTTCCAGGGTTCCGTAGATAAAGGGGGCCAGCACAGGCGAGGTGGAGGAGGAGTTGGCAATCCACACGCCGAAGGAGTTGATGCCGGTCTGAACCACAGGCCAGACAATGGCCAGCACCAGTGAGATGATGACGGACCAGAGGATGACTACCATGGGAACAAAGCGTTTTCCGTTAAAGAAGGCCAGGGCGTCCGGCAGCTTCCTGTAATTGTAATATTTATTGTAAATAACTCCTCCTGCAAAGCCTGATATAATGCCCACGAACACGCCCATGTTCAGCGCGGGAGCTCCCAGGACCGAGGTGAAGTATCCGTTTACCAGGATTTCCTGGCCCAGCAGGGTCCGGGTCACGGCGGCAGGGTCGTTTAAGTCGGCGCTGCTGACACCAAAGAGAGCGCCGGTAATAACATTGATGAGGATAAAGGCAATGACAGCCGCAAAAGCGCCGCCGGCCCGTTCCTTTGCCCAGGAGCCGCCGATGGCAACAGCAAACAGAATGTGCAGGTTGTTGATTACGGCCCAGCCTATGGTCTCCATGGTGCTTCCGATTGTAAGGACAGCTCCCATATCCCCGCCGGCCATCTGTATGAGCTTTCCTACGCTGATCATCAGTCCGGCTGCGGGCATGACGGCAATGACTGTCATCAGGACCTTGCCCAGCTTTTGGAGAAAGTCAAAATTGATCAGGGATTTTTTGGGCTTTCCGGCTTTCCTGTCCGCAGCGTCTGCGGGGGAAGACGTATTTGCAGCTGGGGCAGTGTCCGGATTATGGGGGGAGGCTGCATCAGCTTCTTCGGCTGCGTCCGGCGGGCAATGGTCTAAAACCGTTATCACAGTATCTGCTCCTGCCTTTACAGGACCTGTGAAGGCATTCATGGAACGGCCTTCCATTCCGCCGCAGATAAGGACAGGCGTGATGGTGTTGACCTGTTTTTCTTCAAGGGCTTTTAAGTCGGCCTTTGCCAGAAGGCTGCCGGTCTTCACCTTATCTCCGATCTTTACACAGCACTGGAAGCATTCTCCCTTTAAGGCCACGGTCTCCAGACCGAAGTGGACCATGACCTCGATGCCGTCCTCGGAACGCAGGCCATAGGCATGGAGGGTCTCTGCTATGGAAACCACCTCCCCGTCAATGGGACTGACCAGATTGCCGTCCCGGGGCAGGATAGCAACGCCGTCTCCTATGATTTTCTGTGAGAATACAGGGTCCGGCACTTCCTCCAAAGGGACCGCTGTTCCGGTTAAAGGGGAGAGAATCCTGATTCCAATACAGCCGTCAGTGTTCTTGTTCATATGTAACCTCCTGAGTTTAATTGTTGCACTGTTTGCGCAACCGCTTGCATTAAATATAGTCTGGCTGCATGAAGAATGCAATAGATATTTTCAAAATCCTGTGTTTTCTACGTTTTTGACAAAAATATCCTCAGGTATTTGTGCAATTTTTTCGGAGCGGAATGCAAAAAGGCAGGGGAAGATTGCGCAAACAGAGCGCAAACAAGTTGACAAAAATTGCATTAAACTTTACAATATAGGAAGGGCGTGTATGAACTGCGGTGATGGAACTGGTGGAAGGAGCCTGAGAGCGGATCCGGACCATAGGTTCATATATATCCCTGTGACGATGAAAATGAGACGCATATTAAGGAGGCTGTTTATGCCTGTTACAATCAAAGACGTGGCTGCCCTTGCAGGGGTGTCGCCATCCACCGTAAGCCGTACTTGCAAGGACCATCCCTCTATCAGCCGCCAGACCAAGGAAAAGGTCAGGCAGGCCATGGCGAAGCTGGGCTATGAACCGAATTTTCAGGCCAGCAGTCTGGCGACCCAGAATTCCCGCACCGTGGGAATCATTCTGCCCCCGTCGGAGTGGGAGGCTTACCAGAATCCATTCTACCTGGAGATGATACGGGGAATCAGCCAGTACTGCAACCAGAAGCAGTACATCAATACCGTGATTACGGGACAGAATGAGGATGAGATCCTCCAGGCCATAAAGACCATGGCGAGAACCGGCCTGGCAGAGGGATTTATCGTGCTCTACTCCAGGGAGCAGGACCCGGTTCTGGATTATCTCTATGAAGAGGGACTGCTGTATGTGCTCATTGGAAAAGCGTGCCGGAATGTGAACCAGACCATCTATGTGGATAACGACAATGTGCTTGCGGGCAGGGAGGCGGCGGAGTACCTGTTAAATCTGGGCCATGTAAGGATTGCCTGCCTGTCCGGGGACCATTCTCTTCTTTATAACCACGACAGGAAAATGGGGTATATGCTGGCCCTGGCAGAGCGGGGTATTCCTTTTGACGGCCAGCTGTGCGTGGAAGTGCCTTCTGTGCCGGAGGAGCAGGACCAGGCCCTGGCGGCCCTGTTCGCAAGGGAGGACAGACCCACGGCCGTACTGGTCAGCGACGACATACTGGCAGTGGCCCTGGAGAAGGCATGTATTGGTCTGGGGCTGTCCATACCGGGGGATGTGTCCATCCTGTCCTTTAACAATTCCCTTCTCGCCAGACTCACCTTTCCGCCCCTGACATCCGTGGATGTGAATGCCTGCCAGCTGGGAATCGAGGCAGCCGCCCAGATGATAAGCCATGTGGAAAATCCGGAGCTGGTGGCAACGAAAATCATTGTTCCCCACCACATGGTGGAGCGGGAGAGCTGTGCGGGAGCCGGAGGGTTCTGCGGTGATTGAGATACTGGAACAGTATAATACATCCCAGGCAGGTGACTGCCTGGGCACCTTTTTGCTGTCAGACATATCACCAGGTTCGGCCGGGATTTCAGCCAATTGTCTTATTTTTCTGAAATACATCTTATCGTATACTTCCTCTTGAAAAACACAACATTTAGTGGTAAAATCTTATACTGTTGCACAAGCAACAGATTTTTCCAGTATTCTGTGATAAGATGCCTTTAAACCGTTTACCTGAAGACAGGCAGCGAGGGAGAGCATTAGGATAAAAGGAGTGTAGTGACGATGAAGATTATTAAGAGGAATGGCGCGGAAGAGGATTTTGACAACAATAAGATCGTGGTGGCTGTGGCAAAGGCCAATACGGCTGCCGGAAAAAACAAGCTGAGTCTGGAGCAGATTAAGGACATTGCGGATTATGTGGAGTACAAGTGTGTAAAGCTTAACAGGGCTGTGTCCGTTGAGGAGATCCAGGATATGGTGGAGAACCAGATCATGTCTACAGGCGCATTTGAGCTTGCAAAGGATTATGTGAGATACCGCTATCAGCGCTCCCTTATACGCAAGGCCAATACAACGGATAACCGCATTCTGTCCCTGATTGAGTGCAATAATGAGGATGTGAAGCAGGAGAATTCCAACAAGAATCCAACGGTCAACAGTGTGCAGAGGGATTACATGGCCGGGGAGGTCAGCAAGGACCTGACCAAGAGGATGCTCCTTCCCCAGGACATCGTGGAGGCTGACAAGGAGGGCATCATCCATTTCCATGACTCCGATTATTTTGCCCAGCACATGCACAACTGCGACCTGGTGAACCTGGAGGACATGCTGCAGAACGGCACGGTTATCAGCGAGACCAGGATTGAGAAGCCCCACAGCTTTTCCACGGCCTGCAATATCGCCACTCAGATTATCGCCCAGGTAGCCAGCAACCAGTATGGCGGGCAGAGCATCAGCCTGGCCCATCTGGCTCCCTTTGTGGACGTATCCAGAAAGAAAATATACGCGGAGGTCCAGGAGGAGGTTAAGACCTTTGGCTGCATGCCTTCCGAGGAAGCCATACACGAAGTGGTGGAAAACAGGCTCCGCAAGGAGGTTACCAAGGGTGTCCAGACCATCCAGTATCAGGTCATCACGCTGATGACCACCAACGGACAGGCCCCCTTCCTGACCGTGTTCATGTACTTGAATGAGGCTAAGAACGAGCGGGAGAAAAAGGACCTGGCCATGATTATCGAGGAGACTCTGAAGCAGCGCTACCAGGGGGTGAAGAATGAGTCGGGCGTGTGGATTACTCCGGCATTTCCCAAGCTGATTTATGTGCTGGAGGAGGACAATGTCAACGAGGGAACCGAGTATTATTACCTGACAGAGATGGCTGCCAAATGTACGGCCAAGCGCCTTGTTCCCGACTATATTTCCGAGAAGAAGATGATGGAATTTAAGGAAGGAAACTGCTTCCCTGTCATGGGATGCCGCAGCGCCTTAAGCCCCTGGAAGGATGAAAATGGAAATTATAAATTCTACGGCCGTTTCAACCAGGGAGTGGTGACCATTAACCTGGTGGATGTGGCCCTGTCCTCCGGCGGAGACATGAAGGCTTTCTGGAAGATTTTTGACGAGAGGCTGGATCTTTGCTACCGGGCACTGATGTGCCGCCACAACCGTCTGAGAGGCACGCTGTCCGATGCGGCGCCCATTCTCTGGCAGAACGGCGCCCTGGCAAGGCTTAAGAAGGGCGAAACCATTGACAGGCTCCTTTACGGAGGCTATTCCACCATTTCTCTGGGATATGCGGGACTCTATGAGTGCGTGAAGTACATGACCGGAAAGTCCCATACCGACCAGGAGACTACTCCCTTTGCCCTGGAGGTCATGGAGTACATGAATAAGGCCTGCAACCGCTGGAAGGATGAGACTAACATCGGGTTCAGCATCTATGGATCGCCCATAGAGAGCACTACCTATAAGTTTGCCAAATGCCTCCAGAAGCGTTTCGGCATCATAGAGGGCGTGACGGACAGAAGCTATATCACCAACAGCTATCACGTAAATGTTTCCGAGGAAATAGATGCCTTCTCAAAGCTGAAATTTGAGTCGCAGTTCCAGGCTCTTTCCACAGGCGGAGCCATCAGCTACGTGGAGGTACCCAACATGCAGAACAATATTCCGGCCGTGCTGGGGATCATACGGTATATCTACGACAATATCATGTACGCAGAGTTAAATACCAAGAGCGATTTCTGCCAGGAGTGCGGATTTGACGGCGAGATTCAGATCGTGACGGATGAGAGCGGCAAGCTGGTGTGGGAATGCCCCAAGTGCGGCAACCGGGACGAGAACAAGCTGAATGTGGCCAGGAGAACCTGCGGCTACATCGGAACTCAGTTCTGGAACCAGGGCAGGACCCAGGAAATCAAGGAAAGGGTGCTCCATTTATAAGATGAATTACGGTACAATCAAGAAGAACGATATTGCCAACGGCGTAGGCGTGAGGGTATCCCTGTTTGTGTCAGGGTGTACCCACCACTGTCCGGGCTGTTTTAACGAAGAGGCGTGGGATTTCGGCTTCGGGAAACCCTTTACAGGGGAGACGGAGGAGGAAATCCTGGACGCCCTTGCGCCGGATTATATAGAGGGCCTCACCCTTCTGGGGGGAGAGCCCTTTGAGCCGGAGAACCAGAAGGCGCTGGTGCCTTTTTTGGAAAAGGTGAGAGAGCGCTATCCGCAGAAGAACCTGTGGTGCTATACGGGATATACCCTGGAACAGGACCTTCTGAGGGACAGCCGGGCCAGGTGCGGCTATACGGACCGGATGCTGTCCATGATTGACGTGCTGGTGGACGGGCGGTTTATGGAGGCCCTTAAGGATATCAGCCTCCCCTTCCGGGGATCGTCCAACCAGCGCATTCTGAATCTTAGGGCCACCCTTGAGAGCGGGAGCGCGAAGCTGCTGGAGATGGGCAGCGGAAGAATTTAGCGCTGTTGCGGATATGTCCGGAGATGCGTGGACATATCCGGAATGCCTTTTGGTATTGCAATTTAGTTAATAATTTAGTAAAATCAACTTAATTGTATGGCAAAGGGGGTCTGCAAATGGCGCTGAGAGCAAAAGATATAGCGGAAATGCTGGGGGTGTCCACGGCTACGGTTTCTCTGGTATTAAACAACAAACCAGGGGTGGGTGAGAAACGCCGTCAGGAAATCATTCAGAAAATAAAAGAAATGGACTGCGGATACATGCTGAAGGAACAGAGAATCAATAATGGTTCCATTGGGTTCGTGGTCTATAAACGTGAGGGGAGCATCGTGGATGAGTCCCCTTTTTTCACATATATCCTGGAGGGAATCAATAACCGTATCAACCATTATGGATATACCCTTAACTTCCTCTACATCAATAAAACCATGCCCAGGACGGAGCAGGAACACCAGATTAAATCAGGCGGATATAAAGGCCTCATCATCTTTGCGGTGGAAATGTATTATGACGACCTCCAGTTGTTCAAGGAATCCCAGATTCCATTTGCCATCCTGGACAACTCATTTCAGGAAAACGATGTGGATGCGGTGTCCATCAACAATGTACAGGGTACCAGCAAGGCGGTGTCCTATCTGTGCGGCATGGGGCACCGGGAGATTGGATATATCCGCAGCAAGGTCAGGATCAACAGCTTTGACGAGCGGTATAATGCCTTCAAGCACAAGCTCAGGAGCCTGGGAGGCATTTTCAACAAGGAGTATGTGGTTGACGTGGGGTATTCCGAGGAGGATGTGAAGCGGGACGTGAAGAAATACCTGGAGGGCCGCAAACGCCTTCCCACGGCTTTCTTTGCGGAAAATGACCTGATTGGATGCAGCGCAATCAGGGCCATGCAGGAATGCGGATACCGGATACCGGAGGATATTTCCGTGGTGGGGTTTGACAACCGGCCCATCAGTACCCTGGTGGAGCCTCAGCTGACCACGATTAACGTGCCAAAGGATATATTTGGACCGGCTGCCGTGGATCTGCTGATTTCCCGCCTGGACCAGGGGAGAGAACAGTCCCTGAAGGTGGAGATAGGAACCAGCCTGGTGAAACGCGGAAGTGTGAAAAAAATAACGGATTAAACCAAATCAAAAACAGAAGATATGCAGAAGCATGTACGGCATTTAATGCTGTATATGCTCTTTTTTTGTCTTTAACCCTTGTGAACTTAATTATATTAAGTAAATATCGTTAAAAATTTATTTTTGATTTAACTAAATTAATTAAAATTTAGTGAAAAACTATTGACACCAAAGGTATAACCTGCTATATTACGTGTAACAAGCACAAGGAAACCCATTAACAAAGAGAATAAATGGTTATAATGCACAAAACAATAACTTAATTAAATTTAGTTAAATCACAGGGCATATGTGTAGAAACCATTTTTCTCACATCAAAAGGAGGAACACAATGAAGAAAAGAGTAGTAAGCATCCTGTTAACCGGTCTGGCGGTCCTGAGTCTGGCAGCCTGTACGTCCAATGGATTGGAAGCGGCATCCGCCACCAATGACAATGCCAAGGAGGCGGAAGCGGGAACTGAGAAAAAAGAGGGCATCAGCGTTTACTGGGTGGGAAAGACATTGAACAATCCCTGGTGGATTTCCGTATCTGATTTTGCGCAGCAGACAGCAGATAATCTGGGCGTGGATCTGACCATTGCCATTCCTCAGGAGGAAGTGGACCTGGAGAAGCAGGTATCCATGATTGAGGCTGCCATTGAGAAGAAGGCAGACGCCATTGTGGTCTCGGCGGCCAGCTCGGACGGCGTGATTCCGGCCATCAAGAAGGCCAGGGAAGCAGGAATAAAAATAGTGAACTTTGATACGCGAATCAGCGATACAAGCGTGATTGACGCTTTTGTGGGCGGCGACGATGTGGCCGGAGCCTACAAGGCAGGTAAGTACATATGCGAGCAGCTGGGCGGGGAAGGCGAGGTTGCTATCATCACAGGACTGATGGAACAGTCCACAGGCGTTGACCGTCATGCCGGATTCATGCAGGCCTGTGCGGAATATCCGGGAATCAAGGTGGTTGCGGAACAGGGAGCCGAGTGGTCCAGCGATAAGGCAGCTGACGTGACTACCAACATCCTGACAGCGAATCCCAACGTAAAAGCCATATTTGCCTGCAACGACCAGATGGCAGTGGGCATGGTCAATGCGGCCAAGGCAGCGGGCAAGAAGGCAGATGACCTGATTCTGGTGGGATATGACGGAATTCTGGATGCGGTGAACATGACCATGGACGGTGATCTGGATGCGTTTGTGTCACTTCCTAACCTGGATGAAGGCGCCATGGGCGTGAAACTGGCAACGGCTCTGGTTATGAACAGTGATTACCACTACGACAGGGAAATTCTTTATGACTGCACCCTGGTTACAGGCGAGTTTGTGGACGGGCTGACAGACCAGACCATTTATGAGTACGCCGCAGAGCGGTTCCCGCTCAGAGGTCTTACCGAAAAGGGATATTAAAATCAGGGAACTGCCAGGAAGAACAGCCCCGGGAACGGGCGGATTGGAGAAGTAAAATATGGAACATTCCAAACCTATATTGGAGTTTAAGCATATTGTGAAGGAATTTCCGGGCGTCAGGGCCCTGGACGATGTTTCCATGGACTTCTATGAGGGCGAGGTAGTCGCCCTCATGGGGGAAAACGGCGCGGGCAAGTCCACGCTGATGAAAATTTTAAGCGGTGCCTATACGCGGGATGGAGGGGACATCGTCCTGGACGGACGTCCCCTTCCCAAACAGTATTCCACTCTGGAGGCCAGGGGATTCGGTGTGGCTATCATCTACCAGGAATTAAGCCTTATGTCAGAGATGAATGTCATGGAAAATGTATATGTGTCCCATGAGCCCAGGAAGGTGGGAAACCTCATTGATTTCAGGAAAATGTACGCGGATACAAAGGAACAGCTGGCGAAGCTGAATGCGGGACACATTGACCCCAGGGGCCGGGTAGGAGATTTGTCCCTGCCGGAAAAGCAGATGGTGGAGATAGCCAAGGCCCTGGCCGTGGACTGCAAGGTGCTCATTATGGATGAACCCACCACCTCCCTGACCCATGAGGAATCAGAACAGCTCTTTGAAATTATCGGGACCTTAAAGGCCAGAGGAATCACCACCATATACATATCCCACCGTCTGGATGAGATATTCAGGATATGCGACAGGGCAATCGTCATGAGAGACGGAAAACTGGTGGGCTCATCCGATGTCAGGACCAGCACGCCGGACGATGTCATTATGATGATGAGCGGAAAGGTGCTTAGCCAGCCAATGGGAGGCGGGCGTACCAGACGGGACAAGGCAAAAAGCATTCCTCTTCTGGAGCTGGAGCATATTACGGACGGCGGATTCATCCAGGATTTGAACCTGACTGTATACCAGGGGGAGGTGCTGGGAATCGGGGGACTGGTAGGTTCCAAGCGGACAGAACTGGCCCGGATGGTATGCGGCGCGGACCTTTTAAAGGGCGGCGTTATAAAGGTTTCCGGAAAGGCCAGGCGGATTACGAATACCAGACAGGCCATTGATGCGGGGCTGGGATACCTGAGTGAGAACCGCAAGGAGGACGGACTGTCCCTGGGGCTGAAGATCGAGGAAAATACCATTCACTGTGACATGACGGCGGTCAGCAGACGCGGGTTCATGAACTGGAAAAGGGTCCGGGAGGTATCGGACAATTACATAAAAATGCTGAAAACCAAAGGCACATCCGCCACCCAGGTGGTAAATCTAAGCGGGGGAAACCAGCAGAAGGTGGCCATTGCCAAGTGGCTCCACGCAGGCTGCAACCTTCTCATCTTCGATGAGCCCACAAGGGGCATCGACGTGGCCGCAAAGGCCGAGATACACCAGTTAATCAGGAATTTTGCGGCGCAGGAGGGAAAGGCAGCCATCGTCATTTCCTCGGAGGTCAACGAGCTGGTATCGGTCAGCGACCGTATTATCGTTATGTCCAAAGGCCAGATAACCGGTGAATTGGAAGCGGAAGAGATAGAACAGAACAATGTGCTCAGGCACATTACGACGAAGGGAAGGTAAGTGCAGTGGATAAAGCTAAGAATATTTCATTGAAAAAACTTTTAACAGGAAGCCTGGGAACCGTTCTGGGGCTTGTCATCCTGGTAGTGGTGTTTACCGCTCTCAGCAACATATTTCTCACCCCCAGCAATATCAGGAACATCCTGATTCAGAGCGGTACCAATGCCATCATAGCAGTGGGTATGACCTATGTCATCATTTCCGGAAACATTGATATTTCCGTGGGCGCGTCCCTGGCATTGTCCTCCTGTGTGGGCGCTACCCTTATGGTGGGAACCGGCAATGTGGGACTGGGCGTGGCGGCTGTGCTGCTGACCGGTATCCTGCTGGGACTGTTTAACGGAAGCCTGGTGGCTTATCTGGGCTTTCCGCCCTTCATCGTGACGCTTTCCACCATGTGGCTGTTTCGGGGAATGGCATACCTGTATACGGGAGGCCAGGCAGTGGTGGGGCTGCCCCAGGGAATGACCAGCTTTGCCATGGGAAGTATACTTTACATACCAAATATCGTCTGGCTCATCGCCATTGTCTATATTATAGGGCATGTGGCCCTGCAAAAGACCACGGCAGGGCGCAAGGTCTGCGCGGTGGGTGATAATTCAGAGTCGGCAAGGCTTTCCGGCATCAATGTAAAAAGGGTCACACTGGCTGCCTTTGTGCTGTCTGGATTCTGTGCGGCGCTCAGCGGCATCGTGTATATGGGGCGTCTGAATTCAGGCCAGCCCATCGCAGGCCAGTCCTATGAGATGTACGCAATCGCTGCTGCCGTCATAGGCGGAGCCAGCCTCACAAAGGGCGGTATCGGAAGCATGGTGGGTACCCTGATTGGAGCCATCTTTATCTCCGTACTCCAGAATGGGCTTACCATCCTGAATGTAAACACATACTGGCAGCAGGTGTGCATGGGCGTGGTCCTTCTGCTGGCAGTGGGTCTTGACCGGTTCAGGAAGTCGGTAAAGTAGAGAAGGAGGAAAAAATGAACGAACTTAAGGTCCTTTCGTATGACTTGAGAAAACATGTGGTGGATATGATTATCGCGGGAAAGGGCGGGCATATCGGGGGCGACATGAGCGTCATGGAGATTCTGGTGGAGCTGTATATGAAACAGATGAATATAAGCCCTGAAAATAAAGAGCTGGACAACCGTGACCGCTTTGTGCTCAGCAAAGGCCATTCCGTGGAAAGCTATTATGCGGTATTGGCGAAAAAGGGATTCTTTCCCATGGAGGAGGTCATTTCCACTTTCAGCCAATTCGGCTCAAAATTCATCGGTCATCCCAACAACAAGCTTCCGGGAATCGAGATGAATTCCGGTTCCCTGGGCCACGGTCTTCCGGTCTGTGTGGGAATGGCCATGGCGGGAAAGATGGACCGGAAAGACTACCGTGTCTATGTGGTCATGGGGGACGGGGAGCTGGCAGAGGGCTCTGTGTGGGAAGGCGCTATGGCAGCCAGCCATTACTGCCTGGATAACCTGTGCGCCGTGGTGGACAGGAACCGGCTGCAGATTTCCGGGTGTACGGAGGATGTCATGGGCCACGATGACCTGCATGAGCGTTTCCGAAGCTTTGGATGGCATGTGATTGACGTGGCGGACGGAAATGACATAGACCAGCTGGACGCAGCCTTCGAGGAAGCCAAGACAGTGAAAGGAAAACCCACCGTACTTATCGCCAATACAGTAAAGGGGTGCGGCTCTCCCGTGATGGAGAATAAGGCTGCATGGCATCACAAGGTTCCCACAGCCCAGGAATACAGTGAAATCATCCGGGATTTTGAAAAAAGAAAGGAGGCCCTGCTTCATGAATAAAATACCCAACAGGAAGGCCATCTGTGACACGCTGATGGAGGCTGCAAAGGAGGATAAAGATATTGTGGTGCTGTGCAGTGATTCCAGGGGTTCCGCATCCCTGACTCCTTTTGCGGATGCCTGCCCGGACCAGTTTGTGGAAATGGGCATTGCTGAACAAAATCTGGTCAGCGTGTCGGCAGGACTGGCAAAATGCGGTAAAAAACCCTTTGCGGCTTCCCCGGCCTGCTTTCTCAGCACCAGAAGCTATGAACAGATTAAGGTGGATGCAGCGTATTCCAATACCAATGTAAAACTCATCGGCATCAGCGGGGGCGTCAGCTACGGAGCGCTGGGCATGAGCCACCATTCGGCCCAGGACATAGCGGCCCTGTCCGCCATACCTAATATGAGGGTTTATCTTCCAAGCGACCGTTTCCAGACAGCCTGCCTGGTGAAGGAGCTGTTAAAGGACGATAAGCCTGCCTATATCCGTGTGGGCAGGAACGCGGTGGAGGATATCTATGAGGAGGGAAATGTACCCTTTTCCATGGATAAGGCCACGGTCCTTTCCCAGGGCGGAGATGTGGCAATCATTGCCTGCGGGGAGATGGTAAAGCCTGCGCTGGATGCAGGGCGTCTGCTTGGGGAATCAGGAATCAGCGCAGGTGTGGTGGATATGTACTGTGTGAAGCCTCTGGATGAGGAGGCGGTCCGAAAGGCAGCCGGAGCAGCCAGGCTGGTGGTGACTGTGGAGGAACACGCGCCCTTTGGCGGGCTGGGCTCCAGGGTGAGCCAGGTGGTATCTGCCTGTTGTCCAAGGATGGTGGTGAACTTAAGCCTTCCGGATGAACCTGTCATTACGGGCACATCGGCAGAGGTGTTTGAATACTACGGTCTGACCGGGCAGGGAATTGCCCGAAGGGTACAGGAACTTCTGAGGCAGCTCTAATCTGAGACAGCTCTAATCTGAGACAGCTCTAAAAGGAAGGGAGAAGCAATGGAAAAGCAGTATCTTTTATCGGTTGACCAGAGCACCCAGGGAACCAAGGCCCTGCTGTTTGACCAGGAGGGAAACCTGATATGCAGGGGAGACCGGCCCCACCGGCAGATTATAAACGATGCAGGGTGGGTATCCCATGATTTAAATGAAATCTACTCCAACACCCTTAAGGTGGTGAGGGATGTGATTGAAAAGGCGGGGATTCGCAGAGAACAGGTGGCGGGGCTGGGAATCAGCAACCAGAGGGAGACGTCGGCTGTCTGGGACAGGACAGACGGCCATCCGCTGGCAGATGCCATTGTGTGGCAGTGTTCCAGGGCAAAGGATATCTGTGCGCGGGTGGAGGAGTCCGGCAAGGCGGAATGGGTGCGCCGTACAACAGGAATCAATCTGTCTCCCTACTTTCCGGCATCAAAACTGGCGTGGTTCATGGAGAACGTAAAGGAGGCGCCGCAAAAAGCGTCCGAGGGAACTCTTTGCCTGGGAACCATAGACAGCTACCTGGTCTACCGGCTGACCGGAGGAGCATCCTTTAAAACAGATTATTCCAATGCCTCCAGGACTCAGCTGTTCAACATACACAGCCTGGAATGGGATGAGGGGCTGTGCAGTCTGTTTGGGATTCCTGCAAATGCCCTGGCCCAGGTGTGCGATTCCAATGCATGGTTTGGGGATACGGATTTAGAGGGTTACCTGGACAATCCCATACCTATCCACGGCGTGCTGGGGGATTCCCACGGAGCCCTGTTTGGCCAGGGCTGCCTGGAAAAGGGGATGATTAAGACTACATACGGCACGGGCTCTTCCATTATGATGAACATTGGAGAAAAGCCGGTCATAAGTACCCACGGTGTGGTAACCTCCCTGGCCTGGGGCATGGACGGCAGGGTGAATTATGTACTGGAGGGAAATATCAATTATACAGGAGCGGTCATTACCTGGCTGAAGGATGATTTGAAGCTGATTGCGTCTGCCTCTGATACAGAAGGTCTTGCCAGACAGGCCAATGAGGATGATACCACCTATCTGGTGCCTGCTTTTACAGGCATCGGAGCGCCTTACTGGGACAGCGAGGCCAGGGCAGCCATTGTTGGCATTACCCGCAAGACCAGAACGCCGGAGCTGGTGAAGGCCGGACTGGAGTGTATTGCCTATCAGATTGCGGATGTGGTGGAGGCCATGAGCCAGGATGCGGGAGTCAGGATTGAAGAGCTCCGGGTGGACGGAGGCCCCACCAGGAACCGGTATCTGATGCAGTTTCAGAGCGATATTCTTGATATCCGGGTTCTTGTGCCGGATGCGGAGGAGCTGTCTGGTATCGGAGCAGCCTATGCGGCCGGGCTGGCCCTGGGATTCTTTGACAGAAGCATATTCGGAAAGATGAAGCGGAGCGTGTTTGAACCCGCCATGGACCAGGATGCCAGACGTCAAAAGCAGGATGGATGGAGGGCTGCGGTAGGTACCGTGCTGACCAGATCGTAACAGGAGTACTTAATATTTAAGGATATAGGAAACCGTTGGATTATAAATGAAAGAAGGGCTTTGATATGGAAGGAACAATGAAAGTAGCGGTTATGACAGGAAAAAAGAAAATGGAGTGGTGTGAGAGGGAGATTCCACAGCCAGGTCCGGGAGAACTGCAGATTAAACTGGAGTATGTAGGCGTGTGCGGTTCCGACCTGCACTTTTATTCAGAGGGACGCCTGGCCAACTGGGTGCCGGACGGTCCCCTGGTGCTGGGACATGAGCCTGGCGGAGTAGTAAGCGCAATCGGAGAGGGCGTGACCGGATTTGAGATTGGGGACAGGGTGGCCCTGGAGCCGGGAGTTCCCTGCGGTCATTGTGAGGACTGCCTTAAGGGACATTATAACCTCTGCAGGTCTGTGCGGTTTATGGCTATTCCCGGCGAGAAGGACGGGGTATTTTCAGAGTACTGTACCCATGCAGCCAGCATGACCTTCAAGCTTCCGGACAATGTCTCCACCATGGAGGGCGGTCTCATGGAACCGCTGGCCGTGGGTATGCACGCTTGTGAGCTGTCCAATGCAAAGCTGGGAGAGACGGCAGTGGTGCTGGGAGCTGGGTGTATCGGCCTCGTTACCCTTATGTCCTTAAAGGCACGGGGAGTCAGCGAGATATATGTGGCGGATGTGCTGGATAAGCGTCTGGAGAAGGCCAGGGAACTGGGGGCTACCAGGGTATTTAACAGCAGAAATGAGAATATAGAGGAGTTTGTGAAAACGCTTCCGGGAGGCGGCGTGGACCAGGTCTATGAGTGCGCCGGAAACCGTATCACCACCCTTCAGACATGCCGTCTGATTAAGAGGGCCGGAAAGATTACCCTTGTGGGCGTTTCGCCTGAGCCGGTACTGGAGCTGGATATAGCCACGCTGAATGCCATGGAGGGAACCATTTACTCTGTATACCGTTACCGCAACCTGTATCCGTCCGCTATCAGTGCTGTCAGCAAGGGACTTATACCGCTTAAGAAGATTGTATCCCATACCTTTGATTTTAAGGATGTCATAGAGGGAGTGGATTACAGCCTGAACCACAAGGATGAGGTGATCAAGGCGGTTATCAGGATGTAATGAACCAGGCAGGAGGAGAGGTTGAAGGTTTATCTGGTTAGACATGGAGAGACGGAGTGGAACCGCAGGGGGAAGATACAGGGCCAGGCCGATATTCCCCTCAATGAGAAGGGGGAGGACCTGGCCTTCCTCACCGGACAGAAAATGAAAGATATCCCATTTAAACGGATCTATACCAGTCCATTGTCCCGTGCCAGGCGCACGGCAGAACTCATAAGCGGACAGCGCGGACTTCCCCTGATGGAGGATTCCAGGCTTTTGGAAATCAGCTATGGAAACAGGGAGGGCCAGCTGCTGGCATTGATTCACAGACTGCCGTTTTTACGGCTTCACCGTTATTTTTCCCATCCCTCCGCCTACGTACCCCCTAAGGGCGGGGAGACCTATGATGATTTGAGAAAGCGCTGCCGGGAGTTTCTGGAGCAGGAGCTTAAACCTCTGGAGGAACAGATGGACCATGTGCTGGTCTGCGGACACGGCGCCCTGATACGGGAAATGGTGTGCATCATAGACGGGATTGCCCCGGATGCGTTCTGGAAGGGGCCGGTTCAGAAAAACTGTGCAGTCACGGTTCTTTCCCTGGAACAAGGGGTGTTTCAGGTAATGGAGGAAGGGACTGTTTATTATAATGATGATATATGAGGCCATACATTTATGAAATAATATATAATGAAGTAATAAATGAAGCAGCGTATGCGAAACAGGATGTTTCCGCCGGGCATGATTCCCTGGAGGAAACATCTTTTTTGTCCCTGAAGTCCGGTTCCTCTTTCATCCAATCCGTGCCGGCGGGTCATTGACGGAGGGTGGGGATGATGATAAAATACATATAATACATTACAGAACGTTAGAAACGGCAGTGCACACGGCCGCCGGGAGGGAATGAATATGAACCATGTGGTAGTGGACCCGGTGAAAATGGATCTATATGCATTTGTCCTTAAGGATGCCTGCGATGAATTCTTTGAAGTGGATGTGGCAGAAAGGATTCTCAGGCCCATTTTCCTGACTCCGGGAAAGGGGGATGCGGCTTGCGGGACAGGCGAGATGGATGTCCGGGCAGCGGCAGAATTATTTGTCTGTGAGGAGGACAGGGCTGGTTTTCTGGCACTGTTCAGCCGTCAGAGTCTGGATGAGGTATGTGCCCATAAAATCGGAAAACAGGGGGAATTCCGGAGGATGCAGCAGGGAGGACGTGAACGCTGGGTCAGGGGAACCCTTTTTTCATGTGATGCCTGCGGCAGGGATAAGGCTCTGTTTTACACTGTGGATATTGAAAGCCGGAATGCGGCCAGGCTTATGCAGATGAACCGTGATTTGTTTGGTGTGTTCCTGGATGCCTATATAGGGATTGCTGAGCTGGATCTGGACCTGGGAATCGGGACCATTATTCAGTGTATCCCTATGCCGGACATGGCCCTGCGCTCCTTTCAGTGGGGGAGGATGGTGGGATATTTATGCAGCAACGTCATTTATCACGGGGACAGGGATATATTTGCAGGAACCTTTTCCCTTAAACACATGCGGGAAGTATGGGGTAATGGGCAGAAGAACATGTCCCTGGAGGTCCGGTATTCCGCGGATGGGGAAACCTTCAGGTGGGCAGAGGTAAACGCCATGCTGTTCAGGCGGGAGGATATGCCGGACAAGGTATATCTGGCCATGCGGGATACCAGCGAGCAGCACCTCTTAAAGGGAATTGTGGAGCGGTATGTATACAGCCACTGCGATTATTTCATTTATCTCAATGCCAGGAATAACAGCTATGTCATGTTCAGCAGCAAAGGGGACGGTACGCTTCTTCCGCCCGATCACTGTGATGACTATGAGAAAGCCATTGAGACATATGTGAGGAAATACATAGCCCCGGAGGATCAGGAGCTGGCAATCTGTGAAATGCGTATAAGCCGCGTGCTGGAGGAGCTGGACCGGACAGGGGAACACTGTTTTTACTGCGGCGTTATGGACTCTCAGAGGGGGTATACCCGAAAGAGGCTGCAGTATCTTTATTATGATAAAGAGAACCAGATGGTGCTGATGACAAGGACCGATGTCACGGACATTTATCTGGAACAGAAGCGTCAGAACAAGCTTCTCCAAAGGGCTCTTATGCAGGCTCAGACCGATCCTCTCACAGGCCTTTATAACCAGGCGGTGAAAGACATGATTGCGGAACGTCTGGAAGGGGAGGATGGAATAGCCGCGGTCCTGTTTATGGATTTGGATAATTTTAAGGTGATCAATGACACCCTGGGCCATATCAAGGGGGATTTGCTGCTTCAGGAGGTGGCGGGAGTCCTTAAGAAAACACTGAGAGCGTCGGACCTGAGCGGGCGCGTTGGAGGGGACGAGTTCCTTGCCCTGCTCCATCCGGTCAACTCACCGGCGGGTGTGCGTCAGTGTGTCCAAAGGATATGTGCCTCTGTCCGCAGTGTAATGGACAGGGATTTCCATGACTTCTGCGTTACATGCAGCATCGGCATATCCATGTATCCGGCAGATGGGACTAATATTGCCGCCCTGGTGGAGAAAGCGGATAAGGCGGCATATGCGGTGAAGAGAAAAGGTAAGAATGGATTTGCATTTTATTCGGATTTGTTATAGGATCATATATTAGAGTGAACGTTGCTGCCCTTCGGGTCATTCTTGATCAGCGGGCAGCTTTTTTGGTAATCCTCATATGGGGCCGCAGCTGGTCCAGGATGCCGGATGCTTCAGATTAGGGGAGGATTTAAATGAAAAAATGGTCATCAGAAGAAGTAAGGGAGTTTGCCAGGCGCATTCTTTCTTCGTATTTCTGTGAGAATGATGTGGAACTTCTCATATCCACATTTGCGGATGATATCATATGGCTGGGCGGTGGAAAGATGCAGAAGGCAGAGGGACGTGATGCCGTGGCCGCCTGGTTTAGGGAAGGAAAGGATGAGCTGTCTTCCTGCAATATGTTTGATGAGCAGTACGAAGTCATGGAGATGGGAGCCGGCCTGTGGCTTTGTGAGGGTGTCAGTGAGCTTGAGTCCAGGGAGGGAACAGGCGTGTATATCAGGACACAGCAGAGAATTACCTTTATTTTCCGGGAAAAGGGTGAGGCGCTGGAGACCATTCATATCCACAACTCCATGCCGTTTGGTGAAATACAAGAGGATGAACTGTTTCCGGCGGAATCAGGAAAGCGTACTTATCTGGAGCTGGAGGGGGAGCTGCGCCGGCGTGAGCAGAAATACATACAGCAGGCCCGGTTCCTGAGCCAGCTGTACAATTCAGTGCCCTGCGGCATTATACAGTTTGAGAGAGGGGAAGGGCACCGGATTGTAAATGTGAACCGGATGGGGTGGGAGCTCTACGGATATAGCTCCGAGGAGGAATACAGACGTGAGGTAAAGAATCCCTTTCAGATGGTGCGGGATGAAGACAAGGAGTGGATTGAGGGCATTATAGGGGGACTGGCGTTGAATGGGGATACGGCATCTTATATACGCCATACCTTCAGCAGAGATGGGAAGCAGATATGGATCAGCGTCATCATGGGCCGTATTGTCAATGCGGACGGCCAGGAGGTTATACAGGCTGTCTTTACGGATGTGACGGATATAAAACAGCTGGAGTTGGAGCAGGAAAGGCAGCAGCTCATAGAGAACCGTTCACTCAGGGCGGCGATCTGTACGGCCTATCCCCTGATTATGAGCCTGAACCTGACAAAGGATATTTATAATTGTTTTATAGAGGACCAGGACGCTTGTCTGTCCGGGCGCTGTGGAAGCTACACGGAGATGATAAAGGGGGATATTCCCGATGTGTATCCATCCTATCGGGAGGATTTTGAAACGGCCTTTGCCAGAGAGAACGTCCTGGCCAGGTTTGCCGCCGGAGAACGGGACATCTACATGGAGTTTCAGAAGATGGGAATGGACGGCAAGTACCACTGGCTGTCTGTGCAGATTATTTATGTGGAGAATCCCTTTAACGACGATGTGCTGGCCATTGAACTGGTGAAGGTGCTGGACAGCCAGAGGGCGGAGCAGGCCCGGCAGGAGCAGCTGCTGCGGGATGCCCTGGCATCGGCCAAGGCTGCTAACCAGGCTAAATCCGATTTTCTGTCCAGAATGAGCCACGACATCCGCACGCCCATGAACGCCATTGTGGGTATGAGCACCATCGGGCAGCTGAAGTTAGATGACAGAAGAAGTGTCCAGGATTGCTTCTGTAAAATTGACGCTTCCTCCAGGTACCTGCTCTCTTTGATTAATGATATCCTGGATATGTCTAAGATTGAGACCGGTAAAATGGAGCTGGCCCACGAATACTTTGATTTTACGGAGCTGATGGACGAGGTGAATCAGATTATATATCCCCAGGCGGAAGAGCGGCAGATTGAGTATGTGATTTACCACAGCGAGCCTTTGGAGCAGTTTTATATAGGAGATCCGCTGCGCCTGAAACAGATTCTCATGAACCTGCTGTCCAATGCGCTGAAATTCACACGGGCAGGAGGAAGGATTCAGATTCAGATTGAGGAGCAGAAGCGGACCAATGGATTTTCTTATCTGAGGTTCCAGGTGAAGGATACAGGAATCGGGATGTCCAGGGAGTTCCGCAGCCGCCTGTTCATGCCGTTTGAACAGGAGGCGCCGGAAACAGCCCGCAACAACATTGGAAGCGGTCTGGGTCTTTCCATTGTATATAATCTGGTCCAGCTTATGGGCGGCAGCATTGAGGTGGAAAGTGAGAAAGAAAAGGGATCCGTATTTACGGTCACACTGCCCTTTAAACTGGCGGAGGATGACCAGGAGATGGAGCGCCAGAGAAAGAAGCGGGAGCTGCTTCAGGGCCTGGCCGTGCTGGTGGTGGATGACGACCCGCTGGTGGGCAGCCAGGCCACATCCATACTTGAGAAGGCCGGGGCCCAATCCCTCTGGGTGGATTCCGGTTTCAGGTCTGTGGAGGAGGTGCAGCGTCTGCTGGAGGAGAACAGGCATTACGATATTGCCATGATCGACTGGAAGATGCCTGATATGGACGGTGTGGAAACAGCCAGGCGCATTCGGGCTTTAGTTGGGCCGGATACCACCATTATTATGATATCCGCCTACGACTGGAGCCGCATCGAGGATGAGGCCAGAAATGCGGGGGTAAACTGTTTCATTTCAAAGCCGTTGTTTGGGAGTACCATATACGATGCTTTTGCCCGGGCAGTGAACCGATCAGAAGAGAAGGGTGCTGAAAAGGAGCGGGAGGACTTTTCGGGCTGCCGGGTGCTGCTGGCAGATGACAACGAGCTGAACCGTGAGATTGCCAGAACCCTTCTGGAGATGCGGGGCATGGAGGTGGAAACCGCAGAGGACGGCCAGGAGGCAGTGAACCTGTATAAGTCCAGAGGGGCCGGATATTTTTCCGCTGTGCTCATGGATATACGCATGCCCCGGATGGACGGACTGGAGGCCACCAGAACCATCCGCGCCATGGAGGATGAGAACACGGACAGAATTCCCATACTGGCCATGACGGCCAATGCCTTTGAGGAGGATAAGGCCAGGGCCTATGAGGCAGGCATGAACGGTTATCTGGTGAAGCCTCTGGATATGGAGGCAGTGCTGGATGAGCTGAAGAAGCATTTATAAGCAGCGTACTATGGGCGGCAAGGTTCCTCCTGGACGAAGGGCGTGACGGATAAGCTGTTATCCGCCGTTCTTTTGTCCAGTTCATGTATCAGATTTACCATCTCGATGGCTCCCGCAGCGCAGTCATAGCCCTTGTTGCCTGCTTTGGTCCCGGCACGTTCAATGGCCTGCTCAATGTTTTCAGTGGTCAGCACGCCGAACATAACCGGGATTTTGGCGGCAAGGGAGGTCTGGGCAATGCCCTTGGAGACCTCGCTGCACACATAGTCATAGTGGCTGGTGCTGCCACGGATTACGGCGCCCAGGCATATGACGGCGTCATACCGTCTGCTGGCAGCCATGCGGGAGGCGATGAGCGGTATCTCAAAGGCGCCCGGAACCCAGGCCACGGTGATATCGTCCTCCGGCACCTCATGGCGCCGCAGGCAGTCCAGGGCGCCGGACAGAAGCCTGGAGGTAATGAATTCGTTGAAACGGGAGGCGACAATGCCTACCCTTATTTTTTTAGGAACAAGTTTTCCTTCTAATATATACATGGCGGATTCTCCTATTCTGGATAGATGGCAGTTTCTTAATAATGAAGTTTCTCAATAATGAATCAGGTTTTTAATAATGCATCAAATGTCCCATGCGCTGCTCCTTTGTCTTTAGATAGAACAGATCATGAACCGTTGGCGCCATCCGGATCGGCACCCGTTCTTTGATTTCCAGGCCAAAACCCGAGAGCTGGTATACCTTATCCGGGTTATTGGTCAGAAGCCGCAGGCTCCTGGCTCCCAGGTCTCTTAATATCTGTGCTCCTATGAAATATTCCCTCAAATCCCCCGGAAAACCCAGAGCAAGATTGGCTTCCAGGGTATCCATGCCCTGATCCTGAAATTCATAGGCCCGGAGTTTATTGAGAAGCCCGATGCCCCGGCCTTCCTGGCGCATGTAGAGGAGAACTCCCCGGCCTTCCTGCTCAATCCGGGCCATGGCAGCGGCAAACTGCTGTCCGCAGTCGCAGCGCAGGGAGCCAAAGGCGTCGCCGGTCAGGCATTCCGAGTGGACCCGGCATAACAAGTCCCGGCCGTCCCCGATCTCTCCTTTTACCAAAGCTACATGATGTTCCCCGTTCAGCAGGTTCCTGTAGCCGTAAGCTTTAAAGGTGCCGTAACGGGTTGGCATATGGGTGACGGCAGCGCATTCCACAAGCTTATCGTGCTGTTTGCGGTAGTTCTGGAGGGCCTTGATGGTGGTGATTTTCATATTCCATTGTCCGGCCAGCTTAAGGAGCTGGGGCATCCGCATCATGGTTCCGTCCTCCTTCATGATTTCACAGCAGAGCCCGCATTCACTGAGACCGGCCAGGCGCATCAGGTCAACGGTGGCTTCGGTATGTCCGGCCCGTTCCAGCACTCCGTTTTTTCTGGCTGCCAGCGGAAACATGTGGCCGGGACGCCGGAAATCCTCAGGCCGGGACCGGGCATTTACACACTGTCTGGCCGTTACACCCCGTTCGGCCGCGGAAATGCCGGTGGAGGTGCTTATGTGGTCAATGGAAACAGTAAAGGCTGTCTCGTGGTTGTCGGAATTGTGGGATACCATCTGGGGAAGCTTAAGCCTTGTACACAGTTCCGGGCTCATGGGCATGCAGATAAGGCCTTTGCCGTGCACTGCCATGAAATTCACGTTTTCCGTGGTTGCATGTTGGGCGGCGCAGATAAAATCGCCCTCATTTTCCCTGTTTTCATCGTCTGTCACCAGTACGATTTTTCCCTGGCGCAGTTCGTCCAGTACTTCTTCTATGGTGCTGAATCCTTTTATGGTGTTGAATCCTTCCATGGTGCGATAAATCCTCCTTGTTTTTAATGGGGACAATTCAGGTGTCCTGTTTTTAATGATTCGTTTATTTGCTGTCCGGTACTGGCGCCGCTCAAAATCCATATTGTTTGAGCAGTTCCGGCGTGATTCGGCTGCCGGTCCCCGTGCTTTTGCTGTCCGCCCCTTCTGTGCAGTGGAATGGCGGGGGGATTTTTATGAATTTTTCGATATATTTCCCCACACAGTCGTTTTCCAGATTGACCACGCAGCCTGGTTTCAGGGTTCCCAGAGTGGTACAGAAGGCTGTATGGGGAATCAGGGATACGCAAAAATCCTGATCCCTTACCCGGGCAACCGTCAGGCTGACTCCGTCTATGGCAATGGAACCCTTTTCGATGATGCGGCGCAGGATGGACGGGTCAGAGCGGACGGTGTACCACAGGGCGTTGCCGTCCCGGACAATACTCACAATGGTCCCGGTGCCGTCAATATGGCCTGACACAATATGTCCGCCGAACCTGCCGCCTGCCGTCATGGCCCGTTCCAGGTTAAGGGGACTTCCCACGGGAAGACGGGCGAGATTGGAACGCTTCAGGGTTTCAGGCATTACATCCGCATAAAAACAGCCGGAATCAAAGGAATATGCGGTAAGGCAGACGCCGTTGACGGCAATGCTGTCTCCTTTTTGAATGTCCTCCAGGACTCTGTCTGCTTTGACGGCCAGGCGGGAACCGGATAAACCGCCCTTAACAGACATCAGGATTCCGGTTTCCTCTATGATTCCTGTGAACATGGCATCAACTCCCCTTCGATAAGAATGTCCTGGTCCAGGACCGTGATTTTGGTCTTTCCCAGGGAAAAGCCCTGGTATGGGAATTCCGCCCCTCTGCCTCCCACAGGTGTTTTGGCGGTTGCGCCTCCAAAGAGTCCGGGGGAAATATAGGCCTGCACTCTGTTTACGATTCCCTGGTTCAGGGCGGACCAGTTGAGGGTGGAACCGCCTTCCAGCAGGACGCTGTCAATGCCCATCTGTCCCAGGCGTTCTGTGAGGGCATTCAGATCCACGCGTCCCTCACGGGGCGGAAGGAGGAGGATTTCACAGCCCTTTTCTTCATAGGGAAGCCATGCTTCCCTGTCAGGACAGCAGGTGGCCAGTATGGTCCTGGCCTGGGAGCAGGTTGCAGCGACCTGGGAATCCGGCGGTGTGCGAAGCTGTGAATCGCAGATAATCCGCACCGGATTCCTGGTATCCGGGAGACGGCATGTAAGCAGGGAATCATCGGCCAGTATGGTTCCCACACCGCACATGACAGCAGAATACCTGCTTCTGTCCTCATGGACCCTTCGGCGCGCTCTCTCCCCGGTAATCCATCGGGAATGCCCGGCAAAGGTGGCTGTCTTGCCATCCAGTGTCATGGCATATTTCATGATAACAAGGGGCCGGCCGGTCTTTATGTAGTGGAAGAATACGTGGTTGAGTTCCCTGCATTCTTCTTCCAGAATACCTTCTGTCACTTCAATGCCGTTGGTTATTAAGATTTTGGTGCCCTTGCCGGATACCATGGGATTGGGATCCCTTGTGCCTATGACCACCCGGCGGATGCCGCTTTCTATGATGGCATCCGTGCAGGGCGGGGTCTTGCCGTGATGGCAGCAGGGCTCCAGGGTTACATACAGGGTTGCGCCCCTGGGAGATTCGGTCAGGGATGCAAGGGCATTCCGCTCTGCATGGGGCCCGCCGAAATAAAGGTGGCTGCCCTGTCCGATGATACGGCCCTCCCTGACAATGACAGCACCCGCCATGGGATTGGGGCTGACCTTTTTGCAGCCCTTTCTGGCCAGTTTCAGTGCGATGGACATGTAATCAGAATCGTTCAATGCGGTGCCTCCTTTACAAATGTTGGGACACGCATGGCGCAGCCATGGCCTGTCCCCTGGTTCACAGCTGTAAAAACAGCTATAAAAAATGCCTTGAACCGGTATCGTTCAAGGCAGAAAATATAAAACCCAAGGCACAGTTTCTGTGCCATATGGAGGGCATGGGGGTGGGAGGTACACAAAAGCCCTGGAATGATAGTTCATTCCAGGGCACTTTCAACCAGCCACAAAAAGCGCATAAGCGCGTCCATGTCATCGTTCCATCTTCTTTCATCCAGACTGTACTGTCGGCTTCGGAGTTTCACCGAATCATGCCTTGCGGCTCGTGGGCTGTACCACCGGTAGGGAATTGCACCCTGCCCTGAAGATATTATTCAATTGAGTGTTATTATAAGCACTGTGCGGCGGTATGTCAAGAAGGATTTTTGGAATAACGGTTAAATCTCAGGGCGCATTGTGCTATAATGAAACTATGAAAACAAACCATGGAAGCAGGCGTGGGCCTGCGCTGTCAGAACAGGAGGATGGGCGTATGAAGGAAGGAAAGAAACTCATTGTGACCATTGGCAGACAGTACGGCAGCGGCGGCAGTGAAATCGGCGCCAGGCTGGCCAAGGAACTGGGAATCCATTTCTATGACAAGAATATCCTGCGCATGAATTCAGACCAAAGCGGTATCAAGGAGAGCTATTACTATCTGGCAGACGAGAAGGCGGGAAACAAGCTTTTGTATAAGATTGTCAAGAGCCTGACCCCGGAAAAGGGAAGTCCTTCCTTTGGCTCCGACCTGGTGTCGGCGGACAATCTGTTCCGGTTCCAGTCCGAGGTTATACGAAAGCTGGCGGCGGAGGAGAGCTGTGTTATCATGGGGCGCTGTGCCGACTATGTGCTGGAGGGCGCGGAAGGTCTGGTAAGAGTATTCCTGTACGCGGATATGGAATACCGGGAAAAGCGAATCAGCGATCTGGGCTATTATGAGCCCAGGGATATCAGGAAGAACATCAAGCGCATTGACAGGGAGCGGAGGGATTACCACCGGTACTACACAGGCCGCGATTGGGAAAATGTGGAGAACTACGACCTGATGCTGAACACGGCATCCCTGGGAACAGAGGGGGCCATGGAAGCCATACGTGCCTATTTGCGGATTAAGGAATATGAGCTGTAGCGTGCCGGTGCCTGCCCCTAAGCTGCACTTTTCAGGTTTAGGGGAAAATACATGCATATAATAGGCTGGGCAGTATTATATTTAGGTAATGAAAAGAAACTGCGAGGTATTACATGGCAACCAATCCAGAACGGACATCCAGTGGACTGCTGCAGATTAACGTAATCAACATACAGAATAATTTTCCTATACAGAACGCCAGGGTCACTATCAGCTATAAAGGAGAACCGGACCGCACGGTGGAGCAGCTGACCACCAACAGTTCAGGCCAGACAGAGCAGGTGCAGCTTCCGGCGCCACCTGTGGAATACAGTCTGGAACCAAGCATTATCCAGCCCTATTCAGAATATAATCTGATGGTGGAGGCAGAGGGCTTTGAGCCTCTGGCCATATCCGGCACCGAGATACTGGCCCAGGCCACGGCCATACAGCCGGCAGTCATGACACCGGTTGGCGGGGAAACACCTCCCGAAGACCCGGTGGTGATACCGGATCATACCCTGTACGGGAATTACCCCCCAAAGATAGCGGAACCAGAGATAAAACCAGTGAACGAGAGCGGGGAAATCGTACTCAGCCGGGTGGTAGTGCCTCAGACCGTGGTGGTCCATGACGGGGTGCCAACGGACAGTACGGCCAAGGACTATTATGTGCCCTACAGGGACTACATAAAAAATGTGGCATCCAGCGAAATATATTCCACCTGGCCCAGGGCCACCATAACAGCCAATGTGCTGGCAATCATGTCCTTTACCCTGAACCGGGTATACACAGAGTGGTACAGGAACCAGGGCTATGATTTCACCATCACGTCCTCCACTGCCTTTGACCACAAGTGGATATATGGAAGGAATATATTCGAGAGCATCAGCCTGATCGTGGATGAGATATTTGATAACTACCTGTCCCGTCCGGGTGTGAGACAGCCTATCCTGACCCAGTACTGTGACGGGCGCCAGGTCCAGTGTCCGAACTGGATGACACAGTGGGGGTCATGCTCCCTTGGAGAGCAGGGCTACAGTCCCATTGAGATTCTGCGTCATTTTTACGGGGACAGCATCTATGTAAACACAGCGGAGCAGATATCCGGGATACCGGCCTCCTGGCCTGGCAGCGACCTGACCATAGGAAGCTCCGGGGATAAGGTGCGCCAGATGCAGGAACAGCTGGATGAGATAGCAACGGTTTATTCGGCCATTCCCAGGGTGACGCCCGACGGGATATACGGTTCCGGAACAGCGAACGCAGTGCGGGAATTCCAGTCTATCTTCGGACTGCCCCAGACAGGAGTGGTGGATTTTGCCACATGGTATAAAATATCGCATATTTATGTGGGAATTACCCGGATTGCGGAATTAGTGTAATAATCTGATTTTGCAACATGATGAAAAAGAAGTGAAAGGTATGATGGCCCCCGGTGCTGCCGGGGGCTTGTTTTTAATTGCGGCGGGCTTTTTTTGCGGGCGGGTTGGGGGTGTATATGACCGGACAGGAAAAATTAAAATTAATTAGCAAGGTACCTTGACAAAAAGAAAAAACAGGAGTAAGATATAAAACACAAGGTACCTAACTAATTAATTAGTCCGTCAGACCATATAGGAACAGGATGGCATTTGAGATAATATCTAAGATGACAGATGAAGTAAAAAATCAGATGGTTGTGATATGGATTGGCGGCATCAGCGAGATAAGGAGAGAACGATATGGACGAGAATAGAAATGAAATGGACAAGATGGAAAATACCAATCATGCCGGCGATGGCAGCAGCAGTGCCAGCAATAGCAGCAATGCCAGCAATACCAGTAATGCCGGCAACACCAGTAATTCTAATAATGATACCACCCAGGACTACTGCCCATGCTGTCCCAACCATTGTCAGGCAGACGCCCTGGAATGCGGAAAAGGAACACGGTACTTTCAGGAAAACCGCAGCGAGGGTGAACACTTTCGGGAGCATCATCATGGACAAGGCCATGGGTTTCATGGAAGATGTCCCGGACATCTTAACCGGGAAGACATGTCCCTGGAGGATATCCTTTTGTACCAGTTCCGTTCCTGTACCCACTTCTTCCGCTACGGAATGGGCGGAAAGACAGGCCAGCAGAGAATACTGGCCATGCTGGCGGAAAGGGGAATCATCACACAGCGGGAGCTTCAGGACATGCTGGGAGTGCAGTCAGGTTCCCTCAGCGAGATTCTCAATAAGGTAGAAACGTGTGGTTATATCATGCGCAGGCAGAATGAAAGGGACAGGCGCCAGATGAATCTGGAACTGACAGATTCAGGAATGGAGGCAGCCCGGAATTTCAGGGAAGAACATATGAAGAAAGCCAGAGCCATGTTTGACGGGCTGACAGAAGATGAGAAAAAGCAGCTGTCCTCCCTGTTGGAGAAGATGATGGAGCACTGGCCCCGGATGGAGGAAGGAGGAGCCTGCGGACAGGGGGGTGGCAGCCGGTTCGGCAGGAGAGGTTTTCCGGGAGCAGACAGAGAACACGGGACAGAGGACCGGCGCCGCGGAGGAAGGATGGGAGGCAGACATTCCCTATAAAAAGCAGACATCAGAGACAAGGGCAGGGCGCATATTTTTGGTCCTGCCCTTGTTTCGTCCGGTCTGTATACTGCCCTCTTTGTACTAAAAAAATATTTGATTATCACAAAAAAATTTAGCTCCTAAAGTCATTGCAAATTCATATGAAATACAGTATAATCTTTACAATTTGGGCTGAGGTCACATGGCCCTTAAGCAAACACATAAGAAAGGACAGGTACCCCCATATGAAAGCATACCTCATACTGGAAGATGGAACTGTGTTCACCGGGACCAGCATTGGTTCTGAACGTGAAGTCATCAGTGAAATCGTGTTTAACACGTCAATGACCGGTTATCTGGAAGTGCTGACCGATCCGTCCTATGCAGGACAGGCCGTTGTCATGACATATCCCCTTATTGGCAATTATGGAATCTGCCATAAGGACATGGAGTCAGCAAAGCCCTGGCCGGATGGCTATATTGTAAGAGAATTATCAAGAATCCCCAGCAATTTCAGAAGCGAGGATACCATTCAAAACTTCTTAAAAGAACACGACATTCCCGGTATCTGCGGTATCGATACAAGAGCCCTTACCAAAATATTAAGAGAAAAAGGCACCATGAACGGTATGATTACTACAAAGGAATATACCGATTTTAGCGAGCCCATTAAGCGCATGAAGGAGTATACCGTCACAGGCGTGGTGCTTAAGACCACCACTAAGGAAACATACGTCCTTCCCGGAAACGGTAAAAAGGTTGCCCTTCTGGACTACGGCGCCAAGAGAAACATTGCCCGTTCCCTGAACCAGAGGGGATGTGAGGTAACGGTTTATCCGGCTGACACACCCGCAGAAAAAGTGCTGGCAGGAAAACCTGACGGCATCATGCTCAGCAACGGCCCCGGGGATCCAAAGGAAAATACAGCCATCATACGGGAAGTGAAAAAGCTTTATGAATCAGATGTGCCTATCTTTGCCATCTGTCTGGGACACCAGCTCATGGCCCTGGCCAACGGCATGGATACCCATAAATTAAAATACGGACACAGAGGCGGAAACCATCCTGTGAAGGATTTGGAGACAGGAAGAGTATATATTTCTTCCCAGAACCATGGCTATGTGGTGGATACGGACAATCTGGACCCGACAGTGGCAGTCCCCGCATTTGTCAATGTAAATGACAGCACCAACGAGGGTTTAAAGTATGTGGGCAAGAATATCTTCACGGTGCAGTACCATCCGGAAGCATGCCCCGGACCCCTGGATTCCGGTTACCTCTTTGACCGTTTCCTTAAAATGATGGAGGTGAATGACTGATGCCAAAGAATCCTGATATCAAAAAAGTACTGGTGCTTGGATCCGGCCCCATTATCATCGGACAGGCGGCAGAATTCGATTACGCAGGCACCCAGGCCTGCCGTTCCCTGAAGGAAGAGGGAATTGAGGTTGTGCTTCTCAACTCCAACCCGGCAACCATCATGACAGACAAGGACATCGCAGACCGCGTCTATATCGAGCCTCTTACCGTGGAAGTGGTGGAGCAGCTTATATTAAAAGAGAAGCCGGACAGCGTGCTGCCCACCCTGGGCGGACAGGCAGGTCTTAACCTGGCCATGGAGCTGGAGGATGCAGGTTTCTTTAAAGAACACAATGTGCGCTTGATCGGCACCACGGCCCTGACCATCAAGAAGGCTGAGGACCGCGAGATGTTCAAGGAGACCATGGAGAAAATCGGTGAGCCTGTGGCTCCCTCTGATATTGTGGAGGATGTAAAGCATGGTCTGGAGATTGCCGAAAAAATCGGCTATCCTGTAGTGCTTCGTCCCGCATACACTCTGGGCGGTTCCGGCGGCGGTATTGCCGCCAATCCTGAACAGTGCGCTGAAATACTGGAAAACGGACTGCGCCTTTCCCGTGTGGGACAGGTGCTGGTGGAGCGCTGCATCGCCGGATGGAAGGAAATCGAGTACGAGGTGATGCGCGACGGCGCAGGCAATGTAATCACGGTTTGTAATATGGAGAACATTGACCCTGTGGGCGTCCATACAGGAGACAGCATTGTGGTGGCTCCATCCCAGACCCTGGGGGACAAGGAGTATCAGATGCTCCGTACCTCTGCCCTCAACATCATCAGCGAGCTGGGAATCACCGGCGGCTGCAACGTGCAGTACGCCCTGAATCCGGACAGCTTTGAGTACTGTGTTATCGAGGTAAATCCCCGTGTAAGCCGTTCATCGGCCCTGGCAAGCAAGGCAACGGGATACCCCATCGCCAAGGTGGCTGCCAAGATCGCCCTGGGATATACCCTGGACGAAATCAGAAATGCGGTTACAAAGAAAACATATGCCAGCTTTGAGCCCATGCTGGACTACTGCGTGGTAAAGATGCCAAGGCTGCCCTTTGACAAATTCATCAGCGCAAAGCGCACCCTGGGCACCCAGATGAAGGCCACAGGAGAGGTCATGAGTATCTGCACCAATTTTGAAGGCGCTCTCATGAAGGCCATCCGTTCTCTGGAACAGCATGTGGACTGCCTGCTGTCCTATGATTTTACGGACCTTTCCGACGAAACACTGGAAGAAGAATTAAACAGGGTGGATGACATGCGCATCTGGAGAATTGCAGAGGCGCTGCGCCGCGGATTCACCTATGAGCAGATACACGACATCACTAAAATTGATTTCTGGTTTATTGACAAGCTGGCCATTCTGGTGGAGATGGAGGACGCCCTGAAGGCAGTGGGCGCAGGAGAAAAGAGTCTGACGGCAGAGCTTCTGGCAGAGGCCAAGAGAATCGAGTATCCCGACAATGTAATTGCAAGGCTTACGGGAACCTCCCAGGAGGATATAAAGAAGCTGCGCTATGACAACGGTATCCGCGCGGTTTATAAGATGGTGGACACCTGCGCCGCTGAGTTTGCGGCCGAGACACCTTACTATTATTCCTGCTTCGGAGGTCTTAACGAGGCCGAGCAGACCACCGGGCGCAGGAAGGTGCTTGTTCTGGGTTCCGGCCCAATCCGTATTGGACAGGGAATTGAATTTGACTTCTGTTCTGTCCACAGTACCTGGGCATTCAGCAGGGAAGGCTACGAGACCATTATTGTCAACAATAATCCGGAGACCGTCAGCACGGACTTTGATATTGCGGATAAGCTGTATTTTGAACCCCTTACCCCGGAGGATGTGGAGAGCATCGTGGATATTGAGAAGCCGGACGGCGCAGTGGTGCAGTTCGGCGGACAGACAGCCATCAAGCTGACGGAAGCCCTGATGAAGATGGGAGTTCCCATTCTGGGTACGGCTGCAGAGGATGTGGACGCGGCAGAGGACAGGGAGCGCTTTGACGCCATCCTGGAGCAGTGCAATATCCCAAGGCCCGCAGGACATACTGTATTTACGGCCGAGGAGGCAAAGGAAGCAGCCCATAAGCTTGGATATCCGGTGCTGGTGAGGCCATCCTACGTGCTGGGCGGACAGGGTATGCAGATTGCCATAAGCGATGAGGATATCGACGAATTCATCGGCATTATCAACCAGATAGCCCAGGAGCATCCGATTCTGGTTGACAAGTATATCATGGGCAAGGAAATAGAGGTGGATGCCATCTGTGACGGCACCGACATTCTGATTCCCGGTATCATGCAGCATATAGAGCGTACCGGTATCCACTCCGGCGACAGTATCTCCGTGTATCCGGCCCAGGACATCACCCAGCACAATATCGACACCATAGTGGACTACACTGAGAAGCTGGCAAGAGCCCTCCACGTAAAGGGCATGATTAATATTCAGTTCATTGTGGACGGTGACGACGTATACATCATCGAGGTGAATCCCCGTTCCTCGCGGACGGTTCCCTATATCAGCAAGGTTACCGGCATCCCCATCGTGCCGCTGGCAACCCGGATTATCTGCGGCCATACCATCCGGGAGCTGGGCTATAAACCGGGATTGCAGCCCGCAGCTGATTATATAGCCATCAAGATGCCTGTGTTCTCCTTTGAGAAGATTCGGGGCGCTGACATCAGCCTTGGGCCTGAGATGAAGTCCACCGGCGAGTGTCTGGGCATTGCAAAGACGTTTAATGAAGCGCTCTATAAAGCATTTGAGGGAGCGGGAATCCGTCTTCCAAAATACAAGAAAATGATTATGTCCGTGCGCCACAGCGACCAGGAGGAGGCCGTGGATATTGCCCGCAGGTTTGCTGCTGTGGGATATCAGATATTTGCCACCAGGGGTACTGCACGGACACTGAATAAGAACGGTGTAAAGGCTTACGAAATCCGCAAGCTGGAGCAGGAATCTCCCAACATCCTGGACCTGGTACTGGGACATCAGATTGACCTGATCATCGACATTCCGGCCCAGGGCGCAGAGCGCAGCCATGACGGTTTCATCATCCGCCGCAATGCCATCGAGACAGGCGTCAATGTCCTGACCTCCCTGGATACGGCCAATGCGCTGGTAACCAGCCTGGAAAACCGGGCCAAGGAGCTGACCCTGATTGACATTGCCACGGTAAAGAATGCGTAAGGCAATGAAAAGGAAATCATAGAGAAGAACGTGTTTAACGAAATGGCTTGTGCCGAAGGCGCTGGGTATGGTGGTTCGTCTGCTGTATGCGGCGCCTTTGCATAAAGAATGCAGAAAATATAAAAATGATAAGGAGAAGGTTATGAAAGTAGAACAGAAATTGCGGGAAATGGGACTTGAACTTCCTGAGCTGCCAAAGCCCAACGGATTGTATGCACCGTCAAGAAGAGTGGGGAATCTGATTTATATTGCCGGTCAGACGCCGGACATCCATGGAGTGCGCCAGGTGGTGGGCGTTGTGGGGGAGGATTTGACCATAGAGGATGGCCAGAGGTCCGCCCAAATATGCGCTCTTAATATTCTGTCTGTTCTGAAGGCGGAACTGGGCGATTTGGATAAAGTAAAACAGTTTGTACAGATTATCAGCTATGTGCGCTGCGCCAAGGGATTTGGAAATCAGCCGCAGGTCATAGACGGGGCCAGCCGGCTGTTCCGGGATTTATATGGAGAAGCGGGAATCGCGGCAAGACTTGCCATTGGAGCCAATGAGCTTCCGGGGGGCAGCGCCACCGAAATACTGGCTGTGGTGGAAGCAGAGGAGGACTGACACCGGACAGGAGCCTGCAAAGAACAATGAACTGGTTATTGTATACAAATAACCAGGCGGCACCATGGTATATATTTTACAAAATTTGAGGCGGCGCCAAAAAACTTCTGACATCGACACCCTTTTAGTGATACAATATAAGTATTATAAAATAAGGGAAGTAGGCGGTAAAATTATGTATCAGAAAGGTCAGTATATCATATACGGCATCAGGGGCGTCTGCGAGGTGATGGATATTATCACAATCGACAGACCTGATGGTCCAAAGGACCGGCTGTATTATGTACTCCGTCCCTATTATCAGCAAGACAGTAAAATTGTGACGCCTGTGGATTCGGAGAAAACCATAACCAGGCCGCTTCTTTCCAAAGAAGAGGCCCTTGAACTGATTGACAAAATCTCGGATGTGAAGGAGATGGAGGTGACCAATGATAAACAGCGGGAGGAACGGTATAAGGAAGCCCTTAAGACCTGTGACTGCCGGGTGTGGATCAGCATGATAAAAGCATTGTACCTGCGCAGAAAGGACCGCTTGGAGCAGGGAAAGAAGATGACGGATTTGGACGAGCGGTATTTTAAGACAGCGGAGGATAATCTGTATTCCGAACTGGCCCTGTCTCTGGGGATGAAAAAGGATGAGATGGTCAGCTATATAACGGAGCGGGTGCTGGCAGAAGCATAAAAGGTATATAAAAAAATCCATTAACCCTTGGAAAATACTTGGGGTTAGTGGATTTTTTACTGTTTTCCTATGGAAATCAAAGCGCTTAAATCAAAGTTTTTATTCAATTACCGTGCCTGCATGGCCTTTCAGACTGTCCTTTGCCTTATCCAGGGTGGTGATGATGGCCTTCCTGCCTTTTCCGCTCTCCAGGAAATCAATGGAGGCAGATACCTTTGGCAGCATGGAGGCGAATTCAAACTGGCCCTGGCTGATATAATCCCTGGCCTGGTCTATGGTCATGTGGCTGATGGGCTGTTCCTGGGGCGTGCCGTAGTTTAAGGTAACATTATCCACGCTGGTGAGTATCATCATCACATCAGCATCGATCTCCTTGGCCAGCAGTCCGGTGGCAAGGTCCTTCTCAATGATGGCGCTGGCGCCCCTTAAGTTATAGCCCTGTTCCATGACAGGAATGCCGCCTCCTCCGCAGGCAATGACAATCTGGTCTGCGTCCATAAGAGCCTTGACGGCATCGATCTCCACAATGGCAACAGGATGGGGAGATGCTACGATTCTGCGGTAACCGCCCTCCACTTCTGTTACATGGTTGCCCTTTGCTTCCTCGGCGTCCGCTTCCTCCTTGGACATCACACGCCCGATGACTTTGACGGGGGTATAGAAGGCCTCATCGTATGGGTCCACTGTCACCTGGGTCAATACAGTGCTTACAGGTTTGTAAATGCCTCTCTTAATGAGTTCAGCTCTGATTCCGTTCTGAAGATCGTATCCGATATAACCCTGGCTCATGGCGGAGCAGACAGACATGGGAGCCTGGCTATAACCGTCATGCTGTTTGCCGAATTCATTCATGGCTGTGTGAATCATGCCTACCTGGGGAGCGTTGCTGTGTACAATGGCTACCTGCCATCCCTCCTGGATGAAATCAGCGATGATTTTGGCGGTTCTCGCCACAGCTGCCTTTTGTTCAGGAAGATTGGTTCCCATATCTTTGTGGCCGATGGCCATTACGATGCGTTTTTTCGCCATAATCCGTACCTCGCTTGTCTTTAAAATTGTCATATAAATTAAGTTTATTATAGGGTAATATGGGAAAAAATGCAATGGAAAGAGTAAAAAGATGGTGGCAAAACCCGGGGAGCCATGCTATACTGTCAGCAGAATAAGAATAGAAGGACAGGAAGCGTATGAGGGATGGAAAACAGGTTCTGCCCCCAGGGTGGCAGAAGCGTGTACTGGCGGCAGCGGCGGCGGCACTGGCCGGCAATCTGCTGGTGAATGTTATACCGTGGCCCGGCAGTCTCTTATCATCTTATGAGCAGGCCATGATTCCGGCCATATACCGGAGAGCGGAACTGCTGTGGATGACATTGGTCCTGGCTCCCATTCTGGAGGAAGGAGCCTTCCGCCTGGTTCTGTACGGATGGCTGAGGCGTTTCATGGCCTTTCTTCCGGCGGCGGTCATATCCTCCCTGGCCTTTGGGATATATCATGGAAACTGGATTCAAGGCACATACGCATTCCTTTTGGGAATGGTGCTGGCATGGGGCTATGAAGGCAGCGAATACCGCAAGTATCCCATGGCAGTATTGATGCACGGGGCCGCCAATCTGGCAGCCCTGGCAGCGTTTGGCTAAGTACTCATAATGAGGAGGTAGAAAGGTGAAGTTATTGACTGTGGCAATCCCCTGTTATAACTCGGAAAGCTATATGGAGCACTGTATCAACACCCTGCTTACGGGCGGGGAGGAAGTGGAAATCATCATTGTGGATGACGGATCCGCCAAAGACAGGACAGGAGAAATTGCTGACCGGTATGCCCGGGAATATCCCACTATCTGCCGTGCCATCCACCAGGAAAACGGCGGGCATGGGGAAGCGGTGAACACAGGACTTAAAAATGCCACAGGCATTTTCTTTAAGGTGGTGGACAGCGACGACTGGGTCAATGAGGAGGCATATGTACAGGTTCTTGATACCCTGAGGCGCTTTGTATACGGGGGAGAGACCCTGGACATGCTGGTTACCAACTTTGTCTATGAGAAGGAAGGGGCCAGAAGGAAAAAGGTGATGAAATACCACACGGCATTTCCAAAGGACAAGGTATTTGGATGGAATGACGTGAAGTTTTTCATGACAGGGCAGTATATACTGATGCACTCTGTTATTTACAGGACAGGTCTGCTGATCCAGTGCGGGCTGGAGCTTCCCAAACATACCTTTTATGTGGATAATATTTTTGTGTACCAGCCCCTGCCTCATGTGAAGCATATCTATTACCTGGATGTGAATTTCTACCGCTATTACATCGGAAGGCAGGACCAGTCCGTCAACGAAGAGGTGATGATTGGCCGCATTGACCAGCAGATTCGGGTCACCAAGCTGATGTTAGGTTATTATGATGCTATGAAGATAAGCAGCAGGAAGCTGCGCCACTACATGATACAATACCTGGAAATCATGATGACCATTTGTTCTGTCCTGGCTATCAAATCCGGAACAGAGGAAAACCTGGAGAAAAAGAAAGAGCTGTGGCAGTACCTGAAAAAGCAGAATCTGCCCCTTTACCTGCGGCTCAGAATGGGCTTTCTGGGACAGGGCTGCAACCTTCCCGGCAAGGGCGGAAGGGAACTTTTGATTCTGGGATATAAAATAACGCAGAAATTTTACGGTTTTAATTGACATCTTTTTAACGAAGTAGTATAGTATAGCCGGTATCAAGAAATTTCCATATGTTTGGAGGTCTTAAAAATGGTAAAAGAATTTCTGAAGTGCAATTCAATCAGGGAGCGGATTCAGTTTCTCGCAAACACAGTTCTTAAGGACTGGGATGCCAGTGAGCTGGATACGGTCATGGACATCATGGGACTATCTAAGGAAGGTATGGAGGCGCCTGAGGACAAAATCAGCGCCATCGAAAAATACCTGGCTGACTATAAGCATGAAGTAGAGATGAGGGGCGGAATTGACGGCTCCAGGGTGGACAGCATACCAGCCAAGGACCAGGGAAGCACCCTGTTTGAAGGCCCGTCTGAGGCGGAAGTGGTAAGCAAAATGCTGAATCCTTTTTCAAAGGGGCAGTAAGTCCAAGCGAAATTTGTCAATCCGATACTCAGGTAAAAAATCAAGTGAAAAATCCGCGGAAATCCTGTTGGACAGGAGGACTGCGGATTTTTTGCTGCGTTTATGTGGTTGAGAAGATTGTTTTTCGGAGTTTTTCTTTGATATTTTCACCAACAAAGATTGACAACCATTTAACATTGTGGTATTATTTTACAATAAGATATAAATAAAACGTCAAAAAATTATTCATATATACAAACAAAAAAGTGGTTCTATGGAACGTATAATGGAAAAATAGCTATAATCAGGCTGTCTTTCTGTTTGCTTTCATAGGACCTTTTTATATGAAAAGGAGGTAAAATGAAAGAAGGCAAACACAAAAAAGAATCAGTTTTTGAACTGAACGGCGGGATGCCGCCTTTGGGACAGGCGCTTCCCCTGGCTTTCCAACACATTGTGGCGATGATAGTGGGATGTGTGACCCCTGCCATCATCATTGCGGGTGTGGCCGGTTTAAGCGGGGAAGATAAGGTCATCATTGTCCAGGCGGCTCTTGTGGTATCTGCTTTGGCCACCCTTTTGCAGGTATTCCCAGTCGGATTCAGGAAAGGCAGCCTTCAGTTTGGAGCGGGACTGCCGTTGATTGTCGGGGTTGGATTTGCCTATGTCACAAGCATGTCCACCATTGTGGAGGGCTACGGTATAGCCACCATCTTCGGGGCAGAGATTGTAGGCGGAATCGTGGCAGTACTGGTAGGTCTGTCCTACAACAAGATCAAGTCACTGTTTCCGCCGCTGATTATAGGTATTGTCATCCTGTGCATCGGCTTGTCCCTATACCCCATTGCCATTCGCTATATGGCAGGAGGACAGGGCAGTGAGTCCTATGGTTCCTGGCAGAACTGGCTGGCGGCAGCACTTACCCTGACTGTGGTCATAGTCTGTAATAATTATGGCAGGGGAATCATAAAGCTGGCTTCTGTACTTATCGGAATTATCGTTGGATACGGCGTTGCCCTTGGGTTTGGAATGGTTGATTTCAGCGCTGTGGGACATGCAGGCATATTTGCCCTTCCAAAGATAATGCATTTTGGAATTGAATTTGAAGTTTCATCCTGTGTGGCAATCGGTCTGCTGTTTGCCATCAATTCCCTGCAGGCCATGGGGGATGTGACAGCCACCACCATGGGCGGAATGGACAGGGAAGCCACGGATAAGGAGCTGCGGGGCGGTATTCTGGGATTCGGGCTGAGCAATATCATAGGAGCCTTTTTTGGGGGACTTCCCAATGTGACCTTCAGCCAGAATGTGGGGATTGTCACCACCACCAAGGTGGTGAACCGCTGGGTCGCTGCTCTGGCAGCCATTATATTGGGGATTGCGGGAATACTGCCAAAGTTTTCCGCCTTTCTCACCAGTGTTCCCCAGTGCGTGCTGGGCGGAGCTACCCTGACTGTGTTTGCCGCCATCACAGTGACCGGAATCCGCATGATATTCAATACCGGCCTGTCGGTGAGAAGCGGCTTTATCGTTGGTATAGCGGTGGCTCTTGGAGCAGGGGTTACCCAGGCATCCGATGCGCTCTGCGGTTTTCCCTCCTGGATGACCGTGGTGTTTGCAAAAACGCCTGTGGTCATAGCGGCAGTTGTTTCCATTCTCCTGAACCTGCTGCTGCCAAAGGATAAAGAGGAGCGGTAGGGGAGATATGGTAACAGAAGTATAGAAATAAAAAGCATAGGGATAAAAGAACCGCTGTATGCCAGTTTGCAGAATGACTGACATACAGCGGTTTTGATTTTGCGAACATTTGATTTTGCGAACATTTGATTTCCAAACATTTAATTTCCAAACATCTAAATTCCGGCCTTTTAACTGAGCGCCTTCTGGGTGACCTTCTTGTCTTCGGCAGACCAGTTGTATCCGTAGACGATCCCGTAAATCACATAAGCCATGATAGCTGCTCCCACCATGTCGATAACCGAATGCTGTTTCAAGAATACGGTAGACAGGCAGATGGAAACCATAAGGATGGCTGAACCGGCCCGCACCCAGGGATATTTCTTAAAGGACTCGCTCTTCATGATGGCGATGTGGGTGCCGATGGAGTTGTACACATGGATGCTGGGGAATACATTGGTAGGCGTATCCGTCTGGTACAGGGCGGCGACCATGCCGGAAAATATATTCTTACCCGGGTCAATGGCCGGTCTGAAATCTGTTCCGTTGTGGAAAAAGGTACAGATAATCAGGCTGATGGTCATACCTGAGAACAGGAAGGTACAAATTCTGTAATAGTCTTCCTTATTACGGAAAAGGAAGAAAACTATGGTTCCTGCCACGTATAAAAACCACATCATGTAGGGAATAATAAAATATTCGTTGAAGGGTATGAAGTCGTCCAGGGCAACATGCATTACATGGTAATGACGGGTGACTGTCTTTTCCAGGTAACAGAACCATGGAAGATAAATGAAGCCGTAACACAGCAGCCATGCATGTTTGTACTTGGAAAGAAATGTTATAATATTTTTCATGATACCAGCCTCTTTCTCACATTTGAAGACCTGATAATATGCGGCTAAATATAAACAAATTGTTAATAATATGTTAACGTTTAGAGATTATAGCACAGTAAAAAAGGAAAAACAAGGGGAGTAACGAAAAGTTAATAAAGTTTCATAAAGCATTATAATATATGACGAAAAACAACTTTTATTTTTAAGTTTTGTGTGCTATATTTAGACCATGAAATAAATTTACATGAGACAGGCGGAATATGATATGGGAGAGACACGAAGCGCATTGGGAGTCATCTGCTCCTCCTATGACGAATTTTTTGAAGCAGAGAAAAAGATAGCGGATTACATGATGGAGCATAAGGCGGAAGTGGTGGATATGACGGTGGGCGAGCTGGCCAGGGCCAGCGGGACCAGCGACGCCACCGTATCCCGGTTTTGCAGGCGGTGCGGCTTCAAAGGATTCCACAGCCTGAAGCTGGCATTGGCCAGGGAGGTGCTGGAAGAAGAACAAATGGACCGGAATGTGTCCAATGACATTGACCGCGGCGATCTGCGGCAGTCTCTTCAGAATATACTGGCTAACAAGGTGGCTGAGCTGACGGAGACCGTGAACATGATGGACCCGGCCAATCTGGAACATATTCTGGACAGGCTGGAGCATGCCCGAATGGTGCAGCTGGCAGCCGTGGGCAATACCATTCCCGTGGCTCTGGACGGCGCCTTCAAATTCAACCAGCTGGGAATACCGGCTGTGGCAGGGGATATATGGGAAACCCAGACTGCCTATACCTTTAACCTGGGCCAGGAGGATGTGGTTATGGTCATATCCAATTCAGGAAGCTCCAAGCGTCTTCAGACCCTGGCAGAGGGGGCAAAGGAAAACGGATGCACGGTCATTCTCATTACCAATAATGGAAATTCGCCCTTGGCCAGGATATGTGATTACAAGATTGTCACCGCCACCAGGGAAAAGCTGCTGACAGAGGAGTTCTGGTTTTCCAGGGTGACGGCCACGGCAGTGATGGAGATACTTTACCTTCTGCTCCGGGCTGGTATGAAGGGGTCCATGGAGCATATACGGCGTCATGAAAAAGCCATATCGCCGGATAAGAAATAATGGAACCGTGTTTCGCTGTTATTTACGCGGGGCAGTACTAACGATAAAATAGAAAATAATGCACAAAAAACAGACGGCTTTTTACGGAAACAGGCCGTCTGTTTGTATATTGCGACAAAAAAATGTATGAAACAAATTTTCTTATAAAATACTATTGACGAAAATATAGCATCGTATTATGATAGAGACAACATAAGAAATAAAATTTCATAAAAAGGAGGTGCGGAGATATATGATTTACACGGTAACATTTAATCCGGCACTGGACTATGTGGTTAAAGTAGAACATTTTGCATTGGGAAGTGTAAACCGGACCATCAGGGAAAACATCTTTTACGGAGGCAAGGGCATCAATGTTTCAGCGCTTTTGGCAAACCTGGGATACAGGAGTACGGCTCTGGGATTCATTGCCGGTTTTACGGGCCGGGAGATAGAGCGGGGAGTCAGGAGCCTGGGATTTGATTCAGATTTTATCCAGGTGGAGAAGGGCATGTCCCGTATTAATGTAAAGCTGAAGTCCGACCAGGAAAGTGAGATCAACGGCATGGGACCGGAGATTACAGCCGGCGATGTGGACCAGCTTTTTGAGAAGCTTTCCTATCTAAAAAAGGAGGATGTGCTGGTCCTTTCCGGAAGCATACCGGCTGCCATTGACAGTGACATCTACCAGAGAATCATGGAACGCCTGGACGGCAGGGGAATCCGCATGGTAGTGGATGCGGAGAAGGATTTGCTCCTGAAGGTTTTAAAGTACCGTCCGTTCCTCATTAAACCCAATAATCATGAGCTGGGACAGATGTTTGGGCTGGAGCTTGAGACAGAGGAGGAAATCATTCTCCATGCCAGGAAGCTTAAGGAACAGGGAGCGGTGAATGTGCTGGTATCCATGGCAGGAAACGGAGCCATACTGGTAGCAGAGGACGGCAGTGTACACCGCCGGCAGGCTGCCAGGGGAACGGTAAAGAATTCTGTTGGGGCAGGGGATTCCATGGTGGCAGGATTCATAGCCGGATACCTGGAAAAAGGGGATTATGCATACGCTTTGAAGCTGGGAACAGCCTGCGGCGGCGCGACGGCATTTTCCGACGGAATTGGAACAAAAGATGAAATTATGAGACTCTTAAACACACTTTAACCGGTTAGGAGGGGCGCATTTATGCGGATTACAGAGTTATTAAAAAAAGAGAGTATTGAACTGGGCGTAAAGGTTTCAGATAAGGAGGAGGCCGTGGACAGGCTGGTATCCCTGATGGATGCCGGAGGAAGGCTTAAGGACACCGCCGGATATAAGGAGGGCATACTGGCAAGAGAAGCCCTGGGCAGCACGGCCATCGGTGAGGGAATTGCCATTCCGCACGCAAAGGTAGAGGCGGTAAAGGAGCCCGGACTGGCGGCCATGGTGGTTCCAGAGGGCGTTGATTACGACGCGTTTGACGGCTCCCTGGCCAACCTTCTGTTTATGATTGCGGCGCCTGCTGAGGGAGCAGACGTACACCTGGAGGCATTATCCCGCCTGTCAACCCTGCTTATGAATCCCGGATTCAAGGAAGGGCTTATGGGGGCAGCGGATAAGGATGAATTTTTACGCATCATAGATGAGGCAGAGACAGAGCGTTTTGGAGCGCCTGAGGGAGAGGCGGCCAAGGATGCAAAGGCGGATGCAGAAGCAGGCGCCTCCTCCGGTTACCGTGTTCTGGCGGTTACGGCCTGTCCCACCGGCATTGCCCACACCTACATGGCGGCTGAGAACCTGGAGAATACGGGAAAGAAGCTGGGAATTGCCCTGAAAGCTGAGACCGACGGTTCCGGCGGAGCCCAGAATGTGCTCACAAGGGAAGAAATTGCAGCGGCGGATGCCATTATCATTGCAGCGGATAAGAACGTGGAGATGGCCAGATTTGACGGAAAGCCTGTTATCATGGTCCCTGTGGCCGACGGCATCCACAAGGCCGAGGAACTGATCAAACGGGCTGTGGACGGCACGGTGCCGGTATACCATCACACAGGAGCCGCGGGAGGAGAGTCCGTGTCGGAAGGCAATGACAGCATTGGGAGGACCATATACAAGCACCTGATGAACGGCGTATCCCACATGCTTCCCTTTGTTATCGGCGGAGGTATCCTGATCGCCCTGGCATTCCTGTTTGACGATTATTCCATCAATCCGGCCAACTTCGGTAAGAATACGCCTCTGGCAGCCTATCTTAAGACCGTGGGCGAGCAGGCATTCGGAATGATGCTTCCTATCCTGGCCGGCTTCATCGCCATGAGTATCGCGGACCGTCCCGGCCTGGCAGTGGGCCTGGTGGCAGGACTGATTGCCAAGATGGGATCCACCTTTGCCAACCCGGCAGGCGGCGATGTGAACGCAGGATTTCTGGGCGCTCTGTTTGCAGGTTTTGTAGGCGGATATATTGTGGTGGGCTTAAGGAAGCTTTTCTCAAAGCTGCCAAAGTCGCTGGAAGGCATCAAGCCGGTGCTTCTCTATCCGGTTATCGGTATCTTCCTGGCAGCAGTGGTAACCACATTCATCAACCCATATATGGGTATGATTAACGATGGCCTCACCCACTTCCTGAACGGAATGGGCGGCACCAGCCGGATTGTGCTGGGGATGGTATTAGGCGGCATGATGTCCATTGATATGGGCGGTCCGTTTAACAAGGCAGCGTATGTGTTCGGAACCGCACAGCTGGCAGAGGGCAACTTTGAGGTCATGGCCGCTGTCATGGCAGGCGGTATGGTGCCTCCTATTGCCATTGCCCTGTGCACCACTTTCTTTAAGAGCAAGTTTACGGAAAAGGAGCGCCAGTCCGGTATTGTCAATTATATAATGGGCCTGTCCTTTATCACAGAGGGAGCCATTCCCTTTGCGGCCCAGGATCCGCTGCGCGTGATTCCTTCCTGTATCATCGGTTCTGCGATTGCAGGAGGGCTTTCCATGGCATTTGGCTGCACCCTCAGGGCGCCTCATGGAGGTATCTTCGTCCTTCCCACCATTGGAAATCCCCTTATGTATCTGGCTGCGGTGGTTGCGGGAGCAGCGGCCGGATGCGTGATTCTGGGGATGCTTAAGAAAAACGCGGCGCAATAGAGGGATAACAAGATATGCGGTGCTGCAGATGACAGGGGAGTATTTGGTCATAACAATATAAGAGTATAAATAGCCGGGGAATGCTGAGGTTTATCAGTGGCATGCCAATAGGTGCGGGGAGCTGCGTTTTTGACATATAGAAGCAGGTATGTTATAGTTACCACATGGAGATTAAGATTAATGATTACTATGAGCCGGACCATTTCCGGGCAATCAGTGAGGATAATTATAATATTTCACGGACCTGTGAATATGAGAAGAACGAGATGCACCACATCCATAATACCAGTGAGATTCTCCTGGTGGAGGACGGGGCTGCGGACTACTATATCTCAGGCAGGAAGTACCATGTGGAGCCCTATGATATTCTGGTCATAGGTGCCATGGAACACCATCTGAGGCGGATTGACAGGCTGCCGTTTTCAAGATACGGCTTCACAGCCAAACCAACCTACTATAGAAGTATTATCTTGGACCATGACCTGCAGAAGGTATTTGGTACGCCCCCGCCGGATGTGTTTGTCCAAAATTATAAAAATGTGGACCGGGCGGTGTTTGGACATCTGATCGATATGCTGTGCTATTTAAAGGAGGAGGGCGAGGTGCATAAGCCCTTCCGTACCCAGATTCAGCGGACCATTATCACCCAGATAGCAGTGCTGCTGTTTCGAGTCTTCCGGTTTGAGCGGAGTGAGTCGGGTATCTCGCCTTCCAATGCCAGGATGCTGGAGATTAAGGAATACATTGATGTTCATTTTAATGAGGAGCTGAACCTGAATATGCTGGGTGAAAAATTTTTTCTTCACCCAACAACCATCAGCAAGGATTTCACCAAGTATTGCGGATACAACTTAAACAAGTACATCAATACGGTGAGGGTCTGCGAGGCTGCCAGTTTATTGGAAAATAGTAGTGATAGCGTGGCAGTGATAGCGGAGAGATGCGGTTATGACAGCGTAAACACATTTTTAAGGCAATTTAAATCAATTATGGACGTTTCTCCCCTTCAATACCGTAAATCTGCACATGAATGGTGGGAAACAAGCAGACGATGCAGAAGAAAGTAGCTGGTGATTTTTGTATACCAGCTGCTATTTTTATGCAGATTTTTGTCACAGGACAAAAAAATGGTGATTTTTGACTAAATAATAATCACATTCCTCATATCAGTTGTTGTATGATATTCCCATCAGAACAAACGATTACCGGCCGGTAATTAAGAGAGATTTATAACAATGAAATGGAGGAACTGACATGAAAAGAAGATTCTTATCAGCAATGCTTTCCGTAGTGATGGCGGCATCCCTTGTGACAGGATGCGCAGGCTCATCATCCGGCACGGCAGATACAAAGGCAGAGGAAGTAAAGGCAGGGGACACAAAGGATAATGGCGGTACCGGGACGGGAAATAAGGATACACAGGCCGCGTCCGGAGAACAGGTTACTTTGACCGTCATGGACGGATATGCGCCTGAGGATCCTCATGGCCAGTACATATATCAGTACGCAGAGGAATTTATGAAGGAAAATCCGGACATTAAGGTGGAAATCCAGGCCATTGCCTCCGGTGATATTTATACAAAGCTGGCAGCCATGGCAACCTCCCCGGATGACCTTCCCACCATGTTCTTCACATCTGCTGACCAGGTGCCCACCCTTTATGACCTGGGTTTGACAGAGGACCTTAACAACTGGATGGACAAGGAAGCTATTGACGGCCTGGCAAACGGCGTTATGGATGCCTGCACCATTGACGGGCAGATGACCTATTATCCGGTGGCCGTACAGCCGCAGGCCGTTATCTACCGGATGGATCGTTTTGAGGAAGCTGGGCTTAAAGTGCCTGCCACATGGGATGAGTTTGTGGACTGTGCAAAGGCGCTGACAAAGGATACGGACGGGGACGGACAGGTGGACCAGTGGGGATTCTCCATGGTAGGCTCCAATAATTCCTCAGGGCAGAGCCGTTTTATGTCCTATCTCTGGAGCAATGGATATGAGCTTGCTTACCAGGAGGATGGATCGGATGAGTGGAAGACAGATATTACCACAGACCCGGCATTCGTGGATGTATTTTCTAAGTGGACAGATATGAACAATGTGGAGGGTGTGGTTCCCACCGGTATAACAGAGGTGGATTATCCCACAGCGGCAAACTACTTTGCCATGGGCTATACCAGCATGTTCCTTACCGGACCAAATGCCCTGGGCGTTGCTTATGCCAACAATCCTGAGTTAAAAGGAAAGCTTGGTTCTTTTAAACTCCCCGGAGAGTATTCAGGCACTATGCTGGGAGCTGAGGGATATGCTATTACCGCCAAATCAACTGACGCAGAGAAGGCAGCTGCCGCCAAATACCTGGCATTCTTTACCTCCCACGATAAGGATATGAAGTTCTGGGAGTCCAGCGGCAAGATTCCGTCCACCACCGAAGGACAGAAGGTTTCCTATATAACAGGAGATGATTATGCAGGTTTCTTAAAGCAGATTGAGGACGGCTGCCGTCCGACCCTGGCTTTTGCGGGAATCAGCGGACTTAAGAGCGCCCTGGGCGATGCCTATGCAGCTGTATTCAGCAACGAGAAAACAAACGACCAGGCAGCGGAACAGCTGGTAAAGGATCTTGATCAGCTCCTGGAAGATTACAATTAATACAGGCAAAGAAAGGGTCATGATATCATGTCTAAGGTAAAAACAAAAGGAACCGCGGGTAAAATCAAATACCAGAATGACGGATACTTATTTGCATTCCCCATTGTATTCATGCTGGCAGCCCTTATTATATATCCCATGGCCTATGGCTTTTATATCAGCTTCTTCAATACTAACCTGGTGACTAAGTGGAAATTCGTAGGCTTCAAATACTATATAGAGGCGTTTACAGATCCGTCTTTCTATAAATCGGTGCTGCTTACGTTTGAGTTCATGATATTTGTGGTAATCGGGCATTTTGTCCTGGGTTTCATCCTGGCAACCTTGCTAAACAGGGAGTTCAGGGGAAGGACTGTATTCAGGGTCATTTTTATGCTCCCATGGCTTTTTCCGGAAGCTGTCATAGCCCTTTTGTTTACCTGGATCATGAATCCCATGTATGGTGTACTAAACGATATGCTGAAGTCACTGGGTATCATTTCAGCCAACATATCCTGGCTGGGCAGCAAGGAACTGGCGTTTCCGTCCGTGGTGTTCACTTGTATATGGAAGGGATTTCCTCTGGTCATGACCATGATACTGGCCGGACTCCAGAGCATCTCCAAGGACCTGTATGAGGCGGCGGTGATTGACGGGGCAAATAAGTGGGACAGCTTCCGCTACATCACCCTGCCTTCCCTAAAGCCTATTCTGACAACGGTGATTATCCTGGACAGCGTGTGGTGGTTCAAGCAGTATACCCAGGTCTTTACCATGACAGCGGGCGGGCCGGGCACAGCCACAAACCTGATCAGCCTGAGCATATACGGAACCGCATTCAATGACCTGAGATTCGGTAAAGGAGCAGCATGGGGAATCCTGGTTTTCATTATCTGTTATCTCATAAACTCTGTGTATAAGGTGGTGCTGAAGGATGAATAGAATGAAGTCGAAACGCAGAATGGAACAAGTACTCTGTTATGTGGTCCTGATTCTGCTGGCCCTTATGGTGCTGGTGCCTGTTCTCTGGATGATTTCCACTGCCTTCAAAACAGAGGCCCAGACCTACTCGCCTAAACCCCAGTGGATACCGGACCCAATCAGCCTGGAGTCCTTCCGCAAATTCTTCACTACCTACAATTTCGGAAGAATGACCCTTAACAGCCTGGTAACATGTATCTTTGCCATGATTATCTGTATTACATGTGCATGTCTGGCCGGCTACGGGGTGACCAGATTCCAGTTTAAGGGTAAAAAACAGCTGATGGATTTCCTTCTGGTAACCCAGATGTTTCCCAGCGTCATGCTGGTGGTACCGTTCTATGCGGTGCTTTCCAAATACCATATGACCAACAAGCTGATTGGGCTTATCATTGTATATGCAGCCACCAATGTGGCCTTCAGCACATGGATGCTGGTTTCCTACTTTAAGACAGTACCCATTGAGCTGGACGAGGCGGCCAGGGTGGACGGGGCATCCAGCTTCCGGATTTTTTGGAACATCATACTGCCCCTGATTGTGCCGGGCATTGCAGCAGTTGCCATATTTGTCCTGTTCAGCGGATGGAATGAGTATATGTACTCCTCAGTCCTGATTTCCAACGACCAGTTGAAGACATTGACCGTGGGCATCATTTCCCTGAATTCCCAGTACCAGATTAAATGGAATGACCTGATGGCTGCTTCCACTGTGTCCAGCCTGCCGCTGGTGGTTCTCTTTATATGCTTCCAGAAGTATTTTATTGCAGGCATGACAGGCGGGGCAGTTAAGAGCTGATACTGTATGGGCGGAGGTTACATAATACGGGGATATATATTATAAAAAACAGGAGAATTAGAACATGGATAACATAACAATTCGGGATATAAAAGTATTTGTGACAGCGCCAAGGGGAATTAATCTGGTCATTGTCAAGGTAGAGACATCGGAACCCGAACTCTTTGGATACGGATGCGCTACCTTTACATGGAGGCACAAGGCTGTGGTTACAGCCATCGAGGAATATCTCTGCCCTATGTTAAAGGGAAGGAGCGTACATAATATAGAGGATATCTGGCAGACCATGATGGGAAGCTCTTACTGGCGCAATGGTCCAATCCTCAACAATGCAATATCAGGAGTAGATGAGGCCCTGTGGGACATCAAGGGAAAGCTGGCCGGTATGCCGCTCTACAGCCTGCTTGGCGGAAAGGCCAGGGAAGGCGTGACGGTTTACCGCCATGCAGACGGAGGATGCCTGGAAGAGGTAAAAGAGTGCATCAGCCGATATATTGAGGAAGGATACCGGCACATCCGCTGTCATATGGGGACCTACGGCGGGAACTTCGACGGCAGGCGCCAGCAGATGGTGAAACCGGAGGGGGCACCGGAAGGCGCGTATTTCCATCCGAAAATGTATATGGACAGTGTAATCCGCCTGTTTGAGCAGGTGAGGAAGGATTTTGGATGGGAGCTTGAGGTCATGCACGATGTTCATGAGCGGTTATCACTGGCAGACACCCTTGCTTTTACAAAGGAACTGGAACCATTTAAGCTGTTTTTCCTGGAGGATTCTCTGGCTCCTGACCAGGTAGGGTATTATAAGTATATGAGGGAGCAGACAGCTGTGCCCTTTGCCATGGGAGAGCTGTTTACCAATCCGGCTGAGTGGAAAACCATTATCCAAAACCAGTGGATTGATTTCATAAGGGTGCACTTAAGCGATATAGGAGGTATAACCCCTGCTGTAAAGCTGGCTCATTTCTGCGATGCATACGGCGTGCGGACCGCATGGCACGGTCCCAATGATCTGTCACCGATTGGAATGTGCGCGCAGATGCATCTGGACCTGAACAGCCATAACTTTGGAATACAGGAGTTCTCCGGTTTTACCCAGGAGGAAGAGGCTGTATTCCCGGGCTGCCCGAAAATCAGGGATGGGTACGCATATGTGGACGACACACCAGGCATTGGTGTTGGCTTTGATGAGAAGGAAGCCGCCAAATATCCGGCAGTGGATATGGATCACAGCTGGCTGTTTGCAAGACTGCCTGACGGGACGGCTGTAAGGCCATAGGACGGACAAAGGAGACTGCGAAACAGTGCGGATGCAGTGCAGTCCGCTTTTATATGTTGAATGGTAAAAATAAACAGGACGCGGTTCTGGCGGTAAGCCAGGACCGTTTTTTTGTCCAAAAGCCGGTACATCATATCCCCCCTCGGGATTTGTAATCCCAAAATATCCATGATATGATAGAAAAAATATGGTCACAGGGGGGACAGGGCGTGAAACAGTTATCATTCCGTGCAAAAATCATGATTGTATTCATAACCATCGGGATTCTTCAGGGCGGTATCATGGGCTATTTTGCCTACAGCCATGCAAGGAGCCTTATTTTTAATAACAAGAAAAATGAGATGGAGAATATGCTGGAGAAAATCAATATCAGTGTCACGGATAAGGTTTCCTACATGACACAGCTGGGACAGAGTACGGCCACCAGCCAGATTGTGCGGAATAATATCCACAGCGGTGAGGACTACCTTCAGGTGGGGCGCAGCAAGCGCAATATAGCCGAGTATTTTTCCTCCCTTGTTCTTTCGTTTGAACCGCTGAATAATATCATGATTATCGACCGTTCCAATATCCTGTACAGCACCTATGATTATTACAGGCTGCAGGATTTTGACCTGGTGTCTTCCAAGTACTACGAGGCGGCTTCAGAGCACGGAGGCCAGCCGGTATGGCTTGGACTTCAGGACAACCTGCTTTTTTATATGGAGGGAATCACCGGACCGGAAAAGGTCCTTACCATGGTGGAACCCATTACGGATTTTTACAATCAGGAGGTGATTGCCGTACTGATCATGGATTTGAACCCGGATACATTTCTGGACATCCTGCATACGGAGAATGCCTCATTTCCCCATCAGATGACCTTTATGCTGGACCAGAACCAAAGACTGATTGCAGGGGATGAAAAGACGGTTTCCCAGGTCATAGACGCGGTATGCGCCATGGAGAACCGGGGCGGGGAATCAAAGGAACTGATGGTGGGACAGGAGCGTATGGCGCTGTCAGTTATTGAAAATGAGGCAACCGGGTGGAAGATTTATACCATGGTGCCGTATTCTGATATCTCAGCCCAGGTGCAGAGCCTGAACCACTCCATCCTGCTCAGCATCATTCTGTGCAACCTGCTGATTCTGGTCTGCCTTCTGGTAGTGTCGCTGGCCATCACGGCCCCGGTGAAGAAGCTGATTGAAGCCATGAGGGAGGTGCAGCAGGGAAATTTTGATTACCGCATAGACAATAAGCGCTCGGATGAAATGGGCCGTCTCATGGAGACATTCAACTACATGGTTTTCAAAATTGACATGCTTATAAAGGAGGTCTATCAGGAAAAACTGGCCCAGAAAAATGCGGAGCTGGAAGCCCTGCAGTCACAGATTAATCCCCATTTTTTGTATAATACCCTGGATACCATCAATTGGATGCTGCTGGAAAAAAAGGAATATGAAATAAGCGGTATCGTGGTGTCCCTGGGTGAGATGATGAAATATGCAATCAGCAGGTCCTCCAGGACCGTGGCCCTCAGGGAGGAAATCCGCCATGTATCAAACTATCTCCTGATTCAGAAGGAGCGGATGGAGGATAAACTGGAATATGAGATTGATATTCCGCACCAGTATGAATCTGTTCAGGTTCCCAGGCTGATTTTACAGCCTCTGGTGGAAAACGCCATTATCCATGGAATTGAAACAGGAGGAAAGGTGAGCATAAGGGTATATGAACGTGAGGAGGATGGGGGATGCTGGCTGGAGGTCAGCGATAACGGGGCTGGCATGGATGAAGAACAATTGAAGCGGCTGCGGGATGGTACCACAGAAATGCGGATGGACCACAGAAGCATAGGTGTGGAAAATGTAAATAAAAGAATCCGGCTGTACTATGGGGAAGAGTTTGGGCTTACGATAGAGAGCCGGTTGGGCGAAGGAACGGTCATCCGTTTCTGCATACCCGGCATTCATAGGGAGGGAATGACATGAGAGCGATTGTTGTGGACGATGAACCGAAAATAAGAAACGGACTGTGCAGGCTGGTCGAAGGGCTGGAAGAATGGACCGTGGCCGGTAGCTTTGAGGAGGCCGCAGCCGCCATGGAATATCTGAAGGGCGGGCAGGCGGATGTAATTATCACCGATATTAAGATGCCCCGCATGTCGGGTCTGGATTTGATATATAAGATAAGGGCGGTTAATGCTGAGGTGGATGTAATCATAGTAAGCGGATACACTAACTTTTCCTATGCCCAGCGTGCCATAGAGCTGGGAGTGACCAGATATCTGACAAAACCTACCAATCCTTTGGAGTTAATAGATACGCTCAGGCAGATTGAGAAAAAACTGGGCCGGACCCTGAAAACAGGTCCGGCCAGGGACAAGCAGCCGGGAAATCAGCTTATCGCGAAGGCACAGGAGTATATTGCCTCAAACTATAACCGGAAAATCACACTAAAGAATATGGCGGATGAACTGTATATCTCGCCCAATTATCTGTGCGAACTGTTTAAACGACACACCAATAAGAATCTGACGGATTATATTTCGGCGTATCGGATTGACAGAGCCAAGGAACTGCTTTTGGATATCCGATACAGGGTAAATGATGTGGCGTATATGGTGGGATTTTCTGATTCCCAGTATTTCAGCAATCTGTTTAAGAAAAGGGTGGGAATGACACCTACGGAATACAGGAATAAAGGGTAGAATTGTACAGTGGGATTGGGAGTAAACAGGGAGATAGTAAAATATTACACAAAATCATAATTTGGCCTGGTTGTTGTGAATGACAAAATATATATAATGAATATATAAAGTCAAAATAAATTATGCATAATTTATAAAAAAGAACAATGACGTATTTTGCAGCAGTGTGTGATAAACAGAAGGATCAGCAATGACTAGGGGGACATATTATGAAGTTTAAACAGTTAGCAGCGGTTGGATTAGTAACAGCTATGGTTTTTTCGACGGCGGGGTGTTCTTCAAAGAGCCAGCAGACAGAAAGCAGCGCTGCCCAGGCGGAAAAGACGTCGGAGAACAGCCAGGAAAAGGCGCAGGGCGGGGAACCTGTGGAAATCGTATATCTGAATTCCCATGCAGATGTGTGGGAGGGGGATGTGGGTAAGGAGATTATACAGAAGTTTGAGGAATCCCATCCCGGAATCAAGGTAAAGACAGAATCATATCCCTTTGACCAGATGATCGAGATGGTTGAAGTAAAGATGAAATCTAAGTTAAGCGACTTTGATGTGCTGAATGTGGATGCGCCTCTTGTGACCTCCTATTCGGTAAGGGGATATCTGGAGCCTTTTGAGAACTACATGAGCAGGGATGAACTGGATAAGGTTTTTACCCAGACAGGACTCAATGCAGCTGCTTATGACGGAAAAGTTATGACAGCGCCCAAAAGGGAGTCCGGCATGATTATGGTATATAATAAGGACATTCTGGACGAAAACAATATTCCGTATCCCGCCTATGAGACAGATAAGCGCATGACCTGGGAGGAGTGTCTGGATATCTGCCGGCAGGTTACAAAGGTGGAAAACGGTTCCACCACATGCTGGGGCATAATCGGGGACCAGATTAACCGCGTATGGAATGTAATGCCTTTGGCTAATTCCCTTGGAGCTGCCTGGCTCAGCGAAGATGGCCTGACAGCCACCGGATATCTGAACTCAGAGGCCAGTGTAAAAGCCATGACCTTTTACCAGGACCTGTTTAATAAATACGGGGTTTCCCCTAAGGGAGTGAACACCAATGAGGCCAGGGAAATGTTCGAGACAGGAAAGGTGGCATTTACATGGGGAGACCCGGTATGCTACGCCAGAGCCAAGGGAAAGGGAATCAATGTAGGTGTGTGTCCGGTGCCTTATTTTGAGGGCGGCGTGCCCGCAGTGGGGTGCGACTCCTGGCACATAGGCATCAATGCCAATTCAAAACACAAGGAAGAGGCGGCTGAATTCATCAAGTATATTACCGTGGGAGAGGGGAGCGGCATATTCCTGGACAGCCAGAATAATATCGGGGCTAATATGGAACGGATTGCCCGGATTACGGATGCTTCTGCCCCGGACCATGAAGTGTACGCCCTGCTGGCCAGCGATTTGGAGAATTATTCTGTATCAAGGCCAAAGACTCCCGGATACAACGAGTGGTCGGATGTGGTAAATGCAGCCATTGAGGATATAAGAAACGGAGCAGATGTAAAGACCACTCTGGATACATCCGCGGCCAGGATCGATGATATCCTGAAAAAGTACACAAAGTAGCTAAAACGGCATAAGTTGACGTTGGAAGAACGTATCCGGCCTAACGGATACGTTCTCCTTAAATAGGAGGAGGTCGGCCCATGGAGCCAGCAAAACTTAAAAAACGGCCCGGAGCATGGGAACCCTATCTGTTTCTTGCACCGGCAATGCTCCTGCTTTTCATCTTTAAGATTTACCCCATCATCATATCCTTTGCCGGAAGTTTTTTTGCGGAATCCTTTCTGCGGGGGGAAACGTATTTTGCGGGCCTGGATAATTACACAGCGCTGTTTACAGACCCCACCTTCTATAAAACGCTGAAGGTGACCCTTATTTTCAATCTCATTACCACGCCCCTGCAGATTCTGATTTCTCTGCTGCTGGCATTGTCGGTGCGCGTACCGGGCAGGGCTAACAGCGCGTTCCGGTCTGTATTCATGATGCCCATAGCCATAGCTCTTTCTTCCGGTTGTATGATATGGAATATATTACTGAATCCCAATCAGGGCGTGGTCAACAGCATACTCATGATGTTCGGAATGCCGGCCCAGCCCTTTTTTACCAGCCCGAAACAGTCCATGATGTCAGTCATCCTTATCTGTATCTGGAAGGGCTGCGGTTACTGGATGCTTTATCTTTTGTCCGGCATTCAGGAGGTATCCGAATCCCTGATTGAATCAGCCAGAATCGACGGGGCCAATGGATTCAGGACAGTGTGGGATATTATACTGCCACTGATACGGCGGTCCATGATGTTTGTATTTGTCTCTAACACGGTGGCAAACCTGCTGATGTTTGTTCCCATGTACATGATCACCCTGGGAGGCCCTGAGATGTCCACAAACCTGATGATGTATGAGGCGTATAAATCAGGATTTATCTATGCAGACTTCGGGCGTTCCTATGCCATTGTGACTTTGATTCTTCTGGTGTCATTTGCAGTGGTCATGGTAGAGATGAAAGTTCTGAAGCCAAAGCATTAAGAAAGAGGAGGAAAAATATGAAAAAGCGGACTGTCAAACATGTTCTGTTTGGAACCGTACAGTATGGGCTGATGCTGTTTTATGCCGTATTTCTTGTGCTGCCGGTATTTTTCTCTTTTATGTCGTCTATCAGGCCCAGTGAGGAGATATTTAAATATGCTTCGCCCTTCTCGCTGTCCACCTTTATCCCCAGACAGATATCCCTGGAATCCTTCCGGAGTCTGTTTGTTGATTATGAGTTCATGAAGCCGCTTGTTAATACAGTGGTGGTGTGCGCGGTAACCGTTGTCCTGGGGCTGGCCCTCAATGCGCTGGCAGGGTTTGCATTTGCAAAATTCAGGTTCATGGGCAAGCATGTGCTGTTTCTTATGGTTATACTTACCATGATGATACCCTTTGAGGCCATTGCCATACCGCTTTATTCCCTGTGCCATCAGCTTAACATGCTGAACACCAAGAGCGCGCTTATCCTTCCGGCTGTTGCCAACGGTACATATATCTTTTTATTTAAAAATGCATTTGAGGAAATACCGGACAGCCTGGCTGAGTCGGCCCGGATAGACGGAGCCAGCTGGCTGGCTGTGTTTACGAAAATCTATATTCCATTGACCAAGCCGATTATGGTGAGCGCGGGCCTGCTTATATTTTTCTATCAATGGCAGTCCTTTGTATGGCCTCTGATTGCTGCCAATGCCCCGGAGGTACGGGTTGTACAGGTGGCTTTGTCTGTATTCCAGCAGGAAAACGGAACTCTGTGGGGGGAGATATTTGCAGCTTCCGTGGTCACCACGGTGCTGCCGTTAATGTTCTTCTTTCCGCTGCAGAAATATTATAAAATGGGAATCAGTACATCGGGTATGAAGGAATGAAACGATTGTAATAAATAGGCGCTGTGTGGACTGTTATGAAAAAGGAGGAGAATATGGATAAGATTAAGATAATCATTGACACGGATATAGGAGACGATGCAGATGACGCCCTGGCTATCTGTCTGGCCCTTAAATCGGAAGAACTGGAAGTTATGGGTATCACCACAGTATTTCGGAACACGGCGGCCAGGGCGCAGATTGCGGTAAGGCTTCTGCAGCTCATGGGCAGGACCGACATACCGGTGTACGCAGGGATAGGGCATCCGCTGGTGGCAGAGGCGGATGTGGAAACGGTGCCTATACAGCTTCTGGCAGGAATGGAAGAGCTGGAGTACCGGAAGGACATGGATGGGGTGGAATATCTGCGCAGGAGCCTGTCTGCGTCACAGGGGGACATAACCCTGGTCACCATAGGTCCGCTGACCAATGTGGGGGTCCTGCTTTGCAAGTACCCGGAGGTTAAGGGGAAAATCAAGGAAATCGTGATGATGGGCGGCGCATACTATATGCATTACAATGAGTGGAACATTCTCTGCGACCCTGAAGCAGCCCATATCGTCTATTCCTCCGGTGTACCCATCCGGGCCATAGGATTGGATGTGACCACCAGATGCCAGGTGAATGACCAATTGGTAACCATGTTCCGAAACAGCAAAAAACCGGAAGTGGAGCTGCTGGCAGACCTGCTCACATGCTATTACGAGAACCGGGGACGCCACACCTTCCTGCACGACCCCATGGCTGTTTTTGCGGTGTACGATAAAGACATCATAACCTATCAGGGGGAAGACATCCATGTGGAGCTTCACGGACAGCATACCAGAGGAACCACCTTTAATACATGGAAGATAGGGGTGGGGAACAGCAGACAGAATGTGCAGTGTGCAAAGGATATAAAGGCTGAGGAATTTGTACGCAGATTCAAGGAAATCATAATGCGTTAGAGGAGTCCTTGACAAGCACGGATACCTGCAATAATATAATCTCATAGGCCAGTGCGCGTTCTGTGAGCCTGGCCAATTGCTTAAGGAGGATACGGGACATGTTAAGTGCAGGGATAAAGGCACCGGATTTCACATTAAAAGATAAGGACGGAAAGGAAGTTAAACTGTCTTCTTTTCTTGGCCACAAGGTGGTATTGTATTTCTATCCAAAGGATAACACGCCCGGATGCACCAGGGAGGCATGTGCCTTTGCAGGCGCGTACATTGGATTTAAACAGAGGAACGTGGAGGTCATAGGCGTCAGCAGGGACAGTGAGAAGTCCCATGCCAACTTCGCCGCCAAGCATGAACTTCCCTTCATCCTTCTGTCCGATCCGGAGCTTACTGCCATCCAGGCATACGATGTGTGGAAGGAGAAAAAGCTTTACGGCAAGGTTTCCATGGGAGTGGTGAGAAGTACCTATGTAATAGATGAGAATGGCGTCATCGAGAAGGTGTTTGAAAAAGCAAAGCCGGATACCAATGCCCAGGAGATACTGGATTATCTGGATGGTAAGGCGGAATAGAAAAGCGGAACAGGTAATATAGACCAATAAAATGCGGATCAGGAAAAGGCAGGCGTATCATGAACGTCTGCCTTTTCGGGTGCGCCCGGCGCGCCCTTTCCTGGTGCCAGCGGTCCGGGTCTTTTTAAATTCCTGTATCACATGTTCAATTTCGTTATAATCCCGTTCAAACAGGGCGTCGCTTATCTGCTTTGACAGTATTTCTTCAGGTATCTTTTCTGCGATTTTATCAATGACGAATTGCTTGCTCTTTTCCTTGTATTTAGGCATATCGTTCAATTCCTGGATATGGGCCAGCTCCGGCCGCCAGAGGATACTGAGCTTTTTCCTGAGATTTACCCCGGGATTTGGCCTGGCCTCCCTGAGAAGATAAAAGTCCGCCTGTCCGGCCACCTGCTCCACGGTGATGATTCCCCACCATTCAGGGACATGTTCTTCGATGTGCAGGGCATGGCTGGAGCCGGCCGCCACATAATTCCTGTCGTAAAACTGGTCATAGTCTTTTACCTGGCGTTTCAGACGGGCATAGGTGTCGGCGTCACTCTTAATTTCGATACCTGCCACCAGATCCGGCAGAACCATGACGATATCCGCCCTGGATTTTCCTATCTGTTTTTCTTCCAGAATACGTATTTTTCCGTACATCTCCTCCAGAAAATCAAAGAGAGGCTCCCGTATATCCTTATCGTAGAGCATGGCTTCACAGCTCCTATTCTTTCAGACGTTTTACAGCCACGCTGAATAGAAGCATGCCTGCGCAGGGAATGATATTGGAAGCCATTCCGATTTCAATGCCTGCATGTTCAGCCACCATGCCGATAATCCAGGGCATGATGATAGCGCCGCTGCTGGCAGCCGGAAGCATGATTCCCATGCTGGCCGCACTGGTCATACGGCCTGCGCTGGCCACGGCAGTGGGATTCATGCCGGCCATGGCAAAGGCAAAGGCGAACAGCAGCAGGATGGCAGCGGTCTGGGTACCGGCCATCATCAGGCCCAGGTAGAAAATGATGCAGCCAATACCCATCTTAATCATGGCAGAATAGCTGTTTTTGATAGGAATTACAAATGCTATGAGCAGGCGGGCAATCAGGGTGGCGCCCCACATCACGGTCACGGTGTAAGGACTGAGGGAACCTGATATGATGCCATTTCCTTTAAAATATGTAACCATCCAGCCGGTTACGCTGGTTTCCGCCGCATTCTGGCAGAACAGGAGACCGGTGAGCAACCAGAATTTTTTGCTTTTAAGGAAGCCCTTATCTATGCTCCTGTCCTTTTTCATGGCCTTTGTTTCCGCGGGAGTCACACAGAAGGTCAGCCACAGCAGGAAACCGCAGGATGCTAACACCAGCATGGGAACGGCATTCCCTGCCTTCATGGCCGCGCCGATGAAGAACGGACACAAAAGCGCGCCCAGGGCGTAACAGCTGTGCATAATGTTCATGCCCTTTGTACGGTCGCCGGAGTTATCAGCCACCAGGATGGTGCAGGTGTTGATGGTGCTTCCTTTGGCAACGCCCACCAGGAAAAAGCCCAGCATAAGAACCAGCATCCATCCGGAAAATCCCATGATCAGATATCCGGCTCCATAGCCTGCTGTCAGGAGCACCACGGTTTTCTTGGTTCCGATTTTCGCAGGCAGCATGCCGGAAGCAAAACCGGCCAGCAGATTACCAATACTCATAAGGGACAGCAGTGTCCCTGTCATGCCGTATGCAAAGCCGTAGGTCTCCTGCAGCATGCTTACGACCACGCCGCTGCTGATGGCGCATATGCCGCTTAGAAAAAACGCGAGAAATCCTGCGTTTCTTTGAAAGATTTGTTCCTTTTCCATGATGCTTGTGTCCTCCCTGGCAGATTTGAGACGGATAAAACGCCCTGGCAGGCAAATACCCGGCGACAAAACAAAAGAAGCCTTGACAATCCAAAGCTTCTCGAGTAGCGGAAGGGAGACTTGAACTCTCGACACCACGGGTATGAACCGTGTGCTCTAGCCAACTGAGCTATTCCGCCATATTTAATTTGGTAGATAGTGGGGCCTACAGGGCTCGAACCTGTGACCCTCTGCTTGTAAGGCAGATGCTCTCCCAGCTGAGCTAAGACCCCATATCCTGCCGTCGTTTGTGTCTCACTCGCGACTGCCTGTACAGTATATGATAAATTGTGGTAATTGTCAAGACTTTTTTTACAACTTTTTTTATAGAAATTTTCTTAGTGTTTTATAGGGTATTATGCTATAATTTAAGGCAGAGTAAAATAGTAGAAAGGACGACCTGAATCCTTCATGTATAACTTCATTGTAAATCCCAAAGCAGGCTCCGGCAAGGGTCTTAAAATCTGGAAAGCCATAGCCCGTTATATGGAAAGTCATAATATTGAATACGAAGTTTTCCTGACAGAAGGCATTGGGGACGCAAGAACCGCGGCAATGCGGCTGACAGACAGCCATGATGAGCCAAGATATATCATCGCCGTGGGCGGGGACGGAACCATGAACGAGGTTCTGGACGGTGTGTCTTTCCATGGGCCTTTAAGTCTGGGCTACATCCCGGCCGGTTCCGGCAACGATCTGGCCAGGAGCCTTCGCATGCCCGGACGCACCATAAAGTGTCTTAAGAAACAGCTGGCCCCCCGGCATTTCACCATGATTGATTACGGAGTCCTTACCTATGGAAATCAGGAGGTATCCCACCGCCGGTTTCTGGTCAGCACCGGAATCGGATTTGACGCAGCAGTCTGTCAGGATGCCCTGTCCTCCAGATGCCGCCAGCGTTTAAATCGTTTGGGTATGGGGAAACTTTCTTATATACTCATAGGTATACACCAGTTTTTTAAATGCAAATCCTGCAAAGGATACATTTTACTGGACGGGGTAAAAAAGGTGGAGTTCAACAACATCCTTTTCATATCCTGTCACATACAGCCCTCAGAGGGCGGCGGCTTCCTCTTTGCCCCCAGGGCAGACGGAAGCGACGGAAAATTAAACATCTGCGTCATGAGCCACGGTACCAGGACAAAGCTGATACCCGTCCTGCTGTCAGCCCTCATAGGAAGGCGCCGGCCCAAAGGTGTCAGAACCTACGAGTGCAGGGAAGTATCCATCCACACGGAAGCAGCCCTGCCCGTCCATGCAGACGGAGAAAGCTGCGGCTTTCAGACCGACATCCAAGCCAGCTGCATAGCCAGGAAGGTAAGGATGATGATATGACGCAGGCAATGAGCGCAGCGCAGTCACGGTGTGCATGGCGGAGTAGCGCAGACGCAGTAAAAAAGGAGACACAATGAGAATCGGACAAGGATACGATGTTCACAAATTAGTACAAGGCCGGGACCTAATCTTAGGCGGCGTCAATATCCCATATGAAAAAGGCCTCTTAGGCCATTCCGACGCGGACGTTCTGGTCCACGCGGTGATGGACGCCCTGTTGGGGGCGGCAGCCCTGGGAGACATCGGACAGCATTTCCCGGACACGGATCCGGCATATAAAGGTATTTCCAGCATAGAACTGTTAAAGAAGGTAGGAGAACTTCTGGACGGGAAAGGGTACGTGGTTGAGAATATAGACGCCACCATCATAGCCCAGCGTCCCAAGCTGGCTCAATACAGGCCGCAGATGGCGGCAAACATAGCAGACGCCCTCCATCTGGACGTGTCCAGGGTAAGCGTCAAGGCCACTACTGAAGAAGGGCTTGGATTTACAGGAACTGGAGAAGGAATCTCTTCTCAGGCAATTACCTTATTGACGGAAACAGCAGATTACTGCTATGATAGTAAGATAATGGAAGGCGGCTGTGGAGGCTGTCCTGGCTGCAGCCGGGCGAAGGAAGAATAAGACAGGATAAAACACATTCTGACACAGCTGACCTGGTATGTTCCAGACATGCCGCAAGAGATTCATTTGAGGAGAATAAGAGTATGAAGATATTTAACACACTGAGCAGAAAAAAAGAGGAATTCGTTCCGCTGACCCCGGGGGAGGTCAAGATGTACGTCTGCGGCCCTACGGTGTATAATTTCATCCATATAGGAAACGCCAGGCCCATGATTGTATTTGACACGGTACGCAGGTATTTTGAGTATAAGGGTTACGACGTGCGCTATGTGTCCAATTTCACGGATGTGGATGACAAAATCATAAAAAAGGCAATTGAGGAAGGTGTGGACGCTGACACTGTGTCCCGCCGGTACATTGAGGAGTGCAAAAAGGACATGGCAGCCATGAATGTAAAGCCTGCCACGGTCCATCCTCAGGCAACCCAGGAAATCTGCGGCATGCTGGAGATGATACAGACCCTTATCGACAAGAACCACGCCTATGTGGCCGGGGACGGGACCGTGTACTTCAGGACAGGTTCCTTTAAGGAATACGGAAAGCTGTCCCATAAGAACCTGGATGAGCTTCAGTCCGGATTCCGTGAAATCAAGGTCACCGGTGAGGAAGGCAAGGAAGATCCCAACGATTTCGTGCTCTGGAAGCCTAAAAAGGAAGGGGAGCCTTTCTGGGAGTCGCCGTGGTGCGACGGACGTCCGGGCTGGCATATTGAGTGCTCCGTTATGTCCAAACGCTACCTGGGCGAGCAGATTGATATTCATGCCGGAGGCGAGGATCTGATATTCCCTCACCATGAGAACGAGATTGCCCAGAGTGAGTGCGCCAACGACAAGAACTTTGCCACATACTGGATGCACAACGCATTCCTGAATATTGATAATAAGAAAATGTCCAAATCCCTGGGGAATTTTTTTACAGTAAGGGAAATCAGTGAAAAATACGACCTGCAGGTACTGCGCTTCTTCATGCTCAGCGCCCATTACCGCAGCCCCCTTAACTTCAGCGCCGACCTGATGGAGGCTTCCAAGAACGGCCTGGAGCGTATCCTGACCTGTGTGGAGAAGTTAAGGGATCTGGAGACAAAGGCTTCCGACAGCTCCAAGACTGCCGGGGAGCAGGCAACTATGGAAGAGGCAGATAAGCTGCGGGGCAAGTATGAGGAAGCCATGGATGATGACTTCAACACCGCGGACGCAATTTCAGCCATATTTGAACTGGTAAAGCTGGCAAATACCACTGCAGATGAATCCCGTACCAGGGAATTTGTATCTTATATGAAGACAATGATAGAAGAACTGTGCGATGTACTGGGCATTATCACGGAGAAAAAGGAAGAAGTGCTGGACAGCGAGATCGAAGAGATGATTGAAGCCAGACAGCAGGCCAGGAAAGATAAGAATTTTGCGCTGGCGGATGAAATCCGCGGAAAGCTTCTGGATATGGGAATTGTATTAGAGGACACCAGAGAGGGCGTAAAGTGGAAGAGAGCGTAACCATTCAGGAATTTCTCACATATTATAGACAGTGCATGAGGCTTGAACCAGTGGATGAGAATTCTTACTCGCCACTGGTTCTGGCCTATATTGGAGATTCGGTGTATGAGGTCATCATACGCACAAAGGTGATAAACCGGGGCAGCATGCAGGTGAATAAAATGCATAAGCAGAGTTCGGAGCTTGTAAAGGCCGGGACACAGGCAGAGCTTATAAAGGCCATCGAGGACATGCTTACCCAGGAGGAACATGCCGTGTTCAAGCGGGGGCGCAATGCAAAATCAGCCACATCAGCCAAGAACGCTTCTGTCATTGATTACCGCATGGCCACAGGAATGGAAGCCCTGGTAGGATGGCTGTTCCTGAGGCAGGAATACAACAGGCTGGTATATCTGATAAGCCAGGGACTTGAGAAGCTGGGCAGGATGCCGGACCCGGAAGGAGATAAGACATGAGATACGAAGAACTGACCATAGAGGGGCGCAATGCCGTACTGGAAGCATTCCGGTCCGGCAAGACCATCGACAAGCTGTTTGTCCTGGACGGCTGTCAGGACGGTCCGGTGCGCACTATCCTGAGAGAAGCCAGGAAATATGATACCATCATTAACTATGTGCCGAAGGAGAGGCTGGACCAGATATCCGAGACAGGAAAGCACCAGGGCGTTATTGCCTATGCTGCTGCCTATGAGTACGCTGAGGTGGAGGATATGCTGAAAGCGGCAGAGGAAAAGGGAGAGCCGCCCTTCCTTATACTGTTAGACGGCATAGAGGATCCCCACAACCTGGGAGCCATCATCCGTACGGCCAACCTGGCAGGGGCCCACGGCGTCATTATTCCCAAACGCCGTGCCGTGGGACTGACAGCCACCGTGGCAAAGACATCGGCAGGAGCCTTAAACTATACGCCGGTAGCCAAGGTCACAAATCTGACGGCCACCATGGAAGATTTGAAGAAAAAGGGCATGTGGTTTGTCTGCGCCGACATGGGCGGAGAACTCATGTATAAGATGAACCTGAAAGGTTCCATCGGACTGGTGGTGGGAAATGAGGGGGAAGGGGTCGGCAAGCTAGTGCGCGAGCACTGTGATATGGTTGCGTCCATTCCCATGAAGGGGGATATTGATTCCCTGAACGCATCGGTTGCGGCAGGCGTGCTGGCCTATGAGATTGTAAGGCAGCGCCTGGAGATGTAGTCCTTTTAGAGAAAAAGGAGTGATAACGATATGAAGACAGCATATAAACCTGTTGTAAAGCTTGCAGCGGCAGCGGCAGCGGCTTTTTTTGCCGTCAGCAGTATCCAGGTACCGGTGACGGCCCTGGCCTACACAAAGCCTGCCGGAAGTCATGTACTGACTCCCATTGCTTCCGGAGTCACTACATACAGCAATGAGAAGGCTACCCTGGACGCATCCAATGTGTCGGAGGGGTATATTATGGTAAAGTACACGGGAAGCGTGGGCAAGATTAAGGTCCAGATTACAAAAAGCGGTTCCGAGACGTATACATATGATTTGAGCAGCAGCGGCGTATACGAGGTGTTCCCTCTGTCTGAGGGCAGCGGCAGCTACTCGGTGAAGGTGTTTGAAAATATCCAGGGAAACCAGTATTCCCAGGCCTTCAGCCAGAATGTAAATGCCACTATAACCAACCAGTTCGGACCATTCCTGTACCCCAACCAGTATGTGAATTTCAATGCTGCCAGCGCAGCGGTGCAGACAGGCGCATCCGTGGCTGCCAGCGCAACGGACCAGTTGGAAGTGGTGTCCAACGTATATAACTATGTAATCAACAATGTCACCTATGATACGGCCAAGGCAAGTTCGGTCCAGTCCGGCTATCTGCCCAATGTGGATGTGGTTCTGGCGCAGAAAAAGGGAATCTGTTTTGACTACGCGGCCCTTATGACAGCCATGCTCAGATCCCAGGACATTCCTACCAAGCTGGTAGTGGGCTATACGGGGAATCTGTATCACGCATGGATTAATGTATATCTGGAAGGCCAGGGATGGGTGGATAATATCATCTACTTTGACGGCAACAGCTGGAAACTGATGGACCCCACCTTTGCGTCCTCCAGCGGTCAGAGCCAGGAAATCATGCAGTACATTGGAAACGGCTCTAACTACAGGGCAAAATACAGCTATTAAGGGGAGGCAAAAGAGATGGCGAAAAAGGGAGAGGCTTATTACAGGTATTCCTATGAGGAGCTGTCGGCATTCTGTCTGCAGATATCTCTGCTGCTGGAAGCAGCTGTTCCGTTAGAGGAAGGGCTGGCCATTATGGCTGAGGATGCAGCCTCGCAGGGCGAGAAGGATATGCTTTTGTATATGGCAGAGGGCGTGGAGCTGGGAGATCCCTTCTTCAAAGTTATGGAGGATACGGGTGTATTCCCGGCTTATGTGGTGCGTATGGCCAAGCTGGGACAGCAGACAGGAACCATGGACCAGATGATGAAATCGCTGTCCGATTACTATGAGAAGGAATACCGGCTCCTGCGGGCCATAAAGAATGCGGTCACATATCCTGTGATGATGGTGGTAATGCTTTTGGTGGTCCTCTTTGTGCTGTTTTCCAAGGTCATGCCCGTGTTCAACAAGGTATATGAGCAGCTGGGGGCCCAGATGCCGCCTGTGGCAGCCTCGGCCATGAGGCTGGGAGGCTGGTTAAGCGGCGCAGCCCTTATTGCGGGGGCTGTGCTGGCCCTGGCATTGTGCGGGATCTGGACAGCCTCCAAATTCGGCAAACGCTTTGCCCTGGTGGAGCGCTTTGTGAATTTTGTGAAGGGACGCAGTAAGATTGCCCTGGCAGTGGCCAACCGGCGATTTACCGCTGTGCTGGCCCTGACCTTAAAGAGCGGTATGGAGCTGGAAAAGGGGATGGACCTGGCAAAGGAGCTGGTTGAGAATGAAAGCGTGGCAGTCCGCATCGGGAAATGCTCGGAACAGCTCCAGGTTGGTGAGAGCTACTACCAGGCCATGAAGGATACCGGCCTGTTTTCCGGTTTTTATGTACAAATGATTAAAGTAGGAACCAGAAGCGGCCACCTGGACAGCGTTATGGATGAGATATCCCAGGATTATGAGGAGATGGCTGATACTGCCATTGATGATATGATTGCCAGGTTTGAACCGACCATTGTGGCAGTCCTGGCTGTATCAGTGGGACTTGTCCTTTTGTCCGTCATGCTTCCTCTGGTGGGCGTATTGTCCGCTATCGGATAACAGTTAGGAGGCAGTAAATGAAGGTTAAGTCTGAGAAAAAAGAGAAGAGCCAGGCACTGGGTTACATACTGTCCCTGGCAGCCATGGCGGCCATGGTGGCATTATTTGCTGCCGCTGTGCTGAATTTTTCGGGCAGGACAGGCGCAAGGGAGGAGGAGACTCTCAGAAAGGCAGTGGCAAGGGCTTCGGTCCAGTGCTATGCCATTGAGGGCCGTTATCCGCCCAGCGTGGAATATCTGGAGGAGAATTACGCGGTCCAGATTAACAGAAAGAAATACAATGTGTTTTACGATGGTTTCGCGTCCAATGTGATGCCGGAAATAACCATCATACCCATAGACGAGTAGGGGGCATACAGTTATGAATCGGAAAACAGACAAAAAGGGGAATGCCGTTAGCGTGCTTTTTACCATGCTGTTGTTTCTGGTATTTGTGCTGTGTGCCCTTTTCACAGTGCTGATTGGCAGCCGGGTATATGAAAATATCAATGTGCGCAGCGATGCCAATTATACAGGCAACACAGCCCTCAGCTACATTGCCAACAAGGTGCGCCAGGGCGACCGGGCCGGGATGGTAAATGTGGCGGATGTGGATGGGATCCAGGTGCTGGAGATGAAACAGGAGATTGGGGATTCAGAATACGTCACATGGATTTACTGGGACGATGGAAGCATCCGGGAACTGTTTACAGACACCTCCAGCGGTCTGGGGCTTGCGGACGGTCTGGAGATTTTAGAATGCCAGGGCCTGAAGTTTTCTAAGGACGGCAGGCTGCTGCGTATAGAGACCGTGGGAGAAGGCGGCGGAAGCCTGGAGCTTTCTCTGCGGAGCGGAGGACTTGAGACGGATGAATAGAAAAAGCGGGTCCGGTTCAGGGCCATTTTTAATGGAAATGCTGGTGGTGGTGGGGTTTTTCATCATCTGCGCCAGTATCTGTGTTCTGGTGTTTGTGAAGGCTGACAACATAAGCAAAGATGCCCGGGACATAAATCAGGCGGTGCTTAAGGCGCAGAGTCTGGCAGAAGAGCTTAAGGCGGGGCAGGCTCTGCGGTGGTCAGAGATGCTGCCGGACCGAAACATATGGGAACACCTGGCAGATGCCGATGAGGGAAACCAGGAACAGGTTCAGTGGAACCAGGAGCTGGTACAGAGCGAAGGCTACGAAGGAATCCATACCATGTACTGGAACAGCAGCTGGGAGGAAACTGAACCTGACAGTGAACCCGCCTTTTTGGGGGTCATATACACCGGAACAGTGGATAAGATGGAGCGGGCAGACATACTTATCATGCGCTACGGCAGAGGGGCCAATAAGGGAAAGATGCTGTACCGGCTGCAGACAGAGACCTATGCCGGCCCCTAAAACTGTGTACCGCCGTATTTAGGGAAAATGAAACACGGAAAGGAAAGACAGATGGCAGGAGAGGCATCCAGGAATAAAGTGAATATAGGGGCGTCGTCCCTGATTCTTATTTTCATCGTTCTGTGCATGGCAACCTTTGGACTGCTGTCCTTAAGCAGCGCCCAGGGCGATTTAAAGCTGGCCGGGCGCAATGGGGAGGCGGTCCAGGCTTATTATGAGGCGGACAGCAGGGGGCAGCAGTGGCTTAAGGAAGTGGACCAGGTCCTGACAGAGGAAATGGGGGAGGGAAAGGATTCCACCCAGTGCAGCCTGGATATCAAGGACAGGCTGGGAGAGCTTTACAACAGGGAAACCGGCCTTATTTCCACGGACATCCCTATGGACAGGGGACAGTCTCTGCGCATTGAGCTGGTTCTCATGTGCGGGGAAAAGCATTACGATATAAAGTCATGGTATGTATATGCCAGTGATGAGTATGAAATAGATAATTCTATGCCTGTGTGGGGCGGAGCAGCCCCGTCCCAGGAATAAAACAGAGGCAAAAGGAGCAAAACAGATGAATGTGATGGAATTGCTTACATCGGCCGTGGAGAAGAATGCGGCTGACATATTTCTTATACCAGGCATGCCCTTCTCCTATAAGATTGGCGGCCGGATTATCTATCAGGGTGACAACCGGATCATGCCCGATGAGATGGACAAGATGATTACCGAGATATACGGCCTGGCAAAGAATCGGGGCATGGATAAGGTCCAGTCCCACGGAGATGATGATTTTTCCTTTGCCATACCGGGTGTATCGCGTTTCAGGGCCAGTGTGTTCCGCCAGAGGGGCTCCCTGGCAGGAATCATCCGGGTGGTGCGTTTTGAGCTGCCGGATGCCGGACAGCTCCATCTGCCGGACAGCATCATCGGCGTATCCAGGCTTACCAAGGGAATGGTCCTGGTGACCGGACCCGCAGGCAGCGGTAAGAGCACAACCCTGGCCTGTATTATTGACGAAATCAACAGCACCAGAAACGCCCATGTCATCACACTGGAGGACCCCATCGAATACCTGCACAGGCATAAACAGAGCGTGGTGACCCAGAGGGAGATTGTTACGGATACGGACAGCTACGTCACAGGCCTGAGGGCATCCCTGCGCCAGGCGCCGGATGTTATTCTGTTAGGTGAAATGAGAGATTATGAGACGATCAGCATAGCCATGACAGCAGCGGAGACAGGGCACCTGATTCTCTCCACCCTTCATACTGTGGGAGCAGCCAATACCATTGACCGTGTGATCGATGCATTTCCGCCAAACCAGCAGCAGCAGATAAGGACCCAGCTGGCCATGGTGCTGGATGCGGTTATATCCCAGCAGCTCATACCTACAGTAGACGGCGGGGTGCAGCCAGCCTTTGAAATTATGTTTTTAAACAATGCAATCCGCAATATGATACGGGAATCCAAGATTCACCAGATAGACGGAATCATTGCCACCTCCCAGGAGGAAGGTATGATATCCATGGATAACAGCCTTATTAAATTATACCGTGACGGAGTGATTTCACGTGAAAATGCGATAGCTTACAGCAGCAACAGCGAGTTAATGGAAAAGAAACTGGCCAGGTAGCCGCCGGACCTGCCGGAGGTCCTGGAAAAACCAATTGGGAATCCTGCCGGAATAAGACGCAGGTTTTCCAGATATACTAAGGTTATGAACAGCAGACCGGGACGGTGGGAAAGGAGCAGCACGTGAGAGCAGATAAGAGGAAAGTGGTAATCGTAGGAACTGGAATGGTGGGCATGAGCTATGCCTATTGCCTTCTGAATCAATCGGTGTGTGATGAGCTGGTGCTCATTGATGTAAATAAGAAGAGGGCCGAGGGGGAGGCAATGGATTTAAACCATGGCCTGGCATTTGCCAATTCCAGCATGACAATATATGCAGGGGAGTATGACGACTGCAGTGACGCGGATATTGTGGTCATATGTGCCGGCGTGGCCCAGAAGCAGGGTGAAACCCGGCTGGATCTTCTGAAAAGGAATGCTGAGGTGTTCCGCTCCATCATTGAGCCGGTTACCTCATCGGGCTTTAACGGACTGTTTCTGGTGGCAACCAATCCGGTTGATATCATGACCAGGATAACCTGTACCCTGTCAGGCTTTAATCCGAGACGGGTACTGGGAACAGGAACAGCCCTGGACACAGCCAGGCTCAGATACCTGTTAGGCGATTATCTGAAGGCGGATCCCAGAAATGTCCATGCCTATGTCATGGGAGAGCATGGGGACAGCGAGTTTGTGCCGTGGAGCCAGGCACTGCTGGCCACCAAGCCCATACTGGAACTGTGCGGAGAAAACGGGGAAGCGGTATGCCGGCAGCGGTTTGATGAAATCGAGGAAGAGGTCCGCACGGCCGCTTACAAAATCATAGAGGCCAAGAGTGCCACTTATTATGGCATTGGCATGGCCCTTACCAGAATAACCAAGGCCATTCTGGGGGATGAGCACAGCGTACTTACCGTATCCGCCATGCTGCGGGGAGAGTACGGTCAGATGGACGTATTTGCCGGAGTTCCCTGTATTATCAACCAGAACGGGGTACAGAGGGTCCTTCCCCTGTCCCTGACACCGGAGGAGCTGGAGAAGCTGGGCCGCTCCTGTGATACGCTGCGTGAAGGATATGACGGGATTTTCTGATATATGGAAAAGGGTTGATTGGGGATTCGATTTTTTAGAATCTTTTGGGAAGCCGCCGCACAGACTGCTGCTCATGATTGCCGGGAAGGCTTGCGGGAGCAGCGGTTTGTACTGGCGGGGATAGAAGGTAAGAAAGAGAAGGCAAGAAAGAACCGTTGGTGAATTGTTTGAAAAAATTGAAAATTATTGTTGACAAAACCATACGGACATGATAATATATACAAGGTTCGCGAGAGCGCACCAAAACAGAATAAGCTGCTGTGGCTCAGTCGGTAGAGCGTCGCATTGGTAGTGCGGAGGTCACGGGTCCGATTCCCGTCAGCAGCTTGTGGAGAGCCTGGTATTTACCAGGCTTTTTTTCTTTTGTTCTCCATGGTACATATTGGAAGTATTAGTATATTTTAAATATTAACATGTAAGGAGAGGAGAGGTTATGCTGCAGACACAATACGAATTCACTTTGCCGAAAGGGTACATGGATGAGGAAGGAAATCTTCATAAGAATGGGATCATGCGCCTGGCAACAGCAATGGACGAAATAAGAGCAATGAGGGACCCAAGGGTAATGCAGAACCCGGATTATGCGGCAATTATTATATTATCCCATGTTATTATAAAACTGGGCAGTCTTCCGCTGGTAACAGTTGAAACAATAGAAAAGTTGTTTGCTTCTGATTTGAAATTCTTACAGGAGATGTACGAAACCCTAAACGGATTAGAAGGACCTGTGGTTCGTGTCACCTGTCCATATTGCGGCAAGGAATTTACAACAGAAATGGATTTTAAGGGATAGGAATTTTAAGGGATAGGAATTTTATGTGGTAAGAATTTTAAGGGACAGCCTGGGCTGTCTCTTTTTTTGCCGCAGCCATAGGAGCATTGGCGCCACAATCCAACTTATCCTTTTACCCTTGTAAATGTCCATATCAATCATCATCCTGGAAGAGTATCTTTAAACAGGCGAGGGGAGAATAATTGTATCTAAAAAACAATAAATTTAGCATGATTACAAAATAACCTAATTATTTATAAGAAAAGATAAATAATACCTGGACAAATCCCTTCCTTTTTCGGCATATTTATGATAGAATTTATACTATTCGGCAAATAGTTGCTATTTACATGATACTTTACATAATTTCCCAAAGGTTGAGAACAGATGGGAGGATTTATTTTAGATACGGTTGGGAGTCTGGAATCATGAAGAGAGCGGACTCCCTTTTATATATGGGGAAGGGGGGATATAGGTGTTGGATTGGGGCTTTGGATTAGAGGCCTTTGGAATGTTTTTCCTGTATGACTGGAATCGGGTTTTTTTGAAGAAAAAGTGGTTTGTACCGCTTTTTGCAGCAGGGAACCTGCTGCTGGCTGTGGTGGGAGGAAGAATGGTATATGCCTGCGTCTCCTCAGGAATTAAGGAACAATCTGTATGGCTCCTTCCTGGCGCATTTTTTCTGGCTGTATTGATTTATACGCTGTATTTTGCATTGCCCTTTGATAATACATACTGCCAGGAGGCGGATCGGCACAAGGTCTGCCGCTCAGGTATGTATGGCTGGTGCCGTCATCCAGGCATCTGGTGGTTTTTTGGCTGCTTTTTCTGCGTGGGCCTATCCACCGGGAATCCGAACCGGGTGATGCTCAGCCTTTGCCTTTCTTTTCTGAACCTTTTGTATGCCTGGTATCAGGACAGGCTTATATTTGTAGAGGAGTTTTCTGACTACAGGGAGTATCAGGAGCAGGTACCATTTTTATTACCCAGACTGTGGAAAAGGCGGTGAACCGGAATGACATTTGAGGAAAAGCTGACCAATCAGGAGTATGACAGGATATGGCAGGAATACTGCGGATTTCTGGACCTGGACATGGCGTCTTATATGAAAATCCAGAGAAGGCTTTTGGAGGAGCAGATGGGACTCTGGTGCGCCAGCCCTCTTGGAAAGAAAATTCTAAAGGACAAGAGACCGGAGAATATAGAGGAGTTTAGGGCCATGGTGCCGTTGACTACCTATGAGGATTATGCGGATGTTCTTCTCCTTAAGAAGGAGGACATGCTTCCTGATAAACCCATTATATGGATACAGACCACCTGGGAGGGCGGCAAGCATCCCATTAAGGTGGCGCCCTACACCAGCGGCATGCTGAAGACCTATAAGAATAATATCCTTACCTGCCTGATGATGGCAACCAGCAAGGGCAGGGGAAGTTTTGACATCGGAATCGGCGATACATTTTTATACGGCCTGGCGCCTTTGCCCTATATCACGGGCCTGATTCCCCTGGGATTGTCGGACGAGCTCCATATAGAGTTTCTTCCTCCGGTGGACGAGGCCGTAAACATGACCTTTTCCGAGCGGAATAAGAAGGGATTCAAGATGGGGCTGGGAAAGGGCATTGACTTCTTCTTTGGCATGGGCAGCGTGGCTTATTTTGTGAGTATGAGTATTGCCAGTCTGTCCGAGGGCGGTAAGAAGGGCGGGTCTTTCCTTAAAAAGCTGTTTACCATGCCCCCCTCCATGACCCTGCGGTATCTTAAGGCTAAGAAACAGTGTGAAAAGGAAGGACGGGGACTGATGCCCAAGGATCTGTTCAGGCTGAAGGGATTTCTGTGCGCCGGAACAGATAACCGCTGCTATAAAGATGACCTGGAGGAGCTGTGGGGCATCAGGCCCGTGGAGGTGTTTGCGGGGACAGAGCCCAGTTTTATCGGGACAGAGACATGGAACCGCAACGGACTGTACTTTTTTCCGGATGCATGCTTTTATGAATTTATACCGGAAGCGGAAATGTACAAGAATCTGGATGATCCCTCCTATGTTCCCAGGACCATATGTATGGATGAGGTGGCAGCCGGGGAGGTGTATGAAATTGTCCTTACCGTGCTGAAAGGCGGGGCATTTGCCCGGTACCGGGTGGGGGATGTCTACCGCTGTCTGGGACTTACCAGCAAGGAGGATGAGACACGGATTCCCAGGTTTGAGTACATTGACCGGGTACCGGATATTATTGATATTGCCGGTTTTACAAGGATTTCGGAAAATTCCATTAAGAATGTTATCAGTCTTTCTGGAATTGATGTGACGGACTGGGCAGCCCTTAAGGAGTTTACTGAGGACAGAGGGAGGCCATACCTCCATATGTACGTGGAGCTGGCGCCGGGCTGCGTGGTGAACCGGGCCGTAAGCCGGGAACTTCTGAAGGAACACCTGACCATTTATTTTAAATACGTGGACCAGGATTACCATGATCTGAAACGTATATTGGGTATGGACCCGCTGGAGATAACTGTCCTGCGGTGCGGCACCTTTGCCTCCTATCGGGAAAAGACAGGAAAGACACTGCGGCATATCAACCCGTCCATCCACGATATACAGGAAATGATAAAGATGCAGGCGGCTTTTGACGGGCACAGGAGATATTAGGAGATACTGATTGTATGAGAAGCTATGTTTTTATATCCATAACAGCTTTATATTTCTATACCTTTCTTATGCTGGCTTTTATGTCGGCTAAGAAATCACGGCTGATTCGTGATTTTATCGCTGTGCTGGGCGCCATGATTCTGTGGACCGGCGGTTCCCTTTTGATGAGGCTTCGGGCCTGGCCGTCCTATGAGCTGTGGTTTCATCTTTCGCTGGCAGGAATCAGCTTGGTGCCGTGTGCGTTTTTCTGCTTTATCAGGGATTTCTGCGGCCATAAGGCGAAAAGCTCCCACAGGATGTGGCTGGCGCTTATCCTTCTGGTGAACCTCTATAATATATGGACAGGAAACCTGGTCCAGCCGCCTGCTATCGAGTGGAATGGAGCCAGCGCCGTGTTTGTCTATCATATGGACTGGCGTGCCAGCATTATGTACGGACTCTGCTTCCTGGTAATCATACATACGGCCGCCATCATATGGAGCAGCCGGAAAAACAGGGCCCTGAAGGCCAAGGTGGTACCGCTGCTGTCAGGTATACTCCTGCTTTTTGCAGGCAATATGGCTGTGCCTCTGTTCAATGGATTTCCCATTGATATACTGTCAGGGGTGCTGAATGCAGGGGTGATGTTTTATACGCTTTATTCCAGGCATGTGTTCCGCATGACCCTGCTGGTATCCAGAGGCAACTGCTACATCATTGCCATGGCAGTAAGCGCCCTGGCCTTTTACAATGTGGCCCAGACCCTGGACGGCATCATCCGCAGGGATATACCAATGCTGGCCCCTTTCAGCGTCATGATTGTGGCTACTATGACCATGCTGGTCACACTGCTGATTTACATGGTGGCCAAAGGATTTTTTGACCGGATTTTTATTAAGGAGGAGGTGAGCCAGACAGAACGTCTCAGCGAATACACCGCCATTGTGTCCCAATCCCTCAGACTGACTGAAATCCTGAATGCCCTGGTGAACGTCATAGGAAATACCCTGCACACAAGGAAGATTTATATTTGCATCAGGGATTCCCAGGGGAATTATCCGGCTGTATTCAGCAGCAGTCCCCTGGATGACAAGAATTTTTCTCTGGCCGGCAGCGCGCCGCTTATCAACTGGCTTAAAAGCCATGATTCCTGTCTGCTGCTTAAGGATTTCCGCAGGACCGTGGAATACAAGTCCATGTGGGAGGAAGAAAAATACCAGATGGAGGTCCTTAAGATTGAGTGTATTCTGCCTCTTAAGGATGGGAACGATCTGGCCGGACTGGTGCTTTTAGGGGGCAGGGAGAAGCGGGGAAAGATGCGTACCCAGGGGTATTCCGAGGAGGACATCATATTCCTTAACTCCATTGAATCCGTAAGCTCCATTGCGGTGAAGAACTCCAGGCTTTATGAAAAGGCATATGAGGAAGCCAGAACAGATGAGCTTACCGGACTCTTGAACCGGAAATATTTCTGCCAGACACTGGAGGAAAATTACGAAAAATGCAGGCGGACCTCTCTGGCCCTTGTCATCTTCAACGTGGATGATTTTAAGCTGTACAACCAGCTTTACGGCAATCATGAGGGAGATAAGGCACTGGTGCATATTGCGCGTATCATACAGGGGACTGTGGGGGATAACGGCTACTGCGGACGCTACAGCGGCAAGGAATTTGCCGTCATCCTGCCTGATTATGATATCTATTCAGCGCAGAACCTGGCTGAGAACATTTCGCGGCAGATCCAGAATATGAATCTGGACTGTACGGACACTTACTTAAAGCCCCTGACTGTCAGCTGCGGAATCTGCGCGGCTCCGTACGCAGCCGCGTCCATGAATGAGCTCATATCCAATGCAGACTGTGCGGTATACCATGTGAAGCGTTCCGGAAAGAACGGAATTCGGGTATACTCGGACGGAATCATCGGGGTGAGGGATACAGACGAGGGACTGGCAAAGAAGCACCGAAGCATGTATTCTGAGTATGCTCCCACCATCTATGCCCTGACAGCTGCCATTGACGCAAAGGACCATTATACATTCCAGCATTCCAAGAATGTGGCCTACTATGCCCATGCCATGGGACAGGCCCTGAAAACCAGCGAGGAATACCAGGAGATTCTTAAGGAGTCGGCCCTGCTTCACGATATCGGAAAAATAGGGATACCGGAAAACATACTGAATAAAACAGGAAAATTGACGGATGAGGAGTACAGCACCATGAAACGCCATGTGGAGGCATCCGTGGAAATCATACGCCACCTCCCCTCCATGGATTATGTGATTCCCGCTGTCCTGGGACACCATGAGCGGTATGACGGAAGGGGATATCCCAGGCGCATCGCAGGGAAGGATATACCTCTGGCAGCAAGAATCCTTTGTATTGCAGATTCCTTTGATGCCATGGTATCCAAGCGCAGCTATAAGCCCAGCATGTCGGTGGAATTCGCTGTCAATGAGCTGGAACGGGGCGCGGGAACACAGTTTGATCCGGAGCTGGTGCCGGTATTCATCGGCCTGCTGAAGGATGGAATGATCAGGCCTGCGCTGAACGATGGGAATGACGTCTGCAGCAGGGAGCCGGAAGGGACGGATGCAGAGATTTAATAAATGCATATAAAATGGGTATGAAATAAAATTATTATAAAATAAAATGATGCAGAAAAGCCTGTTCACACATTATAAAGCGTGAACAGGCTTTTATATATGGGTTGGTCAGAGCACGGCCGGAACATGGTCAGAGCCTCATCAGAATACCAACTGTACCAGCATCATGTAGCACAACGTTCCCAGCGCAATGCTGGCAAGGGTATTTCTCTTCCAGAGGTGGAGTCCCACCACCACGGCAACGGATATAAGCTCCGGCAGGCCATAAGGGTAGGCTAAAGGTGTGATTCCCTTCAGGCAGTAGACCACCAGCACAGCCATGATGGCGGCCGGGAGAATGGTTCCCAGGTAGCGGACCAGCCCTGGGACTTCTTTTTTACCGCCAAAGAGAAGGAAGGGAAGCCAACGGGTTACCTGGGTGCACAGAGCGCAAACCAGTATGGTAATTAGTACATAATTTGATTGGGTCATGGTTTAATCCTCCTCCATTTTCTGTTCCACAGTCCTGCGCAGGAACAGCAGCATGGCTACGGCAGCTGCCAGGGCAGGAAGGATGAAGTTGGAAGAGCGGATGAGCACCAGAAACAGTGCGCCGCATATAAAACCGGTGACAGCCGGTATATGGGTCTTTGCCGCCTTCCACTGGTCCACGCATATGACCACAAACAGGGCGGTCATGGCAAAATCAATACCTGTGGTGTCAAAGGTAATCAGCTCACCCATAAGGGCGCCCAACACGGACCCGGCTATCCAGTAGCACTGATCAAAAAAAGAGGTAAAGAAGGTGGCTGCCTTCCATTCCCTGTCTGTAAAGTCAGACGGACGGGCCATGGAACATAACAGGGAATAGGTTTCATCCGTCAGAGAAAATACCATATATGGATAGGTCTTTCTCATTTCCTTGAAGCGCTCGATGAAGGTGAGTCCGTAAAATGCATGGCGGCTGTTGATAAAGAGGGTCATGACAGCCGTGGTCACATAGCTTAAGCCGCCGGTGAGGATGCCCACCAGGGCAAACTGCATGGAACCCGCGTAAACCAGGGTGCTGATGAGAAAGGCCCAGAACACACCCAAACCGGATTTCTGCAACAGGAGGCCAAAGGCGATTCCTAAGAACAGGTAGCCGAGGAATATGGGGATGGTCTTTATCAGAGCGAATTTTGCTGCTTTTTTCATGGTTTGGTAAATCTCCTCATAATTGTACATAATTTAGCACATTAATATAGTATAGCAGACATGGGACAAGATTTCCACTGCAAAATGTATTTTCCCCTTTCACTGATAAAAGAATTGTGTTATGATTAATAATTATATTTATCACAATAGCAACGTAACGGAGGAACAATTATGGCAGACAAGGATACCGTAATGGAAACAGAGGAAAAGGAGGTAGTCTCCAGGAATTTCATTGAACAGGAGATTGACAAGGACCTGGCAGAGGGCGTTTATGACCATGTCCAGACCCGTTTCCCGCCGGAGCCAAACGGTTATTTGCACATCGGACATGCCAAGTCCATCTTACTGAACTACGGCCTGGCACAGAAGTACGGCGGCAAGTTCAACCTGCGTTTTGACGATACAAACCCCACAAAGGAAAAGACTGAATTCGTGGAGTCCATCATGGATGATGTGAAGTGGCTGGGAGCTGATTTCGAGAACAGGCTTTTCTTTGCGTCCAATTATTTTGACCAGATGTACGAGTGCGCCGTATTCCTGATTAAGAAGGGAAAGGCGTTTGTCTGTGACCTGACAGCCGACCAGATCAGGGAGTACAGGGGAGACTTTACCACACCCGGCAAGGAGAGTCCTTACAGGAACCGTTCCGTGGAGGAGAATCTTGCTCTGTTTGAGGAGATGAAGGAGGGAAAGTACCAGGATGGAGAGAAGGTGCTGAGAGCCAAGATTGATATGGCTTCCCCTAATATCAACATGAGGGATCCGGTTATCTACCGCGTTGCCCGCATGTCCCACCACAACACAGGCGACAAGTGGTGCATCTATCCCATGTATGATTTCGCCCATCCCATTGAGGATGCCATTGAACACATTACCCATTCCATCTGCACCCTGGAATTTGAGGACCACAGGCCTCTCTATGACTGGGTGGTGATGGAGTGCGAGTTTGAGAATCCGCCGCGCCAGATTGAGTTCGCCAAGCTGTATCTGACCAATGTGATAACCGGCAAGCGCTATATCAAGAAGCTGGTGGAGGATAACATCGTGGACGGCTGGGACGACCCCCGTCTGGTGTCTATCGCGGCTCTGAGGAGAAGGGGATATACACCGGAGGCCATCAAGATGTTCGTGGAGATGGTTGGCGTATCCAAGGCCAACAGTTCCGTGGACTACGCCATGCTGGAATACTGTATCCGCGAGGACTTAAAGCTTAAGAAGCCCCGTATGATGGCTATTCTGAATCCGGTGAAGCTGGTCATTGACAATTATCCGGAAGGACAGGTGGAGATGTTGGATGTTCCCAATAATCTGGAGAATCCGGAGCTGGGAGACAGGAAGGTGCCGTTTGGGCGGGAGCTTTATATTGAGCGGGAGGATTTCATGGAAGAGCCTCCTAAAAAGTATTTCCGTATGTTCCCCGGCAATGAGGTACGCCTGATGGGCGCATATTTCGTGAAGTGTACAGGATGTGAGAAGGATGCTGACGGCAACATTACCGTGGTACACGGCACCTATGATCCGGAGACAAAGAGCGGTTCCGGTTTTGAGGGACGCAAAGTAAAGGGAACCATCCACTGGGTGGCTGTTCCCACAGCAAGACAGGTGGAGTGCCGCCTTTATGAGAATATTGTGGACGAGGAGAAGGGCAAGCTGAATGAAGACGGCAGCCTTAACTTAAATCCCAACTCTCTGGTTGTGTTAAAGGAGTGCTACGTTGAGCCGGCCCTGGCAGAGGGAGAGGCCTATGACAGCTATCAGTTTGTGCGCAACGGTTTCTTCTGTGTGGACTGCAAGGACAGCACGCCCCAGAAGCCGGTGTTTAACCGGATTGTATCCTTAAAGAGCTCATTTAAGCTTCCCAAATAGGATGAACCATGAGGTAATAACAGATAAATCAAAGCAGTCATTAATGCGATAAAGAAAATGCCGGGGAACCTGATGAAAAGGTCCCCGGCATTTATTATGACCGTATCCCATGCATAATCCGGTGACGGATCGCCTGATAACACGTAATCTAATAGTACGCCATTTAATAATACCGGCAGGATATGAAGCGGTATTTAAACAGTTCGTAGAGAAAACGTATGCCGATAATGATATATATGGCTGTGCCTGCTGCAAACAAAGCCATAAAGAATACATAGAGTCCCACATACATGCTGATTCTGGAGGCGGCGATAAGTCCAAGGCAGAGATAGGTAAACTTGAAAACCTTGCGTTCCAGACGGTGTACCGGTATACGGAACACCCGCTTGATGATGGATGCCAGGGACACTATGAACAGCGGGTAAAGCGCATCCACAGACAGACCTGCCAGCAGCTGGTACCATTCCGGAAGGTTCCTTATCTCGCTGTGCTTCTCTATGGCTGTGAACACCAGGATGTGCACGGACACGGTCAGCAGCACAATGGCCGCAGCCCCTATGAAACAGCGGAAAGCCAGTGAATGTTCCTTTTTGGGAGATAGCTTCTTTAACATATTCAGAGTCTGTTCGCTCATGTCCATCCGTCCTTTCTCAACTGATTTTATTGGATTGTCTTCCTACTTTTATTATAATTCCATACCGTGGTGATTACAATATACAAATCAGAAAAAAGAGTATATTATCTTTGAATAATCTTTGTATTTTGCTTGAATAATACGAATTAACAGAATAAATATAAAAACACATTGACATCTTCCACTTGGACTGGTATGATTAGAATGTTTATTTCAAATACAAATGATAATGCCAGTTTGCGGCAGGAAGGGGCGGAAAATGGAATTGATAGTACCCTTTGACAGTCAGTCAGAAAGTCCTCTCTATGAACAGATTTACCAGTACATAAAAAACGAAATCCGCCAGGGAAAGCTGGAGTCCGGAAGCCGTCTGCCTTCCACCCGTATACTGGCCAGGAACCTGAGGCTGAGCCGCAGTACCACCCAGATGGCCTATGACCAGCTGCTGTCTGAAGGGTATATAGAGGCACTGCCGTGCAAGGGTTATTTTGTCTGCAAGATAGAGGAGCTGGTGGAAGTACGGCAAAAGGGAGGCGGTTCTTTTGTAGAGCCGGGAGACACCGGAAAGGACCGTTACGAGGTGGATTTTTCTCCCAGAGGAATTGATCTGGACAGTTTTCCCTTTAATACATGGAGGAAAATCAGCAGGAATACACTGGTGGATGATAACAAGGAGATGTTTGCGGCAGGAGACCCCCAGGGGGAAAGGGCTCTCAGGACTGCCATAGGAGATTACCTCCATTCCGCCAGGGGGGTGGACTGCAGGCCTGAGCAGATACTCATCGGCGCAGGAAGCGAGTATCTGCTGATGCTCCTATCCCAGATTCTGGGAAACGGCAGGAAAATCGCCATGGAAAACCCCACATACAAGCAGGCATACAGAGTGCTTAAGGGCGAGGGATATCCTGTGATTCCCGTGGACATGGACCGGTATGGAATGGATGTGCAGCGGCTTTCCCGCAGCAGCGCGGATGTGGCCTATGTAATGCCTTCACATCAGTATCCCACAGGGATTGTCATGCCTGTGAAGCGGCGGCAGGAGCTGCTGGCCTGGGCTTACAGCGGTGCAGACCGGTATCTGATAGAGGATGATTATGACAGCGAGTTCCGATACAAGGGAAAGCCTATTCCCGCGCTGCAGGGAATGGACCGGGGCGGCCGTGTGATTTACATGGGAACATTTTCCAAGTCCATAGCCCCGGCTATCCGTGTGGGATTCATGGTGCTGCCGGAGCATTTGCTGGAGGCATACCGGGAAAGAGCCGGTTTCTATCTTTCCACGGTGTCCAGGATTGACCAGAACATTCTCTATCAGTTTATAACCCAGGGATATTATGAGAGACACCTGAACCGCATGAGAGCCCTGTACAAGGGAAAACATGATGCTCTGATGGCAGGGCTTAAGGAACTGGAGGACCGGTTTTTAATCAGGGGAGAATATGCAGGGCTGCATGTGCTTTTGACCCACAGGCAGGGAGAGGCGGAGGAAAGTCTGGTGGCCCGTGCGGCTGAACTGGGAGTGAAGGTTTATGGAATATCAGGATGCTTCATACAGCCGGAGGAGAAGCTGTTTGATTCAACCGTTATGCTGGGATATGCCAGTCTCAGCGAGGAGGAAATCCGAAATGGCACTAAGTTACTGAGTAAGGCCTGGACATTTTAAGCTGCTGTATGAACTTTTCAGACAGCGAACGGGATTACGGGTTAAATAACAGATAATATAGCAGGTAATATAGCAGGTAATATAACAGGAAAAATGACAGGAAAGGAATGGTATGCCATGAAGGGCAGGAATAATACATGGACAGATATGGCTGCTGCCGCTGCTTTTGCAGCGGTACTGGGAATCAGTGCCTTCTGGGGTCAGCATGACAGGGCCTATGACCAGGCAGGAACGGCGGGCAGCGCTTATGGCCGGATGTATAACCAGGCAGGTCCGGCGGATGAAGATGGCGGTCCCGTGGGGAAGGCCGGGGCTTATCCAGGTACCGCAGGGGCTGCGCAGGCGGCAGAAGGCGCAGGGGAGGATCTGGCCCGGACGGGAGGGAAAGACGCAGAGATCCTTCCGGATGTGACAGAATCCCAGAAGGCGGTTCTGGACAAAATCATAAATGCATTAGAGACGCGGGATTTGGAGACTGCCGCCCAGGTCATGGACAGCGGTGAGGAGGAGCTTGTGACTCTGTTTTATGAGGTCATGGATGGGGCGCGGTATCTTTATGACGGCCGGTCATTCAGCCAGTCCATGGAGGGTGAGGGGCTGGTCCTTACCATGCCTAAGACCCTGTATTACGGTACCTTTAAGGGCGGCAGGCCGGAAGGGGAATGTACGGCCCTTCAGGTGGTTGAACTGGATGCCCCCAGGTATGATTACTCCCAGGGATTGTGGAAGGATGGGAAGATGGAGGGCCTGGGCCATACAGGATACTGCTATTATGAGACCAGCCCGGAAGGGGAAGCCAGGGATGTGTGCAAGACAGGAAGGTTTTCCGGTGACAGGCTGGAGGGAGAGGTAACCTATACCACCCTGAACCAGGAGGGAGAGACATCCACCTGGAAGCTGGAAGTAAAGGACGGTACGGTACAGTTAGATGACCGTTGGATCTATATAGAGGAACGTGGGGAGTATCAGCTTATGTCCCAGGAGGATGACAGCCATGCCTACATCATGGATGAGAAGCTGGCTGACCAGCCTGTGTGGATTAACCTTCTGGCCTGGGAGGAATAAAGGAGTCAAAAAGAGTTAAAAAGAAGAAAAAAAAGAGTAAACGGATAAATGAAATACAGAATAAAGTGCCAAAAAACTCCGGGAACATAAACTGTCATGCTCTCGGAGTTTTTCTGTTTTATACTGTTTTGGTTCGTTTACATGGTCTTAAACCGCTGTGTTATTCCAGTGTATCTTCCTCAATGATAGCGGTAGAGCGGCCTGCTTCCGATTTCTCAGGCTCCTCGCTGCTGTCGTCGTAATCATCTTCCGTAAGATCTCCTGAATCATAGGAGGAGCTGCCGTCCATGCGGCGGTAATCATAGAGGTCGTCCTCGTCCACATAGTCGTCGTCCAGAAAGCCCTCATCTTCAAACAAATCAGAATCATCATCTTTATCCCTGGAGTGCTCATCCATGAAATCCGCTTTCTTTGTCTTCACGGTCTGCAGAGCAATCTGAGCCGTGTCCACGGCAGCGGAAACCGCCTCATGGGCCGTGTCCGACAGCAGGCTTCCGGCATCCTTAAGGACATTCTTCGTTGCCTGGGCCATATCTTTGGCAGCCACCTTGAATTCGTCCTTGCTGGAGGAAAGAGAGATGTAATTGCGGTCCAGGCTGCGTGTATCAATGGTGCGATCTGTCCCGTCCTCGTCGGTTCTGTCCTCGCCGCCATCCTCGAATTCCCGGAAATCCTTTTCCAGCTCCCTGTGGTATGTCTTATACTGAAGTACGTAGGAAACGCCGGCAGCTACAGCACCGGTTACTGCTGCAAATGCCACGAATTTACCCCAACCTTTCTTTGCCATGCCAAAAACCCCTTTCTTGTAATGGTGATGCATAAAAGCTCCCCTATGGGTCATATTATGCCTTATTGTTATTATTGTAATACGAATGGAAAAAAAAAGAAACAGCAAATTGTAAAAAAACAATAAAATTAAAAGAAATTAGCACTCAACTCTTGACAGTGCTAATAACTGGTGATATAACATATCATGTGAGCAAAAGAAAGTAGTAAGGAAAAAAATCAAGAAAGAAAAATCAGAATATCGAGCAAGGAGGAATTCAATTATGAAGTTAGTACCATTGTTTGACAAGGTAGTGTTAAAGCAGTTAGTTGCAGAAGAGACAACGAAGTCCGGCATTGTCCTTCCGGGGGCAGCCAAAGAGAAGCCGCAGCAGGCAGAGGTCATTGCAGTGGGACCAGGCGGAGTTATTGACGGCAAGGAAGTAACCATGCAGGTTAAGGCCGGCGACAAGGTAATCTACTCCAAGTACTCAGGAACAGAAGTAGAGATTGAGGATGAGAAGTACGTTATCGTAAAGCAGAACGATATCTTGGCAGTTGTTGAATAATAAATAAAACAGTAGAACATAGAATATTGGAGGTTGATGAAAGATGGCAAAGCAGATTAAATATGGCGTAGAAGCCCGCAAGGCACTGGAAGCAGGCGTTAACCAGTTAGCAGATACTGTACGTGTGACCCTTGGACCGAAGGGACGCAACGTTGTCCTGGATAAGTCCTTCGGCGCTCCGTTAATTACAAACGACGGTGTTACCATTGCAAAGGAAATCGAGCTGCAGGATCCATATGAGAACATGGGCGCACAGCTGATCAAGGAAGTTGCTTCCAAGACCAACGATGTGGCCGGAGACGGTACCACCACAGCAACTGTTCTGGCTCAGGCCATGGTAAACGAAGGCATGAAGAATCTGGCAGCAGGCGCAAACCCAATCGTTCTGAGAAAAGGTATGAAGAAGGCTACAGATGCAGCTGTGGAAGCTATCAAGAAGATGAGCAAGCCGATCAACGGCAAAGAGCAGATTGCAAGGGTAGCTGCCATCTCTGCTTCCGATGATGAAGTGGGAACCATGGTAGCAGACGCTATGGAGAAGGTTTCCAAGGACGGCGTCATCACCATTGAAGAATCCAAGACAATGAAGACAGAGCTTGACCTGGTTGAAGGTATGCAGTTTGACAGAGGTTACCTGTCCGCTTATATGTGCACAGATATGGATAAGATGGAAGCTAACTTAGACGATCCATACGTGCTGATCACCGATAAGAAGATCTCCAACATCCAGGATCTGCTTCCTCTGCTGGAGCAGGTTGTTAAGATGGGCGCAAGACTTCTCATCATCGCTGAGGATGTGGAAGGCGAAGCACTGACCACCCTGATTGTAAACAAGCTGAGAGGCACATTCAACGTAGTGGCTGTGAAGGCTCCCGGCTACGGCGACAGAAGGAAAGAGATGCTGCAGGATATCGCTATCCTGACAGGCGGCACTGTTATCTCCGAGGAACTGGGCCTGGATCTGAAGGATGCAACCATGGAGCAGTTAGGACGTGCAAAATCTGTTAAGGTTCAGAAAGAGAACACCATCATCGTTGACGGCATGGGCGACAAGGATGCCATTTCCGCAAGGGTATCCCAGATTCGCAAGCAGATCGAGGAAACCACCTCTGATTTTGACAGAGAGAAGCTGCAGGAGCGTCTGGCTAAGCTGGCAGGCGGTGTAGCCGTTATCCGTGTTGGCGCTGCAACCGAGACAGAGATGAAGGAAGCTAAGCTTCGTATGGAAGATGCGCTGAACGCCACAAGAGCAGCCGTAGAGGAAGGCATCATCGCAGGCGGCGGTTCTGCTTATGTACACGCAGCAGGAGAAGTGAAGAGTGTTGCTGACGGACTGGAAGGCGATGAGAAGACCGGCGCCAGAATCATCTTAAAGGCTCTGGAGGCTCCTCTGTACCACATCGTGGCCAACGCAGGACTGGAAGGTTCCGTTATTGTAAATAAGGTAAAAGAATCCTCTGTAGGCCACGGCTTTGACGCTTACAAGGAAGAGTATGTGGATATGATTGAAGCAGGCATCCTGGATCCTGTAAAGGTTACAAGAAGCGCACTTCAGAACGCAACCAGCGTTGCTTCCACACTGCTGACAACAGAGACTGTTGTTGCAAACATCAAGGAGCCGGCTCCGGCAGGCCCGGCAGCACCTGATATGGGCGGAATGTATTAATCCCCCAGACACGATATTTGATTGATAAAGTATAATTAAGGATGGGACACAGCACAGGAATATGTGTGCTGCTGTCCCATCCTTTTTGCTTTCCTGCCGTATGTGCGGGGAAGCTCTTTTTATACAAACAACCGGGCTACGGCTGTAAAGGCAAAGCACAGCACGATTCCGCAGACCGTAGGCACCAGGAAGGACATAACTGTCCACTTAAAACTGCCTGATTCCTTTCGGATAGTAAGAAGGGTGGTGGTGCAGGGCCAGTGCATCAGGGAGAAAAGCATGGTACTGACAGCGGTAATCCAGGTCCAGCCGTTATTTACCAGCAATTCCCTCAGCTGTGCCAGGCTGTCAAATTCCAGAAGGCTTCCCTGGGCCATGTAGGCCATGATAATGATGGGAATTACAATTTCATTGGCAGGAAGCCCCAGGATAAATGCCATCAGAATCACTCCGTCCATTCCAAGAAGCCTTGCAAAGGGATCCAGGAAACCGGAACAATGGGCTAACAGGGTGATGCCGTTTACCTGTACATTTGCCATGACCCAGATTAAAAGGCCCGCAGGGGCAGCCACCGCAATGGCCCTCCCCAGCACGAACAGGGTCCGGTCAAAGATGGAACGGACAATCACCTTGCCAATCTGGGGACGCCGGTAAGGAGGCAGCTCCAGGGTGAAGGAAGAGGGAATTCCCTTTAACACGGTCATGGAAAGGGCTTTGGAGACCACAAAGGTCATGCATACGCCCAGTACAATAAACAGGGTCAGGAGCAGGGCTGACAGCATGGAGTCAAAGGCTCCTCCGGATACACCCACAAAGAACATGGAGATGATGGCGATGAGTGTGGGGAATGCGCCACCACCTAAACGGTAACTTTGCTCCATACGACGAGTAGAGGGCTGACAGTTCCCTACTCGCCGTCGATAAAAATATGGAGATCTTTGCCATCCCAGACAATTTTCTTAACCATCAGCTTAATTAAGGTGCGTTTTTCTTCGATTGTCAGTGTATGGAAATTGTCTTTGAAGCTGGACAATGCCGTGGACAGCATATCAACTTGGATTTCCCTGTCAGTTATGACGCTGACATCCTTTTGCAGACGTTTTTTTTCTTCTTTCATGGAAGACAGTTCTTTGTCCAGTTCCATGATTCTGGCATTTACACGTTCAATGAAAGCAGTGCCTAAGTTTCCGTGTGACAGTGTGTTGATCAGGTTGTCCATCTCGCTGTTACATTTGGTGATCTTATCATCAAGGACTGATAGGGGACTTTTTTGTGTCTGGCCCTGTAAATCCTGTTTCAGCTTTTCCAGCAGCTTGTAGATACCGGAATTTTCATCCGTGTACTGCATGAGGTATTCACAAACAATATCGTCCGCCTGCTGCCCATTGAGGTTTTGGCAGTCACATAATTTTAAACCTCCACGCAGTTTGTTGTTACAAATATAGTAGTAGAGTTCACGGTTGCCGCCTTTGCCGCTTCGCTGCTTTGCGAACATCCGGCTCTGGCACTTGTCGCAGAAGATTAAGCCGGACAGCAGGGAATAGTCATTATGCATGATAGCTGGTTTCGTACCTGTGGGGATGTTATCTTTCAGGATGTTCTGAATGGCTACCCATTTTTTACCGGAAATACGTCCCTTGTGCTTTCCGATAGCTACAATCCATTTATCCATACCCTGCCTTGGGGCATTTTTCTTCCTGTAATCACGTTTATTGTATGTCAGCAGACCATATTTATTGGAACACTCGGTTTTTTCAAAGCAAACGTCTGAATGATGTTCCGTAAAGTATTCCCATGCGTCCTCATCAGCGATACAGTAAACCGGATTTTGCAGTATTTCTTTAATCCCTAACAGAGAGAATATTTTCCCCGTACGTGATTTGATTCCTTGCTTGATTAGATATTTGCTTACTCCGGATATACTCCGAAGTTCTAAGAACTTTTCCAGAATACAGTCGATGGTTTTTAGTTCCTCCGGATTGTCCTTTAGCTTGCAGGAAGTCTTGATTTTTCCGTCAATGATGATTTCCTGTATCTTTTCAGAGGTAAATCCTGTGGGAGTAGTGCCGCCCAGCCAACGTCCGGTCCTTGCCAGCATTAGCATATTGTCACGGACACGCTCTGCAATCGTTTCTCTTTCCAGTTGGGCGAAAACCGAAGCTATGTACATCATGGCCTTTCCCATAGGCTTTGAGGTGTCAAATTCTTCCTTGATACAGACAAATGAAATATTATAGCTGTTCAAGTCTTCAATCAGAGAAGAAAAGTCACTGACATTACGGCTGATACGGTCAAGGCGATAACAAACAACATATTCTGGTTTGTTTAGTTTTATATCACGAAGCATTTTCTGAAATTGCGGTCTGTTCGTATTTTTTGCAGAAAAGCCTTCGTCTTCATAAACGACAATTTCTGCCTTATCTGATTCGGGGATTTTGGCTGAAATATACTCCCTGCACATTTCAATCTGGTTTTCAACGCTTTCCCCTTTGCCCGTATATACCGATTTACGGCTGTATATATAGATTCTCAAAGATTACTCACCATCCTTTTTTTGCTCAACATAGTCAGACAGAATCTTAGCGCATAAGTTGGAAAAGGTACGCTTATCCTCTTTTGCCAGTTCGTCTAACTGCTGTTTTAATTCCTTGGGGATTGTTATAGGTACTCTCACGTTATTTTTAGAAACAGCCATATTGTCCACCTCCTTGTATAGTGTGTACCATAGTGTAACACCTTTGTCAAGGTTGTTGGATGGGTTTCGTGTTCTTTATATAAAGAATATCGAGATGGCGACATTGATGTGGCTTATGGAATGATGTACTCAAAGAATGAAAAGTAAAAAGAGGCATGGTATGGGGAGAGTGATTGATGATGTATTGGTGCGGCAGTTGGTGAGGGAGATACGGATTATTAGTAAAAACCGGGCGGAGATGGAATTGAATAGCGGTATGATGATGTCTCTAACCCTTTAATGTTATAAGCGAAAGATTCATGAGAGTCTGGATTCGTTATATATAGATTGAATTTTGTATATAATAATGATATAATTATGTACAAAAAGAGGAGGGATATTATGCCACAGATTATGCCAATTACAGATTTAAGGAAAACGAATGAAATTTCAGATATCTGCCATAAAAGCCAGGAACCGATTTTTGTAACAAAAAATGGCTATGGGGATCTTGTAGTGATGAGCATTGAAGCGTATGAGAGGCTGATAACTGATACACAGATTGATGCTGCGATTGCAGAAGCGGAGACTGAAATGGAAGGTGGGGCTGTCCTTATGGATGCCAGGGAGGCATTGAGCGGATTGAGGAGAAAGTATGCAAAATAAATATACAATCAAGATGTTTCAGCGTGCCCTGCGGGATTTAGACAGTATTTACCAGTATATTTATGAACAGGTTCCGGAATATGCAGAAGAGCAGGCGGACCGTTTGGAGGCAGGTATTTTCAGTCTGGAAGAATATCCATACCGCTGCGCGGAGCGAAAAACTGGCAGATATGCAAACCGCGGTTACCGGGAACTGATTGTGGATAGTTATATTATTATATATAAGATTCATGCAAGAAAGAAGGAAGTGGATATTGTTACGGTGCAGCATGGGAAAAAAAATTTTTAGAGTAGCATATAAAGTTCTACATTAAAATCCAGAAAAGTGATATGGAGTGTCAAAATAGTGACACTCCTGTTTTTATAAAAAGATTATTCATGGAGTGCAGTTCAGATGTTGATTGGAATCTGTTAAGCTGGAATATGTATGAAGCTGAATTACATTTGGGGTGTATTCTGCTCTTTAATAATTGCGTTATCTACATCCCAACCCTCCCGGAGGCAGTTGGCGAATAATAGATTTCTGTTAAATCGTGTGAATAGATCTGAGGTTGGTGGATGGCGATAAAATCAGTTAAAAAGGGAGACAGACGGCACCAAGATGTCGTAATCTTCCTTTAAAGTTTAATGTGATTAGGGATTTCCAGCCAGGATTTAGACTTGCTGACCATTGTGGGCAATGATATATTCACAGAAAGTAGGAATGATGATTGTAAATATGCTGCTATGGATAGATTCTGATTGTGAGTATGGCTTTTTCTGCTATGTTTTAGAGTAAGAAAAGGCTGAACTACTCAATGTTTATTTAATATGGTTTTTCTGGAACAAAAGCACAGAGTATAAGATAGGCTAAAAGTCCAGGCCCTGAGAAGAAAAAAATCAATCGGAAAGCCAATGGGTTTATCCCGAAAAATTCTCCAAGACCGCCGCAAAGGCCAAGAAAAACACGGTCGTTTGTTGAACGATATAGTTTTTTATTCATAAATATTACCTCGTTTATACAAATTGTATTGTTAGATGCTCTCTATATAATCTTTATTAAAATTATAGAATCTCATGAGGTTTAAATTGATATTTATTTTTCCACCCATTCATCTTTATGGATATAATAAGGCTTTAAGCAGACTGAAAAAGAAATACACGGACACACCTGCTATAAAGTATTTTATTTTCATCAGAATGCCTCCTGTTCCGCATTAGAATATTTAGTTATAGTAATACTTTCAGAACGTGTGGTTAATATATTTTTATTATAAAATATAAAATGGAGAAATATGGTGTGCAGAAGGTTAAGTTTATCTTACAAAATTTTTATTTATCATTGAAACGACAACTTCCCATGGCTTTGAAGTGTAAAATGGCCTTGAATTGACGAAAAATAGATGTGTTTTTGAACTCTGAAAATAGCGGTTTTATTGATATCATCTGGATAGAAGCTGATATAAAGGTGGAAATTCTTCAAAATTGGCATTTATGATAGTCGTAAGAGAACAGATACAATATAGGAGCGTGTACATATGAAAGTCGGAGAGTATTTAAAGGAGCAGCGTAAACAGCAGGGGCTATCCCATGCAAAGCTGGCGAAGTACGCCGGAGTGTCAAAGCGCTCCCTTATCAAATGGGAGCAGGGCAGGAAGGATTATCCAACACTTCCTGCCCGGAGTAGAAAACTACTTAGGGACAATAACTCCTTCCATTCTTAAAATAGAATGACCTGGAAGCGTTGCGGAATATGATAGTGACATTTAAGGGGTAAACAGAACTTGAAAATACCGAAAGAAATAGGACGGAAAGTAGCTGAATACGAGAAGTTAAAAGAAAAAACAGATAAACTATATGAGGACTTAGAGCTGGGGGATTCAGAAAACGCAGATATGGATGACGGTTGCTTATCTGGTTTTGGCGTAACACAAGAACCAAAGGAGCAAGAAGAAAACGAATACTGTGATCAGCATCAGCAAGGTGATGATTCTTCCTATGGGAGATATTATTGGGCCATAGAAGATAATACACAGTATGCGTGGGCCAGTTATTTAATTTAGCATTTAAGAGAAGAGAATAACATGTTTGACGAAAATAAATGTAAAGAGTGCTTATGTGACAACTGCATTTATGATTATGGACTAAATTGCAGTAGCTTTTCTTTCCTTTGTAAAGACCGGGCATATGGAGCATGTAAGTCTAAAGCCAACAATAATATAGTGTCGGAGAGTGAGTATTACATACAAGGAATTTAGAATTTATTAAGAACTAGTGTAGAAGCCAGGATTTCTAATGTTGCCAGTAGACGAATTATGTTTCTACAAGTGTTTTTCTCCCAAAAGGATTCAAAACGTTTAGGATAAATCGGATAAATAATAAGGATAATTCCCAAGCTTGCCTTGATAAGTATACTAAATATTGAACTATTGATGAACACTTCATTTATGGCAAACAGGATAGTGGCTAATATAATCCATCCCCCAAATAGATAGTGAAATTGTAGCTGGTATTTCATATCGAGCGCCCACCTTTCAGCATAGAAGTTATTTTAATTATAAAATATAGAAATACGAAATGATAGTAGCAGATTCATTAATATTAGTTTACAAACTGATACATACACTATTAAGGTTTAATAATTAAGGAGGATGGAATATGACTAAACTACAAAAATCACAATTCTAAAAATAAGCATCGTAGTGGATGAGTGATGTTATGTATGTCAATGAATTTTAGATGTAAGACTGATGAATGTATGAATGTCATGACGGAGAAAGTTCTATGTGATATAATTTACCTAAATCGGAAATGGGGAGGCAAATACATTGAGTAGAGAGTATATAATTCCGGCGTGTTCGGGAATGAAAATTGATGTTAAGCAAGGTCAAAGTATTACAGTGATTGATATTGAAGGCGGGCAAGTGGTAGATTTTTTTGCCGAAGTGAATGGAAATGTAAATGAATTTCTTTCAACTGGAGTGACGATTGACTGTAACGAATCTTTGAAATTAAATGTTGGAGATATTATTTATACAAACCTATACCGCCCCATGATAAAAGTGCTTACGGATGATGTGGGAGAACATGATTTGCTCCACCCATGTTGCCGGCCAGAAATGTATGACTTCTTCTACCATAACGGCGAAGAACATCCAAACTGCTTTGATAATATCAATAGGGTGCTTGATGAACAACGTGCCGTTATCGTACCTGTCAACTTATTCATGCACACGAAAATCAACACCAATGGCAGTATTTCAGTGGAAGAACCAGTTTCTAAAGCGGGTGACAAAATTGTATTAAAAGCACTGATGGATATTACACTGGGAGTTGCCGCTTGTAGTGTTTCTGAAAGTAAGTGCAATCGTGGAACGTGTTCTCCTGTCAAAATTGTTGTTGATTAAAACATTTCAGGTTTACTGGGCTGATAAATCGAAATTGTGGAGGAGAAAATGGAGATTGAATTTAAAAGGATAACAGATTTTCCTCGTGGAACACTTGCAACTCTTCTAAAAGACGGCTATGCTTTTGAACCGAAATTTGAACGTAGTTGGCATGACCAATGGCAAGAATTTGATGATTTTTTTTATGATAATCCCCATATTGCTGATTTTAGCGGCTTTATGACAGTCTCAGAAGGAAAACCTATCGGGTTTGTTTCCTGGAATCCGACCAATCTACCTGAATCAACAGAAATCGGACACAACTGTATTTTGACGAAATACAAAGGAAATGGTTATGGAAAACGACAGATGCGGGAGGCCGTTCAGCGCATTATTGCGCAAGGGGCCCAAAAGATAGTCGTTTGGACGAATCAGGTTTGCGTTCCTGCGCAGCATACCTATGAAAGTGCAGGCTTTCAGTTCGTAAAAAAGAGTGAAGAACCCTTTTCTGAATATGCAGGGCAAAGAATACATTACGAAATTATAGTAAGGTCCAATTTAAGAGAATTGAACACTGCAAGAAATCGATTTACAAATAACAAGAGGGGTGATGGGGTATTTATAGATTGAAACAATAGGTTAGAAAAAAGTAGGAGGGAGTATAAAACAATGTCCGATATAGTGTGAGACTGAAGATGCAGGAGTATGAAGATAAATGAAATATGTGGTGAACCGCCTTTGTGGTGGTTCTTTTTTTTGGAGGTATAAAACAAAAATGCAGGTAACAATCATGGCAAATCAATACATCGGACAGCGGGGATACACAGGTGCAGTCCTGAAGCTTCCAGCAGGCAAGGCAGGGATTGCGGATGCTCTGGCGTGTGCACATACACCTTCCGAGAAAGAAATAGCTCTGAAGTGGTTTGAGGACTGGCCGCAGTTTCTTGACAATGTATTGGAAGCATGCGGGGAAAAGAAGCTAGAAGAAGTAAACCTACTGGCCTATAAGCTGAGCCAGATGAATGAAGCACAACTCAATACTTACGAAGGAGCCATTAAACTACGCCAGGAAGATGGGAACAGAATTGATATGAAGGAATTAATCAATATCTGTTATAACCTGGACTCATTTGTATTCCAACCAGATATCCTGAATGATAACATGCTGGGGGAACTATGCCTGATGGGAGAGTTATTGGATGTGATTCAGGAAGCATCCGATGAAGTATTGGAGATGTTGGATGAAGAAAAAGTAGGGCGGGCACTCCGGAAAAGTGATAAGGGAGTGTTCACTACGAAAGGCTACCTATTCTTTGGATCTGACATATGGACAGAGACATATGATGGGATACACCTTCCGGAATATCCAGACATCCATGAGGGGGTTATCTCCTTGCGGTTGAATTCCCTGGATTGTAATCCAGAGAAACATACTGGCGTATGGTTGGATTTACCCGCAGGAGAAATGGAAATAGACCAGGCTCTCAAACGGCTGGAGGTCTCTTCGTTGAATTCCTGCATTATTACTGAAGTAAAGAGTATTGTTCCACTATTTAATTATCAGATTGCCAGTGATACGGACATCAATGAGTTAAATATCCTGGCAGAGCGGATCCAGACATTTCCTGATGGGGAAACACTGATAAAATATAAGGCAGTATTGGAATTTGAACAAAGTAATGACCTGGAGTTGAATTTGAATATTGCAAACAATTTGAACTGTTATGAGTTGGACCCATCTATCATTTCATTAGAATGCTATGCGGAACAGGTCTTTCAGAAAGCAGGTATTGATACAGATGATCCTTCCTTCGCTTATTTTGATTTCAGGGGTTATGGGGAGCGTTATATGCTGAAGAAAGGTGCTGCTATGACTCCCTATGGTGTCGCCTCCAGAAATGAGCAGACGTTTGTGTGGGAATCAGCCAGGTCAGTATCAGACATGGTGATGCAATGAGTTTGAGTTTAAGAATCGCGATACTGGTGTGATAGATTAGAATAGTTGTAGGGCCGCCTTTATGGAGGTCTCTTTTTATTTGGAGATGTAAGATGCGAATATATATCAAGAGAGAGAATATCAGTCAGGGGGTATGGATGGACCTGCCCGCCAGTCAGGATGAGATAGAACGGATATACATGGAGCTGAAAGGGATGCATTCTTCTAGTATGATACCGTTTATCGCCGGGGTGGAATCGGACGTGCCATCGTTGGCAGAATGCCTGGAAGATTGTACGGTATTTAAGAATGGACATTTGGAATTGCTCAATGAGCTTACTCGGGAGATGGCCGTGTGGGAGAAAGATGAGAAGGAAAGATTCGGTGCAGCGCTTATGTGGGACCATCCGGACTCAATCGAAACGGTAATGGACGTGGCAAAGAACCTGGACCGTTACATCCTGGATGACCGCATGAAAAACTGGGAAGCGGCCGGGCGTCTGGAGTTGGAAAAGCGAGGAATACAGATAGACAAGAGAATTGAGCCGTTTCTGGACTTTGAATCCATTGGAAGGGAATATGTAAGCACGAAAGGCTGTATGACCCCCATGGGTTATGTGATTAAAAAACAGACTGCCCCGTGTAGGAGTAAGGAACAAGGGTATGACTCTTACAAAGGATGTTTTCTTTCTGTCCATATGACAGATGAGAACTGGAATAAAGAAATATTCCAACTTCCGCTTACAGAACAGAAGAAAGCCTGTCCGGCAGTGAAAAAATGGGACGCCTATGCCATACAGCACACCAGTGGTTATCTGGGGGAACTTTCGTGTTATCTTCCACCAGGAATTACGTTATCTGAACTAGACCGGGTAGCCGATGTAATCGACAGGGAAGTCGCCCGAAGAGGGATACTGGAGAAGGAAAAACTCTATGCTATTCTGGAAGCTGGATTGCCGGAAACCATAGGGGAAGCATGTGATATTATCCAAGACTATGAAAACTACGTGTATGTTCCTTCTGATAAGATGGGCCGTAAGACGATGGCGAGAATGTTGGCTCTACAGTATTTCAGGATAGTCCTGCCAGAGGAGCTGAAACCGTTCTGCCGTTATGAGGAATATATGGAATCCTTTCCGGACCGATACATGGTAACCACATTCACAGGCCATGTATTTCATCCAACCAGGGATTACAGCCGCCGTCTGTCAGAGAACAGGACCATCCGGCTCTATAGCCCCCTGACAGTCTCAATGTTCTGGAATAACCGAGATGGTTTCATGCCGGAGATATTATCAGGTGAACGTTTAATCAAACAAAAGACTGCCATTGAGACTGTATTCAAACGGCATCTGCCATCCGACGAAGATTGTATGGGAGCTTTCCTGAATCATCAGCTGCTACGTGCAAAGGTTGAATGTATGGTTCCGGAGATCGAAGCATATGGCGGGCAATTGTGGTGTGCCCTTGAGGTAAGGACAATAGGAACATTGACAGAAGCAGAACAAGAGGAACTGAAGAGGGACTGGCTGCGTCAAATGAAGGAGGGATGGGGACTGTCCCTCCTCGAATATCCCATCCTTACGGAGAGGGGGGAAATGCATATCGGACTATGGGATGAGGACTATGGGACTGCGCTGTGCATCATGACGGAAGAAGAATTAAAGAGGCCAGACCTTCCAGAACAGGAAACAGGGAGGATAGAACCGTTTATATAAGATAGATAAAGGAGGTCCCCCTTTTTATACAAATCACTCTCCTGTAGGAAGCCAGAGGAAGGAGGCAGGATCCCGACCGGGATAAGAGATATCTGACTCTCTGGCGATTGGATTTAGAACAGAAGACGATAGAACGGATGAGCTCCGCGGTCTGTCATGTTGAGGGTTATATAGAACGATAGCTGTAGGGAAATATGGAAGAATTGAGCTGTCATAAAAGTAGAAGGAGGAGTTTCATGGAGATCACAATAAATGAGTTGCGTCAGATGAAACACAAGGAGGGGATGATTTTGCAGGGCTGTGGAGGAGATATACAGGAATGGGTGAATGGGATTAATGAATTATTGACACAGGAAGATATCTTACTGGGAGGGACAAAGTTTGGAGATGTGAGGTCATTTTTCCATGAGGGCTCAACCAACCTGCTGTTTCCATTTGAGGATGTGAAACTCGATTTCGGAAAGCTGGCTATATGGAGGCTTCGTAGTCATGAGACATTTGGAGGCACATGGTTGTCTGATTATGTTGCAAACACATTAGGCGGTTTTCTTGATGGAGGGCCTGTACAAAAGATGGAGGAACATCAGCAGTCAGAGCGGCGTTTGGATACCCCTGTTCAGGAGAATGAGGAGCTTGGATTAGGTGATATATTAATGAGATAGTAGGTGCTAGAGCAGGACTGTAGAAAGATATCCTGGCTCATCATAACGGCGGCCGGGCTTCGGTAATTATATAGTAACCAACCGTTCTGTCATATAGAACGATGTGATTCGATGAAAACAAACAAATGTTCTATTGGCACTTGCACAATAGATGCTGGTCCGATATAATAGAGAGGCAAGGAGGCGGAGAGATGATTCGATTATTTGAATTTCAGGATTTAGATAAGATTATGGATATATGGCTCCAGGGAAATCTGGAAGCCCATTCTTTTATAGACGCCGAGTATTGGAAGAAGAATTTCGATTCCGTAAAATCGGTACTGCCCAATGCGGAGGTATATGTGTACGAGGAGGAGGGAGAAATTCTGGGTTTCATCGGAATGGACGCGGAATATATTGCCGGTATTTTTGTAGCGGCAGGACACAAGGGGCAGGGAATTGGCCATCAGCTAATTGAAACGGTGAAAAAGAAGAAGCGGTTGTCCTTGCATGTGTTCGATAAGAATACAGGGGCAATGGCCTTTTACCTGAAAGAAGGGTTCACGGTCCGGGAGCGAATGACAGAAAAAGATACCGGCGAGAGAGAATGTCTGATGGTCTATGAGAGTGGGAAATAAGAGCTTAATTTACGAGAAAGGGCTCTTCTGGCCTGTTTGGTAGTGAAAACCGGAGGTGGTGATATGTCAACCTGGAATCCATGGCATGGATGTAAAAAAATCAGCCCAGGCTGTACGAATTGCTATGTTTATCGGAGAGATGCTGAATTTGGTAAGGATAGCAGTGTTGTAACCCGTACTTCTAAATTTGATATGCCGGTTAAATGTAACCGCAAGGGTGACTACAAGCTGCAGCCAGATGGTGAGAGTGTGTATACCTGCATGACCTCTGATTTTTTTCTGGATGAGGCAGATGTATGGCGTGCGGAAGCATGGAATATCATTCGTAGGCGCAGCGATCTGCATTTTGTTATTATTACCAAACGCATCCACCGGTTTGAGGTGGAATTACCGGGGGACTGGGGAAGCGGGTATGAAAATGTGACCATCTGCTGTACCTGTGAGAATCAGAATCAGGCTGACTACCGCCTGCCTGTTTTTCTGGAATTGCCAATCAAACACCGGACTGTGATTCATGAGCCAATGCTGGAGCAGATCGATATCCGGAAATATTTGGCCACAGGGAAGATAGAAGGTGTTACCTGTGGTGGAGAGTCCGGGCCGGACGCAAGAGTCTGTGACTTCTCCTGGATACTTGATTCCATGGAGCAATGTGTGGAATATGATGTACCCTTCTGGTTTAAGCAGACAGGGGCAATGTTCAAGAAGGGGAATAAGGTGTATTTGATAGACCGGAAGGCTCAGATGAGCCAGGCGCAGAAGGCCGGGGTAAATTATAAGTGCTAAATGATATAGAGGCTGTTGTGGCATACATAAAGAATATGTCATGACGCCTCTGTTTTTATGTCCGCTTTCGGTGTGCTCAATGAATTTCTATATGAAATTAGCGGATATGAGGGCAACGCCACATTTTTAAGATAAGACCCTGTACAGGTTCCTAAAATGAACCTGTGAATTGAGAGCGGGGCAATGAAATTGTGTTGGAAGGAAGGCGAGGGTGGTTGCAGTGTAAATAGAAAAGAGCAGATCTGATACGAAGATACTGATGAGAGTCAGTGTCTTTTTTCTTTCTCTTGCAAGATAGCGAAAAGGAAGGAGGCAGAGTTCCGGCCGGGAAAAGATATCTGACTCTTTTTTGAATGGATTTAGAGCAGAAAGCGATAGAAAGAGTAAAAACAGCATCTGAAATGTCTTTGCGGATATATGGCCGTCCCTTAGTAGTTACGGACAGTGGAGGGAAAGACAGTGCTGTTTGCAGGGAGATTGTGAGGAGAGCTGGCATACCCTTTGAGCTTCACCATAATCTGACTACTGCCGACGCACCACAGACAATTTATTATGTACGGCAGATATTCAGGGAATATGAAAGCAAGGGAATCCCGTGCAGCATTCACTATCCGTATTACAAAGGTCAGCGCGTGTCCATGTGGTCCCTGATTCCCATGAAACGGTTCCCACCTACAAGGCTGCAGCGTTATTGCTGTGAGATACTGAAGGAAAATTCCTGTCAGGACCGGTTTATAACGACCGGGGTACGATGGGCGGAAAGTCAGAAACGCAGGAATAATCGTGGTGTTTTTGAGAACTACACAAGAGATAAGAACAAGAAGATTATTCTTAACAATGACAATGTCGATGAGCGTATGTTATTTGAGACATGCGCCATAAAAGGAAAACGGATTTGCAATCCTATTGTGGACTGGCTGGATCGGGATATATGGGACTATATCCAGTCCGAGCGTATTCCGGTAAACCCGCTGTATGAATGGGGATTTCACCGGGTTGGGTGCATTGGCTGCCCCATGGCGGCAAAGAACCGTTGGACCGAATTCCGCATTTTTCCCAGCTACCAGAGGGCCTATCTACGGGCATTCGGCGTGATGCTGACATCTATTCAGGAGCAGGGGATAACAACCCGATGGAAGGATGCAGAGGATGTCTTTGCCTGGTGGATGGAGGATAAGAACACGGAAGGACAAATCAGCCTGTCCGATTTGGAGCTGTGGAGGGCAGAGAATGAGAAGTCGGAGTGACGGAAGTACGTGGATGTAATATATGCGGCCTTAAAGGAGGAAATTGTGAAGAAAGAAATTTATGTAGTGGACTGTCCAACGCATATACGGTTCGGTGATCCCATGTATTTTGAACGTTTTGAGGGCCAAAAACTTGACCGTCTGGCGGTGAATTGTAAGGTGCCTAAAAATTTTGTGGCACGGGTCGTCCTGCAGGAACAACCGATTGAGGACCTGCCGGGAGAAATGTTGGATACCATGACCCTCTATATGGCCCCGGAACGAACCATCAGCACCTACATGGATGGCTATTGTTATAAGGGACAGGAGGTAGAGCAGAAAGAGATTGGAGTTGATACAGTGACCTATTTATTTGAAGCGGATGGCCGATATGAGGAATTCAATACAGAAGGAGATGGTTACTGGGGGGAAAGCCGTGAATTTTCCAGGATCTGGGACGGACGAAGCATCATAGATGCAGTGGTTATCACGGTCTGCATGCCGGAAACAAGAGGGTTTGAGGATATGAGATGTCTGGTCCATTATTTTTTCCAGGGGGCACAACTACTGGAAACAGGACAGAACAGTCAGATGGGACCCCAGGGACCTGTGCAGTAAAGAAGATGGTCCTCAAAGAATGAGAAAAACGAATGTTCACAAAACATGTAAGGACAGAGGAAAGAGAGGTAAATGAAATGCCAGTAGGACGTTTTTTATCAGGCAGCAGTTTAGAGGCATTCGAAGTGTTGATGCAGGAGGGGAATCCCTGTCTTCCGGACAGGAAGGGACAGGAAATGGCGATCTCCTGTTTTTTTTGCAAAGACACAAAGATTTCAGGATACCAGAAGATGGTAAAGGAACTGCGGTTACGGATTCCCGACAGCCAGTTTATAGAGCGGGTAGAGGAAACAAAGTCATGTATGGACGGCCCTGTCTATCGAAACCGGGAACATGAGGAACGATACAGAGGTCTCATGGGGCATAGACAGATTCTTGCTCTGGACCAAAAGGCATCCTATTCCTGCGCCCTTTATCTGTTGGCCGCTGACGGATATCTCTGGGATAAGGCACGGGATGCCATTACTATGTCACAGGTAATCTTTCCGGATATACAGCTTGGAGGCATCAACGTCAAAGGATACATCCTGTTTCATCTGGCCAAGGACCTGTATTACCGGACAGGATGTGTGAAGGTATCGGACCTGACGGACCGCAGCCTGGTGGACCAGGGATTGTTTGCCGTCCTCCTGACCGGATGCCTTCTGCGGGAACATGGCCTGAGGCGTATGGAACAGGTCGGTATGGTGTAGGGAGGTGATGCCCCATTGAACAGCATTATCAGTTGGATTGGAGGAAAGAAAGCCCTCAGGGAACTGATTTACCAGCGGTTCCCCTTATCCTATGGACGTTATATCGAGGTGTTTGGCGGGGGAGGCTGGGTTCTGTTCGGAAAGCCGCCGGACGGGATGGAAGTATACAATGATTATAACTCTGACCTGACCAACCTGTTCCGGTGTGTGCGGGACAGGCCCCTGGCATTGATTCAGGAATTAGGATTCTTTCCGTTGAATGGAAGGGAGGAGTTCGACTATCTGAAGAGATTTCTGAATCGGGAGGAATTCATGGCTCCAGGTCCATGGTATCAGGAGGAGGGACATCTGGCAGAACAATGTCTGACACCAGAGGCGTGTGGAGATATCCGGCCTATCCTGGAGGAACGTGCAAGGATGTATGATGTAAAACGGGCTGCCTGCTTTTATCAGTTAATCCGATATAGCTACGGAAGCAGCTGCACTTCCTATGGGAGTCAGCCCTTCGATATTCGCAGAACATTCGGGCTGCTCTGGGAGGGAAGCAGGAGGTTAGCCGGGACCGTGGTGGAAAACAAGGATTTTGAGGCACTTATACGGCAGTATGACCGGGAGGATGCCTTTTTTTATTGTGACCCGCCCTATTACAAAACAGAGGGACATTACGAAGTGGTGTTCCGCCGGGAGGACCATGTGCGGCTCCGTGACGTGCTTGGGGGTATTCAGGGAAAATGGCTGTTATCCTATAACGACTGTGCCTATATCCGTGGACTGTATGAAGGATATCAGATTGAGACTGTCAAACGGCTGAATAACCTGGCACAGAGGTATAACCAGAGGGAGGAGTATGCGGAGGTGTTCATATCAAACTATGATACAGCGTGTAGGAGCAGGGAATTGCCGGAACAGATAGAGCTGTCGGATGTATACGGATTTTATTCGTAAGGAAGGAGGAACATGCGGTTAAAAGAATTAAATATGAGGCCAGAGGAAGACGGGAGAGTGATAATACCGGCAGAAGTGTTGGAAGCGATTGGCACAAATGCAGATGGAACGGTCTATGTCACATATCTGGCAAAAGAATATGGCGGCGGGCCGGAGGTGTTCGTAAGCCCGTTGGAGGTGGGGGAACTGACGCCGGACCAGCTGTATGAGGATGGAACGCATCTGACGGTTCCGGAGGAACTGTTAGAGGAAGCCGGTATCCAGCCGGATGAGGACCTGGAGGTTGTGTGCGAGGATAGGAGGATTACCATTCTTCCGGCCCGGGCCGGGGTAATCGTGCCGCATGAAATACTGGAACTGTGTTCGGAAATTGGAATCAACCCTGAGAAGGTACGGATCATTAATGATCTCTCGGAATCTTGAGTGATCATGCCAGCAAAACTCTGGCATTGAACTTT